>NZ_RQGA01000003.1:0-613347 GCF_004769575.1 Leptospira perdikensis | reverse complement strand
AAAATTTACCCTGGCTACTCAAATCAAAATTATAGTTTCGTTTGATCGCAAAATAATTAACTGCGACAAGAATCGGCAAACCAAACAAAAATCCTAAAACTGCATTTTGTAATAGAGAACTTTTGGATTTTGCCAAATTACTTTGTGCTTCCAAGGAAGATTTTCCTATCTCCAGTAATATGATTTGAAGTAAAAAAACGATAGAAAGAAGCACCACACAAAGTAGTAAGAATTCTCTTACTTTCGGAATGGCGCTGACTTCTTCGTTAAATCCAGCAACTGGTTTCAAATCTAGAAAGTCACGTAATACTGATAATAAAAAGGCACCAATTCCAAAGCTGGCAGCGATGTAACGGTTTTGGTCTTCTTTTCTTAATCCTTTAGAGAAAGCACGAACGATAGTATCCGATGCTAAAAATAAAAAGACTACACCGAAAAAAAGAATTCTTTTTTTGGGATCTACAACCATTCCATCGAACAGAAAGTAGGCGAAAAGTGAAAGTAAACTAATAAATGGTAAAACTCGATCTGCTGTTAAAAACATGGTCTATCCCCTCCATCTCCTGGATTCCAAGACCTTTACGGTAAGATATAAGAACAAAAATGTTCCGCTAAGGAAAAACACAATTCCAGTCAATGGAACCACACCCTTTGCAAAAGCAGCAAAGTGAGAAAAGATATGTAGATGAAATAGAACTTTTCTTGTGGTTGCTTGGAATAGATGAGAGAAATATCCCACCACCCAAAGTGTCAAAATAATAAGAACCGAGATCAATAAAGATATCATTTGGTTCTTCCCAAGACTGGAACCAAACATCCCAATTGCGAAAGTAAAAACACCTAACAAAAATACTCCTACACTACCAGAAGCTACCATATAAAACGGAGCTTTCCAAAAAGAATAGAGTAACAAAGGAAACAATCCATTGATAAAAACAGTGATGATCCCACAAACGGTGACACCAAATAGGAATTTACCAAATACAATTTCCAAATCAGTAATGGGAGAGGTAAAAAGTAATTCCAGAGTTCCTTTGTTTCGTTCTTCCACAATCGATCCCATAGAAATGATCACCATTGCAATGAGGATAGTTGTCATAAAAGAAATAAAAGTGATATAGGTTGCAATTTCATAATTTGCAGTACCGTTAAAATTTAAAATCATTACGAAAAGGGCATTGAGAAATGCAGTTCCCCCAAGAACCAAAGGTCCCATATAAGTTCCAAAAAATAATCGTAATTCTTTTTTATAGATCCAAACAGCCGTTTGCCAGTTCATATTCTCTCCATAAAAATCTGTTCCAAAGACACTTCTTGTTTTTTTAAAGATTCGATTTGAATTCCAGAAGCCATCGCTTTTGAAAATAAGGATTCTTTAAATTGTTTAGGATGAATGGTTTTAACCAAAAATTGAATTTCTTCTTTATTGGTTCCAAGTTCAACTACACTGTCACCATCACCTATCACTGATTTTACGAATGTATGGAGTTCTTCGGCACTCTTTCCTGAAAGCCCCACTTCCCATCCGGCAAGTCGATTCATTTCTTCTTCTAAACGAGACAAAGAAAGTTCCTGTTTAAGACTTCCTTTGTGTAAAAATAAAAACTTATCACAAGTTTTATAAATCTCAGTCAGGATATGACTGGAAATAAGAACTGTATGATCACCAGCGAGACTTCTAATCAAATTTCGTATCTCAACAATTTGTTTGGGATCAAGACCCGATATGGGTTCATCCATAATAACAATTTCAGGATCACCCAAAATTGCTTGTGCGATTCCCACTCGTTTACGGAATCCAAGCGATAAGGTTCCAATCAACTTATCCTTAACAGCAGTAAGGTTTGTTTTAGTAAGAACCTTTTCAATCTCAGAACCAAGTTTGGTTTCCTCAATTTTTTTGATCCGACCAACAAAAGTAAGATACTCTGTGATGGTCATGTCCTCGTAGAGAGGAGGAGTCTCCGGAAGATAACCTATTTTCTGTTTGGCTTCCAAAGGAAAGTCAAAGATTGACTTTCCATCAATGGATGCATCCCCTGCACTAGGGATCAAATACCCAGTAAGGATACGAATGGTAGTGGTTTTGCCGGCGCCGTTAAGCCCCAAAAGACCGACTATTTCGCCTTTTTCTAATTTAAAATTGAGCCCTGAAATGGCTCGTTTTTCGCCGTAAAATTTGGATAAATTGCTGACTTGAATCATAACTCTGGTTTAGTTTTAGTATACCTGCACCTATGAATGAATTTCTGGAAAAAATCAAAAGCTTTTTCAAAGATGAAGATAGCTTTTTTGATGCAAAGCAACTTCTGCAACAGAATTGGCACAAATTTGTACCACAATATCTCGACAAAATCCTGGAAACTCGCGCCAATGCGGTCTTTATCTTGGATAATGAAGGAAATTACACGTATGTGAATTCTTCTGCGGAAGCAATGGTGGAAAAAACTGCAAATCAGATGCTCGGGCAAAGTATTTGGAATTTGTTCCCCAACCTCGATGTTACCGAATTTGGCAAAAAATTAGCACACGCCATCAAAAATAAGGAACCATTCCGGTATGGAGAGTTCTTTTTGGAATCTAAAGGATGGTTTGATACACAAGTTTTCCCTCAGGAAAATTTCACCATTGTCATTGCAACCGAAGTCACATCTGAAAAAAATGCAAAGGACAATTATAGCCAAGTTCTTATCAAAAATAAAGCCATCCTAAGTTCCTTACCGGACAAATTGTACGGAATTCATAAAGATGGATCAGTGATTGATCACAAAGAATTTCCTGAATTTAAAGGTTGGGATTCCCGTGAGGAAGGAAAAGGGATCCGACTCACAAGAATCGAAAATTTATTTCCCACACGAAAACTTTCCGAAATTGAACCCATTTTAGAACAAGTTTTAGAAATTGGCGGAACCAAAACTTATGAGTATTCAATCGAAGACTACGACGGTGAAAAATACTTTGAAGCTCGGTTCACTAAAACGGGAGAGGAAGACATTCTTGCTATCGTTCGGAATATCACAGAACGTAAAAAAGCCGAAGCCTTAAAAAATGAATTCATTAGTTTGGTAAGCCACGAATTACGAACCCCCCTCACTTCAATTAAAGGATCTATCGACTTACTCCTTGCAGGTGTTGCCGGCGAACTATCCAACCAAACCAAATCTCTACTCAATATTTGCAGAAAAAATACCCAAAGGCTCGTGAGGTTTGTCACAGATCTCCTCGACATCGAAGCTTTAGATTCAGGAAATATTAATTTTAAATTTCGAACCTACAGATTGGAAGAAATCTTACAAAGTTCTGTGGATGGGATGAGAACCTTTGCAGAACAATACCATGTATTATTAAATTATGATCAAAACTTTCCTTCTACTTCTGTTTATGTAGATGAAGACAGGTTGAATCATTGTATCACCAATCTAATCTCCAATGCAGTGAAATACACACCTAAATTTTCAGAAGTATATATCACTGTAGTTCCCAAAGACAATCACGCAGAAATTTTAATTAAAGATAATGGTCCTGGTATTGATCCCAATTTTGCACCTAGATTATTTCACAGGTTTGCACAAGGAGCACCACCGAAAGATAAATTAGTAGGAGGATCAGGCCTTGGACTATCGATTACAAAAGGTTTTGTAGAAGCAATGAAAGGTAAAATATTTTTTACCTCTGATGACAAAGGAACTGTTTTTACTATTGAATTTCCTATAGTAAAACCAGGAGCCATTCCTTCTGGATATGACCAATGACAGAATCTACCTTAAAACATGTGTTAATTGTTGAAGACGAAGAAGATATAGTAGAAATTCTACGAATTGCCTTGGAATTCAACTCACCTTACCAGGTTAGTTTTGCCAAAACTGGACCAGAAGGTTTACACAAGGCTATCATCTTACAGCCCGACTTGATCTTGTTAGATGTGCTGATGCCTGGTATGAATGGGATGGAACTTATTGAAGAATTAAAAATTTTTCCAGAAACCAAAGAGATCCCTGTAGCCTTTATGACATCTCGTGTTTTAAAAAATGAAATTCTAGAATACCAAAAAAGAGGAGGCATCGGTGTGATTGAAAAACCCTTTGCCCCTCTTGAGATTGCGGAGAAAATTCAAACCCTTTGGGAGGATTCGAAAAAAATTCAATAAATCTTATTTATCTTTGAACCCGTCTAAAATTTCGTCTTGTCTTCCCATAAGGCGAACAGACAAACGAGGACCTACCTCACAAACAATGCGAGAAGCAACATAGTTTCCCCAACGCGCTGATTTTTGTGCAGAGTATCCTTGAGTCAGTCCATACAATACTCCAGCAGCAAAAGCATCCCCTGCCCCTGTTGTATCAATAGGTTTTACTGGGAAACCAGGAACCAAAGTAATGACGCCATTTTCAGCAACATAAGCACCTTCTTTACCCGCAGTCATAAACACTAATGGGCAAAGTTTGGCGATATACTCAACAGCGTCTTCTGCGTTTTTTGCTCCACTAAGAGCTAAACCTTCTTCTGTATTACAAAAAACAACATCTACATATTCTTTTGTTAGATGGATAAATTCGTCTCTAGAACGATTCACACAAAAAGGATCACTATAAGTAAAAGAAACTTTTACATTGTTTTCTTTCGCCAACTTCATTGTGAGTTCACTTGCTTTTTTTGTGGAATCTCCATCCCATAAATAACCTTCCACATAAACAAATTTGCTTTTTTTAAGGTTATTTACATCAATATCAGTAGGTGCAAGTGATGTGGAAATGGCAAGATTGGTAAGCATAGTTCTTTCGGCATCAGGAGTGGTCAACACAACACAAGTGCCAGTGTGGCCATTTACGTCAGGAGTGGTTTCAAATAAAACACCTGCATCTTCCATGTCTTTTTTATAAAATTCACCATAAGTATCATGAGTGACTTTTCCCGTATAACAACATGTTCCTCCAGAGTTTGCAATTGCGATCATAGTGTTCGCAGCACTTCCACCAGAGCGAAGTTCTTTCTTTTCATCGTGTAGGTCGGCAAGAATTTGACCTTGTCTAGATTCATCTACAAGGGTCATCACACCTTTGGTGATATTTTGTTTTTGTAAAAAATTGGGATCAATAAAGGCAATAATATCTACCAGGGCGTTCCCTACGCCGAATACGTCGTAATGCTTCATGGGGACAATGCTTTTTTCCTTTAGGGAATTGACACTCAATTTTCATGTTTCAGTTTGGTAGGTACTGAGAAAATACGGCTCCATGCTTTCTAATTTCAAATTATCCATTCTCCTTTGTCTCAGTTTTGGTCCTATTAGTTTACTCGCACAAAACAAAGATATAAAAGAAGTGGAGATTCGGGCCGGTGTAGATAACCAGTCAAAAAATTCTAATTTTGCAAAAAACCCAACAGGATTTCAAAAAGAAATCGACCTAAAACAAACAAACACGCGTTACATGAGTTTACCGGACGTATTAAACCGAGAAGCCGGTGTTCGGGTCAGACAATACGGAGGACTTGGTTCCTACTCCACTCTTTCTTTGCGAGGAACCAATCCTAACCAAACAAGAATCTATTGGAATGGGGTTCCCATCAACAACTCTATGGGTGGTGAAATCAATTTAGCCGACCTACCATTTGATAACTTAGAAAAAATTGAAATTTATAAATCAGGAACCCCTGCCGGATTTTCTGGATCTTCTATTGGAGGATCCATCAATTTAGTTTCAAAATCTAAAATAGACAAACCTGTCACTCGAATCAATTTAATGGGAGGAAGTTTTAAAACTGCGAAAGCCAGTGTTACACATATGGACCAATTTGCAGGTGGTTCTTATTTTATACAGGCCCTTCAAGAAACATCTGATCAAAACTTTAGTTATCTCAATAACAAAGGAACTGTTTTATTTAATACTTACGATGATACAATAGACACGCGCAGGAATGCTCAATTTAGAAAAACAGGATTTACAGGAAACCTCTCGTTCGAATTCGGAAAAACTAAAGTTAATCTACTAAACGATTATATTCACAGAAAACAAGGGTTACCTGGTCCTGGAAATAGACAAACTGTCGCAGTAGAACGGGTTTTTAGTAAACTCTCTTCTGCCATCACAACAGAAACCAATGAATTTCTTTTACAGAACCTAACACTCGAAACAAAAGCTTACGGCAATTTTTCTAAAGATGATTTTTTCGATCCTAAATCTGAATTTAGTTACGGAACACCGAATGCATTTACGAAAACAAATCAATACGGATTCCAACTATCGCCGACTTTGTATTTATTAGAATACAATCAAGTGATTCGAACCTCTTTTCAAACGGAACAAGAGTTCTTTACAAGATACGAAAAAAGATACAACCACGAAACAGAAAGGAAAGAACCTAAAAAACGTCGAGATACTTTGAGTGCCACTTTCCAGGATGAAATCAGACTTTTTTCCAACCGACTTTTTTTGGTCCCACAAATTCGCTGGGAACGATTTACAGACAGGTTTGGAAAAGATGAAACCAGTGTTCGTAACCAACTACTCGATCCACTCAATGATGTTTTTTATGTAAAACAGGCATTCACCAATCCAAGTTTTGGAATTAAAATTGTTTGGATCAAAAAAGAAAATTGGGAATTTGGAACACTTGCTAATATCAGTAAGGACTTTCGAATTCCCACCTTTTTAGAGTTATTTGGAGAACGTGGAAGTATTGTAGGGAATACTAAGTTACGACCAGAACAAAGTAGGAATGGAGACTTTGGGTTTTATTTACACGCAAAACCTTTTACCAATTGGAAAATACAATCGGATGTTTCCATTTTTCAAAAACGAATTTATGACATGATTTTGTTTTTACCGAACTCACAATTTACACTTAGGCCTGAAAACGTTGACCAAGCTCTCATCCGCGGTTTAGAAACAAGTCACAATGTGATTTGGAACAAAGGAGTTAAATTTAATTTTAATTATACATACCAAGATGCAAAAAACTACTCCGAATCACCGGCGTTAAATGGGAAGTACCTTCCGCTACGTTCTAAAAGCCAAGGAAGTGCCTTACTCGCTTTTTTTAAAGATTTTGGAGAAATTGGATTGGAGTACCAATACATTGGCGCCAATTTCAGAGACCGAACCAATGAATATTTAGGATATTTGCCGGCTAGACAGTTCTGGAACCTTTATATCCAATACATACCTTATAAAAATTTAGAAACAGGAAACGAATTGATTTTAGGATTTGAAGTTCGTAACCTTTCAGACAAACGAGTTGAAGATTTGGTAGGATATCCACTACCCGGCCGCAGTTACTATTTTACAGGGAGTTACAGATTCTAATGAACACAAATAAGATTGGATTCGTTACCTCCAGGAAACATGGGATTAAATTCGCAATGCGGATATTTGCGGCAATTTTGTTGGGTTTCAGATATAAACCATTGCGGGAAATATACGCTATTCGTATATTCGCACGTATATATACGGCCTACTTTTATAAGCCTTTCCGGGGAATATACGCATTACATATAAATCGCAAAAGTTTCACTTTATTATTTATGTTTTTCCATTTGCAGTGTGCTCAGTTGGAAATTGAAAAACCAAGTTTATTCCAGTTCTTATTTTTATCGGCATCCCCCACTTCGGTTGGTGTTGTCACTTCGGACTTTGCGAGTGGTGGACGATTCAAAACTTTTGAACCAAACTCATTTACAACCTTTCCTACTTCAATCCCAATCCATTCGGATGCAGTGGGAAGGTATACAAACGATAGAGTGTTCATCGTCAATCGATTGAATCGCGATAGCATTCAGGTTTTAAACCCGCAACTAGGTTTTCTCACCGAACAAGAGTTCAGTGTAGGTCAAGGTAAAAATCCCCAAGACATTTCTGTCTGGAACGACAAATATTTTATAAGTTTATACAATTCTGACGAACTGGCTATTTATTCCAGAACGAACGGAACAAAAATTGGAGGTGTCTCTTTTACGTCACTACGAGAAACATTTTCTACTTCTGGAATTCCAGATAGTTCTGTTGAATCTTCTTATATGATCCAAGATGGGACCAGTTTATTTATTCTGTTACAACGATTGGATCGAAATGATGTGTCGGGGTATTTGCCACCTAACTCAGATTCTTATCTTGTGGAAATAGATATGGATCTAAATCAAATTAGAACTGTTTATACTCTTCCTTACAGAAATCCAAGTTCCAAAATCCAAAAAGTAAATTTGTTCGGGGAGCCGTATTTGGTATTCTCTTGTGTGGGGAGAGTTGGGTTTATTTCACAAATTGATGCAGGAATCATTGCATTTCGTTTGAGCACTCGCCAATTCCATCCGAGCCGCCTCTTTGCAGAAGAAAACGCAGGTGGTGATATCCTTGCCTTCCAAATTAAAAATGAAGAATTGGGATTTGCAGCTGTCCTTGACTCCGGATTTACAAAAACGGTCCAAGCCTTTCGTCCAAGAACCGGTGAACGGATTGGAACTCTTTTACAAATTCCAGGTAACATTGGGATTAGTCTCTCAGGTTTACTCCTCACAAGCGAAGGAAAACTTTTGGTGGGATCTACGGATTTCACCCGACCAGGGATTTATGTTTACGACTCTAACCTTGGGAACGTCCTTCTCAATCCCATACCAAGTTCAGTTGAACTAACACCTTTTGATATCTTCCAGTTGCAAAATCTTCAATAAATCTCAAAGTGGAAAAAGACAGGGGAATCTAATTTATGTTAACTCTTAAAAAAAATCCAAATGGTTCATTAACCAAACAAGTATTACTCATCGTCTTGGATGGAGTTGGGTTTACAGAAAAAGGATATGAAAACGGAAATGCCGTTGCCAAAGCCCAAATGCCTGTCCTTAAGGGACTTTGGAAAACTTATCCCACCGTTTTATTAAAAGCGCATGGAACTGCAGTTGGCATGCCTAGTGATGATGATATGGGTAATTCGGAAGTTGGTCATAATGTTCTAGGATCCGGAAGGATTTTTGATCAAGGAGCCAAGTTAGTATCCCAATCGATAGAGAACGGGAGTTTGTTTGTAGGTCCCATTTGGAAGAAGTTCATTTCCAATTGTAAATCCAACCAATCAACATTTCATTTTCTTGGTTTGTTCTCAGATGGAAATGTCCATAGCCATATCGATCACCTAAAAGCAATGATAGACAATGCTATCAAAGAAAATATCAAAAAGATAAGGCTCCATATCCTTCTCGATGGAAGAGATGTTCCCGAAAAATCAGCGTTAGAGTATTTAAATCCTTTTGAAGAATATTTAGATTCTTATCGGAAACAAGGAATCGATATTCTTATTGCTTCTGGTGGTGGACGAATGGAACTCACCATGGATCGTTATGATGCTGATTGGTCTATGGTAGAAAGAGGTTGGAACCACCATGTCGAAGGAGAAGGCCGCATCTTCCCGTCAGCAAAAGAAGCCATTGAAACATTTAGAAAAGAAAATCCATCCGTTATTGATCAGTATTTGCCAGGATTTGTTGTTGGAGATTCCAATGGGAAACCCGTTGGTAAAATAGAAGACAATGACTCTGTAGTATTTTTTAATTTCCGAGGTGATCGTGCCATCGAAATTTCAAGAGCATTTACAGAAGATTCATTAACTAATTTCAAAAGAAAACGATTCCCGAAAGTTGAATTTGCAGGTATGATGCAATATGATGGAGACCTTTTCATCCCCAAACAATACTTAGTTGCTCCTCCCACCATTGATCGAACTATGGGTGAATACTTTGCTAACGAAGGAGTTGCTCAATATGCGCTTTCTGAAACACAAAAATATGGACATGTAACCTTTTTTTGGAATGGAAACCGCTCTGGATACTTCAATCAAACTTTAGAAACTTATGAAGAAGTGAAATCAGACATCATCCCCTTTGACCAAAAACCAGAAATGAAAGCAAAGGAAATTACGGACAATCTTGTACTTGCTCTAACATCCCATAAATTTCCATTCCTCAGAGTCAATTATGCTAACGGAGATATGGTGGGGCATACGGGAAATATGGATGCTACTGTTCGTGGATTGGAGTATCTGGACATATGTTTAGATAGAATCAAAAAAATCTGTGATGAAACAGGAACAGTTCTATGTATTACAGCCGATCATGGTAACGCAGATGAGATGTACCAGCTTACCAAAAAAGGAACCGCTGAGACATCAAAAGATGGGAAACCAGTTCCTAAAACTAGCCATACACTAAACCCTGTACAATTTGTTCTTTATGATCCTAAAGGTAAAATCAAACTCAATCAAAACTTAAAAGAGAAAGGTCTTGCCAATGTTGCGGCAACAATGATGGATCTTTTAGGATTTGAAGCACCAGATGGATACCATCCAAGTTTAATCCAAAGAGATTAAGTCCTTAAAAGGTACTATGCACTTTCGGATTATCATTGGGGTTCTTTTCAGTTTATGTTTCACCAGCTGCACAGAATCCGGAATCGGCTCTTTTTCTGAAGAAACCAAAGAAAAGATCCGAAGAAAAATCAAACAAGAAGGTTTTCAAGGTGTTGTCTTGATTTCCCAAGATGACAATATCCTCTTTCGAGAAACCATCTATGTTGGGAAAAAAAGAAAACGATCCCAACTTTACAAAAAGCACAATTTTCCGTTAGGTGAGTCTACAAAAACATTTACTTCTTTTGCGATTCATATATTAGAAGAAGAAAAAAAAATATCTTTATCAGATCCAGTTTCAAAACATTTAAAATGGTTTCCCTATTCCAAAGTTACGATAGGCCATCTATTACGACATACATCAGGATTACCAAAAATCATTGAGTTCCTACCAAATTTTGATACTGAAAAATCTCATTTAAAACGTGAAGATATCAAACGATTTTTTTTAGAATCCAAATTAAAACCAGCCTTTCCTCCGGGCGAATACTGGAAGTATAGTAGACTCGATTACTTCCTCCTAGCTTATATCATAGAAAAAGTTTCAGGAACTTCCTATCCTCAATATTTAAAAGAAAAAATTTTCACCCCTCTTGGTTTCCAAAACACAAACGTAGAACCAAACGAAGTTTTAATTGGGAATAGGGGAATTTATTCTACTCCGGAAGACCTTTCTCTTTTCAGTTTAGAACTTAAAAAACCAAAACTAATCTCAGAACTTTCCAGAGACACAATCATCAAAAAAACAGTTTTATCTGATTCTATATCAGAAGATCCGATTGCATTTGGTGAAGGTGCCTATGTTGGAGATTATTTTTATTGGACCTATGGTAAAGAAAAAGGAATTTCCAATTTTATTTACCATGATTTAAAAAGTAGAATTTTTATCACAGTGATCAGTCCTTACGGAAATAGCAAAGGAGATCTATCATCTGTAAAATCTGCCTTAACAGAAATCATCTTCGATGCAAAAAAGTTAAACCTGAAAAAAAAATCGAATCTTCCAAACGAAGTGTATATAGAAGATTTAATGAAGGAAGAAAAAGTTCCATCTCTTGGAATTGCCGTGTTTAGAAACCACGGTCTTAGTTGGAAAAAAATGTATGGAACAAAGTCACAACATACTCTTTTTCGTGCAGGTTCTCTTTCCAAAACAATGACTGCCACCGCAACGCTAAGATTGGTTGAGTCAGGACAACTAGATTTATATTCCAATTGGATTGGAAAACTCAAACAATACAAAGTGTCCGTTCCAAAAGGAAAAAGACGATCCCTAGTGAATCTAGATTTATTACTCTCTCACACAAGTGGGCTTACTGAAAAAGGAAATTGGGACGACCCTATCAACTCAGGAAAAAAACACTTACGGGAGTTAAAGGATACAAATACAACAAAGGGTAATGGATTAAAACTATATTACAAACCTGGGACCAAATCTAGGTATTCCGGTGGCGGTTATAGCATTGTGCAAGAAATCCTTACAGAACGAACGGGAAAATCGTTTCAGAACTTAATGTCTGAAGTTGTTTTCCAACCTTTAGATATGACAAGAAGTACCTTTCGTCAAAACCTTGAGACGAAGGAAGACCGTTGTGATGGGTATGATGAACTAGGCAACATACTTCCACAAAAATCCTTTGTCACTCCCGAACTATCTTCAGGCGGGCTTTGGACCACTCCAGAAGAAGTGGGTCTGCTATTCTATGAAATTGCAAAAGCAAAACAAGGAAAGTCAAACTTCCTTACAAAGGAATCGGCGGAATACCTACTCTCACCCAAAATGAGTGCAGCCAACCTCACGGTCCATGCTCTTGTAGCCCATGGATTTTTCTTAAATCGCACAGGCAAAACAGAATATTTCTTCCATGGTGGCCATACAAAGGGACATAAGTCCTTAGCCCTTTTCAATACAGAAAAAGGGTACGGAGTGGTCATTATGACCAATTCGGAAAATGGTTCTAAGCTAATTTGGCGGATTCTCCGATCCATTTCGGTTGAAGAAAAATGGGATAAGTTCGTCAATTAATCTATTGACCAAACCGGAAAATTGGCTATTCTCAAAACGGTTCAATGGAATATACAGAATCTAAATCTGATGGCATTGTTGTTCTGAAGTTGTTCGGCAACTTAGATATGTTAAACGCCGGCATTCTAAAAGAACGAATCAAAGAATCTGCATCCCAGGAAGAACACCGATTTATCTTCGATTTGGAAGGAGTCAGCTTTATTGATTCTTCTGGATTTGGACTGATCATGTCTTTGAATGATAAATTAACAGATTTAGGTGGTGGGTTGCGTATTGTGAACGTTTCCAAAACCATCAGGCAAATCTTTCGTATCTCAAAAATCTCTTCCGTTATTCAAATCTTTGAAAGTACGGAAGAAGCAATTAACTCATTCAAATAACTTAACTCACAGAAGTAGTCACCATTTTCTTCCAAAAGTTTTTTAACTTCTGAACTTTGGGATTTTCTGGAGCCATTTCTTGTAAGGCAAGAAGCACTTCTTTGGAACGTTCAATGTCCCGTCGATGCATTAGTATTTCTGCAAGTAACAATAAATTATTAAAATTTTTGGGGTCTCTGAATCGAAGCCTTTCTGCAAAATCTGTGGCTAGTACAAAGTCTCTTCTTTGTTTATGAGCATATGCAATATAAAACAAAAAGTCAGTATCTCCTGGATTCAATTGTAAATACCGATTCGCAAGTTCAATTGCCTTTTCATAATCCTTGGATTTCATATACAACTTGGACAATTCTCTTAAACAATAGAGATCATCTGGTTCAGATTCCAATGCAAGTTCCAAAGCAAAGATTGCGTTATTCCATTCCCCGTCACGATAAGATTGAATTCCTTCTCCCAACATTTGGTAATAAATATTCGGTTTGGCAGATTCTTTCGCAGCATATGCAACTTCTTCTAAAAAAGCAATTCGCATCAAACTTAAGTCGTCGGTGAGATCTCCAAACAAAGACATTGCTTTACAAATTAAATTTAAGTCCCCTGCACCTTCCGTGACATGTCGCAAAAATACAGTTTCATCATCATTGATCACTCGGTTTCCACCCGATTGACCAACAAACAAATCATCCCGTCCATCCGATCCTAATATCAATACGTCACCAGGTCGAAGAGGATAAATTTGAATTACCACTTCGTCACCACTCATTTCGGTGAAACCGATTTTGCGTAAGGAATGTTCATTCTCAAGAAAACTTGCATTACCATCACGATACAATACAATCCAAGGGTGTTCTGCATTGATATAATACAAAGTCCCTGTTTCCTCATCAACTAATCCTAGTATAGCGGACAGTAACATATGACCATCAAAACTGATAAATACGTTATGAACTTCTTGGAAACATTCTTTCAGCCATCGTTCAGGATGTCTGTCTTGCATATAACGTAGTTTTTGGGTTCTTGTGATAATGGATTTAAAAACAGTACCCATTACAAGTGCCCCGCCAGCACCTTGAATGGACTTACCCATAGCATCTGCATTGAGAAAGACCGTATACTTTTTACCCATCAAATATATAGAGTCAGATACGGAAAGGTCACCCCCAATTTCCGATTGTTTGTTTCTGAATCGGAATTGTTTCATCTGCCGTTCAAAAATTTTAATCGAAATGGTTTCTGATTTAGAAAAAGAACCACGTAAGGGTTTGATGAGAAGTGAAGTTAAAAAATAATCTCCATCTTGTTTGTCTTGGAGTTTTTGCATCTCAGATAATGTTTCATTCAGTTCCCTGGTTCTTTGGTTTACCATTTCCTCTAAATGATTTTGGTGTTCTGCTAATTCCTCTTTCATTCCCACAAAAACTCTTCCCATCTGCCCAATTTCATCACTTCTGTGAGTTGGCAAAGTTTCCGGTTTCCACTGATCCAAATCCACCATCGCGGTAGTAAGAAGTTTAATCGCTTCCACCATATCTCGAGAAAACAAAAATGAAATAAGAAAAATGACACCACATAGCACGAGCGATGCGACAACAAAAAAGGACCAAATTTTCCAAGTTTTAGATTCTACTTCGTTTTCATCAATCATCACATGAAAGACTAACTTTTTCACAGATTGAGAATTACCAACATATGGAATTTTCACCATATAATATGGTTTACTTTGAAAGTGAAACCTCTGTTCATCCATTAACAAAGTTGGATTTTCATTCATTACCAAACGGATCATATCAGATCCTATCGTTTTAACTTTTCCCTCTTGAAAAATTGCTAAATGAATTCGATTGTCTTTCGAAATGGTTTTTGTAAAATTATCATCCACAACTTGACCGATAAGTAAAGTTCCCCGACCAAAAAGAGGAGCCGCCAATCTAAATCCCAGCCCACTATGTCCATCCTCCAAAGCAGCAGTGGATAACCCATTCAGCGCATTCCGAATGATAGGTTGATTTTTTTTATCATCTCCAAAATCTTTGGGACGATGCACGCGGAACAAAACCTTACCTTGGTTGTCTCCAATTTCGAAAATAGAAAGGCCATATCGTTTTAAAATTTGTTGTAAGTAAGGAAGTTCCTTGGATAAAACGGAACGATCGGCAAGTCCTCTTTCTAAAATCCCACGAGTTTGGGAGTTAAAAGTGATTTCCTCTAGCAATAAACGCAGTTTTTCTTCTTTAAATTCCAGTTCTCTTTGAAAATTCCGAGATAAGTCCTCGGCACGTTGTGTTTGTGGGATATTTTTAACCGATTGCAGAAGATAGGCAAAACTAGTTGTGAGAGCAATTACAAGAAGAATTTGACTCACACTCAATATTAATAAGAATTTGTAACGTATGCTCATAGAAAACTACGTGAATCTTCTCAGTTTTGAGTTACAATCAAATGACATTCCCTTGAAGGAAATGTATCATCCAAAAAATTTAAGATGAAACCAAACGCTTTTCTTTTTTTTCTCATCATCCTCGTTTTGTTACTTTATTATACAGTTGAATACTTTTTTCACATTCGAACATTAAAAAAGTTTAAACATAGAATTCACGTAAACGGAACCCGAGGAAAATCTAGTGTAACAAGACTCATACGTGCTGGACTTTCTGCGACCGGGATCTCTGTTTTTGCAAAAACAACCGGGAGTATGGCAAGAATCATTTTTCCAGATGGATCTGAAGAATCTATATCTCGATTTGGAAAACCATCAATTTTAGAACAAATTAAAATTCTAAAAAAAGCCGAACAAAGCGGAGCTGAAATTGTTGTGTTGGAATGTATGGCCCTAGAGCCACGTTACCAGTGGGCGAGCGAAGGACAAATTTTAAAATCAGATATCGGCGTAATTACAAACATTAGAGAAGATCATTTAGAAGTAATGGGACCAAACTTAGTCGACGTCGCCAAATCATTATTATCTGCCTGTCCTATAAAGGGAACACTTATCACTGGACCAACTGAATTTGAATCATTGGTTCAGGAAGTATGTGAGGATCGAAAATCAAAAGCAATTATAAACAAAGAAGGATCAATTCAAACAATCACAGATGAAGAGATGAATCAGTTTTCGTATTGGGAACATAAAGAGAATGTATCTTTAGCTCTTCAGGTTTGTGAATTACTCGGAGTCAATCGAAATAAAGCTCTAGAAGCTATGTGGAAAGTAAATCCAGATCCAGGAGCCCTTTCTGTTTCACCAATTCATTTTTTTGGAAAAGAATTTTTATATGCTAATGCAATGGCGGCAAACGATCCCAATAGCACTAAACTCATATGGTCATCAGTCATTGAAAGATATCCACAATACAATAAACGGTTTATCTTGTTTCATACGAGAGATGATAGACCAGAACGAAGTCATCAATTAGCAAAAGAGTTTGCCAATTGGGAAGGATACGAAGCAGTAATTTTGATTGGATCCTCAACATCTCTTGCTTTTAAATATCTAAAAACATATTCAAAAAAAGACATTCCTATTTTTGTATGGGAGGATTTAAGTTTAGATGAGATTTTTGAATCTTTACTTTCTATACTACCAAAACAATCTTTGGTTTTTGGGATTGGAAATATCGTAGGACTCGGAATGGATTTATCCTTATATCTGAAAAATAGGTCGGAACAAACGAATGAATGAAATTCTTCCTCTATCCATCGGGCTTAGCCTTGTTGTTAGTTTAGTATTTTCAGAATTGTTTGGAATTCTTGGAACAGGACTTGTGGTTCCGGGATATTTGGCCATGTCTTTAAACCACCCGAAAAACATAGCCCTTACCTTTCTCATTGCTTTACTTTCTTATATTTGCGTAGAAGTACTTTCCAATTTTTTACTTATTTTTGGGAAAAGAAAAATCGTCTTTATATTGTTATTTGGTTATTTTTTTGGATATTTACTAAATTATCAAATCCTACCCGATATCGATATTGGATACCTTTCAGAAGTAAGAGGTATTGGTTTTATCATTCCGGGACTGATTGCCGTTTGGTATGAAAGGCAAGGTGTATTAGAAACCACTTCAGTACTCATCCTTGCCTCTATATTTGTAAAAATTCTCCTGATTTTCATCTTGGGCACAGAGTTAGAAACATTATGATGACTAAAATTTATTGGTCTCCTTGGAAACATTCCCGAATTGCCTTATTTTTATTAGCAGTACTCGGAATCTTAGGCCTAATGTTAATCGAAACATGTAAGGTAAAAAAAGAACAATCTTACTTCAAAAAAAAACTCCATGCGGCAAAACTTGCGGAACGTGGATTCCAAATTCTAAAACCCGAACTTCTAAAACATAAAAAACCAGATTATAAAGAACTAGATCCAACCAATTCAGGACTAATTGGAGAATTTTTAACCGTTGTTACTAGTAACAGCGGTTCGTTGTCAGCAAAACAAACTTCAATCAATCCTAACTTCGCAGCAGTGATGATCCAATTTCTAAAAAAAGCAAAATTAGAAGAAGGTGATACAGTCGCAGTTGCAGTATCTGGATCTTTTCCTGCACTCAATATATGTTTATTTGCAGCGCTAGATACTTTAAAACTCAAACCAATCATTATCTCGAGTGCTTCCGCATCACAATTCGGAGCAAACCATCCACAAATGTTATGGTTGGATATGGAAAAGGAACTTGTTGAATCAGGAATTTTTTCGTTTAAATCAAGTTATGCGTCTCTTGGTGGCATTCAAGACAAAGCCATGGGAATTTCTAAAGAAGGTAAAGATCTTCTCGGTCGATCCTTACAAAGAAACCAAGTAAAACTTTTGGACCCCATTCACTTTGATGATTCAATTGAAAAACGAATGAAATTGTATGATGAATTGTCTGGTGGAAAACCAATCAAATTATTTGTAAATGTTGGAGGTGGTACAACCATCCTTGGAACCAACTTAGGGAAACAGGTGTTCAAAAATGGACTCATCACCAATTTACCGGAAGAAATTCACATTCCTAATTCAGTGATTAAATCCTTCTTAGAACGAGAAATTCCTGTCATCAATTTCATCCAAATCGAATCCCTCGCCAGAAAATTCGGCCTTCCCCAAACTCCTAAAAAAGTGCCCAAACCAGGAGAAGGAAGGGTATTTTATTCAGAAGAATACAGTCCCTTACTTTATCTTTCCGTTTTCCTTTTTCTCCTAGTGGGATTGTATGGTGTGACAAGGCTCGGTTGGGGCGAAAATCAGGAGGACCGTCATCTTCCCAAATCGCTTCGGGCCAGGTGAGGTGTTATGGCAAAAATTATCGTCCTTTCAATCCTCCTTTTTTTGGTCCTACGATGGGTGAGTCGTATTTTGATTTTACCTGCCAAAATTGCCGAAGAATTAGGAAACAAACAAAGGGAAGGACATCCCAAAAATCCAGAATGGACCCAAACAAAGGAAAAGGATATTTCGGATCGTGGAAAAATTATAGAGTAAAGTTTCGATTTCCTAACATGCGAATTCGAAATTCTGTCGAAAATGAAACTAAGATGAGACAGAATTCGGTATTAGATCCCCTCATTCGGAATTTTTCCAAACGCATCCTTCCCCTTTTGCCCATTCTATTTACAGCCACTCTCATCCAATGTGGGGTTCCTAAAGGTGAATTTGGCTGGACTACAACCAAAATGGAAGAAATGGACATTTTGGAAAAACACATCCAAACCATCACAGACTATAAAATGATGCGTGATGATCTTATCTTTTCTCCTACAGATACCATACATTACGTTTATCAATTCTCAAGAAGTCCAGGTCTTGAAACGGACTTTCATATTTCACTGAATCGTTATGAACTAGATTATGTTGAAATTGATATCAAAAAGAAAAGGGCCGAACCGGAATCTCTTGCGATCAGAGATGAATTTTCTCTATTAAGAACTGGTGAGTATTTAATCAAGATCGTTCACGAAGGTGACACCGTGGATGAAGTAAAATTTCGTGTTTTACCTGATGAAGGTTATACACAAGAAAATCTTGAACAAGAATTAGCTGGTGATCAAACAGATGAAATCATTAAATACTCTCGCTGATTGGTGCTTGTATATTTCCTGTTTCTAAAATTCTTCTCACACGTTCCAATTCTTTAAGAGCAACTCGGATATCTGTTTCTCCGCCCTCTTTGATGATTCGTTCATAAAACTCTTTTGCCTTAACAAAGTCCCTTGATTCCTCAGCCAAAACACCCAATCGAAATAAAATCTTAATCAAGGGAATTTTTTTTCGCTTCGTTTCTAACACACGAATGACGGCTTCTTGGTCTTCAATTTTTAAATCCATCAATCTGTATTGCGAAAGAATATCATCTAATGTGGTTACTAGAAGGTCCTTTTTAAGATTTTGTTTTTTCTCGACCAAATCTTTCAGTTCAGTTTCTGCAAGAATCAATTTTTCATCTAATCTCTTCCACTGTGCAAAGGATATATTTAACTTATTACGCTCCAGTTCATTACGTTTATGTTTTTTATCTTTTTTACTGAGATGGTAATAAGCGATTGATTCAAGTTCAGTAAGCCCAGTGTCTTTATCTAAAGAAGGATTCCAATCTTTACTGTTTCGTTCCAACCAATATTCTAAAAACGGAGTAGCGCGATCAGGATCTCCGATTTGTGAGTTGAAAAATACACCAATTTCATAGGAAACTCGCGTTTTATCAATAGAATCAGGCGATAGGTTAAAATACTTTTCATAATATTGGCCGGCGATGATATTTCTTTTTAAATCAGCATTGATTGTTGCTAAACGAAGATTTGCTTTTATGATTTTTTCTTGGTCCTCTGGGGAAGGATTTTTTATTTTTAAAAGTTCTCCCAATCCCTTTTCGTAAAAGTCTGCGGCTCTTTCCTTTTTTCCATCCTGCCTATATTGTTCTGCGATATCATTAAGAACCAAAGGATTTTCATTCCACAACCTGTAAGCACGTTCCAAAATTAATTCATAAGCAAAAAAATCTGTGTTCCGCTTATAATCGAATAGAACATAAATCCCTTTACCTGCAGTGCCTAATTTGTTAACTATCTTGAGACGTTCTTTGTTATCATCCTCAAGTTTCCTAACCACATTAGCAAAAGCATAAAGGTCACTTGACTCCACTTGTTTTCGTTTGTTGAGGTACGCCAAATATCTTAAATTTACAGAATCATCATATTTTTGTTTGGTGGTTTTTTGATTTTCTTCCGCAATCCGAACATCCTCTTTCCAAACTTTTGATTGAGGAATTAAATCCGAAAGTTTTTTCCCCTCTCGAATCCAGTTACTTTCCTTGAGATGAAGCTCATCTTTCGTTTTTTTCAGTTTTTCTTCTGATTGTTTCCATTCATTGAATAAACGATCATGTTCTTTTGCAGAATTTGCATCATATCCCAAAATATCTTCTTTTTGCCACTCTCCATTTCTAAATCCCTCTTCCGTCATTTCTAGTGGGTGGTATCGAAATGCAGCGAGGTAATGGCGTAAAGCGGGTGCATATTTCTCTGACTCAACATACAACCTAGCAAGCCTTATATGTAAGTTGTATAATAATGGCGAATCTCGAACAATATAAGTTTCTGAATATTTATGAGTACTCTGCCATAATAAAAGACGAATATCATTCATCTCTGTTCTAGAATTATAAACATTTCCTTTTTCTCGATCTTCCCAAATTCTTTTTTCTTCAATAAACTGACTATAATATCGTTTGAGAAGACCTTCCGCCTCACGGATCTTAGTTTCTATACTTTTAGGCCCTGTGTCTGCTCCAGAAGTTTCTGTCGGAGTATCGGCTCCTGGGACAACGGGAACATCGGCTGCATTCGGATCCACTGCCTTGGGTTCTTCCCGAAGGGCAATTCCCGAATCTTCATCTATGGGAATTCGTTTTTCTGAATCCAGAGTTTGAATTTCTTCTGTCGATATCACTTGTAAGGGAGATAAATAAAGGCCTGATAAGGAATTTCGCCGGTCTTCTTCCCCCGCCGAAACCTCCCCAAATCCACTGAGTAGGAAGTAAATAGAACCGAGGGAAAAAGCAAGACAGAGAAAATCGTAACCCGCGCGAAAAAGTAACTGACTTACCTTTTTTGCTGACTTACCAAACTGCCCCACTTTCCAAAGAAAGTTCCTTTCCATCATTCCCTCTCTTTTCTCCCTTCCCGGAAATTCTCGGAACTAAAACGGCCACAAAACATTGGCTTTTGAGTTCCCTAGTCTCCACTATCGGCGAAAAATCAAATTTCAACAACCAAAAGGTGTTGTATAATTGGTATGACTGGCGTTCACTGTAAGGCAATCCGCCAGTAGATTCGGATCACCTATGTCAAAAAACATCGTCGAAAGGTATCTCGTCCTCAAAAACAAATATCGAAATTATGATACAAAATATGCCTTAAAACGTATGCAGGCATTCCGGCTTGCTACGCAAGAATTATCACGTAAAGGATATGAAGTTGCTTTAGAACTTTTAGGATCCATCAACTTTGGGATTGTCGACCCCACTTCTGATGTGGATTGTATTTTGCTTCTGGAATGTGACTTACACAAAGATCAAAGTTGTTGTCCCGCTCATTGCACAAATTTAAGTTTTGTAAAAAACGAAATTTCTAAATTTGTTTCAAAAAGATTAGCTCCTGAAACAGTTAACATTGATTATCTGGATACAATCAATTTAAAATATGTTGAAGAAAAAATCCGAACAGAATCGGTTCTTGGTGATGAAACATTGTACTGCCTTTTATTTTATAGAAATATCGGCAGGCCAGTGAACCGTCCTCTTTTCATTCCGTTCTGTGATCAATTAGAAGAAAATCACGACTTCGTTAAAGAAATTATGTCTTGGGCGGCAGAAGCATTGGAAGGTTATTTAAACACCAACCAACATCGAATGTCTTTCAATAAATATAACGAAAGAATCCGCGCACGGGGTTTAAGTCTACCCGAAGGTTTACAACAAGAATTACAGGCCTATATGGATGGAAAAAGGTAAATTTTTGTTATTTATATAGTAAGGGTACGAGTACTTTTTTAACCAATACAGACACAAACCCAGAACCAATCTTTAATAGAAAAAACTACTGAACTTGGTTTTGTATTATTGGAATATTATTTTGTTTACCTTACAGAATGAATCACTAAATTCTTGCCATGCTGGCTAGAATTTGGAATCAAAAAGGTAGACTCTTTCCCTACCTTCTTTTGAATATCCTACTTTTTATTTTTGTTTCTATAGCCTTCTTATTGTATACTGCCAGCGAACGGAATATCGATGCGGCCGAAGAAAGCCGATACAAATCCTTACAAGTTGCAAACGAACTGAGGCAGTCCTCAGACCAACTCACAAACTTAGTGAGATTGTATGCGACCCAAAAAGATGAAAAATACAAAACCTATTTCCAGATGATTCTGGACATTCGTGATGGCAAACGCCCACGACCGAAAAATTACGATTATGCCTATTGGGATTTAGTCATCGCAAACAAACTCCCACCACCAGATAACGAAGGTGAACGCGTGAGCATTTATGATTCAATGAAAAATGCTGAGTTCCTTTGGTCCGATCATTTATTACTTTCTCAGTCAAAACTCAAATCTGACCAATTGACAAAAATTGAATTTGAAGCGATGTCCATTGTTGCCTCAGATATAAAAACAGGATCTAAATCAAACTTACGTGCTATCAATTTATTGTTCGATGACAATTACCTCCGTACAAAAGCGGAGATTATGCAACCAATCAACAATTTGTATCTTCAATTGGATGAACGTACAACAAGAGCGATTACCGATGCAAAAAGTAAGGTTTTTTTTCTAAGAACAATACTTATTATTGCAGGTATATTTTTCGCGGTGAGTCTTTTTTTGACGCATAGATCACTTACATCAATCATTGGTGGCAGTGTTGATGAAGCCTTTAGTCGGATTTCCTTACTTGGAGAAGGAAATTTTTCTGGTGAAATTCTACTGGGAGTAGAAAAAAACTCAATATTAGATAGCTTAAATATAACACAGAAAAGACTCCAGGAATTGTATGAGAATGGAGAGTCCACAAAACAAAGATTAATTGATAGTGAATCAAAACTTCGTTCTATCTTAGACAATGTGTCTGCCTGTATTTACTTAAAAAACACAGAAGGAAAATACATATTCGCCAACCAAGAAGTATGTAAACTATTCGGTCATCCGTTAGAAGAAATATTAAATCAAACGGATGAAAAATTCACAGATACAGAAACAGCAAAACAATTATTCGCAAATGATAAATTGGTTTTAGTAGAGGGACAAACACTTCGTGAAGAAGAAACCATTCACAATCTCTATGATGGAAAAGTAACTTCTTATCTTACTGTCAAAATTCCATTAAGAAATCAAAATGGAGAAATTTATGCACTTTGTGGAATTTCCACAGACATTAGCGTCACAAAAGAAATCCAAAAAGAATTAGAACGAGCAAAAAACTCTGCAGAAATTGCAAACAGAGCCAAGTCTGAATTTTTAGCTTCTATGAGCCATGAAATCCGAACTCCTTTGAATGGAGTGATCGGACTCACTCAAATGTTGTTTAAAACCAATTTAGATTCAGAACAAGAATCTCTTGTGAAAACAATCGCCTCTGCCGGAAGTTCTTTACTTTTAATTCTAAACGATATTTTAGATTTTTCAAAAATTGAAGCGGGAAAAATGAATATCGAAAAAGTAAAATTCGACATTCATAATTTGGTTACTGAAATTTATGATCTATTATCCATTGAATCCAAATCAAAATCCATTGATTTGAAAATAGAAATCGATCCCAATGTTCCTAAATTTATTTATTCAGATTCCAGTAGAATCCGCCAAATCATTTTCAATTTGCTCGGGAATGCTGTTAAATTTACCGAAAAAGGATCCGTTATTTTAAGACTCAAAAAAGAAAATGAATGGATTCTTTTGGAAGTAGAAGACACCGGAATCGGAATCTCTGAAGAAAAAATTCCATTCATTTTCCATAAATTTTCCCAAGCGGATGCTTCCACCTCACGAAAGTATGGTGGCACAGGACTTGGCCTTGCGATTTCAGAAAGGTTAATATCTTTGCTTGGGGGAAATATTGGTGTTAAAAGTGAATTAGGCAAAGGTAGTTTGTTTTGGTGTCAGTTCCCTTGGGAAAATCCTGATTCCATAAACAATGACAATACATCCTCCTTCCTTTCACCCGAATCCAATTCCATCGAAGAAGTCATCAAAAATCAAAAATTTTTGATCGTTGAAGACAATGTCTTAAATCAATTCGTTGTCGGTGGACTTTTAAGAAAATTTAACGTACATTACGATGTTGCAGAAAATGGAGAAGTTGCAGTCGAACTTTTCAAAGAAAACAACTACGACCTAATCCTAATGGACTGTGAGATGCCCGTGATGGATGGTTTTGAAGCCACACAAAAAATCCGAGAACTCGAAATAAACAAACCTAAAAAAACCATCATTCTCGCGGTAACTGCCCACGTCCTCGCCGAACACAAAGAAAGATGTTTTGAAGTAGGAATGGATGGTTTTATCGGAAAACCTTTTTATATTGAAACAATATTTCAAACTTATAAAGATATACTCGATTCCAAAACTAGGATCTAAACTTTAAAGAAAGTTTGAAAACCATCAACTAACTAAGTATTTGTTACGTGTAAAATCCCACCATCACCATATGTTTTTGTAACCTCTGCGATGATGACTTGATAACCCTCATACCATTTGGAATATTGAGACTTTGCCAAAGTATGATCTGAGTAAGTTCTTAAAGATTCCAAACCAAGATTCGATTTAAAATAATAAACAACTGCCATAGTCCCCTGTTCTAAATTCACCCAACTATCTTTTCCAAGATATTCTGGATGACTTTCTACATGAGATTCAATAGAACGATCTAAAGTTTCAAATTCTGAATCTGATTTTTTTTGTTTAAAGATAAAAGTAGCACTAATCATTTTATAACTTAAATAATGATAACTCTCGATTTAATTCTAGAATCAAGGAATTTAATTCTTGTGATGATTTTGCTGTTTTCTCGGACATAAGTGATAACTTAGCAGTATCGTTTGCCAGGTGGTGGACAGAAGAACTCATTTCTTCGTTTACTTTTTTTTGTTCCTCTGTTGCAGAAGAAACCGAACTCGACCGATCCACAATATTCTCCGATTGTTTGCGAATTTCTTCTACTTCGGTAATTTGTTCCAGATTTGCTTCATTAACTTGGTCAATGCTACGAATGATATCAATCACACTTTCCGATAAATATTTAAATGTTTCGTTTGCAGACTGCACCGATTCTACAGAAAGGGTTGTCGATGCTGACACTCTTTTGATGAGCTCCGAAATTGTTTTTGTTGAATAAGCTGTCCTTTCTGCCAATTTTCCCACCTCTGAAGCAACAACAGCAAAACCTCTTCCCATATCTCCTGCCCTTGCCGCTTCAATCGATGCATTTAAAGCGAGTAAGTTCACTTGTTCCGAAATTTCTTTGATGATTACTAAAATTTTTCCAATTTCGATCGCATTTTTATCCACTTCTTTAATAGATTCAATAGCAGTAATGATTGACTTTGCGCTCTTTGATACTTCACCTTCTACAGAGTCAGCTTTTTCTTTTGCGTGTAACGAAACTTGTTTTAAACTAGATGATAAAGTGAATAAATGAATGATGGATTCATTGGTTGATGCTGTGAGTTTTTTTTGTTCTAAAGAATCCGCATAAATTCCATTGATAGAAGATCCATTTTCTTCCAATGCTGCAGCCACCTCTTCCAAAGAGGCTGCTTGGACCTGGGAATGTTCCGCAGACTCTCCGGATAATCCTTCCAAATTTTTTGCTTCCCCTTCAATCCGAGTCGAATGACTGGTGATAGAGGAAATCAATCGATTGAGTTTCATTTTGGCTTCATTTAAATAAACAGAGATCAAACCTATTTCATTTCTTGTTTGGTTTGTTTTGATTTCAGAACGTAAATCTCCATCGGCAAATGCCCTTAACATAGAAGACAAATCTCTGATGGTTGCAGAAGTATTACCCGTTAGTTTCCAAAGCACAACAAACAAAATAACTATCATCACAAGGATAAAAACACTGAGACCAACGCAGATCACTTCTAAACGATTGGAATCCACTTGCGACCGAAACTGCGAATATACATAAAAAGCAAATAGAAAGTATTCGATCACAAATGTAGAAAAAATAGGGAAAAGTAAATTGGCAAACAAACTGAGTGGTGGTAGATGAAGTTCGTTATAGACATCATAAAGTTTCTTTTCAACAACAACATAAAAAAAGGAAGAAATCGACATCGCGAGAAGAATCCCAAGAATGATAAAAAATACAACCTCTCCATATGTTTTTACCAAACCATAATGATAAGCAAGCAACATGGTTAATATTGGTCCACCCACATTGGTAGATAAAATATTCAAAGCCCCCGTCTTTGAAAAACTTCGAATAAAAATTAACTCTTTTTCAGTATAGATAATACCTTCAGGCCGTCGCAGTTGTTTTCGAAATTCTAGATTTTTGAAAAAGAATAAAATAGCATGAAGTCCAATGATCGGGGGAGCCAGATAAATTAATATTTTTAGAATGGATTCAAAATTTTCCAATCCAAAGAGAAAAAACATCCCAACAAAAAAAATCAATGGATCTAAATTGGTAATGAGAAGATAAGAAACCATAAATCCAGGAGGTTTTTGGTTTGGATTTGTTCCATGTTTGATCATAGGCAAGGAATTGTAATACCCTCTCATATTCGATGTCAAATTAATTTACAAAGTTAGTGAGAGAATCTGGATAAAAGGAAATAAATTGTAAACAAAGAAGGATGAAAAAATTTCTTTCGGAAAGAATTTAAAAGAATTAGGGTTACACCGCAGGTGAAACTATAATCCTTCTAAGGAAAATTAGAAGCTTTCGTTTTTACATTCTCTAAATGGCGGATGTCTTTGCCGGTATTGAGTCGCACAAGTTCTTCTGCAACGTTTACCGCATAGTCACCTAACCTTTCTAGTGCGAGGATGATTCGATACACGTCTGCAAATTCTTGTTTTTCCATATCGGGAACGCAGCGATATTTATGAAATGCTTGGTCACAAAGAGCATTCAATTCTTCTTCCAAAGTATTGACACTTCCCATAAATCGCTCTTTTTCTTCTACGAGAGATTCAATGGCCATTCCTGCAAGTGTAGTCACTCGAGATAAAATGAGAGTCATTGGTTCTTCGTTTTTAAATAAACCTTTGCGAATGGTTTTATGGCGGAAAACATCAGCACAGTTGACCACTTGGTCTCCCATCCGTTCCATGTTCCTTGTGATTCGAATGGCAGAGAGTGCAAACCGTAACGGGTCTTTTTTTAAAACGATGTCGTTGTCTACATCCCCCATACCGAGAATATTACGATTACTCACTGCTTCCAAAATGGCATTTTGGGAAAGGTTATCATTTTCCTTTTCCAAATCGTCTATCAAATCATCTCTTTCTACAATACGTTCCGCTTGTGCATAATCATCATCTTCTAAAGCTTCACTTAAGAGAATCACCTGTTCCAAAACAAGTTCTGCCATGGAATATAAGTTCTTTCTTAGGTAATAAAACTTTGAAATGATCATACTTGTTAATTAAAAACAGAAACCTTTCAGTAGTTATACGGTCACTAATTCAGCGACTTCTTCCACAGTAAGAATTTTTTCAATATCAATAAGGATAATGAACCTATTGTCTTTTTTACCCACTCCGGTGATGTATCTAGAAGAAATTCCTTTGACCGAAGGTGGAGGTGGATCCACTTGGTTTGCAGGAAAATGCACTACGTGTGACACCTTGTCCACAATCACACCAATGGATTTACCAGAGACATTAATAACGATGGCCCGGTCAGCCGTTTCTGTGATGTTTTTGATATTCAGACGTTTGGCAAGGTCAATCATTCGAACCACTTTGCCACGGATGTCCATAATCCCTGCAAAAAAACTTTTGGATTGTGGAACACGGATTAGGTTAGTGATTTTGACAATTTCTTCGACAATGGTGATGGGAATCGCATACTCTTCATCGCCCAAATTGAATATAATGTACTGCTCATGAATGAATTGGTTTGCGGATGATGTTTCTTTTGCCATATAACTTTTCTACAATGTAACCTACGCCTAAAAGTAGACGTAGCCATTGTAGAAAAAATATGAACCGAAACTGAGAAATGACAACACTTTTGTCATTAAGACAGAACGTTTTCTGACAAGAAAATCGAGAAGCCCTGCGACCATACCCAAAATTCCTAGAGTCAATCCTAATACGACATAATCATAGTAGAGATAATAGACCAAACATCCAAATCCAACGCCCAAACAGATATCTTGCAAATCTCCCCAGACCCGTCTCTTAAAACGTAACCAGAGCGATCCTCGAGCCTCTCTTGCCTCTCGCCTTTCCCTTCTCCAACGTTGGAACCGAGTTTCCCGGACAATGCCGAAAATAGAATCATAACGAGTGGAAGGAAAAAGTGCCGATTCTAAAGGAAGTCTGGAAGAACGACCTTTTTCTTGGGTATCAGGTACAAAGGGGGGATAAATTTCGTACGCCCCACCAATACATGCAAGCATGTCTTTATCGGGGAGGGTACTAAAGTATTCGCGAAAGGGCCAAACCTTTCGAAAGACAGGATAAGCACGGCCAGAAGTTATATCCTTCTCAGCCTGTACAGTGCCGTTTTTCACAGTAGCACCATACATACGACCCTTCTCTTCTTTGATTTCGACAGCTAAACGAACGAGACGTTCGTGAAAGTTGAACTCAGCCTCCAGGACATCCCCGAGAGGTGTTTCCATGGTGAATGCTCGGATGAAACCGGGTGTGCGGGGTTTCTGTTTCCTCCAGACTTGTTTCATAACAAATCTATCGGAGGAAACATTAAGTCACTGAAGAAAGATTATTTCTTCTTTTTGTGTCTGTTGGCTCTGCGTTTTTTCTTACGTTTGTGGGTTGCGATTTTTCTACGCTTTCTCTTTTTTCCGGAAGGCATTCCTTCCTCCTTATATCAAGCCTGTTCTGTCAAAATTCTAGTCGAGGTACTTTTGTAAAACTTTATTTTTCCTCATTGTGGATAACATCGCTTTGATGTCTCCCACTCCCTCTCGAGAAGTGACGAGTAAAACATCTGGTTCTTCCACGACGATAAGATTCTGTACTCCAAGAAAAGCGATGAGTTCCTTCTGAACCGAAGAAATATTTCCCGAAGCTTTATGATAGAGCACTTCTTTTCCTTGGTGGTGGTTCTTTTCTTTATCACCAGGTAAAATTCGTTCGAGTGACATCCAAGATCCTACATCATCCCAATTGAAGGTTGCTTCCACCATTCGGATCCGATTGGATTTTTCCATAATAGCAGTATCAATCGCTTCCGAAGGAAGCATTTGGAAGGCTGTTTTTAAATCTCCAAAACTCTTAAAAGGAAATCCATTTTTTAAAGGACCTAAAATATGAGGGGCATGGCGTTCCAACTCAGAAAGAATGGTCTCAGTGCGAAATAAAAAAATCCCAGGATTCCAATAGAAATTCTTCTTCTTTATGTATTTTAGAGCCGTTTTAAAATCCGGTTTCTCAAAAAAGGCCTTTACCGTGTAACCTACATCAGTTGGTTTTCCCGTGCTGATATAACCGTATCCCACTTCTGGGCGATTTGGTTTCACACCGAGTAGAACCATTCCATTTTCTGTTTCGTATAAAGCTTGTTCAATGGTTTTGGTAAATTCTTTGATGGGATCAATAAAGGCATCCGCAGACAAAACGATTAAGTTTGGATTTCCAAATTTTTTCTGAAAATAAAGGGCAGAAAGGGCAATGATAGGTGCTGTGTTTTTTCCTTCTGGCTCTAAGATGAAATTAGTAGAAGGAAATTTAGGATCTTTTTTTAAGATCTCCGTTTTTAGGTTGGCGTTGGTTCCAATATAAATTCGGTCAAGTGAGGTGATGGTAAGAGCACGGTCAATGGTCTCACGCAGAAGGGTTTTATTGGAATAAACTTTCTGGAGCTGTTTAGGAGAATTGGTGCGGGAGCGAGGCCAAAACCTCTCTCCCTTTCCACCAGCCATAATGAGGACAACCGGGGATTCTTTTGGTAATTTTGCCATAGGGTTTGGAACCAGAATTTAGCAAAGCAGACAGAGGAAAACCAGAAAAGAGTTAGGTCCCTCCCGCTTCTTTCGGCGCATCTTCGCTGTGGAGTTTGATGGGTTTCGCAGGAATGATGGTGGAAATCGCGTGTTTGTACACCAAGTTCTGTTTGCTATCGTTTTCTAAAATGATGGTGAAGTTATCAAAACTGACAACCTTTCCTTTCAGCGGAACTCCGTTTAACAAGTAAATGGTGAGGTCAATTTTCTCCTTTCTTGCTGTATTTAGAAGTTGGTCTTGGATATTATTTTTTGCCGACATTGGAAATCCCGAGTGTTTTCTCTATATTTTATCTATATTTGTAAACAATTGGACAGCGGCTTCGAAGGAAATGGGTGAAAGTAACGGATCTTTTTTGAACCAAGTGATCTGTCGTTTCGCATAATTCCTGTGGCTTTGGGCCAGCTGTTCAATGAATGTATTACTGTCGATCATTCCATTTAAGAAAGCAAGCGCAAAATTGTAACCTAAGGTTCGTAGGCCCGGACAGTCCGGTCCATATAGGGAAATAACTTCTTTTGTCTCCGCTAACATACCAGTGGCGATCTCTTCCACTCGATGATTGATTCTTTTATAGAGAATGTCACGTGGCCAGTCCAACCAATGTCCAATCAGTTGGACATCCGGATAATCGTTTAAATACCCTCCGACTGTTTCCTTGGAAACTTCGGACCACAAAACTCCGGTGAGTACGACTTCCAAAGCCCTTTTGATTCGGTATCCATCTTGTGGTGATAAAGAGGCAAGGGCCTTTGGATCTTTTGCAGACAATTCAGCTGTTGCTTTTTCCAAAGAAAGATCCAAAACATAATTTTTGGTTTCCTTAGGTACATTTGGTACGGGATACATTCCTAAAAGAAAAGCTCGAAGGTAAAATCCAGTACCACCAATGAGAAAGGGAATTTTTCCCCTGGAAGTTATATCTTCAATAGCAGCACGAGCCCATAAAGAAAACTGACTTGCATTGACGGACTCGTCTGCATTCAAAATACCAACAAGCGAATGGCGGATATAAGAGGACTCTTTTATTGTAGGTGCCGTAGTGCCTACCGGAAGGTCCCGGTAGACTTGGCGCGAGTCAAAAGAAACAATTTCAAAACGTTCAGGGTCTAGAACTTGAGTGAGTGCGGTTTTTCCGGAACCGGTGGGGCCACCAAGGACGGGGAGGATCACTCCTCTTCCTCGGCTACGACCTCCTCTTCTTCGGTCTCTTCCAATTCTTCCGTTTCTTCCATGAGTTCATCATCTTCTAAAACTGGCTCTTCCTCTTCTTCCACTTCGTATTCGGAACTGCGAATGGCAGCCATTCGGGATTTGATTGCCGGTTTTGCTAATTGGTCTGCACCACATTTCGGGCATTTCTTTTCCGGTTTGTGCAAATCATAAAATTTAGTACCACAAGAGTAACAATTGAACTTTTTACCGAGAGGGTTATTGGGATCAATTTTGACGGCGGGAGCCTTTGCCACAGGAGCCGGTTTGTCTTTAGCGACTACCGCCGCTGTTTTGGGGGCTGGTATGGCTTTCGCCTTGGTAACGGGTGCTTTTGCGCCGGCTACTGCCTTTTTTTTATCTTCCTTCGGGGAAGAGGACTTGGCGTCCTTGGGTTTTTCTTTGGCTACCGCTTTTTTCTTGGGCGGAGCCTGCTTCTTAACTGCTTTTTTTGCGACCATAAACGTACTTTTGACAGTTTTGGGAATCCCCTCTCGGGGACAACCTTTTTGAAATTGGACGGTTTTCTCCTGGATGAAATTTAATGAAAAGTTTTTTTTTTCCTATGACCCAATTAAGTGTCAATGTCAACAAGATCGCCACTCTACGGAATTCTCGTGGTGGATCCATTCCTAGTGTCATTCAAATTTCTGAGATCATTCTAAATGCCGGAGCATATGGCATCACCATCCACCCCAGAGAGGACGAAAGGCATATCACCAAACAAGATGTATTCGAAATACAAAAGTTTTTAGAATCTTACAACGAAAATTTACCTAAAAAAGGATTTCCGAAAAAAGAATTCAATATCGAAGGCGAACCAAGCGAACGATTTTTGGACCTAGTTCTTGCGGCAAAACCAGACCAAGCGACTCTTGTTCCTGTGAAACCAGGAGAAATCACCTCCGACCATGGTTTCAATTTACAAGAAGAAACAGTGTTCCAGACCTTAAAGTCCATGATCCAAAAGATTCATGCACAAGGAATCCGCGTTTCTTTGTTTATGGAAACCAACTTTGAACAGTATCCTCTGGTCAAAAAATTAGGAGCTGATCGGATCGAATTGTATACTGGGCCTTTTGCTTATGCTTACGACCAGTCAAAGGAAGCAGGGGAAATCAGCTTTAAAAGCTATAAAACCGCAGCCATCGAAGCCAACAAACTAGGGTTAGGTGTGAATGCGGGACATGATTTGGATACAAACAATTTACAACTTTTTGCCAAACTTCCTCATTTAGCAGAAGTTTCCATTGGTCACAGACTGGTGAGCCAAAGCCTTCTTGTGGGAATGGAAACTACAATAAGGGATTACCTTAAAGTTCTTTCGCAAGGGAACGGAGTTTAGAATACTGAGGGTCTTGTTCCAAAAGTAACTTGGCTGCTCTTTCTAAGGCAAGGGCTAACTGTCCTTCTAGTTTTCCTTTTCGTTTGGCTTGTTGGACTTCAGATAAAAAACTACGAATGGCTTCTCGACCTTGGGTTTCATTTCCTGAAATCGAAGCAAGTTTCAATTTTCTCCAAGCCTCGGTAATCGGGGAACCAGGCCTTATGGTTCCTGAAGAGGTAGATCCTGTTTCCATTCCCAGAGAGGCGTTCACCGTCACCACCCCGGCACTGGCACCCACAGCTTCCTTTCCCGCTTCTCCCCGGTGGTAACTGGCAGTGTCCCAAATGCGAGAAAATGGATCGGACTTCATTTGATCCGCATAAAGACGTTCCTTATAAGAAAGTGAGGAGAGGCGGATTTCCTTTTGAATTTGAGATTTGTCTTCCGAATTCAATCGTTGGAAACAGTCGGCAAGGATTCCTCGACGGATCGTGTCCTTTGTGAGGATCCCATGTTCTGCGAGGAAACGAAAGGATTCAAACTCTGGAGGTTTGTCTTCCTTACAATGTTTTTGTGTTTCTGTAAAAATGGCCAAAACTTCTCCGTCTCGAGAATGAGCTTTGAGATCAGCTAAATTTCCAGACTTTTCCGCAGAAATTCGTAACATATTTTTATAAAGGCTATCGTTTGGATTTTTTTCTAGAGCCTTTCTAAAGGCAGTATAACTTTCGGCATAATTACCGCGGTGGTATTCGAGTAGTCCCCATGTGTAACATAAATATCCATCGTCTGTGTCCCGTGTTCGGCAAACGTATCTTAGTCGAGACATTGCCCCTTCCTTCGATTCTGAGGACTCCCACACATCGAGAAGTACCTCTTCCAAAAAGATTAGGGTTTCCAAACTGTACGGATCCCGGGTCGGGTTCTTTTGAGGTTCTGAGGTACAAAACCCAAGGGAAAGCGCAAAAATCAGGACAACGAATGGACGCATGGCACCGTCTATGATATACGTGTGTCCTAGATTTGTCCCAATTTTTTTTGAGTTGCATGGACTGGAAAATCGGAAATTCTTAGGATAATCTATCCACTTTACGAGAGATCCCTTGAAACGAATTGTTTACCTACTTTCCTTTTTCACCCTACTCAGTTTTGCCTTTCCCGTGGGATTTATTTCCTGCGAACCGGAAGCAAAAAAAGCTCCTAACCGTGTAACCAATTTTACATACCAAGACTTCGAAACCGTGGTCAAATCTGTGGATAAGTATTATATTGATAAAAATATCAATAAAAACCGAGCTTTCACCGATGCGGCGTCTTTTGCCGTTCTCAGTATGCCTCACCCACTCTATATTTACCCAGAAAGTTATTTCAAAGAAAGAGAAAAATACGATGATAAAGAAGATCTTTGGCCAGGAAAAACTTTCAAAATTTCTCCTTCCGACAAATTCGTGTTATTTGATCCTGATTACACTCTTGTAGAAAAAATTCAAAAAGAGAAACTTAAGAAAAACGAAAACAGAAAACTTTCTGACGCAGAAGTCAAAAAACTCATTGAAAAAGAAAAACTGAAAAAATCAGTAATCGCCTCTAAGTGGGAAGAAATTAACTTTTCTCGTAAAGAATTTGATCGAGTGATCTCTTATATCCAAGACAATTTAGAAACCTACAAAACTCCAGTACTCAAAGGACTTGTGGAACTTGACGGAGAACTTCCGGAAGAAGAGGAAGAAAAAAAAGAGTTCAGCATGGAACAAGTGTTTCTTGCTGCAGCCAATGGCTATCTGAATTCACTTGATCCACATTCCAATGTATTCTTAAAAGAAATGTGGGAAGAATCCATGGCTAAAATCAGCGATGGTTCTTTTGAAGGAATTGGAGCCATCCTTTCTGGTGGGGGAAGCCGCGAAGTTGTGGTAGAAAATCCATTGGAAGGAAGTCCAGCAGTCCGCGCTGGGATTCGCAGTGGAGATACCATTGTTGCCGTGGATGGAAAGGTAATCAAAAACCTATCTCTGGACAAAGTGGTAAAAAAAATCAAAGGTCCAAAGGCAACTAAAGTTGTTCTTACCATCACAAGAAAAGGGAATACGGGAAAAACAGATATCGAAGTGATCCGTGACAAAATTACGATTAAAAACGTAACCCATCATATCGTAAAAGAAAACCCACAGGTTGGTTATATCAAACTCACTGGGTTTGTAAAACCAGGTCCCGGCGAAGCACCGATCGACACACAAATTGCAAATGCTGTTGTAGAGATGGAACAAGAAGCAAAAGAAAGTGGTAAACCACTGAAGGCTCTTATTTTAGACTTACGTGGAAACTCCGGCGGGTATTTGGATCTTGCTATTGATATTGCTGACATGTTTGTTGAAAAAGGAATGATTGTGTTCACAAGAACTCCATTCCGTAGCGATGAAGAAAAATACGCAAAAAATAAAGATATCACGAAACTTCCTTTAGTTGTGATGATCAATTCCAAATCTGCTTCTGCTTCTGAAATTGTAGCAAGTGCCATCCAACACCATGGACGTGGAATTTTATTAGGTGAAAGAACTTTCGGAAAAGCAACGGTTCAAAGTTTAAATAACTTAGAAAACAATCCTGATTACCTACTCAAAATTACCAATGCACGTTATTACTCACCATCCGGAAAAACCATCCAAGTTGTGGGAGTTTCTCCTGACATTGAAGTTTCAGAAGAACCAGATGCTAGTTTTCCTTTCCGTTACCGTGAAGAAGATATGTGGAACCACCTTCCATTAATTCCGCACGAAGGTGTTGTGAAGTCCAAGTTCAACGTAAATGCCATCAAAGAGTATGCAAAGAAAAATGGGAAAGCCGATGCTTTCTTAAAATCACATGCCAATGATGCCATCAAACCAGACTATATGCTTATCAGAAGTTTGGATTATATTGAAGGAATGTTAAATACAAAATAATCCGAAGTCCCAAAAGACAAGGATATGGCTTTAAGATATAATTGGAAATCATGTGACACGAATTAAATCGGATTTTTTGATCATTGGAAGCGGAGTGAGTGGTCTCTTTACCGCACTAAAACTGGCTCCGCTTGGGTCTGTAGTAGTGGTTACCAAAAAAGCAGACTACGAATCCAACACCAATTATGCACAAGGGGGGATCGCCTCTGTTTTTGATGATAAGGATAAGTTTGAAGAACATATCCAAGACACTTTAGAATCGGGAGCCGGCCTCTGTGACTTAGAGGCAGTGCGGGTCCTTGTCGAAGAAGGCCCCACTCGTGTACGGGAACTTCTGGACTTGGGAGTTCCTTTTACCAGGAATCAAACAGGGGAACTGGATCTCGCCCGTGAAGGTGGTCATAGCAAAAATCGGATCATCCACTCTTTGGATCGAACAGGGAGTGCCGTAGAACAGTCGTTACTCGACCATGTACATGCTAATAAAAACATCCAAATTTTAGAAAACCATGCTTGTGTGGATCTAATCACCAAACACCATTTAAAGGATAAAGACAATCTTCCTTTAAGGTGTTACGGAGCCTATATTGTAGATACAGAAACAGGAGAGGTATTTCCTGTTCTCGCTAAAAAAACAATTTTGGCAACTGGTGGTGCAGGACAGGTGTATCTGCATACTACCAATCCCAATATTGCAACTGGTGATGGTGTGGCGAGTGCTTACCGTGCAGGTGCGATTGTTAAAAATATGGAATTTTATCAATTTCATCCAACTTCGCTTTTTCATGAACAAGGAAATAGTTTTTTAATTTCAGAAGCTGTTCGAGGCCACGGCGGCATCTTACGGGAGATAGGTGGTAGACCTTTTATGAAGGACTACCACGATATGGGTGAATTAGCACCACGTGACATTGTAGCTCGCGCCATCGATGATACGATGAAAAAAAGAGGAGAACCTCATGTCCTTCTCGATATCACTCATAGACCTGCAAACGATATCATCAACCACTTCCCATCAATTTACGAACGTTGTAAAAAATTAGGAATTGATATCACAACTGATCCGATCCCTGTTGTGCCAGCAGCCCATTATATGTGCGGTGGTGTGGCGACGGATCTTCTCGGAAGGACTAATATTGCCGACTTATATGCGTGCGGGGAAACCACTTGCACGGGAGTTCATGGTGGTAACCGATTGGCATCGAATAGCCTACTGGAATGCCTTGTATTTTCACACCGAATCGCTGGAGATATCCGTGATCAGGGTAAACTCCATTATTCCGCAGAAACGGATCTCATTCCCGATTGGAACAAAGAAGGAACGACAAACACGGAAGAGTGGGTCCTAATTTCTCACGATTTGGTGGAAATTCGAACCATTATGAGTAATTATGTGGGTATTGTTCGCTCCGATATGCGACTAGAAAGAGCACTTCGCCGCTTGAAACTAATTTCTGAAGAAGTGAAAGACTATTATAATCGTACGACTGTGTCACTGGGACTCCTCGAACTTCGTAACTTGGTAAAAGTGGCAGAACTCATAGTTCGTTCTGCACTCCTCCGAAAAGAAAGTCGTGGCCTTCATTTTAGTACGGACTATCCGGAAGACAGAACACCGTCGAGACAAGATACCATTCTTTCTCACAAACTCTGATCACAAACAAAAGTCAAACGCCAGGGACCCTAGCGGAAATCCTTTCTCGTAAGAGAAAGATTGCAGCGGAGGGCCCGGTCCTTTTTAGAATCAAATACAAATCCAAAACCAATTTGGAGGCGCCCACATAACTTAAGTTTGACTTATTTTAAACCAAGGGACCTTGTCAAATCCACCAAACACTCATTAGCCCTTGAACCCAAGAATGGTATAAACTATGCCAAAAATGATGGGAAGGATCGAATAACTAAAGACGTGGATGAAGTATCCGCGTTTTTCGCCCCATTTTTGTTTCATCGGTTCTAGTTTCCAAAAAAATCCTGGTTTGTAAAGGCGTAGGATGTAAGTCGTAGTTCCATAGAGGATAAAAAATACTCCGATTCCCAAAGTAATTAGGTTCATAAGTCTCCTTAATAAGATAAGGTTAAGCAGGAATGTGAACTTTCCAAGAAAAAAAACAGGAGTATTACGATTTGGATTTCGGATCTGGTGCATATGTGATAGAAGGTAAGCATTGGGCGGCGGGTCTAGTTCCCCTCCCTAAATCAGGGTGGGGAGATTAGATTCACAACCCCCCCCCCTCCCCAAAAACCTCACTCCTAAAATTGAGGAACCAAATAACAAAAACCACACCTAATCAACTTACCAATCTAAGGTTAGGTGTCGTGTGCTCAAATTACGTTATTCCAACAAAAACAACCGTTTCCATTTACAATTTGGTTATTCGAAACAGCTCTTTTTGATTGCGAAATCCATACCGAAAGGTTATTACGATGCACTGGATCGTTCTTGGTCTTATCCAAACGAACCAATGATCATAAAACAAATATTAAACGAATTTGAAACACATGACATTCGAATTCTTCCCAAAGAAATCCCGAAACAATGTGGGATTTTGGAAGATTTTTTCAAAGCAACAAGGGATCGAAACTTCTCCTTTTGGACAGTCAAAACATATTATTCTCACTTGATTCAATTGCTGACCTTTACCGAAAAACTTCCGGTAAACATTCGAATGAATGATTTAGAAAATTATCTTGACCACCTAACTGTACATCGCGGCGCAAAAGCCGCAAGTATTCAATCCTCAAGACAAGCTTTTGTTTTTTATTTCCGCGAAGTACGAAAACAATTCACTCATTTAAAATTTCCAAGGATGAAGATGGGATCAAGGCTTCCAGAGGTTTTATCGGCTGAAGAAATAAGAGCCATCTTCAATGCCCTTCCCAACAGAAAACATAAAATGTTACTTCTTATCAGTTACTCTTCTGGTCTTCGTGTCAGTGAAGTGATTCACTTAAAAATTTCAGATATCGATTTAAAAAGAAATATGATCCGAGTCCAACAAGGCAAAGGAAAAAAAGATAGATACACTGTACTTGCCAAAACACTTCTTGAAGAACTAAAAGAATATTTGAAAGTAAGAGAATACAATTTACTTCTCCGACAAAGTGATAACGAAGTCCGAGTGAATCCTTGGTTATTTCCAGGTGTCAAAAATCGTCCCCTACACATCCGCACGGCAGAAAATATATTCTCCAGTGCAGCAAAAAAAGCAAAAATCCAAAAGAAAGTCAGCTTTCATAGTTTGCGACATGCCTTCGCTACTCATTTGTTAGAGTTGGGAACCGATTTACGGATGATCCAAACATTACTCGGACATTCCAGTGTCCGGACCACTCAAATTTATACAAAGGTAGCACGTAGCCGATTAGAAAACATCGCAAGTCCGCTAGATCGTATTTCCCAAAACAAGTAGTTGACGTAATCCAAACACTCATTATATTTCGTTCCATTCTGATCTTAGTTAGATTCAATTAAAACATAACAATGAAACAACGTATATTTCTATCTCTATTCATCCTAGTTTTATCCACTAACAGTGTTTTTGCCCAACTCAAACCCGAGTTAGATAACGAGTGGATCCAATCCAAAAGTTTAGGTCCTGTATTAGATGAATCTTCCATCCGATGGAATTTTATCGCAGATGTAAAAGTGGATCATTTAGAAAGTATCCAAGGTTATGAAGTCAAAGGATCACAAAAAACAAAACAAATTTCAGAAACCTCCAAGATAAACCAAGGAACTCTTTCATTATCAAGCCAACCTCTAAGTGAAAAAGATTATCAATGGATTTATGAATTTGGGAACACAAGCCTCTTTTTTACATTCGAAATCACAAACAAAAAAGGTGAAAAAAAAGTTCTGAATGTCCCTATCAATTTTTCAGAAAAAAGTAAAGAAACCTTACGGCTCTTTATGGAAAAAAACCTAAACATCAAAAAGGATATCGTTAAAGTTCCTTTTCTCCGTAACTTAGATGGAAGGCGTTGGTATGTAGGCAATTCTGGTGAAAACGACGAACAGATATTAATCGAAATGATACCGGAAGGGACAAAAATAGAAACTTGGACGGAAATCTATCGATTGAACATTTTAAAAACCATTGGCACATCCAATCGAGAATCGTTTATCAACGCTGTCAAAGACGGACTTTCCGAAAACTGCCCCTCCTTAGTTTTTAATACCATCACGGAATCACCGAAAGAAATCATTTATGAATGGTCACATGAAGGTTGTAATGGTTGGCCTGCCTCCACAGAAATCACCAGAATGATTTCTACCCCGTCTAACTCCACTATGTTTACCTTTGCAAACAAAAATGGCAAAGTTTCCAAACAACTACGCGAAATTTATCTTACCATTTTGGAAAAAGAAAAATAGAAATAAGTGCGTTCCCAATCTTATTTATTTTTTTCAATTTGAAAGAAAAAGGGTCGGGCCACTCCGGGGTGCGCTTACGCTCCCGTCACCAGCCATCTAACGATGGCAGGTGACCAAGCCCTTCGTCTCCCTAACGCCTAAAGAATACAGAATGGAAATCTTGGACTTGTTTATTTTCCTTTTTGTGCCCAGAAAAAAATAAGCACAAGGATTCCAATTCCCGTCAGACCAATCAATTGCCACCATCCACTTTTTCCTGTATCGTGCAATCGACGTGCTCCCACACTCAAACTTGGCAAAAGCACAGCTAATGAAAAAACTCCTGCTAAAAAAGGAAGAACTACACTAATTGCAGCACTAATGATGATACAGGCAACAACCCACCACCAGAACTCTGGTCGTTTCGCATTACCGCTAAAATCAGCGTACTTTTGTAAACATACTTTGATCGCATCTTGGAATGACATATCGTTTTTACCTTCCAGTTTATTCGTAAATTTGTTTCGTTACAAACGAGGCAAATTAGAAATTAATTATTTATATTGTAAAGTAAAAAAAGGAGAATTGAGGTAATGTTACAAGTAGGTATCCTCGTATTTCCAGAAGTAGAAGTGATGGACTTTGCTGGACCTTTTGAAGTTTTTTCAATCGCAGAATCTAACGATCGTAAAAAACTATGCCAGGTATTTCTAATTGCAGAGAACCTTTCTCCTGTTAAAGCAAGAAATGGTTTGATGGTTTTACCTAACTTTAACTACACAAATTGTCCCACTATGGACGTTCTGATCGTTCCTGGAGGTTACGGTGCCGAAGAGTTAGAGATAAAAAATCAAACAACTCTTAGTTGGATCAAAGCGAATTACTTAAAAGTTAAGCATTTAGCCTCCATCTGTACAGGTGCTTTTCTATTAGCAGAAATTGGGTTTTTAGATCACTTAGAAGTCACCACTCATTGGATGGATATTGAAACTCTTAAAAACAACTACCCACTGTTAAATGTAAAAGAAAATGTTAGATATACGGATAATGGAAAAATTCTAACATCGGGAGGAATTTCCTCCGGTATCCATTTGAGTTTTTATCTTCTTAAGAAACTGTTTGGTTTGGAAGTAGCAACGCAAACCGCAAAACGTATGGAATACGATTGGAGTCCGGATTGAAAAAGGTATATAATATTAATCGATTTTTATTTTTTACTAATACATCATTGTTTTCGCATTGTGAAAAACGAATTAGTATTGTTTATTAGGTTTCACTCTCTCGTTTACCGAAAGATTCTATTCCTCGTCTAAATCTCTATAGATCACTAAAAAATCGTTCGAATTCCAATACGCTTTAGTCTTAAGTAAACTTTTTACTTGTACCCATTTCCCCAATGAAATCTAGTTCTTTCTGAGAAATGGCACGGGCGCCGCACAGCATCCACGGATGGATGCGAGCGGGAGCTCTGGCCATGGAGGGCCAGGCGAACGCAAGGCGCCCGTGCCATTTCTTAGAAAATATTTTCGCTGAAGGGGGAAATTTACGTGGGTGGATGACGGGATTTCGCCTTACACGGTTCTCCCATCCAGGTCGAACTCGCTCCAGGCCGTCTTTTGCGAGCCCTCGCACTTCCTGTGCTCGGTCGTTCTCGCTTAACGGAAAACATGCAAGGTGTCTTGCATGTTTATCCTACTCGAACTCTATCGCAAAATCGTTCGAATCCCAATCATTTGGTTTCTAATATAAGTTTGTTTGGAATTTGAATCGCCGAGGGCGATTTAAGTGGGTGGATGACGGGATTCGAACCCGCGACGACTGGTACCACAAACCAGGGCTCTACCGCTGAACTACATCCACCATTTCGAGAACAATCTTCGACCCGAGAGGGATTCGAACCCCCGACCAACTGCTTAGAAGGCAGTTGCTCTATCCAGCTGAGCTACCGGGTCAGATAGAACCAACTGATTCGGGATGACAGGATTTGAACCTGCGACCCTCTGTACCCAAAACAGATGCGCTACCACTGCGCTACATCCCGAGAAAGTCCTTGAATCACCAGTGTTTTTGGAAGAAGGACTGTGTCAACAAAAGGGAGATTTATTTCTTTAGGTTCTTGAGTCTTTCTAAGAGAACAGGATGGTTTGGATTCTTTTGTAGGGCCTTACGGTAGGCCTTCCATGCTTCTTCCGGTTTGCCTATGGTTTGTAGAAAGTATCCAAAAGAATCCAAGTAGGCGGGATTGTTTGGGTCCAGTTCCAGTGCTTTTTTCAGAGACCTGATGGCTTCGGAACGTTCTTCTGTATTCGTTTTTTTCTTTAGAGCCAGAAGATAACCAAGCGAGTTCAAACTATTTTTGTAATCAGGTGTGTGCCTTAGAATCCTTCTATGGATATCGATTGCTTCTTCCAGCCGATGAGTGTATTCATAAACATGAGCCAAAAAAGAGAGCAGTTTCGGATCATCCACGGCGACCTGCAAACGTTCTTTGATAATGGACTCCGCTGTTTCCCAATCCTTTAGTTCCACAAGAGCAAATACTTTCAAACGGTAAACATTATCGAGTTCAATGAATCCCGGGTATTCGCTGAGGATACGATCCAAAACCTGAATGGATTTTTTGAAGTTTTTGGTCTGAAAACAACACAAAGCAAAATTGTACAAAAGAACGGGATCTTCTGGATTTTGAAGTAAGGCCTGATCCAAAAGATTGAGTGCCATGGCATAATTGCCTTTATTCATGTAACCGAGGTAGTCTGTCTCTTCTGCCATTGTTTCTACTTAGATTGTAATTCCGAAAGCCGTCTTATCTCTGTTAGATCCAGTTGAATGGGTGTAACCGGAAGTTTTCCTTGGTAATAGGCTTCAAAGTCTGTTCCAGTTTCTTCATCATGCCCAAGTAAACTTCCATTTAATTGAAATTCGCTCACACCTTCGATGATCTGTTTTTTCTCATACTTTTCTGAATAACGACGACGGCCAAGTCTCGTAAATACGATTTCGTTTAATGTACCAGACCCAGAAATCTCTGGAGGAAAATTGAGATTCCAAACTTCACCCGATTGGATTTGTGATTTGTATTTTGAGAGGAAAGATAAAACCAACTCTGCTTCTTTTTCGTATCCATCTTCTGGGTCAATACGGCCAGAACTGACAGCAAGTGATGGAATTCCATGGAGAGCTCCATGTTTAGCAGCGCCCACAGTTCCAGAATAATGGACATCATAACCCATATTCACTCCCCGGTTGATACCAGAGATCACAAAGTCAATTTTAGGAAAAATCTCAGCATACAAACCGATGTTCACACAATCCGCAGGAAATCCATCAGCAATGTAGTGATTATCATTGATTCTTTCCACGCGCATCCCTTGGAATACAGTGAGTGCCATGGAAGTGACAGAACGTTCTTTTAAAGGAGCGATGAGATAGGTGTTATAAGATTTTCCAAGGACACGTTCTAATGCTTTAATTCCGGCGGAAGAAATTCCGTCGTCATTTGTAATGAGTAAATTCAACTAAAAACCGCCTGAAATCGATTGGAATATACTAGTTGCTGTATATAAATTCATAAGAAAAGGAAATAAAATCGTTAGTCCAAGAGCGTAAAAAGAAAACCTCAACGAATCACGACTTCTTAATTCATAAATAGATTTAAGCCCACGAGAAAGTGCCAAACAATATAACAAAACAAAAGTTAAAAGCAAAAAGAATCCAGATCCAAGACCAGAAAGACCCAATGCGTGAAAAACAATACTCACTGGAGCAAATAACAAAAATAAAACGACAGAATGTCTTGCAAACAGCAGTAAAAACAAAAGTTTTTGCGATCTTCCTTTTTTTTGGACATAGTAATCAGCCACTAAAGAATAAAAAAAAGGAAAAAATCGAAACATAAACAAATTGGCAATAAAACCAAAAACTAAAAAGGATATGGTGGAAATAGTATAAGGTGCAGAAAGAATACTCATTCCCACTGACAGAGACAAGGCGGCAAGTATCGAAAACAACCAACTAGATGCTGGGCTTGCCGCAAATGGGATTTCTTGGATCTCTTCCGAATATCGAAGTGGATCCAAAAATACCAATTCTAATACATCAACTAAGTCGAAGAAAAAATCTCTCATAACATCAGTTTTCCAAGAGCCGTCGGTAAAATGACAAGAACCTGTGATTGGATGAGGGAACGAATTTTAGACACATGAGAATTGTCTCCAAAAAACGTTACACCCAATGATTGTAAAAATCGATCAAAAGGAGAAATCTCCTGTTCAAAAAGCGGAATCAGCCCATCGTATTGGCAAAGTTCAGAAAGTTTTTTGTGAGCTTCCCTTCTCCCTCCAATGTCATCCACTAGTTTGTTACGAAATGCATCTTCACCAGAATAAATTTTACCCTCGGCTAACTCTTCAATGGACTTAACGGTTTTGTTTCGCCCTTTAGCAACATCTTCCACAAACTTGCGATAGGTGTCTTGTAACTGTTTTGCGATCATATCATCTTCTTCATTGGTGGAGTCGCGAAACGGCGAATACATATCTTTGTATTTTCCTGCTTTATAGGTGCGAACTCCCACCCCATAACGGTCGAGAAGGCCTTTTACGTTGGGGGCAAAAGAAATAACTCCAATGGAACCAGTGATCGTTCCGTTTTGTGCAAAGATATAGTCGGAAGCTGCTGCAATATAATAACCACCGGAGGCAGCTACATCTTTCATACTCACGACAATCTTCTTGGTTTTACGTAAATGAAGGAGTTCATTAAAAATTTCCTGAGATGCGGCTACGGTCCCACCGGGAGAATTGATCTCAAGAAGGATCCCTTTGACATTTCCGTCCTCTTCTAGTTCGCGTAATTGGCGTAAAACGGTATCCGCTCCTGTAGAATCAAAAGTAGACTCACCGGAGTGGATTTCACCTACGATGGGTATGACGACGGCTCCAATTTCACTGGCCTGGAAGAGAGATCCTCCGGTCCCACTAGAAAAACGGGCGAGGCTCGATCCAGATACCAAGATGGCAATTCCAAGAATTGTGGCAATTGTGGAGAACAAAAAGGAGAGAAAGAGAAGAAATTGGTTTCTTTCCATAAACTCCCACAAGCAAAACCTTGCAAAAACCCGAGTCAACTTTAATAATTCTTTACTTTTTTTAGAAAAAGTTTATTTTCCTTGTACAGGCTAACCGAAAATTAGACAGGTAGTCATAGGATTTATGTCCAGGCACCGCCGAGACATAAGGCCTTTACCAAGGAAGGTAGGACATGGATGTTCGTCTCAATCGTCTCCTCAACTCAGCAGAAAAATTAGTCCAGGACAAAAAAGACACTAAAGATGTCACTTCTGGAAAGACAGGATCCACCGTACAAAAGTCAGATGAAAAATCCGACTTCGTTGTCAGCCTTCCTGTTCAATATCACAATATCCAATCACGGCTCACGGAACTGCAAAAACAACTTTCTAAGGAACAATCTCGGATTGGTCTTTTGGAAGATTCCACACAAGAAGAAGACAAACTCAAAGAACTTCTTTTTGAAGGTGAACCACTATTCCCAGAGTTAGGCGATAGTAAGATAACCAAACCTGAAATTTTAGAAAATAGCAAAGGGAATATCTCAAACCTACTTGCAGAACTCAAAAAAAAAGAAGTGGAAGGAGAAAACATCTTTTCTCTTGGAATGATGTTAAGTCCCGAAGAATTCAAAGGTAAAATTGGAACTGTATCAACTGCTTCCATGAAACCAATTTCTGAAACTATGGTAAAAAGACTCCTCGGCGGTTAATTGGAATTAAAACGTTCCCTCAATACTTTTGATTCCATATCCGTCCTATTCTCCTCCATGGTGGGATCGGGAATTTTTTTCACCTCTGGTTATTTGATCAAAGAAACGGGAAATCTTTGGATTGTCCTACTTTGTTGGCTTGTCGGCGGACTCCTCGCTCTTTCTGGTTCTATTACTTATGCGTATGCCGCACGCCTTCTTCCCTTTGCCGGGGGAGATTATGTTTATCTAAAAGTTGCTTACTCACCTGCCATTGCTTTTATGAGTGGTTGGTCATCACTACTCACAAATTTTTCTGCCTGTGTTTCTGTACTCGCACTTGCTTTTGGTAAGTACGTACAAATTTTATTTCCAGGACTTCCAGTTTGGGAATCTCCTACATTCACCTTACTCGGGTTAGATTTACAAATTAGCTCCATCACCTTTATTGGAGTTTTGCCCATTGTATTTTTTAGTGGTCTCAATTACTTTGGGATTAAGTCTGCGGTCCGAGTACAAAATGTATTTGCTGTTCTAAAAATCACAGGGCTCCTTCTCTTTTTGGCATTGGGTTTTACTATCGGAAATACTAACTGGTCCTATTTATGGAACTCTCCTTTTCCAAATATTACCGAACTTTCTTTTTATTCTAAGATTTTGATTGGGATTGTTCCGGTTTCCTTTTCCTATTTAGGTTGGAATATGATTACTTATATTGCAGAAGAAGTAAAGAACCCCGAGAAAACGATTGTTCGTTCGGCCATCTCGGCTTGTTTTCTTGTCGCAGGTTTGTATTTTGTCATCAACTTACTTTTTGTGATTTCTGCTCCTATTGAAGATCTGGCAGGCCAAGATGGAATTGGGGCCATCGCCTTTCAAAAGTTATTTGGAGAGAACTATTCTATCCTTACTACTAGTTTCATTGCTTGGGTGATATTAGGATCAATGTCGGCGATTCTGATTGGAGGAAGCCGGGTGTATTTTGCGATGGCCAGAGACGGCGTGTTTATACCATCTTTTTCCAAAATCCATCCCAAATGGCATAGTCCTTATGTTTCTATCTTCTTTCAGGCTTTTGTGGCCATCCTCTTTTTGTTTGTAAAAGAAATTGAAGCCCTTCTCTATATGATCACTTGTTCCATCCTTATTCTTTCCTGCCTAACGGCCGCTACACCCTTTCGATTTGAAAGGATGGGAATGAAATCAGATTACAAAATTCCTTTTTATCCTTTACCTATCATACTTTATATTTTAGCAAATGTGGCAGTGATGACGATCCTCTTTATTGAAAAACCGGTAACCGCAGGATGGGGACTTATGATCACACTCATTGCCCTGCCTGTATATTACGGATTCCGGTTGGATAAAAGAATGGCCAAAGTGAAAAAATAACTCTAATTGATATCTAGGAAATGGCCATAAACGTTCGGCCAATGATCGGCATAACATCGTCTTTCGCCAAAACCCAAATCACATCCCCACCTCTTACTTGTGTATTCCCTGATGGAATCAAAAATTGTTCCCCCCGGGCAATGAGTAGGATATGTGACTGTTCAGGAAGTTTGATTTCAAACAAGGCTTTATCCACCACACTAGAGTTATACGGCACAATCAACTCTTGTAAAGTCATACCTGGAAACTCAATGTTATCGAAGTCAGTAGGGTGATAAATTTTACGATCCGGATCCTTTTTTAAAATTCCTAACCACTGCGCCACCCGAGGGATGAGAGAACCTTGGACAAGAAGGGAAACAAGAACCACAAAGAAAACAATATGAAAGAGTAAGTCACCCCAAACAAGGCCTTGTGCTATAGGAAAAGTAGCAAGAATGATTGGTGATGCACCACGGAGACCCACCCACGAAATAAATAATTTTTCTCTCACAGGTAACTTCACTCGAATGAGAGAAATAAAAACCGCCACAGGTCTTGCAAAAAGAATCAACAATACCCCAATAAGAAGCCCCGGTACCCAAATATTGGCCATACGAGTGGGATACACCAATAGTCCGAAACAAAGGAACATTCCAATTTGTAAAATCCAAACATATCCATTTAAGAATCGAAAGATGGACTTCTTGTGAATGAATTTATTTCGACCAACAATAATACCAGCAATGTAAACCGCCAAAAACCCATTCCCTTGAAAAACAGTAGTCACCGCATAAATGAAAGGAACTGATGCCGTAATAAAAACTAAATAAAGACCGTCGTATCCCAGTTTCACGGAGTTCATCAAATAAAGAATGAGGATACCTAAACTATATCCCATCATCACTCCCACAAGAACTTGCATCACAAAGAATCGAAAGAATTGAAACCCATTGAAACTTGCATCCGCGCTGATGAGATTCATAAAGATAGTGGTGAGAAGAACACCCACCGCATCATTCGAACCAGATTCAAATTCGATGATTTTCTTTAAATGGACGGGAAGGTCTGTTGAATCCGTTTTGAAAATATTAAATACAGAGGCCGCGTCTGTCGCACTGACAATAGACCCTAACAAAAAAGATTCCATAAACCCAAGCACAGGAAATAAATAATGAATGACTACACCCAAAATGAGGGCAGTAAGAATCGTTCCAATGATTGACAAACGAATCCCAACGGCGAGGAAGTTTTTTAAACTATCCCACTCACTTTCAAGTCCACCTAAAAACAGAATATAAATTAAAGCAAAAATACCTATCGACTGTGCTAGACCATAATCACTAAAATCGATTCGACCTGGGCCATCAGCGCCAGCTAACATACCAAAGGTTAAGAAAATGAGAAGTATAGGGAATCCAAAACGAAAGAATAGTTTACTCGATAAAATGGAAAATAATATGAGCGTGGAGATAACAAGAGCTTGTAAGGTAAAACTATCTATCATGTTTATTCCTTAGACGATCCTGATGGACTATCGTTTAGAAGAAAGTATCTCTAAAGCCTTGGCTTTCAATATGGGATGTACGACAAAATCATCAGGGTTCAGGGGAGTAGATGACTTCGCACTTGAGTTTATTTGGTTTGCCGATTCCGGGAGTTTCCACTTGTCACGACCGAGCCAAACTGAGAGTGCATAGACCATTCGTTGGAAAATTTCATCCACTTTGTCTTGCCTGCCTGCTTTTTTGTAGTATCCAAAGGCCAACATGGGAAGTTTCCGATCGTACATAAAATGATCACCTAAACGAATGAGTCCGTCTTTGTAATCGGTTTTTAGGAAGAGTTCACGTGCTTTCCGAATATCACCTGCATTGAAGGCGGTATTTGCTTCGCGAATCAGTAATACTCTTTCCTTGGAGTCCATACAAAGAGTATCGAACCAAAATCAGAAATTGACAACTGAAAATTGTCTAAAAGAATGCATTTACCAGGAGAGAAATATATGTTGGAAGTAGGCAAAAAAGCCCCCAATTTTACAAGTATCAATCAAAACGGCGAAAAAGTAAAACTAGCAGATCTAACAGGAAAAAATGGAATCGTTGTCTATTTTTATCCGAGAGACATGACACCAGGATGTACAACAGAGGCTTGTGACTTTCGAGACAATTTCGCACGACTCAAAAAATTCGGATACAATGTGATCGGAATTTCCAAAGACAATCCAAAATCTCACACTAAATTCATCGAAAAACAAGAAATCAATTTTGATCTTATCTCTGACGAATCGGGAGAAATCTGCGAGGCTTACGGGGTATGGAGAGAAAAAGTATTTATGGGAAGACGAGGAATGGGAATTGTAAGGTCTACCTTCCTTTTAGACAACTCCCTCAAAATCAAAAAAATCTATGACAGCGTGAAGGTAAAAGGACACGTTGAAGAAATCATCAAAGACATTCAGGAAATCCAAGGGAAATGAAAATAGAAGTCTCTCCACTACAAATTCAAATCGGTTCACCCAAATCCGGCTCTTATTACAAACTCATCCCCATCTTTCAAGAAGATGTGAAAGAAGAACTTGGAAAAAAATTTTCCGTTCAGATAGAAACCAAAGTATTCTCAGGAGAACTTGGAAAAGAGTTTCGGGATGAATCCGAACAAATCATTTATCTCGGATTAGGTGAAAAAGAAAAATTAAACTTCAGAAAGTTCATTTCCCATTTTTTTAAATACGGAGAAAAAATTCTCGGTTATGATGGAATGGGTCTTGAGATCATTATCTCCAAATCACTTTCCAAAAAGTTCTCAGCAGACCGAATCGCTTACCAAATTGCTAATACACTTTATATCGGAAGTTATCCCATTTCCGTTTTACAAACAAAGAAAAAAGAAAAAAAGAAATTAGGTGCGGTATATCTAAAGTTCGAAGATAAATCAGCAACTAGTTTAGCAGAATCCGGTCTTTCTAAAAGTAAAGTTGTCGCCAAACACGTCAACGGTGCACGTCACATCGCTCATCTACCGGCAAACTATTTCACGCCGGATGACTTTGTTTCTCGTTCCAAAGAAATCGCCAAAGAATACAAACTATCTGTAAAAGTTTGGGATGAACCTCAATTGAAAAAAGAAGGACTTGGTGGTATCCTTGCAGTTGCGCGTGGGTCAGAACTTCAAGGAAAGATGGTCATTCTAGAATATAAACCGACAAAAGCCAAAAAGAAATTTGCGATTGTAGGTAAAGGATTAACCTTTGATACGGGGGGAATTTCACTCAAACCACCGGGTGAGATGCACGAAATGAAGTACGATATGTGTGGAGCCGCGGCCACCATACACGCGATTGGCGCTATTGCTGCACTTGAACTTCCTATCCACATTATTGCAGCCATTGGTGTAGCTGAAAATATGCCAGATGGTAAGGCCATCAAACCGGGTGATGTTTATACGGCATATAATGGAACGACTGTAGAAGTACAAAACACAGATGCAGAAGGAAGACTTGTATTAGGTGATGTTTTATCTTACGTTTCCAAAAACTACAAACCAGACTATATGGTGGATTTAGCAACACTCACAGGAGCCGTAATCATTGCGCTTGGCCATGAAGCAGCGGCCATTCTCACCAATTCAGATCCACTGCGTGAAGCCCTATTCAAAGCATCCGAAACATCGGATGACAGGGTTTGGGAACTTCCTCTTTGGGAAGAATACGGCGAAGATTTGAAATCGGACATTGCCGATCTCAAAAATATCACTGGTGGTGGTAAAGGTGCGGGGACAATTTCTGCAGGAATTTTTCTGTCTAAGTTTGTGGATGAGTCCATTAACTGGGCGCATATTGACATCGCAGGTGCCGCATGGAGGAAGAAAAAATCAGGAACCCAATTTAGTGGGCCTACTGGCTACGGAGTGCGTTTGTTAGTTGATTTGGCAAACGAACTTTCTAAAAAATAAAATCTTCAATCAGCAAAAAACAAAAACGGCGGGTGAATTGATTCTCCCCGCCGTAATGATTGAATTTCACTCTGGAATATAACTCGACTGTAAATTTCAATAATGAAAATTGTAACGTAATATTATTTATTTCCCATGTTTACTCAGAACAATTTTGTTCACATTGTACATTAAAGCTACAGTAATTAAAATCGCAGCAGCAACAACATAACCTAATATATCATACCGCTCCATATAACCACTGGAAGTTTGTACAACAATAAGGCCAGCAACAGAAGCTGCAATTCCACCGGAGATTTGTTGGACAGAAGAACTAATGGCCATAAAAGCACCTCGGTCATGTAAATCGGGAACAGCAGAGGTCAATGCATTAGCAGAAATCATACGTGCAGAAACAAATACAAAAAGTATAGAGTTAACAAAAATGACAATAGGGAGTGGTGTGATTTGCATTTTTGTATAGTAAATAATGACTATGGCGGCGAGAGCTGAAGCAATCACAAACATCTTATATTTACCAATCCAGTCACTTAACCTACCCATGATTGGTCCACCAAATATGGATACAACTCCAGTGATCATATAAACCAGTGGTAAGTCTTCTAATCTCACCCCAAGATTATGAACCGAGAATGCAGAACCAAAAGGCATAAGCATAAACCCGCCGGTAGCAAGTAAGGTAGTTGCAATAAAAGCGGGAAAGTATTTGGGTTCTGCAAGTGTTTTTACTAAATGTAAAAACGCATGTCTTTCAATTTTATTATCAAGATGAGTTGTCACAGGTTTTAAATAAAAGAAAATCACAAAACCGACCAGTCCGCTGATCCCGGCAATCATCAGAAAAGGAGACTGCCATCCCCACAAATTGGAGATAAAAATACCAATCGGAAGTCCAAAAACTTGGCTTGCTGCAAAGGCAGTCATAATAAATCCCATCACCCTTCCTCTCACTTGCAAAGGAAACAGATCGGCAACTATGGCAAAAGATATGGAAGAAAGAACTCCCGCGAATACACCAGTTAAGATACGTGCCCCTAACAAAAAGAAATAACTGGTTGCGATTCCACATAGAAAGGTAGCGAACACAAATCCGATGTAAAAAAACAATAACATCTTTTTACGGTCGAAACGATCAGCAAAACCAGCCGCAAATATTCCGGAAATCCCCGCACTGAATGCATAAGCCGAAACAACAAATCCAAACTGTTGGGTTGAAATTTGTAGTTCTTTCATGACCAAAACTCCGAGCGGAGAAAGAATCATAAAATCAAGAACTACGGTGAATTGCAAAAAAGCAAGGATACCTACTACAAAAATATGATACGCGGAGAATTTAAAATCCATGGTATGTAAATAGATAGGTTTTCTTTATTTTTTAACAATTCTAAAAATATTAGATAGGTCATTTAAATAAGAATTTCTTGGTCTATCATTTCCTTTAGTTTGAGGACTTGTGGATGTTCAGGGGCCAAAGCGAGTAACTTGTCAAAAATCTTTTTTGCCCTTTCTGATTTTCGAGAAAGCCTATAACATTCGACCAAATTGATCAGGTTTCTAATATGTTTTGGATCCCTGGCTCGCAAACTCTCAGCAAGGTCAATTGCCTTTTTTATGTTTTTGGATTTACGGTAAGCAAAACTTAATTGAAGGAGGATTTCGTTATCGGTGACAAAATATGGAAAAACGGATTCTAAAGTTTCCACAGCCACATCATATCTTTTCAGCAATAAAGAGATTCTAGATTTTTCTCTAATTAAATTGATACGAACATCGTCATTCAATGTTCCATTGGAAAGTAACGATTCTATTGTTTGAAATGCTTCCTCAGCGTTGCCTTTTTCGAGAAGATCCTTAACTTTACCATACACATAACTATCAGTAGATGAATCAAAAAGTGACTCACGAGAAACACGTTTAGAAGAACTTAACCACTCTAATCGAAGTAAAGTGAGATCATCTGACAATGAACCGATCTCCAATAAATTTTCGACGATCAAATTTAAATCACCTCTCGACTTTTCAACAACTAAGAGGAACTTTGTTTCATCTTCATTGATTTGTCGAATTCCATCTACTGAATCCAACAAAACTAAATCATCACGCCCATCAGATCCAATAAAAATAACATCACCTTTCTCAAGTGGAAAAATTCGAACCCGGACATCCCCATCCATTCCTTTGGTACCAATTTTCCTAAGTTCCAATTCTTCCTCAATAAACGAAGCGCCACCATCACGATACAATACGGTCCAAGGATGTTCTGCATTCAGATAATACAAAACACCCGTATCTTCTTCGATAAGACCGAGCACAACTGAGACCAACATAGATCCGTCAAAGGATTCAAATATAGTTTGGAGTTCATAAAAACATTCTTTGATCCAACGTTCTGGTGATTTTTTTTGTCCCTCTAAAATCATTTGAGTACGTTTGATAAATGATAAAAAAACAACACCTAAAACTAGAGCTCCACCAGCACCTTGAATGGATTTACCCATTGCATCCCCATTAATAAAAACTAAATAGGTTTTACCATTCAAAGTAATGGAATCACTGATAATGATATCTCCACCGATTTCTCTTTTTTTGCCTTTAAACTCGAATTCTTTTTTCTGTTTCACATAGGAATGAATTAATACGTTTGAAGATTCTGCTTTCCCTTTACTCAACGGATCCAAAAGCAAAGAAGTCAGAAAATAATCCCCGTCTTGTTGTACTTTTAGTTCTTGTACTTTGGTTAATGTATTTTGTAATTCGTTTGTTCTTTCTTCTACTTTTTTCTCTAAACTTAAATTGAGTTCCTCTACTTGTCTGTGGACACGCAAAAAACGATTTGCAAGTACTACAGCAATCCCTAGAACAAAGGTCAAAAAACCAAATCGTAATAAGTTCAAATTCTGGATTGGCAATAATCCAGTGGCACCTAACACATCCCAGGTCCCTGTGCTCAAAAGAAAAATCAACCCGATCAAAAGCCGTTTTGCATCTTTATTGTTTTTTCTTACTGCAGAAATAGTTAAATACAACAACATAACTGCAAACAGAAGGACGGAAAACTGCCAGACCCGAAGAAGAATCACAGAAACAGAACGTGAAACAAAAATCTGAATGATACTCAAAAACAGGCTAAAATAAAAATAGACCCTAGATGGTAAACTGATACGTGAACGAAAAAACAAATCAGCAAAAATCAACAACCATACAGGAGTTAAAAATACTATAAAATATTCAATTCTTGACTGAGTAAACGGATCCAGACCAAAACGATAAATTCCTTGAGATCGGAAAATCATATATATTGCTAAAAATATAGAAAATAGAGCATAATAAAGGTTATATGATTCCTGTTTACGTTTCCAATAAAATAATCCGTGATAAATTCCTACAAAAAAATATAGAAATAACAACATATAGGTTTCGTATTCATCGACTATATTCAAATGTTCGGATGCTAAATCAATATTTGCAGGAAAATCATTAAATAGTTTGTATACATTCAGCTCTTCGCCATCTTCAGCAGCTACCAAAATTCGAATTTGGTTTTGTCCAACTTTTAGTAAGTTTCGATTTAGCCGAATGATGATATGCCTTTTATAACCACTGGTTACGATAACGTCGTTTTTAATGATACCACCCGAAGAAATCAAAGTATCATTCAAATAAATTTCAAAACAATTTGATATATAAGGAATATGCAAACTAAATGCATCATCCTCCGTTTTTTTAAAATCCGTAGGTGACAACAAAATTGATTTGAGCATTGTTATCTTACGAAGTTGATTTGGTTCCCAATCAAAACTGGAAACAATAGTTGATAACGGAAGTGTGTCTAAAGATTTCCATTTAGAAAAATCTTTAGAATCTTTTAATACAAATCCTTGAGTCACCAACCAGTTCTTTGTTAAATCAATCGGCAAAGAAAAGATTGAGTTCGTAATCAGCAAAAATAAAAAAATTATGAATACATTTCGTTTCATATCAAACTCACCTGGAATTCAATTTTAGTATTAAAAGTATCTTCAAATAGATCTTTTTTTTCGGATACAGACCATAATTCTAAATTGGGATCGGTCCCCTTTTTGTGATACAATCTACAAAAAACCTTTCCTCTTTCGTACACAGCGTCAAGCCTTTGGATAATGGATTTTTCCGAACGGTCGAGTCCATCTCCAATTCTTAAAAACGCAGCTAACTTTTTTACAAGGATTTGATCTTCTGTTCGTAAAGCCTTAAACTCTTCGTGTTTCCCTTTGGGTCCACCCTTTCTATGATAACGGGCAAGAAGAGCAATGATCTCAATTTCTGCATTAGAAAACCCCACCATAGCCTCTGAGTTTCGGATGATATAATAACTATGTTTGTGATAGTTGTGGTGGGAAATACAAAGACCCACTTGGTGTAAATAACAAGCAGTCTCCAAATAGTCTCGCTCTAGATTACCAAGACCATGTAAATCCTTCAAATCATCAAACATCTGCAAGGTGATCTTTACAACCGCTTCCGCATGCCCTTTTCCTTGGGGATAAAGATTGGCTACAGTTTTGATTGCCTTTTCACGAATATTGTCTAGTGGGGGAAGAGAACTATCGGTATGCCTGTACCAAGACTCGATCGTATCATACACAATCCCCTCTCGGAGAGCAAAATCACTTACAGTAAAAGAAGGAGCTTTGATTCTTTGTAATACTTCATCCAAAACCAAAACTCCACCGACAATGATATCCCCCCTTTTGGCATCAAGTCCTGGGATTTTTAACCTTTTTTTTAAACTATCAGCATCTAACACTTGTTTTCTTGCTTCTTTAAACTGATCAATTGTGATTTCTGTTCCGTTCAATCTGTCCCTTTTTTCCATCTTTTTTTCCAAAACAATGGAGGTCACAGAGGAGATTGTACCAGAACTTCCCACAACCATAAAGGGTTTCCAAGTTTCAATCTGAGGCAAAAATGCTGATAGAACCGATTCAATATGAATCCGGCATTTCTGGATGTCGGTAGGACTTATGGGATCTTTCTTTAAATACTTTTCCGTCAATCGAATGGCCCCAAGTTTCAAACTGGTAGAAAAAAGAATCTCCCCCTTTTCACCCACAAGTAGTTCTGTACTCCCTCCTCCGATATCAATGAGTAAAATTCGTTTATCAAAAACGGGAAGGCCTTGTAAAATCCCCATATAAATCAGCCTTGCTTCCTCATTTCCGGAAACTACTTGGATTTGGATTCCTATTTCCTTCTCGGCTCGGTCGAGAAACACTTGGCGGTTTTCTGCTTCTCTGAGTGCACTTGTGGCAACAGCTCGAATTTCTGCCTGATAGGAATCAGCAAGGGTACGAAACCGTTTGAGACAAGCAAGTCCCCTCTCCATGGCATCGTCCTGGATGACCGCATAATCACTGCTACCGCTCCCGAGTCTTACCGATTCCTTTTCTTTGGTCAGATATTCAAGCGTACCATCCGGTCTTAGTTTTACGACAACGATGTGGAAAGAATTTGTGCCCAAATCAATGGCAGCGAGTATCTTTTCCGAGCGAAATGCGGAATTGGGTTTTCTTAAGATTTGTGAGAAAGGAAGCATTTTGTTTGTAACTAGCCTAACGAAAATTTTTACGGTTGAAAGCAAAAACCAGCCGAAAATTATGGGGAACGGGTAGAATTCTATTGTTTTGGTGTGAACCCACCGTAAATTCCCCCTTTCGTACTTCTTTCACCAGGATCTGATATGATATTTGATAACCTCTATGGACTTTTCTCGAACGATATGGGAATCGATTTGGGAACCGCGAACACCCTCGTGCATGTGAAAGGACAAGGGATCGTCCTCTCAGAACCGTCGGTCGTGGCAGTCCAGGCCTCTACTGGCCGAGTCCTCGCAGTGGGACAAGAAGCAAAACGAATGCTAGGAAGAACTCCTGGTGATATCGTTGCCATCCGCCCTATGAAAGACGGGGTGATCGCCGACTTCGAAACTGTAGAAAAGATGATTCGTTACTTCATCGCTAAAGTTCACAACCGCACTACATTTGTAAAACCACGCATCGTCATCGGAGTTCCTTCTGGGATCACCGAAGTAGAAAGACGTGCCGTTCGTGAGTCTGCCGAACAAGCAGGAGCTCGTGAAATTTTCCTCATTGAAGAAGCACTCGCAGCGGCGATTGGTGCCAACATCCCGATCCATGAACCAGCGGGGAACATGATCGTTGATATCGGGGGAGGAACTACAGAAATCGCTGTGATCTCTCTTGGTGGTATGGTGATCGCTGAGTCCATCCGAACTGGTGGTGACGAATTCGATGAAGCCATTGTGAAATACCTTCGTAACCAATACAACCTAGTGGTCGGAGAAAGAACTGCCGAGGATATCAAACTGACCATCGGAAACGCTTTTGCTGACAAACGTGTGGACACGATGGAAGTGAAAGGTCGTGACGCAATCTCTGGTCTTCCACGTACCCTCGAACTTGATTCTAACGAAATTCGTAAAGCCCTCAAAGAGCCGACAGACGAAATCCTAGACGGAATCAAATCCGTATTGGAAAGAACTCCACCAGAACTTGCAGCCGACATCGTAGAACGTGGAATTGTTCTCACAGGTGGTGGTTGCCTCCTTCGTGGTCTGGAACATTACCTCACGAAAGAAACAGGAGTTCCTGTTTTCCGTGCCGAAAACCCACTGACTTGTGTGGTGCTCGGAACAGGTCGTTACCTCGACGAACTCAAATACATCAAACCAGGAATCCGTTAAACTTCGGTTACATGGTAAGGTGAAAAAGGGGAACGAAAGTTCCCTTTTTTTTTGCCAGAGTTTATCTGATTCTAGCAGATCGGTTGTTTTGTCCCCTAGGGAAGGGAATCCAGAATACAAAACATCCCTTTTCTTACGCCGTTGGTGTAACGTCGATAAAATTGTAGTGGAATTTATCGCGGACATTGACTCACTTACTGGTGACCTATCCCCAAGCAGATACAATCCAGAACAAAAAACCAACCAACTGCAGGTTTTTCCAAGACTCAAATCTGACAAAATGTTACTCTTCATCTAATAAAAACAAAACGAGTGAAAGATGAATGTATTAGAATTACTATATCATAATGTACCAATGGATATTTTTACTCTAAAGGAAAACTGTTCTCTAATAGAACAAGCCCAGAATTTAATCGACCAATGCCATCCAGGGGCAACAAATATGAAAGTTTTGAATCTTACTTCGGAAATTTCCGAAGCAGACATTCCCTACTCTCAAAGTAACAGAGCCCTTCACGGATTTATGCATGGAGGTTGTTTCTTTAGCGTCGGTGATACGCTTACCTCAATTATGGCATTCTTTCATGTGGAAAACGAAAGAGAAAGAACCTTCACAATGGATGCATCGATACGATACCTCCGCCCTGTAAGAACTGAAACCGTTCGGGCCAAGGCAAGATTAGTTCAAAAAAATGGAAAACTTTTAGAATACATCTGCGATTTTTTTAACGAAGACAATAAAAGAACTGCACAAGCAAAATACAAATACGCAATCGCAGAACCTCGTTAATTTTTTCTCCTTATTGATCGGATTCAAAGTTTTCGATTGTCTTTGTTAATCTTTCATTTAACATAAACAGATGCAGAATGTGATCTGCGCTCTTCGGGGCGCTGTGTTGTTTGTTGGGAAATTGCCATATCTTGCGTTTCATTCCACAGTTACCTCTGCAACAATCGTAAGCCTCGATACGGAAATTAAAAAACGTGTTAAAGGAAACAAACAATGGTTGAGCTCTCGTTGTTTTGTTTTTGATGGAACTTTGAGTCATGAAACAGTTTTCAACGGATCCGTTGGAATTTTGTTTGCCGATCCAGGAAGTGAAATCGGAGAAATTCTCACAAAGGAAGCAGGTCCCAATAAACTCTCTGCCAACCCTACTTGGGCTTTGGAATTGATTACAACTTGTCTTGAAATACAAACAGCCAATCCGGAACTATATCCGGCAATTCTAAATCGTTCGTTTCCGTTTAACCGATTAGCACCTGCACAAAAAATACAAGACAACGAGCGATTAATCTATGTTATGCGAAAACTGATTAAAAATCCAGAAGAAACCACAAATGTTGAGGAACTTGCTTTGGAAATCGGGATGTCTGAGTCTTGGCTCCAACATGAATTTAAAAATGCAGTGGGTCTCCCACTCCGAGCATTTCGCAAGTGGTTTCGAATCAAAACAGCAGTAATCGCAATCAAAGAAGGTGCCTCCCTTGCTGACGCTGCCCTTGGCGCAGGTTTTTACGACCAAGCTCACTTTACCAATGTATTCCGAGAAATCTTTGGAATTTCTCCTTCCCTCATATTTCAAAAAGGAGAATCAATTCGTTGGTACATTCAAAATGAAGAGATCGAAAAAATCCTCAGAGCTTCTTAACCATTAAACTATTGTTCCACACAGAGTAAATTGTTTAGAGTGCCTCCACTTCCATAGGCAGACGTGATCGCAATCGCGCGACTATCTGTCCAACTTGTCACTCCATAGGATCCACAACTTGCGGTGACACTGTCTGCCCAAGACGAACATGTATGTGTTGTATCGGTCTGCCAATCCCAAGACGGATTGTTTTTGAGCCCTGTCCAGATTGCCGCGGCCGCAACAGAAACTAGATTCGTTAAGTTATTGTTATAGACTCCATTGGCATCCGAAGTGAAAATAATTGTGGATGTATTTGTTGCTTGCACATAAGTTGCATTTGGTGACAATACCCAATCAATCTGTTCTGTAGTTCCGCCAGTAGTGCAGTTAACGCTTGTACAAGCACGGCGATTGGCATTATCCACAAGTAATGCTTTATAAATACCAGTCGAAGGTTTATTGGTATCGGAGAAACATTTACTATCGGCCCCCACAATACCTCCCAGATTGGCATTATAGGTAGTTGCGGTAACGAACATTCTACATACTGAGCAGTGAGAAACTCGAGGCGAATTTGACGGATTTGAATTTTGCATAGTCAATCGTAAGATTCCGCATCGACTGGAAGTATCAGCTGCATTACAAAGATCAGCTGGACCGCAGTTAAGAAAACACAATAGACTGAGACAATAAAATCCTATTTTGATTCTCATAAGTTCCACTATTAAATCCATATGTTAACATATTTGTATTTTCTTGTCCTCCTGGGACGGGAATCAGGAGGTTAAGAAAATTAAGATCCTTTCAGATTTTACGTGTCATAGCTACCAACATTCGTGGTAATATTTGCCACAAGCCGATTCTTTTGTCCAAAGCATCCTGGTACAACCAAAAAAACAGGAAAAGGTAAGAGTTTGGAAAGAAATTGTTTCCTATCGAATGGAATGGATTCCAAATCCTAACCCAAAAACAAAGGCAAGGTTTGGGGCGCACATTTCCGGCTATCCGCTCCAATCTTTGCATAAGCAAAGGATTTCCGCTTCTATCCGGGGCGCAGAAGAAAAGCTGATCCTAGATTTATAAATACAAATTCGATCACCAAATATTTTATATGTTAGGTGATCTTTTTCAACAAATTTCCAATCCCCAAATTATGATTTATTATACTTTTAAAAGTTAACTTATTATTTCGTTCATGAATAAACTGCAATCAGCTGATACCATTACAATGCGAACAATCGAATAACAAATAATATGTGAAAAACAAATCATGTTCTTCAAGAAACCATCAAATTTAGTTGTCGCTTGAAATATGAGACTTTCGCACCAAAGTCTGGACATGCGATTGGTAACAGAGAACAAAAAAACAAAATTAACTTGCACTATCCCTCAGACCACTGACAATTTCAAATCATCGAACTTCTATCTTAAACTCCCGTGACCATCTACGTGGTATGTTTTCAGTTTGGCCAAAGAAGTCGGTAAAAAAGTGAATTATATGGAACCAACCCCTGAACATAACGAAAAAATGGCGCGGATGACTTTCGCTTCTGTTTATCCTCTTTATCTGACCAAAATAGAAAAAAAGGGCAGAACCAAAAAAGAACTAAACCAAGTGATTGAATGGTTAACTTCTTTCGATGAAAAGAAAATAAAAGAATTAATCCAAGAGAAAGTGAGTTTCCAAACCTTCTTTGAAAGAGCCGTATTAAATAAAAATGCCCATCTGATCAAAGGAATGATTTGTGGGTATCGTGTGGAAGAAATTGAGAACCAATTAACCAAAAAAGTTCGGTATTTAGACAAACTTGTGGATGAGTTGGCAAAAGGAAAGGTGATGGAAAAAATTCTGAGGAATGAATAATTACTAGAAAGGTTCATTCGCTTCATTAAACAAATTCCTATCCATTCCGCTCAGCAAACATATTTGACATTTTTTCTTTTCATAAATTTCTGTTAGCCGGTTCACCAATAATACAAGACATCCAAAAATAAACCTTTGGGTAGGGCGGTTCCTACCAAGACAACGATTTTTACCTACCGCATCAGCTGATTTAAATAGATTTTAACAAGTGATAAACGCAAAATATTACTTTTCGAATCTTCAAGGAAATGATACCATTGTCCCTTGCATGAAATTGATTTACATTTTTCAAGTCACATTAAGCCTAACGGCAATTCTGTCCTGCTCAAGTCTACCAAAGAAACAAAACCCTACTTTCAAAGGGTGTAATTTCACATTCAACACGATCCGTTTGGAAAATGAAAAAAAGATAAAAACCTACTTATATGCGGCCGATTCTAAAATTAAAGTATTCCCTGCCGTTTATCAGGATTTATCGTATGTATCCGAAGATTGGATTCGGGCAAAAAAAGATGATAAGTATGGATTTATAGATGTAAATAGCAGGCCGGTGTTTCGATTTGAACTCTCATTAGTTGGAGACTTCTTCGATGGATTTGCAATTTATCGTTTGGGAGAACATCATAGAGACCCAAAAGGATTCTTAGATAAAAATGGGAACCTACTTGGGGACGTTGAGTATGAAAATGCATTTCGATTTCAGGATGGATATGCGATAGTCCAAAACAATGGAAAACAAGGTATTATTAATACCAAAGGAAAGTTAATTTTACCAATTAAATATGACTTTTTAAGTAATATCCACGATGGATGGGCAATCTTCAAACGAGACGAACACCAAGGCCTTGTCAATATCCAAGGTATTGAAAAAAAATTCACTCATGAGAACTATGATATAAGAAACTATTTTTATCATGGAACTATCCAGTTTTATCACTATAAAAAACTAGGATTAATGGATTCCAATTTTAAAGTAATCATTCCACCTAAATACGATTATATGGGAATACCTCAAGAAGGGTTGGTTCGATTCGAATTAAACAAAAAATGGGGATTTCTAGATCTTTCAGGGAATGTGATCATCGAACCAAAATTTGATACAGTTTATGATTTTAGCGAAGGATATGCAACGATTAGCATAAACGATAAATATGGTATCATCAACAAACAAGGTGGATATTTGATAGAGCCAAAACTAAAATCAATCGCCTCCTTCTCCAACGGAATCGCAGTTGCAAAAGAGGGCGAAAAAGAAGGTTACATCACAACGGATGCAGAATGGTTGATTCCACCTATATTCGAAAAACTAGGGACCCTTAAAGATGGTATATTTACATATCAACTGAACGAAGCCTGGGGTGTTGTTAATTTCAGAGAGTGTTTGAACTAATGAAAAAAATCATTTGGATATTGATTTATTTACTTTTTGCTTCGAACATTTTTTCAAATCCAACCAAACTAACTCAGCTCTCTTCTTTTGGATTTTCTATCGAAACTCCCGTTACATGGAGCGATGTCACAACGGGAGAATTCAAAGAAAATTTACAAAGAGTGCATCTCGGTTCACCCACGTTCACAAAACTTTTACATGAAAAATCGGAAATACCTATTTATTCAATTCGCAAAGGTGATCCAGAAATAGATGAATTTTTACCCACACTCAATGTCAAAATACAAAAAAACAATCTAGAATTTAATAATATTCCAAACACGTTACGAAAACTTTTATTTTATATTTCTATTCCGTTGAAAAATTTTGATTATTTGGTCGAACCAAAAACAGTTCGTATCAACGGAAACTTAGCTGGGTATAGTTTATTTTCCTATTCTATTTTCAATGAAAACGAAGTAGAAACAAAAGTGGTTTCGGCCGTTTGGATCTTTCCACAAAAAGATTATTTTTATTTTATTGGATCTGGAATTCCTTATGAAAACTTTGAACCCACATTGGAAGAAGTAAAATCGATTGTTGAAACTGTAAAAATAAATGCAAAATAAAATCAGGTTCGATTGCGGAGAAAAAGAGAATCAAAAAAATAGGCAACAACAATCAGGAACCCCCATAAATCGGAAATCAGTGCTGTGGCTTCTTTGAAATTTACATGTTCTATCCCACGAATGACATGTAACAATCCAGCAAGTCCAAGATACAGACCACCAAGAGTTGCCGCAGGACGTAAAGAAGGATAGAATAACGATAGTATCGCAAGTCCACCCATCAGGAAATTAGCAAAACCCAACTCTCTGATCACAACATGTGCGGATTCACTGAGTTGCATGATACTTGCCGTAAAGGCAGGATTGGCAATCTGGTTTAAACCAGCAGTCATCAGCCTAACTCCAATGGCCCAAAAAATAAACCACTTCCATGTAAGATCAAAAAATCTGATTTGGGAAGAACGATAGTAGAATTCAACAATCACCGAAACAAGTGGTAATACCAACATTGTCGCCACAATATAGATTAAATAACCCATCTGACAAATATGTCTGATTCAGAAGATTCAGTAAAGAAATTTCTCGTTTAAGTTCGCCGAGAAAATAATCTGGATCTCGTATCGAAATGTCGATTAACGACTGCTTATTGGAAAAAATTAGGATTTCTGGCGCCCCACCCTTACAAGAAGGTCAAGTTCCATTGGGCTCCACCAGGATTCACTGGCCCTATAGAAGTAAGTTCACCGGTGGTTTGGTTGATACTAAATTGAAACATATTGGATCCAGTATTTGCCGCTACATAAGCATATCTACCAGTAGGGTCAATCACCATAAATCGCATACTATTTGTACTATATCCTGTCACACTAGATGAGTATGAAATTTTCCCAGATATAGGATCGACCGTATAACAAGCAATAATTCCTTCATTCATATGAATCAAATAATAAAATCGTCCACTTGGATGTATGGCCGTACTATTGATACCCATACCGTGAAAAACGGAATCCACAAAACCCATATTACCTGTTTCGCTATCAAAACTGAAAATCGTTAAGGCGGGTTCAGAACCAACATATACAAAATTGCCACTCGGATGGGTTGAAACATGGCCTGATGTACCGTTAGGAAAAGTAGGACTGATGTTTGCTTGTGATAAACTTCCATCTGCATAATTGATGCGATACGAAATTAATTCCGTTAAGGTGGAATTCATATAAAAAATAAAATTTCCATTCCGAGAGATTAGAACGTTTGCATAACCAGTGTTGGTGGGATAGGAAGTAAGAAAGGTCAGAGTGCCATCAGCGCCAACAGCATAAGCTCGAATCTCCTGAGTTCCTTGGGAAGCCAAATACAAATACTTTCCATCAGGAGTGATGGCTAAGTTTCTTGGGTTTGTTCCGCCTGCCACAGTCGCTGGAGTGTTTAAAGTCAAACCTCCTGTTGCCTGATTGATTAGAAACTGGGATATTGTGCCCGTACCGAAATTTCCTGTGTATAAGTATTTTCCAGCAGGATCCGTAACAATCCCATTGGGATCACTCAAATTCCCTACATAAGTTGTTGCATTGGCTGTTAAGTTCCCAGTGTTTCCATTCATTGTTAAATGTCCAACATAATGACTAATGTTTAAACTCGTATACACATAACCTGTATACACAGTGATGTCAGAAGTTGCTTTGGCCCTACCATCTCCCGAGGTAGCAGTGATGATTACTTTTCCATTTCCTATACTTTGAACGAATCCATTCCCATCCACAGTGGCCACCGAAGGATTGCTACTGGACCATTGAAAAGTAGTGTCTGTTTTGGCACCGTACGAATAGTACTGTGCTTCGAGTTGTAAACTATCCCCTTTGTGAATTCCGGCCCAAGTATGGTTTAATTCCACAACTGAGTTAGAACTTGAGAGTAAGGCCCAAAGAGCAAACAACGATTTGGGGGAAGAGGGATCATCGTTCGGACAGAGTATACTTTGAACAATAGGATTTAAGAGACAAGCATTGAATGAAAAAAGACAAATGAGTAAATAGAATCCTTTTCGAATTTTTTTCAACTTGGAAAGCTTAGTTCTTTTAGAAAGATGAGTTGTCATAGAAACCAACAAACATAAATCAAACGAATCTGGTAGAAATGTCATTCCTAAAATTGGGAAGTTTAACGAATTCTATTGGTTCTCCTAAAGAATGTTAGCGCCAGGGATTGCAGTGGAAATTGGAGCAAAGCGGAGATTGGAACGGAAAGCCCGGTCGTGATTGGAAAGAATGAGGCATTTAGCTGAGATTCGAGGCGCCCAAAGTGAAAACATAAGTGGCAAATCCATGGATTTACTTGAACTTTATGGTATTTTTTGTAGTCTTAAAGATAAATACAAAGTTATTATTTTTAAAATTAAGAACCACTATGGCAAATTCAAAAACGTTAACATCCAATGACTGGCTCTCCCTCACTTCCTTTCTCGTTTTGATCGGAGTGGTCGTCGCACCCATTGGCGAAGGACTCCTCGTCACGATCGCTGTTGTGTTCTTAGCTGCAGGAATTTCGAGTGCTGTGCATAGTGCCGAAGTCATCGCAGAAAGAGTGGGGCCGGCACTCGGAACTTTGATTTTAGCCATCTCTGTAACGGTGATTGAAGTCGCTCTCATCGTAAGTCTTATGAGTAATGACACAGTCGATTCACCACAGATTGCCAGAGACACAGTTTTTGCAGCCCTTATGATTGTCACAAACGGGATCATTGGAATCTGTATTTTGTTAGGTGGTTTGAAACATAAGGAGTTGGGATTTCAGTCAGTAGGTACAACAGCTTTACTCGGAGTCCTTGCCGTACTTTCTACGCTCACATTGATTTTGCCTTTGTATACAACTTCTACCAATAAAGGAACTTATAGCGCAGGCCAACTTATCTTTGTTTCTTTAGCTTCTCTTGTTTTATACGGATCTCTTGTTTGGTCACAAACGAAATCTCATAAGAATTTTTTCGCTGCTTCGGAGGGAGAGGGATCACAAACAGAACTAACAAAAACCAGACCAAGTCAAAAAAGAGCGATTACTAGTTTCATCTCTCTTCTGTTTTCACTTGTTGCCGTTGTTGGATTGTCAAAAATCCTAAGCCCTACCATTGAACACACAATCGCAGCACTCGGTGCACCAAAGGCTGTAGTTGGGATTGTCATTGCGATTTTAGTATTGGCACCAGAAACTTTGGCCGCCATGAATGCTGCAAAAATTAATGAACTACAAACCAGTTTGAACTTAGCACTGGGTTCGGGGGCTGCAAGTATTGCACTGACGATCCCTGCAGTAAGTTTGTATTCGCTTCTATTTGATAAACCATTAACACTCGGTTTGGATACAAAAGGAATTGTCTTTCTTATGGTAACCTTTCTTGCGGGAAGTTTTACCTTTGGATCAGGAAGGACCACATCCCTTCATGGTCTCATCCACTTGGTGATCATGGCTTCCTTTTTAGCAATTTCTCTTATGCCGTAAGTGTTTGGTTAACTTCCGCAAACCAAACAGCCTTCTTCCATAGAACAGGACTCACCAACAAACTCAGACTCCACTTCTTTTTTGTTAGTTGGTCCTGGAATGGTCAATTCAATATCTTTAACAATATTTTCTTTGTTTTTTTCCACAGTGAATTGGATGGCCTGGGTTGCCGCTTTAGTTCGTAAGTAATACATTCCCGTTTTTAAACCTTGTTTCCAAGCGTAAAAATGCATGGAAGAAAGTTTGGAAACCGTCGGACTTTCCACAAACAAGTTTAAGGATTGGGACTGACAAATAAAAGCACCACGGTCCCTCGCCATATCGATGAGTGACCTTTGTTTCATTTCCCAAACCGTTTTGTAAATTTCTTTGAGCGAATCGGGAATAGAAGGAATGGATTGGATACTACCACCGGCTTCGATGATTTGGTTTTTCATTTCTGAATTCCATAACCCAAGCTCAATTAGATCATGTAACAAATGTTTATTGACTATGATAAATTCGCCACTGAGAACTCGTCTAGAATAGATATTGGATGTATAAGGTTCGAAACATTCATTGTTTCCTAAAATTTGAGATGTGGATGCTGTTGGCATTGGTGCGACAAGAAGGGAATTCCTCGTTCCAAATTGAATGACTTCTTTCCGTAATGAATCAAAATCCCAACGGCCTGTTGGTTTGACATTCCATAAATCAAATTGAAAAATTCCTTTTGAGAGAGGAGAACCTGGAAAACTCGGATAAGTTCCTTCTTCCTTTGCTAAATCTTTACTGGCTGTCATCGCTGCAAAGTAGATGGTTTCAAAAATTTCTATATTGAGTTTTTTTGCTGCATCACTTTCGTAAGACATTCGCAATTGAATGAAAACATCGGCAAGGCCCTGTACACCAATACCAATCGGTCGGTGTTTTAAATTGGAATTTTTGGCTTCAGGAACAGGATAATAATTTTCATCAATAATACGATTTAAGTTAACCGTCATTTGATAAACAATTTCATATAAGGTATCAAATAAAAACTTACCATTGGAAACAAACTTCGGCAAGGCGACAGACGCTAAATTACATACAGCCACTTCATCGGGGCTTGTGAATTCTAAAATTTCAGTACAAAGATTGCTACTTTTGATGGTTCCTAAATTTTTCTGATTACTTTTGGAATTGGCTGCGTCTTTGTATAACAAATATGGAGTTCCTGTTTCAATTTGTGATTCCACAATAGCAAACCAAAGTTCTTGGGCTTTGACTTTGGTTCGTGCTCGCCCTTCCCTTTCATACTGTTCGTAGAGTTCGACAAACTCATCGCCGTATACATCAGAAAGACCAGGAGCTTCATTGGGACAAAACAAACTCCAGTCACCACCCTCTTCCACTCGTTTCATAAATAAGTCAGAGATCCAAAGAGCATAAAATAAATCACGAGCTCGCATTTCTTCTTTGCCATGGTTTTTCTTTAATTCCAAAAAAGGAAAAATATCAGCATGCCATGGTTCTAAGTATATAGCAAAGGCACCTTTTCGTTTTCCACCACCTTGGTCCACGTATCGTGCTGTATCATTAAATACACGTAACATGGGAATAATGCCGTTACTCGTTCCGTTGGTGCCACCAATATAAGAACCTGTCGCCCGGATATTATGAATGGAAAGACCGATCCCACCAGCACTCTGTGAAATTTTTGCGGTTTGTTTTAGAGTGTCATAGATTCCATCGATGCTATCGTCTTTCATTGTAAGAAGAAAACAGCTACTCATCTGCGGTTTGGGAGTCCCTGCATTAAAAAGAGTCGGAGTCGCATGAGTGAACCAACGTTCGCTCATTAGATTATAAGTTTTGATGACGTCCTCGATTCGATCTTTGTGAATTCCAATGGCCACACGCATGTACATATGTTGCGGACGTTCCACGATTTTCCCATCAAGCTTCAGTAGGTAGGATTTTTCCAGAGTTCGGAATCCAAAATAATCAAACCCAAAGTCTCTATCATAAATGATGGAACTATCCAAAAGTTCTGAATGTTTTTTGACAATTCCCCATACATCCTCAGCAATGAGTGGCATTGTTTTGCCGGTTTTGGGATCTACATAGGAATACAATCGTTCCATGGTTTCTGAAAAAGATTTTGTCGTGTTTTTGTGGAGATTACTCACGGCTATCCTACTGGCAAGGAGAGCGTAGTCTGGGTGTTTGGTGGTAAGAGATGCAGCAATTTCTGAGGCCAAATTGTCTAATTCTGAAGTACTCACGCCATCATAAATACCTTCGATTACTTTTTTCGCGACATCGATAGGACTTACCAAACGACTGAGTCCATAGGATAATTTTTCAATCCGAGCTGTGACTTTATCAAATTTTACTGATTCTTGTTTTCCATTTCTTTTGAGTACAAACATATAATTTCCTTTTAAAAAATCTAAAAATCTTCGTTCAGTGAGAAAGTAAAACTTTGGTCTGAGTTGAGAACTCCCGCTTTCTGGTAATCACCCACTCGTTTTTCAAAAAAATTAGTTTTACCTTGTAAGGAAATCATCTCCATAAAATCAAAAGGATTGGAGGAATAGTATAGTTTTTCAAATCCAAGTTCAATGAGCCAACGATCGGCCACAAATTCAATGTACTGTTGCATTAGTTTTGCATTCATCCCTATGAGATCCACTGACAAAGATTCTGTGATGAATTCTTTTTCAATGTTCACTGCATCAGCAAATATTTCATACACACGGTCAGCACTAGGTTTGTTTTCTAACATTCTAAAAAGAATACAGGCAAACTCACAATGTAAGGCTTCATCACGGCTAATCAATTCATTGGAAAAACTAAGACCAGGAAGGAGCCCACGTTTTTTCATCCAAAAAATGGCACAAAAACTTCCGCTGAAAAAAATACCTTCCACAGCAGCAAAAGCAAGTAAACGTTCTGCAAAATTTCCTTCACCTATCCAACGTAAGGCCCATTCTGATTTTTTTTGAACTGCAGGAATAGTTTCTATCGAATGAAATAATCTATTTTTTTCTTTTGGGTCTTTGATGTAGGTATCGATTAGAAGGGAATAGGTTTCCGAATGAATATTTTCCATCATAATCTGGAATCCGTAAAAACACCTAACTTCAGGAAGCTGAACTTCTCGCATAAAGTTTACTGCTAAGTTTTCATTCACAATCCCGTCGCTTGCTGCAAAAAAAGCTAAAACATTACTCAAAAAAAAACGTTCGTTATCCGAAAGAGAATTCCAATCATCTAGATCGCTACTCAAATCGATTTCTTCCGCCGTCCAAAAGGATGCCTGTTGTTTTTTATACATCTCCCAAATTTTAGGAAACTTGATAGGAAGGATCACAAAACGATCCTTATTTTCTTTTAACAATACTTCTGATTGATAATCCATGACTAAATCTCCGTTAGTCGGGACACAACATCTTATTTTTGGAGAAGGTGTGGGTATCCCGGTAGCAATAGTCCGGGGCCCTGAAAAAAATTTTCGGTACAGATGATCGTTTACGGGCGATTCATATGTGGGAAGATCCGACTTTCCTTATCTGAAGTAAGATAAGAATTTACGGTTGCGCCGTCAGTTGAGGAGTTTCACCTCATTCCTCCCGGAATAGAATCTAAAGAAATCCAAAGAGACATATTTTGTCAATGGATTTAAACCAAAGAAAAGCCAAAAAAAGACCTGAACTAAAGAATGGATTAAGTGACGATTCGCAAACACTTAATGAATTACTTCTATCAATATTTTGATTTAGAAAACAAAGAATGGATTCCAATATTTAGTTTTCATTCTGGATTGATTCACCAAAGATTTCCTTTATGAATCTTATTTATGTTTCCATCTTAGTGATGATTTTCCTTATCCTTGCTCTTTTACATTTTCTTTGGTCCATTGGAATCCTTTGGGGATTTGAAGTGGCCCTGCCAAGGAAAAAGGATGGAAGTTTTCTATTTTATCCAAAAAGAATTGATAGTTTTATCGTTGGACTTTTTTTGCTTCTACTTTCCAGTTTTTACTTCACACTGACTGGCATTATACAGCCGTTATTGGACTCGCAAATCTATAAAATAGGCTGTTGGTTCACAACCGTTATTTTTGGAATTCGTGCTATTGGAGATTTTAATTATTTAGGTTTTACGAAACGCATTAAAAACAAAGAATTTGCATACTTTGATACAATTCTATTTTCTCCACTTTGCCTTTTGATTTCTTTACTGACTTATCTGGTTCAAAGTGGATTATAAAAATTCTATATTCTTAATGGTTATCGATTATAGGAAGGTCTTAAATCTTTTTCAATATAACCTTTGTGATTTATTGGTTTATCTTAAACTAAATTTCTGTAGATTGTTGACATCAGTTCAGCAAGAATGATTGGTTTTTTAACACATCCATTCATACCATTTTCTAAATATTCATTTAATTGGGAGTCCATACTATTCGCAGTGATCGCAATGATCGGTATGTCTCGATAGGAATCAGCACGTTTTCGAATTAGTTTTGTTGCTTCCATTCCATCCAATACAGGCATCTGGATATCCATAAGGATCATATCAAACCGATCATCCACACGACCAAGAGATTCATCTAATAAGTGAATGGCTTCAAGTCCATTGGATGCAACATTTACTTTTATGTTTTCTTTCTGGCATACTTTAACTATAAATTTCTGATTGAGCAAATTATCTTCTACTATCAAAATATGAAACTTTTTATCATCCCCGATTAGTTTAGGATTCATATTGTCTAATAACATTTCTTTTTGATCCGTTTTTTGATATGGGATTGTAAATTGAAAAGTAGAACCAACATTCAAAACACTTTTCACTTCAATTTCCCCACCCATTAAATTAACAAGTTGTTTGGAAATATAAAGACCAAGGCCAGAACCTTCAAATTTTTTAGTACGAGAATCTTCTAACTGAACAAACCGATTGAATAATTTAGGAATATTCTCTTCAGAAATGCCAATCCCTGTATCTTTTACTTGAAACACAATATCCCTTTTATCCACGCTGAATCTCACTTCCAAGGATAGAGTTCCAGTAAAGGTGAATTTAAGGGCATTCCCGATAAGATTAATTAATATTTGTCTGAGGCGATTTTCATCAACGAGTATATAAAGGTTTGGATCCAAATCTGAAACATTCACATCAAACTTCAGATTTTTTTTCTGTGCATCTGTTGAAAACAATTGGATCAGGTCCTTACATAACTTGTTCACATTTGTTGGCCTTGGGATCATTTCCAACTTTTTGTTTTCTAATTTAGCGACATCTAACACATCATTGATAATTGTTAAAAGCGATAGAACCGATTTTTTTGCGTTATCTACATAGTCTTTTTGTTCCAAATCTATCGGGGTTTGTTCTAATAAAGTCAACATTCCGAGTACCCCATTCATCGGTGTACGAATTTCATGACTCATGTTTGCCAAAAATTCCGATTTAACGCTATTGGCTTTTTCCAACTCAAAAGTTCTTTTTTCCACAATGTTTTGAATGCTTTTTTCTTTTCCCATGATGATGAGAAGAAGAATTCCGAGTAACCCTGTGAGTAAGGAAGAAATGATTAAGAGAAAACGAGAAGCATTGGTAAGATTTTTTTGAAAATATTCTTTTGTTGCTGTCGTTTTTATATTCAAAATATGAGAACCAATCGTTATCTGATGTTCATAAGAAAAATCTGAAAAAATCTTTTCTTCCATATTGGAACATTCTTTTGAAAAAATATTCATATTAGATGATTTGTTGACTTCTTCAATTTTGATACATAAATCGTGCTGATCATTTCCAACCAATGTATTATCAACGATAGTTGCAATTCGAATGATCGCAGTAGCAAATCCAGATTCTCCATTTAGTCTCTTCACTGGATAAAGAATTAAAAAACCAGAGTTATTTTCTCTATTTTGAATCAAACTGATTTTACCAGTCATCTCAATCCCTTGTTTTTCCGTTGCGAGGAGTAATGCTTCTTTGCGAGTTGGGTCGGAAAACAAGTTATATCCAACAGCCAGATGGTTTTCATCATATGGATATATATATTTGATATACACATACTCTTTGTTTACAGGTGAAGGTAACATTTTTTTATCTTCTCGTATCGATATCCCGATTGAATCTGGATAATCAAGTTTTAACTCAACTTCACTTGCTGGGCGAGAGGAATGTCGAAGGTAAGAGTTCCAAGATAATGCTGTCACACTATCAGATTCTTCCATAATTTCTTTTGAGAATTCATCAAAGTAGTTACGATTTAAATTCCCAACTAATGATATAAAGGAACCTAGAGCTTTCACAACTCTAATGTTTTCCGATAACTGATTGGTTATTCCAGTGGAAACAATATGACCATCCGACTTAATTCGATAGTTGATGAATTCTTTTTCCCAGTTTCTTGTCAGAAAAAAAATGGATAAGGTGAAAATAAAAGTACTCATTGTAGCAGAAGAAAAAATAATTAATCGTAATAGTTTCTCTTCACCTTTGTACCACTTCCAAATGAGAATCAGTAAAGGAGTAAAAATGATAATCCCAATGGAATCGCCCATCCACCAGGTAAGCCATGTTTGAAAAAGAAATTCAAAATAAATAATCTTAAAATAATATAAAGACAAACTGCCAATGACAGAAGAAATGAATGCGGTTACTGGACCGGCAAAAGCAAAAAAAACTAATATCTCATGGACTTGAAAGATATTCAAACTTGGATCCGAATATTTTTTCAAAAGATAAGCACCCAAAACAGCTGAAGTTGAATTACCAAGTGAAATTGTTATATTTTGCGGATTGGCAATTAGAAACTCCATCCAAGTTTCAGAGGTAGGGAGGTGTGTTGTATTGGTAAGGTAGGCACCCAAAAATAATGCAAGCCAAACTCGATTTCCAAACAACAAAACAAATCCAAGGGCTAGGCCCGCTGGTGGCCAAACAGGAGTGCTGTATCCATCAATGGAAGACAAATTGAGACTCAATTTTCCAACAATTAGATAGAGAAGGAATACCAATACCAGGAGAAGGAACTCTCCGCCGATTTTTTTGATAGAAGCATTCCAGGAAGGCATATAGGTTTAAAGACGATTTAAATCAGAAGAAAAAGAAATAAATTCATACCTATCTCGTCGGAAATGAATAAATTTTCCTCCGAGGCGAAAAGTTTCGTACTAACTGCACCACTTAAAATGATGTCTCTTCTGTTCGATTCATACGATATGTTTGTGAACTTGGATCACTCAAACAACCACTTTGATAGAGATTACCTTCAAAAATCAAATTTTATTGGAACTGATTTTTCTAGACTAATTCCCAATTTGATGAGGAATGTAAGATAATGAAAACTTACCAAATATATGCGTTCATATCCATGTTCTTTGCCGGAATCACAGCGGTAGTGGCAAAAACTGGACTGAAAAACGTTAGTGCAGATACGGGGCTTGCAGTTAGGACTTGTTTTGTTTTTGTGTTGGTCTGGCTTAATGTATTTGTATTCAATCAAACTAAAGATTTTTCAAATCTTACTTTTAAAGACATTTTATTTTTAGGAATTTCAGCTTTAACAACAACGATATCATGGATATTTTATTACCGAGCTATAAAAATTGGAGATGTTTCGGAAGTAACACTGATCGATAAAGCTAGTATCCTAATCACAATTTCACTTTCTATTTTATTATTAAACGAACAATTTACTTGGAAAATCCTTTTGGGAACAATATTCATGATGAGTGGACTTCTCATTTTAACTTGGAAATAACAAATGATTTTGAAAATAATATTTTTATTTTTCGCAACCATACTCGCATTTTGGATTAGCGCCATTTGTGGAGGTGGTGCAAGTTTAATCTTAATCCCAATATTAAATTTATTTTTACCAAGTTCCTTTATTCCATTTTCAATCACAATTGGAACATTAACAAGTTCAGCTTCTCGAGTCGTAGTATTCAAAAAACATATTTACTGGAAAGTTTTCATTTGGTTCGTTCCATTTTCAATTCCTGCAGTTCTTTTAGGGGGTTGGTTAATGAAATATATAAACCCTCTATATCTACAAGTAATTGTTGGTTTGTTGTTACTTGCGAATGTTCCAGAATTATTTAAATCAAAACGAGAACAAAAAGAAGAGGAAAAACCCTATCCAAACTTCATATTAGCCTTTGTTGGATTTTTTGCAGGTTTTATTTCAGGGATCACAGGCGCCATCGGGCTTTTGTTCAATCGTTTCTATTTACGTTACGGATTGACAAAAGAAGAAATTGTAGCGACGCGAGCAGCAAATGAAATATTTCTTCATTCCATTAAATTATTCATCTATTTACTTTTTGGTTTATATTCAGAGAATGCTTTGTTACTTGGAATTGTTATTGCCATAGCAGCCATTGTATCTTCATATTCGGTGAAATTTATTTTACCTTATTTAAGCGAATATTTATTTCGGAAGATTGGATATGGTGCAATGGTTATTTCTGGATTATTTTTGTTGATCAGCACATCACAAAACATTATCCAAAAAGAAAATGTTTCAGTCATAAAAAATCAACATAATGAAACCACAATGAATTGGAGAAATAGTAGTTTTGTATTAGAATTTGCAATTGACGAAGGTTTTGAAATTGAAAGGCAAATCCAACCAAATGAATTACCTCCAGAGTATAAGTCTAAATACGATCAGCTAATAAATCAATATGACCAAGTTTTCTTGGAAATCGTATATAGAATTGGTTCTAACGTAAGTTATGAATTTTATTGTTACAAAAACAATGAACTTACAAAAATTGAATTTAAATAGTAGAGAAAACTATATTATGGAAGAAAACATATTCAATCAACTTGCCAACAAATATGATACAAAGGAAAGAAAAGAGTTAGCAAATATCATTGTAACAGCCATCACAGAAGAGATAAAAAATCAAAAAAGAAAAACACTTTTAGATTATGGATGTGGTACTGGACTTGTAGGCCTGGAGTTATCAAATTTGGTGGATCAGATTTTATTTTTTGATTCTTCAGAACAAATGTTGGGAATCCTAAAAGAAAAGATCTCTCAAACCAAAATTACGAATGCAGAAGTCATTGATTCTGATTTAACAAAAAATCCATTGCATTTGAAAGTCGATATCATTATAGTCTCTTTAGTTCTTTTGCACGTTCCCAATACAGATCAAATACTCCAATATTTTTACTCAATATTAAATGTAGATGGAAAACTAATCATTGTCGATTTTGATAAAAATGAAACTATCAATCACCCGAAGGTTCATAACGGATTCAAACACGCGGAATTAAAAACATCACTGATCAAATTCGGATTTAAAAATATAGAAATCAAAACTTTCCATCATGGTAAAAATATTTTTATGAACCAAGATGCCTCTTTATTCATTTCAACAAGTTCAAAATAGAATCGTAGAGGCCATTGAATGAAAAATCAATTTGGTTTCATTAATGAGACTCTACATATTTTTTGAAGTTATCTAGAATTGCCTGCCATCCGCCTTGTTGCATTTCGATAGGATTCTGGTCTTCCGCATCAAATTTAACAGTTACTTCTGTTTTATTACCAACGGTTTCTAATGCAACTGAGGCTTTTCTGCCATCTTCCATTGTATAGGTAAATGATTTTTGATCGACAATATTGTCATAGGTTGCTTCAAACTCAAAGCCAAAACTTCCGTCCTTAGCTTCCATTCTTGCACTATACTTTCCCCCGACACGTAGATCGTTTTTCGCCCAAGGACATTGCCAATCATCAGCAGCAAAGTTCCAATGGATGATATGTTCTGGTTGGGTGTAATAGTCCCAAACTTTTTTATTGTCGGCGCTGATGGTGGATTGAACGGTAATTTGGTTGGGTTTCATTTCCTAGAAATTAATTTGGATGATAAAAAGTTGGAAAGCATTTTCTTTTGCCCTCCGAGGTAGATTTGGATAAAAATTCAACCCTACCCTGCGACATTCATAATCTTTCCTGACTGTTCAATAGGAATAAAAAGGATTTGTAAAAGTTTGCAGAAACCACAAACCCTCAAATGTTCTTATTTTATCTCCTTTCGGCAATTTCTTTTACGATATCTAAACACTGGTTCCAACTTTCTTCTGAATGTTTTACTTTGTCTTCTGCAGTAAATCCTATTTGGTTTAAATGAATTGTCACAATACCATCTGTTTCTGTTAGTTTATTCTCGATGATGGAATAGTTTTCAGGCAAATCTGGTAATCCAAAAAACGCGGTAAAGTAAGAGTATTTGAATGTGTAAGGTGGTTGAAAAGTAAGAATGATCCCTTTTTCTTCATACGGAGTTCCTTCCCAAACTCCTTTAAAAATCAGTGAACTTCCCTCTCTCCATTCCGAAATGGCCTCTGTGCCATACAAATACTCTTTGATGTATTTGGGTGTTGTTAGGATTTCCCAAACACGTTCTGAGTTAGATTGAATGGTTTTCGTAAGACTTAAGTTTAGTTGTTGGTTCAATTGATTTGTAGGATTCATAATTTACCTTAAAGAAATAAGATACCAGTGCTTAAAAGTTTTGGATTGTAAAAACACGACAAATCTTTAAAAAAGTGGTATGGCGATAGAAAAAGGGAAACCAACCCGCGGAGTTTTACGCCAAAACAAAGCAAACTTGGTAGCAAAACACAATAGGTATTTTGCAAATACAAAATTAGATTATTTTATTGAGCATTATTGGACTGTTAGTTGGGACTTAACCGACCAAGAACCTTATCTTGCAGAAACTCTTCCTTACCCTAGTGTACATATTGTATTTGAAAAAGAAAATTCAAAGATATTTGGTGTTACGCGAGGAAGGTTTTCCACTCTTTTGAAAGGTAAAGGTTCTGTATTCGGAATTAAATTTAGGCCAGGAGGTTTTTATCCATTCTTTCAACAATTTGTCTCTAACCTCACTGATAAAACCGTTCCAATTTCTGAACTAACAAAAGAAGATATCCTACCCTTAGAAAAGGAAATCTTTCAAAAAGAAGACGAAGAGAGTCGGATCAACATCGTTGAAACTTGGTTGGAGAAAATCCTTCCTGAACCCGATCCCAAAATTCCCTTGATCAACACCATCATCGATAAAATCAAAGAAGATAGGGCCATTCAATCGGTAGAACAAATTACAAAATTATATTCAATCAAACTTCGTAACTTACAAAGACTCTTTCAGGAGTATGTGGGAGTTAGTCCCAAATGGGTCATCCAACGATTTCGTATCCAGGAAGTGGCGGAACGAATGGAAAAAGAAAAAACGATTCAGTTTGCAGATTTGGCCCTTGATTTGGGATATTATGACCAGGCACATTTTATCAAAGATTTTAAAAACACAATCGGCCTAAGTCCGGAGGAATATTTGAAAACGATTTCTTAAATCAAATCTGTAGTCCCATTTATTTTAAAAAATACATATTGGTGCCAAAAATATATTTGTTTGAATCTACCTATATGATTAATTTTTAAATATGAATCGATATTACTTTTTAATTTTCATAACAAGTTTTCTCATTTCCGTAAACCTCCAAGCTCTTGAAAACGAAGATGATCATTTAGATAGATGTTTAGAACTTGCCACTAATGGAAGTGAATATGGCTTTCGAGAACCAACAAGTATTGAGGGAATCACATGTTTAGGTTTATCTAAAAATCCCAAATACATTCCTGCACTTGCCTCTCTTTTAAAAAAAGAAAGTAGTGATCATGTTCGTTTTACAGTGATTCGTGCTCTAAGTTGGATGGAAACAGAAGAAGTCACCAAATATCTATTAATGACTATCCAGGAAGATAGTTATTATCATGCAAAGTATTGTGCTGCCTTGGCATTTGAAACCATCCCAGACAAACGTGCCATTCCTGTGTTAGAAAAATACATTCATAATTTGGAAAAAGGAGAAAGGTCGGCGGTAATCGTAGTTTTAGAAGGCCTATCTGGACAAGACTATTCTCATTTGCAGTTGGAAGACATCTCGGAAGATACAAACGTAAAAAAATTAACAACAAAGGCAAAAAGCGAATTTAAATTGGGTCACTATGGAAGTACGCTCCACTACATCAATAGAGCGTTAGAAATCGAACCGACAAATCAAAACAATTTATTTCTCAAAGCAAATGCACTTGTCCTCATCAAAAACTTTTATGATTCAGAAAAAATTTATACGGACCTATTAGAATCAAAATTTCCAAACAAAAGTGCAGTGTATCAAGGTCTTGGGGATTTAGAAACAGAAAAAGGAAATTTAGCAGAAGCAAACGAACATTACAAAAATGCTCTAAAGTTCAAAGATAAATCTTCAAAATAATTTCTCATTTTACCAAACAAGGAAAGAACCAACATGCATCCGATCCTAAAACAGGCTTTCGAAGTGGAAATGAACAAAGCAAAAAATCTATACAAACAATCGAAATATACAGAATCTTTTTTTCATTTAGAACGGGCTCATATTCTTGGACAAAGGTTTGTTTTTCCTCATACTTATAATCATTGGTGGATGTTAAAGGTAGGAATTCGCAAAAAAGACAAACATGAAATTTTAGGACAACTCGTACGGATCGCTGTTGCCGGGATTGGATCTTTACTCGGTCGTGCCCCAATCGGAAACACAGGCGGAGCCAATATTGGAATTATGCAGGTATTACCAATCGAGGGAGATTTGAAAGTTCTATTCGAAAGAGCAGGTGAGAACTAATCATCTTTAGGAATCTAAATCCAAAAAACGTTTTCAATGAATGATCAATGTTTGTGCCAGGGATACGGAAGGCTTGGTCACCTACCATCGTTAGATGGTTGGTGACGGGAGCGAAAGCGGACCCTGGAGTAGCCCGGTCGGTTTTAAAATCCCATCTTTCTCTTGCGTTCCATTCGAGGCACCCCCACCGTCTGCCATGTCCAAAGTATCAGAAGTTCGAACCATATACTATGCAATATTAGACAAATTGTCTGTTATAGCGAATATAGAATTTGCCGGTCTTTCGGATTTTACCAAGTTCAGTAAAAAGCAATTTGGAGGAATCAAATGGCGAATACATTATTTGAAGCAAAAGCGTCCTGGGCCGGTGGCCTAAAATTGAACCTGGAATCAAGGCAACACAAATGGGTGATTGATGAACCTGAATTTTTAGGGGGAAGTGATTTGGGAGCTAACCCCGTTGAACATCTACTAGGTGGACTTGCTTCCTGCGTTGGGGTTTTGGTTTCTGTTTTTGCGCCTGCACACCAAGTGGAATTAAAAGATTTTCAAGTGTTTGCCGAAGGAGATTTGGATTTAGATGGATTCCAAGGTTTATCGGATGTTAGGCCAGGGTTTTCCGAAATTCGTTACCGGGTGAACATTGAAAGTGATTCTCCGAAAGCAAATATCGATGCCCTTCTAACCCACATTCACAAGGTATGTCCGGTGAAGGATAGTCTTTCAGGAGTTCCTGTACTCAACCAAGTGGTCGTTGCAGGTTGATGGATTGTAGTTGGGGCACCAACGGTTTGATTCAAACATTGGTGTCCCTTTTGTTTTTTCTAACTAAAAAACATGGCTAAAGTTGACAAATACCTGCTCATCTTCTCTAGACTTTGCGTAATCGATCATGATGATGGTTGCTTGATTCCAAGCAATTCGTAAACCGATACCTCGAGAATAAGCGTAACCTTTCCAACCTAATTTATGTTCATCGTCCCAAACACGGCCGTAATCAAAAAAAGGAACTAAGTTAAAAGCAAAGAATTCAGAACCAATCCTTGCTTCTGCAAATTTCCAACGAACTTCTGTGTTACCCCAACCCATGGCTCGGCCCACAAAGCGATCTTGTTTGAAACCTCGCAGTGTCCGGAGTCCTCCAAGACCCCCAACCAATCCTTCCGTTCCCCACATATTTCTATATTCATAAAATGGAGATTCTCCATCTGTCACACCCAAACCAAACCTGTTGGCCACAACTAATTTATCAAATACCTTAGGGAAAGGGCTCCAAAAGAGTTTTGTTTGTGCAAAGTATTTTTGATAATCATATTCAGATCCAATCGCCTTTGTATGTTTTTCGTAAGTTGCCTCGGCAAAAATCCCAGAGTTTGGATCGGGTTCAAAATCTCTAGTGTCGTAAACGAGACCTATCCGAAGCGAATTCACATAACCGCCATTGTATCCTAGTATTTTTTTGCTTTCATAGTCTTCGGTTAGACGAGTTTTTCCATTGGGAACATCTGCGGTATGATCTCCACCAAGAAGTGGGTCTACACCGCGTGCCAAACGACCATCATAAGTTCTTACAATATTGTTCGAAAACTTAAAACCTGCCACAAGTCTTACTGTTCCACCCACAAAGGAACGTTCCGTACTTGCAGTGGCCATTGGTGTTTCTATGGTGTAACGATTGTACATTTTATCCGTTACCACATAACCAGGAGTTTGTGGAAATCCAGAATAACTTTTACCACCAAAACTAATTGGATCAGAACTTGTTCCAGGTCGAAAGTAAGTTAAATTATTTTCTTGGTCCATATAACTTGCATTTAAAATATGTCTTCCATCAGGTTGGTTTCTTTCCAAGTAAGATAACGGTTTCATTGTTTCTTCACCAATTCCAAAATACAACGTGGTTGGTGTGATGGTCAGAAAAAGATCAGCTCGAAGACGCCACTGCGTATCAGCAATGAATGGCATATCCAAACTCACTTGATGGTATTGGGCATTTTTATTGGTATTGAAGTACTGCGCAAAAACCCGCATACGATACGGTGTATAATAAAAAAGGGGATCGGATTTTTTTCCGTTTTCATAGATATAAGCACGAGCCCCATATCCAATCCCTTCATTTGGATCGGAATTGATCAAAGGCAAACCAGTTGGATACCAACTTTCTTTTTTGTCTTCGATGTCCTTTTTACAAAGTTGTTTGGTCGGATCCATCGGAAAGGGAAGGTTTTTTGGTGGAGGGTCTTTTTCACAACCCGCGCTGGGTATGTATTCCTGGGCAGAAAGAGAAGCCGGGATAACAAAGGAAAACCAAACGATAAAGAAAAGAACAAAGCTTAGGTTTCGGTTCATAGTTGTGCAAGTGGACACAACCCATGGACGTTACGTACGTAAGAAGATCGGTCAACCAGGAAATGAGTTCCCACTCACTTTTTATCAGAACAGAAATAACCTGGGTGTACAGGTTTTGAACATTAAAAATAGAGATCCGTTCGGTTAATTTGCCATTTCCTTGGCCATGGAGTCCAATTTGACAATGATTCCCCCGGTTGATTTGCTACTTTCTGAAATTTGTTTGGAAATTTCGACTATGTTGGTCGCGTATTCTGAAATGTTCTCCGTGATTTTTGTGGACTCTTCCGTAGCAATCTTTTGGAAATTCGTAGAATTTTCGATGGTTTTACTGGTTTCGTAAATTCGAATGTTTAGGTTATCTATGGTTTCTATCGCTTTGTCTATTTCGACAATTTTGGAACCGACCCCTGTGATTTCATCTTTGATGACTCCAATGGCAGAGTCCAATTTTCCCATCATACTCGATGAACGATTGATGAGTTCGCTACTTTCCCCAATAAGCGAAAGATTTTCTTGAATGATCTTTGATATTTCTTTGGAATTACGAGTGGTTGCAGCAGCAAGTTTAGAGATCTCTTCCGCTACTACAGCGAACCCTCGGCCATGTTCCCCCGCCCTTGCCGCTTCAATCGCTGCATTGAGAGATAACAAGTTTACTTTGTCTGCAATGTCATTGATCACAGAGACAAAATCAGAAATTTCCGTACTTTTTTCTTTAAGAATGTTAAACTTATTAATAGAAAGATGAATGTGTTCGGTTGTATCATTGGAATAACCCATAACTACATCTAAATTTTTATAAATCCTTCCGGTTCCTGTTTGAACCGTTTCATTAATGGCCTTTAAATCATTCACTGATTGAATGGATACTTCCGACTCATTATACAATGATTTGGCGATTTTATTATTTGAATCTGCTTTGGAAGATAATTCTTTTAAGGAAATAGATATTTCTGAAAGGGATGATGCTTGGTGTTCAGAAATTTGTTTTAATTCATCCGAAATAGTATCCTGATTTTTAATCTGCTGTTTCATCAAATCAATAGTTTGCAGAATGGTTTTCGCCATATTCAACAAATTATCTAAAGCCTTCTTTGCCTCTTTTTGTTTTTCAACTGCTAGGTTTAATAGGTTTCTCGTTGCCGTTGCTCCAACAGTCGCACCAATTCCTACCCAAACAAAAATAAGAAATCTTACGATGATATTACTTCTTGGACCACCAGGAATTAATTCTGGTCGTAAAGCAAACAAAACTATTTCAGATACAATAATAAGGATAAAGTTATATATAGAGGCATTACGATTGAAATACAAAACACTCAAAACAAAAGATATATAGAATGTGGCTGCAAGTTCAGTCGCACCATATATCACATATTGAAAAACCAGTAAACAAAGTGTAACACCGGTGATTGATATATAACTTGAAGCCCAATGTGTTTTGAGTTTACTAGAAAGTAAAAATCCAAAAATCAATATGGAAGTAGCCAAAACAAATTCGATAAGAATACTTTCGTAAGTAAGGTATTCGGAACCTTTTCCGGCCATTTTGATGGAAAGTGTTGCTACATTCGCAAGGGCAAGGATCGAAAGAAACGATAGAAACATACGTTTGTTGTTTCGTAACATCACTTCTGTAAAAAGATCTTCGGAAATCGTCATCACGTTTTTTGAAACAAAAAATTTAGCAAACAAACAGGGCCTTCTTTACGCGAAATTTAGATTTAGGCCATTTTTTGAGAAGCAAACCCGTTGGCAAGAAACGTCCTTTCCCATGGAGAGGGGTCCTTTTCAGGGAATGTACGAAAAAGGTTTCCTGGCTCTGAGGATTTTCCTATATCGATTCAGCGGAACTGAACAATGTTCATTGCAGTAAAAATAGGACGAAGAGAAGATCTAAATTTTCCAATAGGATTCAAATTGATAACATAACAGAGGTCCGACTGTCCTCTGTTTCAAAAATTCTTTTTTTTAGAATTTAGAATCATTTCTGCAAAAAAACACAAACTAACGGCAATCATTCTCTCCCCACAAGACAACTATTAGGCTTTTTATTGCCCATTAGAATCATCTGAAATTAAAATATACCTATTTTTCACTACAAGACCGCTTTTTCTTTGTTAGTATTTCATTAAAAACCTCAACACGATTGACACGAAATAGAATCAAAAATACAACTGTCAAAAATCATCAGGAGAATCATGTGAAAAAGAGCATTTTCTTTGCCATCTCACTCACATTTATATTACTAACACAAAATTGTACGGGCCGTTCCCTCCACGCAACCTTTGTGCCAAGTGCAAATACAAACCCAACACGGGAGTACGCAACCGAATCAACTGTTTCAAAAGGTGGACTATTCTTCCACAAAACATTTGTTCCTGGCCCTCTAGGGTTCAATGCAGAGGGAACATCTGAAGGTAGAGGTTGTAGCCATTCCATATTACACTTGTTTTCCTTTGGAGATTCTTCAATTGAAACTGCGAAAAAGTCTGCAAACATCACAAAAGTTGCCTATTTAGATTATGAACAACTCGGCATTGTAGCAGGTTACGTCTACCATAGAGTCTGTATTATTGTTAAAGGATCATAAGCGGAGGTTCCCAATGAAAATGAAATTAGTATTTATCTCTCTTTTATCTGTATTTTTATTCGCCAACTGTGCGATTGGCCCAACTCACGGCTTTATTTTTAGCTCCACAAAGTTTGCAGGTACATTCAATGCGGAAAACAATGTAAAGGCGACAAAAGAAGGAAAAGGATGTCAATTCACTGTCCTTTATCTTTTTAGTGCGGGTGATGCTGGTGCTGGATCCGTAGCCAACAAAAACGGAATCAGCAAAATTGCAACAATCGACCACTCTTCCCTATCTGTCTTCACCGGTTTATTCCGTAACTATTGTACAATTGTATCTGGAGAATAATGATGAAATACCTTTTACTTTCAATTATCAGTTTAGCACTATTTACAAACTGTGTGACCACTCCACTTCCTGCTTATTTGTTTTCTAACACCACCCAACATTTAAATGGGGATGCTACTGGAAACATGGTAACCTCTGCTAAAGTAGAAAAATCGGGAAAATCCTGCAGTTTATCAGGTATTGGTGTGAATATTTTCTTCTACGGTGCAGGTAACTCTATTGAAGAAGCCGCACAACATGCAGGCATCAAAAAGATTGCTGTCATAGACAGAGAATCTTTGACGATTTTACCATTCGGACTTTTCTATCGCGAATGTGTGATTGTTTGGGGGGAATAAACCGTGTCCCATAACAAAATCATCCTAATTTTGGTAGCTGTGTTTTTGTCCTTTGGCAACCTTCTTGCCAAAGACTATGACTCAACACATGAATTGCCAGAAGTAAGACAACCAGACAAACACCGAGTATACTTCCGTTCTACAGGGAGTGCTGGTGGTCTTCTCATTCCAGAAAAAGATTTTGTAAGGAATGAAGATCTTTCCTATATGTTGTTCAACGGTGTCACTTTTAATAATCTAATCAATTATTCACAACAGATGCCTAAGTTCGACGGAAGTGCCAACACCCGGGAATTAGAGTATCGATACCAAGATAAGTTTCGTGTTTTTTACGAATCAAGGGTATTGGTGAATCTAAAAAAGTCGGAAGAAGCAGATCCTTATCGTACGCAATTCACCGAAAACAAAAAGAGTTTGGGAGTTGCCTATTTCCATCCGGTGAATCCATACTTCAACATTGGTGCTAGTTTAAGACATGTAACAGTTGATCAATTGACTACTACACCACTAGTTTCTTACGGATTTATCCCAGTTGGATTTGGTTCCCAATCTTTCCTTATATACCAACCTAGAGATACAAATCTAAACGTGAAAGGAATTGTACCTGGTATCCACCTAGAAATTAAACCATTGAGATGGTTTGAGATTCATTTGGGTCAACAGTTCTATTCCTTAAGCGGTAGTGATTCCCGAATCACTACATCAGTTTCATCACTTGGTACTGCAGGTCTTGGTTACTCCGGTGGCGATGCAAGTTACACGGGAACAAAACAAACACTCGACTTTGTGTTTCGATTTTCTTCGTGGTTTGCTGCTAAATGGGGATACTCTAAAGAAAGTATGAAGGTGAAATACCAAAACTACCTTTCTCTAGGGAACTCACCGACTGCCACAGTTTTATATTCGGCTTGGGATGGTTCTCAAACTACAAAATTTGATTTCACAGCTCTCAATTTTACGCTCGAATTTTCCAAAAGTTTCGGCGAGTAAATTTATAAAAACTAACAGAGATTCTAGTCTCTGTTAGTTTTTTTTCTACTAACGAATATTTATCTTTTGTATTTCAAATTTCGTAATCACCGATTAACCTTCTTTTTTTAATCCAAACTGATACCAATCTACCTTACGAGTGAAATGCATGACGGTCGCAAGGACCATAAAGAGGGCCATAGATCCAAGAAGTAAGGCTTGTTCTTCTGATGCCAGAATAACATAAAGAAAGGAATACAAAACTAAATAATAGGAAGCGGTGACCAACCCTTTACGTTTATTTTTTAATACACTGATGGCATAGTATCCAATAAGTCCCGTCACCGCCAAACTCGATAGAATGTAAGCTGGCAAAAATCCCAAGTGTTCCGAAAAGGATAAGTTCAAAACATAAAACAAAACCATTGCCGATCCAATTAAGATGTACTGAATGGGATGTAAAAGTACTCCACCAAATACTTCCATTAAAAAGAACAAAGCAAAACTGGTTACAATAAAGAGAAGTCCATACTTTACCGATCGTTCCATTTTTAAATAATGGTCTACAGGAATCACCAAACTCACTCCATATCCTGAATTTAAAATTGTATCAAGAATCAAAGTGTCCATGGAATGAATCACTTGTGGATAAGATCTTGCAAAGTAAGAAGATTCCCAAACTGCAGAAAAACCGTTATCATGAATCGATCGATCTTTTGGTAAAAGGTTTCCATTGAATGATGGATCCTTCCAATCAGAATTCATAACTAGTTTGGATTTTTTTCCTACAGGGATCACGGAAAGAGATTCGGAACCTTTGATTTCCATCTGAATTTCAAATGGGATGGAGTTACCAGTCTCTGTGATCACAACTGGCGCATTGAGTCCCGAATGGAAAAAAGAAGACCTAGTTCCAGGTAAAAACTTTTTATCTTTTCCAAACAAAGATAATTTCATTTCCCCTCCGAGTCCTTTTAAATCAGAAACAGAAACAATGAGTCGAACATCATCCCAATAAATATACGTTGTATCGATAGGAAAATCTGATGAAAGAATGGATGAAAACTTTCCTGTAATCTTCATCTTACTTGTATATAATGGAATTTCGTAGATACTTCTTTTACGCAGTTCTGTTTTCATTTCCACCACAGAATCCAATTCCTCTGGTAAAAAATAAGCATAATCGGTAACATAATCCCATTTGTCTTTTTCCTTCGTAGAACCAGACTTTGGAGTTCTGACATTGTAAGGTATCATAAGAATAGGGCCAACTATGGTTTGGTTTGTTCCCCATTTTTCACCGACTTCCGTTACAGCTTGGCTTCTTGCGGCACTTCTTTCATCAATTAAGGAACCAATCATCACAAGTGGTATGATAAATAATAAAACCATACCGCCGAGGATGGCGAGACGAAGGTTGACAGATGTTTGTAGTTTACTCATAAAAATCTCCTATCTCTAGAATAGATCTTTATCGTGAGTCTTTTATGTTCTGAATGTGAGGATTCTGTGAGGATCTAGTTTTTTGGAAAAAAAATTGAAACGAGAACCCCACGAGGATTTCGATTCTGGATCGCAAACTTACCACCATGAAGTTCAACAATTTGGTTTACAATGCTAAGCCCTAGTCCGGAACTTTTACGATTGTTATTTGGTCTTGGTAATGAATAAAATTTTTCTGTTACTCGGGTAAGTGCATAATCAGGAATTGAATGTCCTTCATCCATCACAGAAAACTTAAGAAAACCATCTGTTTCTTCCCGAATTTCAATGGTAATGGTATCGTTTTCATTAGCAAAGTCGAAAGAGTTTCTAATTAAATTTTCGATAGTTAAGTATAAATAATTTCGGTTTCCTTTTACTACCCAGGATTGATTTTCTGAGTTTACCACCACTTGGATGGACTTCCATTCTAATTCGGATTGGAAATTAAGAATGACTTCCTGGACTAAATCATACAGAAGAACTCTTTCTTCTAAAGAAATCGTTTTTTTTCCCTCCAAGGAAGAAAGCTCTAACATTTGTTCAATGAGTTTTTGGATTCGTTTCCCTTCTTCATGAATGTTTTTGGTAAGACGACTGGCCTCGTTTGGATGAGATTGTAAAAGTTCTACAGAAGCAAGTATGGAAGATAGAGGACTTTTAATTTCATGAGTCAAAGTTTGTATATACGATTCTATATATTTTTTACCTTCAATTTCTTCGACAAGTAAATCCACTTCCTTTCCTAGTTCATTCAATTCACGAATCCCAATCTTTGGGAACACAACCTTTTCTTTTTTACGCAAAGAACTCACATACTTCGACAGGCGTAAAATAGGACGAAAACTCAAATAAGCAAGTAAACTAAAAAGGATTGCAATTGCTGAAGCCACAAGGAGCGATATACGCCAAAACTTTTTTTTGGCTTCTTCGATGAAGGGAATCACACCGGTTTTAGGTTTGATTACAGTGAGAACTCCAACGATTTGGTTTTTGAATCGGATAGGTGATGCAACAAACAAAGCACCTTCTCCTTCTGTATCAATGAGTTTACTAGAACGTGCTCCGTACTTCCCTTGGAGAGTTAAATACACATCATTAAACTTAGAATAATCGAGCCCTTCCCTATAAACTTCAGAATCAAAAATTACAATTCCTTTTTCATTGGTGATATATACTTGAATGTCTGTATTTGTTTTTAGAAGAGAATAAATCTTTGCTTCAAAGGAGCGTTTGTTTGTGTTTTCGAATACCGGTGCAAATAACGAATGGAGTGTAGTTGGGAACGAACGATAGGCAAAAGGATTTTGTTCCAATCGTTCTTCCACAATCGCAGATAAAATGTGAGCCGTGTCATTTAGAGATTCCTCTACAGTTTCCATGTAACGAGGACGAATTGATTCTTCTGTTTTATCGATTAAATAATAAAATCCAATACTTAGGATAAAAAAAAACTAACGATGATTCGAATCCAAAGGTTCATATTTTTTCCTTCAATCCATAACCTTGTCCCCTTCTTGTTTCAATCGGGTCGAAGTCATTTTCAATTTCTTTAAACCTGGCACGGATGTTTTTGATAACTGTATCCACCGCGCGGTCGAAACTATCTTCTGGTTCTGTCCAAACGTTGTCCATAATTTCTTCTCTGGTAAAAATTCGACCGGGCCATTTAAAAAACAGTTCCATAGTTTTGTATTCGTAAGGTGAAAGATTTAACGTTTTCCCATTAAAATAAACCAATTTTTTATCCAATGAAATCCGAAGTTTATGATCTTCCAAAGTTTGTGTTTGTGTGGTCCGTCTTAATATAGCACGAATTCTCGCTAAAAGTTCTCTTGGGCTAAATGGTTTTACTATATAATCATCTGCCCCAATCTCCAATCCTAAAACTTTATCGATCTCCGTATTTCTGGCCGTTAGAAAGATAACAGGCGTTTGAAACGATTTTCGAATTTCTTTTAGAACCTCAAAACCGTTCTGATCAGGTAAACCTATATCAAGCACAACGAGAGAAATATCATTGGAGATTTTTTGAATCCCTTCTTTTCCAGTGGAAGCCACAGAAACCAAAAAACCTTCCGATTCCAATGTGATTTGGATGGTCTCCTGAATTCCTGGTTCATCTTCTATCAGAAGTATTTTTGTCATTGGTGAAAATTTATTTTCCTTCGGCCCAGGACTCTTCTCTAGGGTCAGCCACTCCGATGAGTTTTTTGGATTTATCATCATTTAACACTGCACAGATGGAACCTAAATCATTATCTAAGTGGCCTTTTTTATATACCTTATAACCTTTTGTTTTTAAAGGCTCGGAAACTATCGCATAGAGAGACTCTTCCAATTCAATTCCACCCGGCCTGTAACTATGTGGTGAAAAACTATCCGGCCAGTTCACCGAACGAAACCTAGGTGCTTCTACTGCTTTTTGTGGATCCATTCCAAAAACTACAACATTCAAAAAAAATTGAATCATAGCTTGGCTTTGGACATCACCACCAGGTGTTCCAAAACTCATCCACAACTTTCCTTGTTTCAACACCATTCCAGGATTGGGTGTGATTCGTGGTCGTTTTCCGGGAGCGAGAGCCGAAGGATGGTTTGGATCCAAACGGAATTGTGTCATACGAATTCCTAAAGTAAGCCCCGTTCCAGGGACCATAGGTGACTGAGGAAAATCACTTGGAGTGAGAGAAACTGCATTCCCTGTTGCATCCACAATACTCAAATAAGTGGTGTCTTTACCATATTTAATTTCACTGATTGATTGTTCCTTGGTTTCGTTAGGTTGTATTTTATTTGCGTTTGGTTTTTTTGTATCAAACACCCAAGGATTTCCGAAAGGAGGTGTGGCTCCAAAGGCATCTTTTTGAATCAGTTTCCTTCTGAGTGTAGCATACTTTTTGGAAAGTAAACCATCAATCGGAACATCTACATATTTTGGATCTCCAAAGTATTGTTCTCTATCGGCAACAACAAGTTCAATCGCTTGTGCCACTGTATGGATGTATTCCGGCGAATTATGGCCCATTGATTTAAGATCGATACCATCTAACAGTTGCAAAACCATAGGAACCACTGGTCCTTGAGTCCAAGTTTGGTTTGATAAAATTTTGTATTCTTTAAACTCACCGGAGACAGGTTTTTCCCAACCACCTGCATAGTTTACCAAATCCTCTTTAGTGATAAGGCCATTTTTATCTGTATGTAACTTTACAATGGCATCGGCAATAGGGCCTTTATAAAAATAGTCCCTTACCGATTCTAACGCTTGTTTTCTGCTCTTTCCTCTTTTTAAAGATTGAGTTTCTTCTTCGGCCATAGACTTCCATGTTTTTGCCAGATCCAATCGTTTGGTTAATTCCCCTTCTCGAATTCCATACCACCATTTTTTTTCAAGATAAACTTCCGAATTGTAAGGCATAATCAATGTAAAACCTAAACGTTTATATAAAGGTAAGTCTAAGTTTTTCACCAAGATTCGGTTGGCTGGAAATCCTTCTTCTGCTACGTTAATTGCGGGCTTTACCAATTCTGAAAAAGTTTTTGTTCCATGATCTTGCAACAATCGTACAATGACGTCTGGAGATGCGGGCAATAACTGGGTCAAAATCGAATTTTTGGGCATCACATCGTACCCCTTTTCTTTAAACCATTCGATGTTTGCTTTCTTTGGTGCAGTTCCTGCTCCAATATAACTTTTGACTTGTCCTGATTTTTTATCGTAAACTAAGGTAGGTGCAACGGAGGGAAAACTAGCGGCTTCTCCATTGGTTACATTTAATACTAAGAGTGCGACAACGGCTGCATCAACTGCATTGCCACCGCTTTCCAATACTTTAATCGCAGCCTGAGTGGCCAATGGGTTCCCAGTGGACACCATAAACTTTTTACCGACAACCGCATCACGTAAACTACCTTGCGGATCCACATAAGAAGGAACAAGCGGACGACGACTTCCCAAACATTGAAATAAAAAAATAGAAATGATAAGAGAGATAAAAAACTTCAACGAATTTGCCATGGAATCCTCAAATTACAATTTGAAAAAACAATGGCAAATTTTGATTTTATGTCGAACCAAATTTTACAATTTAAATCGTTCGGTGATCCCTTTCAAAATCTCTGCAGTGGAAGCTAAGTTTTGTGCAGAGGATGACATCTCTTCCGAACCAGAAGCCGTACTTAACGTATGTTCGTTGATTTGGAGAATCACATCCGAAATTTCTCGCACCGCTCTTTTCTGTTCATTAGTAGAGAGTTTGATTGTTTCAGCATCCATTCCCATTTTTTCTGCGCCTTCGTCTACTTCTCGTTTAATGGACTCTTGAGCAGAAGTGACGGAATACAATTTATTCATTGCTCCACTGACTGTTTCTACATTCTGAATGATATTGTGTAACATTTCGGCAGAAGATCGAATGGCATTTGCCCCGGAATCCAATTCTCGATTGTTTTTCGTGATCATAGTTCCAATGGACTTGATGGAAGAAGCCGTTTTTTCTGAAAGTTTAGAAATCTCATCGGCAACGACAGCAAACCCTCTTCCTGCTTCACCAGCTCTTGCAGCTTCAATCGCAGCATTCAAAGCTAATAATTGAGTTTGGTCAGAGATTTCATTAATGATTTGAATGATAGCTGTCATTTCCCCTGAGGAATGAAGGATATTCTCAATCATTTGGCTCATACCCTGAATAGACTCTTCCCCTTTTTTAGCTTGGTCAGAAATGGATTCTGCTAACTTTAAAGTACTTTCAATTTCAGATCCAATCTTACGAATACTTTCTGAGAGTTCTCTAATCTTAGCATGAAAGTTAGCAAAGTTTCCAAATTGTCTTTCCGTTGAAGCTGCAATATGATCCATTCCTGCAGACATTTCCTCAATGGTTGCAGACATCTCTTCGGAAGAAGCTGCAGTAGATTGTGCTCCTGTTGCAAAGTTGTTAGAAGAAGATGTTAATTCTTCGGATGAGGCAGCCAATTCAATTGTAATTCTTTGAATTTCTTCAAATGACTTTCTCAAACTGGCAATGAAAGTATTGAGTCCTTGACCCATACGTCCAATTTCATCATCATAAACAACTTTAATGGAGGAAGTTAAATCTCCATCAGACATTGCTTTGAAAATATTACTTACATCCTCAAGTGGATTCAATCGTTTGCTGAGTAATACATACAACATCCATATGGATAGGAGAGCAATAATGACGGTAGAAATTCCAATAATAATCAATAATTCAAAAAGTGCCTCTTTGATTTCTTCCTGCGGTTGGACGGCGATAATCACCATTCCCCAATCGTTTAAGTGATGATTCACCGCAAGGTGATCCCTTTCTAAATAAACAAACTCTAATACCTCACCTGTTTTTAAATTTAACATACGAGCACCTGATTCATCTTTAGACAAATCATACTTTAGAATCTGTTTTTTCTCTTTTAAAGCAATCAGTAGACCAGCCTTTGTAGAAATAACAACGTATCCATCTCGACCGATTTTGATTTTATTAATCACCTTATCAGTTAAGTTTGTCAACGAAAGAGCAAGGCCAGCGTTTCCAATCAACTTTTCACCATCATACACTGGATAGGTGATAGTAACAACGGGATTATTTGTAAGTGGATTTAGGATGGGTTTTCCAATAAAATATCTTTTTTCTTTTCCTGCTTTGAGTTCTGCAGGATCCATATCTTCTGGTTTCATCTTCCAACCGATAGCCTGACCTGTAGCATCAGCAACTACACGAGGGTCATTATCGTAGGTGTGAGTGTAGACGTTTTCATAAACTCCATAACGATCATTTATTTCTTTAAAATAGGACTGCGCGATTGGTTTTCCCGTCTTTATCGAAGTTATGGTCCTTTGGTCATTGGCAACTGTTTTAATCACGTTCACATGGTTCACAAAGAAATCATCAATCTCTTGACCGACAACCTCTACAATACCTTGCATTTGTCCTACATAAGCCTCTTTTATTTTTTTCTGGCCAAAGTAGTAAGCGACTCCACCAACTAAACAGCTGATGATAAAAAGAATGGATGCTCCACTCAATAACAGTATGAACTTGATAGAATTACGTTGCATAAATTTTCCCCAAACCTTCTTCGATTGACTGTGATTCGTTGTGTCTTTTTTTTAGAACTAACCACTACACCCATTTGTAAGAATTTGGAATCGTAGTTTTTTTGGCAACCTACCTACCTAGAATCATTCTGATAAAAAATTTCATTTTCTAATGAGTTAGGGATTAATCCCTAAGTCCAATTTCTATGAATCCTGAAATCTATACTCAATGGGAAAAACAAACAAATCTCATCACCACTCGTTTATCCGGAGCTGTAACAGAAACTGATATTTCCAAATGGAAAGAAAGTTTGAACAAAACATTTGCGGATCTACCCCAAGGAACAAAGTTTAAAATCTTTGTAAACTTACATGGCCTAAACCCAGCTTCTGTCTCTGCACACAAAGCTTATCGGGACATAATCCCACTTCTTCTTAGCCGCTACAATTGGAGGATTGGCTATTTAGATTTATTTGAAGAGGCAAAAGGATTAAAACTAACATCCGAAAACGAAATCGAATGTTTTGCAGCAGTTCATTGTCACCACGATAGTTATAAAATAAACGAATACGAAAGTCGATTCGGTAAGGATTCAGAACATTTTTTTGATGATCCTGAAAAATCAGAAACCTGGATCAGAAGTTATTCGGTTTGAAACAGATCAAACTTAGAGATTGGTCCTTCCGATAGTGTGTGGCAGTCGAACCCTTACACTTGTAACCGTTCGACTGCCTAGATACCAATGAATCTTGTTCTTTAAATAGAGAACAAGATCCTTCTTGACTTTCGATCGCAAACGATACAATCACCGGAATGAAAAAACAACTCCTTGTTTCTATCTTATTTTTATGTACCACAGTAATTGTTGCCAATCCGGAAACCAAAGCAAATGAACTCTGTGATTGTTTAAAACAAGCAAAAGCCAGCGATAAAACATCCGATAAAAAGAAATGTTTATCTCAAAGAGAAAAACATGTAAAAGCACTAAAAAAAGGGTCCAAATCATATGAATCCTATTTAAACGCCCTTCAGAAATGCGAACAAGAGTTAGCTGGTAGTACGGAAATCAATCCAAATTTGACAACAAAAGAAAAAACTTCAGTCATCTGCGATTGTTTTCAAAAAGCAGAAAAACAAAACAGTATGACATGTTTCAAATTACAAAGTGACTATGGAAAAACGATAGCAGATCCAGAAGAGAAAAAACAGTTTAATCTCTCTTCTGGAAGTTGTAATTAAAAAATCAACCAAAGACGAACGTTAACAACTAAAGAATGTAACCTTTAGTTGTTATGTTTCCTTCGATCTCTCGATTACTTTTTAAAGTAATGATAAACCTTTTTCAAAGGGAAGTATAAAATACCAGCAAGTAAGAGAAATGGAATCATCCAAATGAGATAATAGGTTAATTCTAAAAATACATTTAGAATTCCTATGAATGCATTTTTATAAGTTGGTATTTGAATTTTATCGGGTGGGATGGGACTTGAAAAATTGATATTCAATGTAGCCCATTTCACCCTATCTTTGATTTTCCAAATTTCATGTTCCGACTGGTCCAAATTGTTTTCGCTATCTGTAATCGCTTCTTCGATCGCTTCCCAGTTTTTAGAATTACCTGAAGTTTGATTGTTTGCATTCGTACGTCGACCTAAACGAATTTTCTCTCGATTCGATTTTATTTTTTGCCAAACCATTCCTTCCGTATGATCTACAGTGGAAATATCTTCACTCAGTAATACTCCATAACTATCCAATTCAATCAGTGCATCATAAAGTTTTTCAGATCGAATATGGACTCGTAAATTCATATAAGGAGAGTCTGTATTCACTGCAGAACTACTTTCGATAAATCCATATTTGGTGATAAAAGTTAGAAGGTCCTTTCTTGTTTTGATTAAGTCTTGAGTTTGATAACTCAATTGAACTTGGTATTCAAGTAATCGTTCTGAAGTATTTTGAATGGGAACAAATACTTGCCCCAGTTGGTTGGGTGCGGAATCTGCATCAAGAGTTTCTTCTGCTCTGGGAGCACTCGGTGCTACTTTTTTCTCCATAGCCACATCAGAGGACATCTTTGCTGATTCTAAAGGAGCCGCCGATTCTTCGTTAGCTTCTTTGCCACAGTTGAGGAAAAACACAAACAGAACGAAAAAAATAACTTTAAAAAGATTTTTCACAATACCCTTACCTTACATTTCTATATTCTATTAACAGTTCTCCTTAGACAAATTCTCAAATGAAAAAAATCGGAATTGGGGGCAAATCCAGCACCCTCCGGTGCTGGACCGGGCTTTCCGCTCCAATCTGCAAAGCAACAGAAGGTTTTCATTTTCTACCAGAACAAATACACCTAACTTCCGTTGCATTGCAGTATTTACGCTACAATCCCTTTCGCAAAAATTGACGACTAACTTCGCTTGGGGACTTACGCAGTTACTAACACCTTAATATTTGATTCCACCGATTTTCTCTTACAATTTTTTACTTAAAAACGATTTTGAAGGAATGACAAACGGAACCTCAAGTTCCACAGTTCCCATTCCCCCACTGATCACTTCCACAGGTTTTTCTTTATAAAAAATTTGATCCACAGTAAAGGACAATGCATCCGGATCAGAAGCTGTGATCACTTCCATCACATCTCCTTTTTGGATTTTATTTTTGACTTCAATGACAATCCGTTGTGTATCAGAATTATATTCTTTTACGAGCCCTGCATACTTTTGGCTCATAAAAAGACTCGTTCCAAATTCATTGTTTTGAAATTCTCTTTCTTCTTCCGGGACACGATCTTCCATACCTCGAGTTAAAAAACCAGAGAAGTACTTTCTAGAAGATACTTTATCCAATTCCTGTAACCACTTTCTATCAAATGATTCACCTCGTGCAATAGAATCTAAAGTATGACGATAACTGCGAGCCACCATTCCCACATAATAATCGTTTTTAGTACGACCTTCTACTTTTACAGAGTCAACACCCGCATCACATAGCTCTTGCAAAAACTCAATGGCACGTAAGTCTTTGGAATTCATTAAAAAAGTTCCCTCTTCGTCTGTGATGAGTTCCATCGGTTCTTCATTTTGTTTTGGGTTGGTGACAAAAACTTGATACAAATCTCGACATGCATTGTTGCAGGAACCTTGATTGGCATCTCGTTTTTTAAAATAATTACTCATAAAACAACGACCACTATGAGCAATACAAATCGATCCATGAACAAAAACTTCAATTTCCATATCGGGAACTTGGTTTTTGATTTCTGCAATTTCTGAAATGGATACTTCACGAGATAAAATAACACGAGTGGCTCCAAATTGTTTCCAAAACTTAACAGCAGCATAGTTCATTGTGTTCGCTTGGACAGAAATATGAATGTCAATTTCAGGATGTGATTCTTTGGTCATTAAAATCAATCCCGGATCTGCCATAATGAAAGCATCCGGTTTTAATGTTGCCATCTGGTCTAGGTATTTTGGAAAGGATGGAAGTTTTGAATTTCTTGGAATGTTATTCACCGTGAAGTAAATTTTTTTACCAAGTTTTCTTGCGAGGTTTACACCCGCATCCAAAGCCTCCATGGTAAAATCATTTTCTCTGGCACGTAACGAAAATCTAGGAACACCACAGTATGCAGCATCCGCGCCAAATAGATAAGCAATTTCTAATTTTTCTAAACTTCCTGCAGGTAATAATAATTCTGGAATTTTTCTAATTTGGGACATACACTTTACCCATCCCAAAAGAAGTTTCTTTTCTAAAAAAGAAAAATATATATTACAAATTTAGATCATTTCTAAATCAAAAAAAGGAAACGACAAACGAATCAACACATTCAATTCTTTAGAAATTATGTTGTTTTACTTTATCCTTTTAATTCTCCATATTTTCTCAGCTATGATTTGGGTTGGTGGAATGATTTTTTATGTCATTGTTGTCATGCCTGTGATACGAAATTTAGAATTCAAAGATCATAAATTAAAGTTATTACAATTAACAGCATTACATTTCAGAAACATATCTTACTTTATTTTTTTGATTTTTGTTGTTTCTGGAACAGGTTTATTATTTGAGAAAGGATTTTTCCATTTTGAGTCAGGTTTAGAATTATGGACATCTAACATTGGTTTAATGTTTTTAACCAAAATAGGTTTGTTCACCGTTTTATTTTTATCTTCTTTGTATCATGATTTTGTAACAGGTCCAAAAACCTTTGTTTACTTAACCACAGATCCCAGTCGTCACGAAAGGTATAGAAAAACATCGGCTTTCTTTGGAAGGTTCAATCTGCTGATCTCCGTATCAATTGCAATCTTTGGAATCTTGGCCTCTAGAGGATTTTCAATTTTTCTTTAGTTTTATCCCCTTGACAGCCTAGGCTTCAATCTTTCCCTTAAGTAAATGATTCTGAGTCGCACTTACATTTATTTAATGATTCTCATTCTAATTTTAGGACCTCGGTTTTCGGACACAGACCTGGAAGCCTTTCATGGAATCATGCAACCCGCCTTTGGTGCCAGACAAGCCGGGATGGGAGGAGCCTTCCAAGCCATTGGTGGATCTGTGATGGATTTGGAATCAAACCCCTCACATTTAGCGAGAACCAAAAGAACCAAATGGGAGTTAGGTTCTGCAATTCACTTACCAAACATAGAATATAATGATGAATACGTAGATGTAGACCCTAATCGATCGTATCGAAATACAATTGTAGAACATCCGAAAGCTGTTCTTCCCTATATCGGGATCATCAAACCGGTTTCGGATAATATAAGTATTGGATTTGCTTTGTATGCACAAGGTGGTGGCGGTGGTCAGTTTAAAAATATCAAACGACAAACACCAGACGGAAGGACATTGAACGAAACTTTTGGAATAAATATTCCTATTATTGGCGAAAGTACAAAAGCGGTTGAAGATTTAAATTTTAGATTTATGACCATGAAATCAACGTTTGGTGCTGGATACAAAAGAGGTAATTTTGCGATTGGTGCAGGAATCGATTTTGTTTATGGGTTTATGGAACTCAAAAGAACCTACCAAGATGAAACAAGGAGTCTTACCATTCCCGGTGGAATCCGTTACCAAAGTGATTCCGCTTATACTATGGGAGGAAAAATTGGAACCTCTTATGACATAACAGAAAACATCCGAGTGGCCTATTCGTATACAACAAGAAATCTTTTACCTATGGATGGAACCATGAAGATAGACGGTTATGCCCCCGAAAGATCTTTTGGTACAAGAGTGTCTCGTTATATGATTTGGCCAGACAAACATGTAATAGGAATATCATACAGAACCGATCGATTTCTGATCGACTTTGATATCAAATACGTTCCTTGGTCAGAAAGTTTTAATTCAAGTAAGTTTCGATTGGAAGATGTATGGATGAGAACACCCATTGGAGTAGAAACCAATAACTTTCAATTCAATTTAAACTGGAAAAACCAGACCATTTTTGCCCTAGGTGCCGAATACAAGTGGAATGATCGTTATACAAGTAGGATGGGATATAGTTATGGTAAAAATATCATTCCAGCTAGCGGTGTAAGTCCAATGTTAGGTGCAAGTATTGAACATCATGTATCTGTTGGGGGAAGTGTTTCCTGGAATGATTCCACAATACACATTGCTTGCGAATATGGATTCCCTAAAAAAACCTATGGTGGAAAAACTTCAGACTGGACGTTATCACATTCCGTATATTCTAGTACAGAAGTTCATCCATTTCAATTTTCGTATCAAAAACAAATGAGCATATTTAGCATTTATCTTGGAATGGAACAACTGATTTAAAATGGGAAGGAAAAAGTGAATTCAAAATCTATTGGAAAATTTGCTATCGGGCTTTGGATCGTAACAGTACTAACACTTGGTTATTTTTTTTATTTTGGAAGTACAAGTCGTTCGCTCGATAGTCGAACAGCGATCCATTTGACACCAGCAGAACGGCAACTGGTATTAACGGAAATGCGAGCATTATTATCATCCGTTAATGGAATGTTAAGTGGACTTGCTGAGAAAGATTATGAACGGGCTGCAAAGGCTGCCGATGCTGTGGGTATGGGTCTTGTTGCTAGTTTGGAACACCAAGAAAAAACGATTCTTTTAAAACTCCCTGTTGCATTTAAAAAACTAGGTTTTGGTACTCACGAGAAATTCGATGACATCGCTGTAAAAATTCGCAAAAAACAAGATATCCATACATTACTTAGAGAAATGGATGAACTTACGCGTAACTGTGTCGCTTGCCATGCAACCTATAAAATTGAAGTTGAGTCTGAAAAAAAATGAACTAAAACAGATTCAAATGCCAAAAATTTCAAGATACTTTATTAAATCCGGAATGGTATATCTTCTATTTGGTGTTCTGGTTTACGGCCTTGCCGAATTTCCTGGAACAAAATGGGACGTTCATCTAATGCCCGTTTATTGGCATATGATCGCCCTTGGATGGATTACACAAATCATTATGGGAGTTTCTCTCTGGATGTTTCCGAAGGGGAAAAATCCAAGTCCCAAAGAGGGATCTTCCTTCGCTTGGATAGCATACTTTGCTCTAAACCTAGGTTTATGTTTACGAATCGTTTCAGAACCATTTTTATACGGAAATAAAGAAGTCTTCATTTTACCATTTCTTTGTTCTGTCTTTCTACAATTGGTAGGAATCCTCAGTTTTGTATTCGAAATTTGGCCTAGACTAAAACCAAAACCGCAAGGGTAAATAAAAGTATGTTTCCAATACAGTCCGTTTGGTTGATTCGAATTTCCTTGATTTATTTAATCATCGGATCTTCCCTTGGAGCCCTACTTATGGTAAATAAAGCCATTGATTTCGACCAAAGAATTTGGAGTTTATTACCATTACATTATACGATTCTTATTTGGGGCTTTTTCATTCAGTTGATTATGGGAACTGCCTATTGGATGTTCCCTAAGTTTCTGTCGAATCGCCCGAGGGGTTCCAGTTGGCAAACTTGGTTTGTGTTTTATAATTACAATCTTGGTTTGGTTCTGTATTTAATCACAAAATTTATGATTCCAATCAATCCCTTAACTTTACTCGGAAAATTTCTGATTTTTCTCGGTTTGGTCACATTTATAAAATTAACTTGGACCAGAGTTATTTCATACACTTAGGTCCATCCTAAATCCAATGTTTTACCAAATTTGATTGAAAATAAAAATTCAATCCCCTAACAACGAACTAAAACAGATTTTATCAAAAAAAATATTTGTTCTTGATTTAGATCAATTCCTTCCAGTGGTAAGACTGGTAGTTTGTATTATGAAGTTTTCCCAATCTATTTTCAATGGTTGTATTTTTTTCCTGTTACTTATTTCCTTCTCATGCCATGAACATACAGGATCAAAACTTCCAGAACTAAACAATGGTAAACCTTGGGAGATGGACAGATCAACAAGGTTGGGATTTCAGAGGATGGACGAACAATTTCACCATGCAAATTCTGATGAGTCAATAGAAGAATACCACAGACAAGCCGATCAAATTATATCCATTATCAGCGAAATTCAAACTTCTTGTACAATGACAGGACAAGGTCATGAGCAACTACATAAATATATAAATTTATTATTAGAAGAAATACAAATTATGAAAGGAAAAGACATCGATTTAGCTAAAAAAGCAAAATCAAATCTTATCGAAAAGATATCTAGATATTCTTTATATTTTAAGTGAAAAATTAGATTTATATAGAATATTAAATACTAAACTTAATGAACGGTTTGTAATCCATATCCTCTTTAAGAATATGATTGGTAAGCCATGCACGTAGAAATTCTATTAAATCTTTAAAGAATACATCTAATAAACCATCACTAGAATGTAAATCTCCTTGATTTAATCGATTCTTTAGATCCAAAATTTTATCTGTAAACTTGTTATGTTGTAAGATATGTGCTTCCAAATCAGGATATTGGTTTAATTCCATCACACGTTCTTCAATTAAAAAATGACTAAGAGTATAATCCTCTAATTCCGAAACAGCATCTATCAATATCTTTGTTTTACCCGATAGGTGGTGTTTGTTTTCATCATAAACTTCTTCGATATTATTGATCAAACGAAAGAGTTTTTTATGTTGAGAATCAATCTCGGAAATGTTTGTTTCATATTTCGAATCCCAATTTGTTATCATGAGAAGAACCTCGTTCTTTCAGGATTTTGTAACAGCACAATAGGACAAGTGAATAATCCAAACACTCATGTTAACACCTCATTGCGCAATACCATAACTAGAATTAGTTTAATTCTAAACAAATTTACAGAATGTATGTTTCAATGGCCTAGAAAGGCTTTATAGGAATTCAATTCATTCTAACTCTAAAGATATATCTTCAATCACTTATCTCTATTGATAAAAATCAATACTTAGTATCCTTCTCCAATTGATTTAGATCAATGCAGTTTCATTTGCTCTGGTGTCCCATGGTATTGAACCAATGAGTGGGCGGTATCAAATGAACAAAATAAAATTTCAACTAACAATGATCGCAGCTATCACCTGTCTTTCGCTAGTCGGTGTAAATTGCGGAAAAAATGAAGATTCCAATTCTGGCAAAGGGATATCGGCAGTTGCAGATGACAAATCACAACAAGATGTTCTAAAAATAGCTATGGGTTCTAAAGACCATACAACCCTTGTCGCAGCTGTCCAAGCAGCAGGTCTCGTGGATTCCCTTGCAAACCAAGGCCCATTCACTGTGTTTGCACCAACAAACGATGCCTTTGCGAAATTACCAGCAGGCACTGTTGATGATCTTTTAAAACCAAGTCAAAAGGATTCATTAAAGAACATATTAGAATACCACGTTGTTGTAGGTAACTTAACTGAATCCATTTTGAAATCTGAGTTCACAGGTAAAGACGATGAACTCGGTATGGCGAACGGAAGTCATACAAAAGTTTCCATAAAAAATGGAAAGGTAATGATCAATGGTGCAACGATAGTGGCATCCATTCCTGCAACGAACGGAATCATCCATGTTGTGGATACGGTATTACTACCCCCAGCCAAGAAATGATAAATACTAAAATACTAAGGAGTATTTAAGATGAACCTTTCAAAATTTAACGGAGCACACAACCGACTAAAAATCGGACTCATATTGGGACTCCTAATGAGTATGACAATTATATCCTGTGGAGGAGATAAAACAGAAGAGACACCTGCATCTAACGCAGGTTCCAAGGGAATAGGGCCAGTTAAGTCAGTTAACATCGGAGCTTTGGACCAAACAATGGCCGACCGTGGTAAAAAACAATTTGAAGCAAAGTGTTCTGCTTGTCACAAATTTGAAGAGAAAGTTGTAGGACCTGCTCTTCAAGATGTTACACTTCGCAGAACTCCTGAATGGATCATGAATATGATTCTAAATCCGGTAGAGATGACTCAGAAAGATCCGATTGGACAAGAGTTACTCGGAGAACACTTAACTCAAATGACATTTCAAAATATTAAGGAAGAAGAAGCCCGAGAGATTCTCGAGTACTTCCGTAAGATGGATTTAAAATAGGTAACTATATGAACAAAAAATCAAATCTAATATTGATTATATTAGGAGTCACACTTTTTTCATTGATTCCTAATTGTAAAAAAGGTGCATCAACAGCAACACTTGCTTCCGATGCAGCTTCTCGAGTTTACGTCGCACCAGGAGAAAAGGACGAAGTGTACGCCTTTTTATCTGGTGGATTTAGCGGCCAGATGTCAGTTTACGGAATCCCATCGGCGCGGTTATTCAAAATCATTCCAGTGTTTTCTGTTTTTCCTGAAAACGGGTATGGATTTGATGAAGAAACCAAAGATATGTTAAAAACAACTCATGGTTATGTGCCGTGGGATGACAGCCATCACGTTGAAGCATCGATGACAGATGGAAAACAAGATGGTCGTTGGATGTTTTTAAATGCAAACAACACACCGAGGCTTGCAAGGATTGATTTAAAGTCTTTTGAAACCAAGGAAATTTTAGAAATTCCAAACACAGCAGGAAACCATGCTTCCCCATTTGCTACCGAAAACACAGAGTATCTAATGGCAGCGACACGTTTCTCGGTTCCTGTTCCCCAAGCAAGTGTGGCAATCGATAGTTTTTCCAAAGGTGGGTTCAAAGGAACTGTCACTATGGTAAAAGTTGATAAAAACACAGGAAGACTTTCTATTGAATTACAGGTTCTTGTTCCTGGATTCAACTATGACTTATCCCATTGTGGGAAAAAGAAATCCCATGACTGGTGTTTCTTCAGTAGTTACAATTCGGAACAAGCACATAAAATGTTAGAGGTTGGGGCTTCCAAAAAAGATAAAGACTTTATCTTAGCATTCAACTGGGTTCGTGCAAAGGAATGTAAAGACCAAGGCAAGGCTTATAATTTTGGTGGTGACTACGTAAACAACTTTCATGATGAAAACAAACCTGCCGTATCCACTCGGTTAAGCGGTGTGAAAATGTTAAATCCGAAAGATTGTCCAGGTATGATGTATTATATGCCAACACCAAAAAGTCCACATGGAACCGATGTTGACTCCACAGGAGAATACATTGTTGGTGGTGGAAAGTTAGCTTCTGTCATTCCCGTTCACTCCTTTAGCAAAATGATCGAAGTAAAAGATAAGAAAGAACACCATTCCACTGAAATCGAAGGGATTCCCGTTCTTAAATATGAATCTACACTTGCTGGTGAAGTACAAAAACCATGTCTTGGTCCATTACATACTGAGTTCGACGGTCAAGGGTATGCTTATACATCTTGTTTCGTAAGTTCTGAAGTAGTAAAATGGAAACTGGGAACTTGGGAAGTGGTCCAACATCTTCCAGCTTATTATAGTGTAGGTCACTTATCAATAGTTGGTGGTAGTTCAACAGAACCTTATGGTAAATATCTAATCGCCATGAACAAAATCACTAAAGATCGCTATCTACCAGTGGGTATGGAATTACCTCAAAGTGCTCAGCTTTATGATATCTCATCTGGTAAAGCAGAGTTATTATCTGACTTCCCTACCGTTGGGGAACCACACTATTCACAAATGATTCCTGCGAAACTGCTTATGGATAAAACTGCAAAACTCTATCCTCTAGAGGAAAACAAACATCCATATGCAACCAAAAGCGAGAATGAAGCAAAAATCGTAAGACTTGGAAGTACCATTCATATCTACATGACAGCCATTCGTTCTCACTTCAAACCAGATATTATTGAAGCAAAAACTGGAGAAACTTTATACTTCCACGTTACCAACCTGGAACAAGACTACGATATTCCTCATGGTTTTGCGATCGGTGGAGCACCTAACATGACAAATCTACTCATCATGCCAGGGGAAACTAGAACCTTCAAGTGGGTGGCTCCAAAACCGGGTATTTATCCATTTTATTGCACTGACTTCTGTTCTGCTCTCCACCAAGAGATGCAACAGTACATCCGAGTTAGTCCATAACCTATATGAAAACTTTACTTTTCCAAACGTTAAGTAAAAGAAACCGGCTCCTAATCTTAGGGGTCGGTTTGATTCTTGTTTCCGTATTTTTGATTCCTATTTGGTCTATTTCGATATCGGCTCCGCAATACCCTGAAGGGCTTGGAATGCAGATTTGGATTAACAAAATCACTGGTGCAACACCTTATGATTTAAAAAATATAAACCTTTTAAATCATTATATAGGTATGCAAGAGATTATATCAGAATCGATTCCGGAACTACTGTTTATGCCGTATGTTCTTGGTTATCTGATCTTTGGAGCTTTCATCACTGAATTGTATCCAAAAGTAGGAATGGCCATTCTTGGAATCATTAACCTAATCATTGTCGGTCTCGTTGGACTATCTGATTTCTGGCGATGGGAATACAACTATGGACATAACTTAAACCCAGATGCGCCCATTATCATTGAAGGAATGGCTTATCAACCACCACTACTTGGCTGTAAGGTGATGTTAAACATTACTGCTTGTAGTTATCCTTCTTATGGTGGTGTGATTTTAGGCCTTAGTCTCGTCACATTGGTATATATCCTCTGGGATGAGAATCGAAGGAAAAAATCAAATGTGCATTAAAAGTTTAAGACTAATTTGTATTTTCCTCATAGTTGGTTTTATCAACTGTGGGGAAGTTCATCCTGAAAAATTGATAGTAGGAGAAATGAAATGTAGCCATTGTTCCATGAACATTGTAGATATGCGATTTCACACACAAATCATTACATACAAAGGGAAAAGATACCATTTTGATGCCATTGAATGTATGAACCAGTTCCAAAAGGATAAACAATTGAGAATCGAAAAAATCTGGGTTACCAATTACTTAGATCAAAATGAATTTCTATTAAAAGAAAAGGCAACCATTATCCAATCTAGTAAAATTCGTTCACCCATGGGAGCGGGATTTGCCGCTTTTAAAACTTATGAAGACTCCATCCCTTTCCAAAATTAAAAAAGTTTCTCTTGGAACCAAATGGAATTTTAACCATCATCTCAATCTGCATATAGTTCTTCAAACTATCAAACCTCCAATATCCCTATTTACTTTTATACTAATTGTAATTTTACCTATCTATCCGCTATTTACAAAAACCATTGCTGTTTGTACAAAATGTACGATAAAAACAGTAAAGAATGCTATTGATATCTCAAAAAATGGAGACACCATTCAGATCCAAGAGGGAATCTATAAAGAAGGTTTTTTACCTATTACCAAATCCATTACCATTAATGGCGAAGCAGGTGTTGTGATTGATGGACTCAAACAAAAACACGTGTTTGGAATTTATTCCAATGGGGTTCGGATTCAAAATCTAACAATCAAGGGAAGTGGAATCTCTGATTTAACAGAATTTGCAGGAGTCCATGCCGAAAAAGTCAAAGATTGTCACTTCGAAAATCTAGTCTTAGAAGATAATGTTTATGGTTTTTATCTGGCAGAAACCACTCACTGCACTCTTAAAAATAATATTTCAATAGGCAATGCTGAAAATGAAGTACTCGGAGGAAACGGCATCCACCTTTGGTCTGCAAGTCATAATAAAATCATCGGTAACCAACTGAAAAAACATAGAGATGGGATATATTTAGAATTTTCAGAGAACCTCGAAATTGAAGGAAATGAATCTAAGGAAAACATTCGTTACGGAATGCACTTCATGTTTTCAGGGCATAATAAATTCAGTCGTAATGTTTTTAAAAACAACTCTGCCGGTGTTGCTGTGATGTATAGCAAAGATATCGTTATGGATGAAAATCAGTTTATGGATAACTGGGGGGAAAGTTCCAATGGAATTTTACTCAAAGACATTGCAGATAGCACATTAACTAAAAATCGATTTGAAGGGAATACCATCGCTGTGTTTGCTGATGGAATCAACAATATCAAATTTCAAAATAATGACTTCATTAACAATGGATGGGGAATTAAAATTCTAGGAAACACTGATCATAACAAAATCACTGATAACAATTTTATAAAGAATGTATTTGATATTAGTACCAATACAAAATCCACAACAAATGAATTTATAAATAATTATTGGGATCATTATGAAGGGTATGATTTAAATAAAGATCATTACGGTGACATCCCTCACAAAACCATTCACTTCTTTGGATACTGGATTGCAGTGTATCCTTTTCTAATGGTGTTATATGAATCCCCTGTCGTTTTATTTTTACAAGGAATCGAAAAAGCATTCCCCATTGTAACACCAATTGAATTTGAAGACCAACATCCTCGGATGAAGGAAAGAATATGATAGAAGTAAAGAATCTTACCATCAGTTATGGAGGAAACTCTATCGCTGTTAAAGATATAAATTTTCTAACGGAACCAGGAACCATTCTCTCCATCATTGGTCCAAATGGGTCAGGAAAAAGTTCCCTCATCAAAGGAATTCTTGGACTCGTACAACCAACTTCCGGTTACATTGAGTTTATAGAAAAAAAACAAGACCCACATACAATCGGTTATATGCCACAAACACCAAGATTTCCGGCAAATATCAAAGTGAAGGAACTAATTTCTTTTTTTAAAAAATTAGAACCTGTCGAGGAAGAATCATTTCAAAAATTATTCTCTACTTTAGAGTTAAACAACCACATGGATAAAAAAATTGGTTCACTTTCTGGCGGAACCAAACAAAAAATCAGTATCCTCCAATGTTTTTCTTCTAAAAAAGATTTGTATGTCATTGATGAACCTACAGCTAGTTTGGATCCATATATCTCACACTTACTAAAATCGCTTTTGATAGAAAAGAAAAAAGAAGGATCTCTTGTGATCTTTTCTACTCACATACTAGCAGAATTACAAGAGTTAGCAGATCGATTCCTCCTTTTATCAGAAGGATCGATCTTAATTGATGATTCACCCGGAAATTTTTTGCGAAAAAACAATAAAACCGATTTAGACCAAGCTTTGATGAATTTCTGGAACGAGGAATACAAAACAAAACCATGAAAGAAATTCTAATCTTCGAAATTAAAGAAAACATAAGAAGTCGCTGGGTATTTATCTATTCTGGCCTACTTATACTCGTAATGATGATCCTTAGTTTTTTTGGCGATCAAAATGGAATTCGTTTACTCATAAGTATCATGAACTTAACACTCATTGTAATTCCACTTTTTTCCATCACATTTTCAGGACTGTCATTTTTAGAATCTATGCCTTTTGCAGAAGTATTACTTTCAAAATCGGTAAGTCGAACTGCATTGTTTTTTGGGAAATATTTAGGAATTACTATCTCTTTATCACTCGGCTTAGTGTTAGGCCTTGGAATTCCCGGAGTGTTTCTGTTTTTTCAAGATCCGAAGTTTCTTTTTTTATTTTTAGAACTATTGACTTTTGGAATCTTTTTAACTGCAATCTTTGTTGCGATTGCTTTTTTAATTTCTTCTTTTGTAAGAAGAGGGGAAATCGTTTTGACCTTCTCTCTTTTGGTTTGGTTATACTTTTTTATCTTCTTTGATGCTTTAGTTTTTATCTTTAGTTTGTATTTAGGAGAATATCCTATTGAAATTCCATCTCTTATCATCATTCTACTCAACCCAATCGATTTAATTAGAATTCTTTTAATATTACAAACTAGTTCTTCTGCCCTTCTCGGTTTTTCTGGTGCTCTGTTATTAAAACAACTGGGATTATTAGGTGTATCAGCGATCACTACTTTGTTTTTATCTTTATGGGTAACCATACCATTGATGGTTTCTTTCAAACGATTCAAAAAGCGAAATTTTTAATCTTTGTTTTAGATTTTAGCAAATAAAGGGATCCACTTGATTTAGATCATGGAAAGATCAAAGTGAAAAGAATAGAATGATATTTGACTACTATGAAACGTTGGTTACAAATAGCTTCGGTTTTGATTCTCCTTCCTTTTATAGGTAAAATCCTATTTCTGGAAACGGGACTATTTGCCCAGTCTATGTATAGACTTTCTATGATTTGTCATTGCAATCATGGCTCTAAAAATGAAATCCACAGAGATGAAAACACAGACCAAACAAAACGGATTACCTGTCTTTTAAGAAAAGGAAGTGGTCCACACCAATGTTCTTGTTCTAAAAAAAAATCGGCAACAAAAGTCCTCCAGTCTCAATCCATGAACCCGAGTTTCCCTTTCGAAACAAAATTTCAAAATCAAATTTCCTATGACGCACTCATTTTTTCCTTCCAAACTAATACCCATTTATTGATTGGATTTTCACACCCACCAGACAAACCACCAAGACATACCTTTTCTTAGAAACAAATAAATGTATTGGTTCCTTATATAAGAACCATTTCCCAATCAATGAGGAAAACTGAATCAACAGTTGAGTCCTTGGTCTTCAATCAAAAGGTAATTTTATGTTAAAGAATTTATTCCATTCCACTTTAGTATGTTTGCTTTCTATTAATTGTAGTATGGCTAAGACTACAGAGGCGAACAATTCATCAAACCTACTCTCTCTCCTTGTCGCAGCAACAACCAACCCCGGTTGTGCTCTCTCCTCTGTGCAATCCATTACAAGTAATCTCACACAAGTAGAAAACAAACCACGCACAAAGTATTCCATTTCTGAATGTAATGAAGTGGGATTCAATAATTTAGGTCTCACTCAAACAGAGATCACTAAAGGAGCAACCGGGGTGAGTGCATCATCAATATTGTATACAAACAATGATGTAATGTATGCCACAAACAAAGGAGGAACCAATATAGAAGTTACCTTCACTTTAAACTCACCAACTAGTACACTTGATGTGGTTGGTTATGGATCTGGGAATCCAGTCTCTGGCCCCACATACAGACTGGTCGCAGGAGCACAAACTCAGTATAAAAATGCATCAGGTGTATTTGCCAATACAGGAAAAGGAGGTTCTGTTTCCGCACCCATTCCTTCCGCCGGAACAAGTTACACCTTCTGTTTAGATTTTCAATCAACACCGAGTGGATCGAGATTTTTAAACGGCTTCAATAAACCATGTTCAGAGTTAACAGATACGGAAAGAGGATCTATGTCTTACTATCCTATCATGCAAATGATGAACGTTCCAGTGTATACAAACGGAAATCGGTTAGGATTTATATTAAACGGAGTGACCATCACTTCCTTTACAATCGGCTCCATTGTATCGAATACAGAAATGTAAATTCTCTCTCCAAACACTTGTCATACTGGTGAATCAAGTAGCCGGTATGATTTTTTTCGAAAGGGTAATCACACAAATGAAACTAAAAACACTAATCCTATTATTTCTCATCACCACTCCTCTTTTTTCCAAAGGGATTATCATTGAGAATGCTTATATCAAATATACATCCTCCAAAAACTCAGTTGTTTATTTTTCCATTCATAACACAACAAACACCGAAAAAAAAATTATCCAAACAAAGTCTGACATAGCAGATCGCGTCGAATTATTTACCATGAAACCTTCGGACTCAGGAATGAAAATGATTCCCGTAGAAGAATTCTCAATTCCGAAAAATAGTTCCTTACACCTTAGTCCGAGAGGTGACCACATCATGCTCTTTGGAATCAAATCTCCTCTAAAATTAAAAGAATCGATTCCTTTTCGTTTTATTTTTTCCGATGGAAGTGAAATTCAAAAGGATATTCCAGTCGAAAACGAAAGACCAAATAATGAATTAAACAAAAAACTAGAACTATCTGAAAAAAACAACAAAGAGATAAGAAATAAAAACAATGTTATCGATGAATCAAAAGAAGATGTTATGTCAAATTATGATCAGAACATACCAACTAACGAAGACCACTCGGAACACAATCATGAAGGGCATGATCACCATAATCGCGCGGATACCCTAGCTCCTGCAGGAATCATGAACCCACATATTCATGAAAAAGGGAAATGGATGGTGGATTATCGTTATATGGGTATGAAGATGTGGGGTTTACAATCAGGCGGAAAAAGCCAATCCGATCTGGGAACGTTATATTTTCCTTACACTGATCCAACAGTCCAAATGCCATCGGGAAGTTTGATTACAAGTTCCCCTCTTGGAACCACAATTCCAATACTTTCACCTAACAAATACAATTATATGTCTGTTCCTGCAGATATGGTAATGGAAATGAATATGGTGAGTGCTATGACTTCTATCTCCGATAAATGGATGATCATGTTTATGGTCCCTGCGATCAAAAACAAAATGACTATGGTATCAAGTAATTTTGATCGAGCACCTATGAGCTCAGCAGGTATAGGTGATGTAAGTTTTAGCACAGCCTATAGGTTGATCAAAACAGAACATCAAAATTTTTTTACAGGGATGGGTCTTTCTCTTCCTACTGGCTCCATTGATGAAAGAGACAATATGCCTATGATGGGTGTACAAAAAGTTCCTTATAATATGCAACCTGGATCCGGTACTTACAGTTTATTACCACAACTATCATATAACGGTAATTACAAAAAAATTTCGTGGGGAGCTCAATCACAAGCCAACTTACGTATTGGAAAAAATGATAACCATTATAGATTTGGAAATCGATATGAAGTTTCTGGATGGTTATCGTTTCTTATACACGAATCCATGTCTTTCTCAGTTCGTGTAGCCAAACAAAGATGGTTGAACTTACAAGGGGCTGATGCCACCTTAGATCCGAAAATGGATCCGCAAAATGATCCCTACCGCCAAGGGGGAATGCGTAGCGACCTACTAATCGGAGTTAACTTTTTAATTACCAAAGGAATTCTACAAGGTGCTCGGTTTGGATTCGAATATGGGAAACCCTTTCATCAAAATTTAAACGGACCCCAACTGGGAACAAGAGAACTCGTTAACGTATTTGCCTCTTTTACGTTTTAGAAATTTAGTTTTGTTTTTTCTTTGGGCGCACATCTCCGGCTCTCCGCTACAATCTTTCCTATCGGAAAGGATTTTCGCTTCGATCCGGGGCGCGAAGAAATTGATTTCTCTATTGACGAATTAAAGTGATTTCCAAAAAATTTAGTGAGTGATCTAACTAAATTTAAGGATTTCACTTCCCGACACCTCTTATGACAAATACCCACCTAACCATTCGAAACGCAAAACCTAGTGATGTAGATTCCATAGTTCCCCTCATCCATTCTTCAGGACCCAAAGCTTGGACCTTTGTCTTCCAAGAAGAAAAAAAAACTGCCTTTGATTTTTTAAATTCCTCCTATATTCGTCGTGGAAATACAGTATCTTATACCAATCATTGTGTAGCAGAAATCGATGGTCGGGTCGTAGGATCTATCCTCTCTTATTCACAACCTAGTTTTTTAGCACTGACAATGGGAACAGCGCTTCGTATCCTTTCCGTATATACATGGAAAGCGCCGAAAGTGATGGCGCGAGGTCTCAAAACAGAAACCATCATCCAACCACCAAAACCAGGATGTTTGTATTTAGGTCATATTGCTGTATTAGAATCAGAAAGAAATAAAGGGATCGCAGGAGAACTCATCCAGTATATGTTAAACAAAGAAACAAAATATAAAACTGCTTCTTTGGATGTATCGGCTGAAAACAAACCGGCAATTTCTCTTTATCAAAAGTTAGGATTTCAAATTAAAGAAACAAGACATCCTTTAGGTTGGGAAGGAATCATTCCTTCACATCACTATATGGAAAAACAAATTTAAACTTTTGTATGAAAAAAGACATTCATTCAAAAGCAAAATCACAACTAACAAGTTCTGGTTATTATCTGTTTCACAATTTAATTCCACTGACTACTATCAATATCTTAAAAGATATTCTTCTTCGTTCCCACGAGGAATGGTTACAAGAATTTCGGAACCCAAAGAATGTGAATAGTGCCTATCTCACTTCCAAAAAATTTACAAAAGATACACAAAACAGAAAAACTCTATTCGCATTCATTGAATCTGACTTATTATTAGATATCTGTGATTTGGTTTTCCAGGATCCTATTTACTTTCTCAATACACAGATATTTTTTAACCCAACAGATAAGGACAAACTTCCTTATTGGCATAGAGATATCCAATATATGGGGATTCCGGAAGAAGAACAAAAAGAAAGGATTCATAAAGATTTTGTTTGGCATTTTCGTATTCCTTTGGAAATGGATCCAGGGATTTGGATTGTGCCTGGTTCCCAAAACCGTTGGGATTCCGAAGAAGAAAGAAACATACGTTTGGAATTAGAAGGTAAAAAAAACCATGACGACATTCCTGGACAAATTCTGATCCCACATGTACCAGGGGACCTGCTTGTATTTTCAGCTCATCTCATTCACAAAGGGAATTATGATTCCGAACGTTTCTCTTTCGATATCTTATACACAAACTTTCCAGAACAAAAACAAACCGCAGAAATCTGGAACCACTTTCCAGAAGAAGAAATCCAAGTCAAAAAATCCAAAAACAATTCCATATTCCAACTCCGCTAAGAATGGGAATCTAAAATAAAACCCAAGCGCCAGCGACCGCAGTGGAAATCCTTTCCCGAAGGGAAAGATTGGAACGTAGGGCGCGGTCATTTGTTGGATAACTCCAACTCATCTAACAATTTCGAGGCGCCCCAATTTTAGTCATTGATTTCCCGCCAAAGCAGGAAAAACCATTCCGTATGAAAGATTTTTTCTTACGAAACAATGCTTATCATATTTGGGCGACCAATCTTTTGTATGAGTCATTAGAAACCATAACAAATGAGGATTACAAAAAAGATGTAGGATTATTTTTTAAATCCATTCACGGAACATTAAACCATTTGTTAATTGTTGAGAAAGTTTGGTATTCACGTCTTGTTGGCGAAGTTTACGCCCCAACATCCTTAAGTGAAGAAATCGAAACCGATCGCCAAACATTGAAAAAACGAATGATCGAAAGTTTAGAATTATGGAATACTTGGCTACAAGGTTTGAATGATTCCGTTTGGCCCACTCTTTTTCGTTACAAAACCATGCGTGGGTTTGAAGCTGAACTCATTTTTAGTGATGTGGTGCAACACAACTTCAACCACCGCACCCATCATAGAGGCCAAATTACTGCCGCCATAACATTATTAGGTGGAAAATCCCCAGAAATCGATTTTGTTTATTACCTTCAAACTTTAGGAAAATAATATGTGGAACCCATCCAAAAAAACCAGAACCATCGCTAGTAGGATTTTAACCGTTTTGTTTTCAATAACAATGGTCTTTCATGTGGTTGCCCTCTTTCAACTCATTCCCTACCAATACCTTTGGGGTGGGAGACTAAGTAACTTAGAAGAAATGTATGTGATGGAGACGGTAGCTCTGATCGTAAATGGATTTTTTTTGTGGTCAAGTGTTCAGTATTTAAGATACATAAATCGAGGTTTGGTGCCCATTTGGATTCGAATTCTGTTTGGATTCATTGGAGTTATATTTTTACTCAATACTCTCGGGAATCTAGTTGCCATCACCAATTTAGAAACTTTACTGGCTACACCGGTAACAGCAATTTTATCGGCAATTTGTTTCTCATTGGTACCAAAATATGAAAATTAGACAAGCTAACTACAAAGACATTTCCAAACTCTCTGAGATATTCGATGCTTATAGACAATTCTATGGACAAAATTCGAATATAACAGGCGCTTCACGATTCCTTCAAGATCGAATGGAACACGGACAATCCATTATCTTTTTGGCAGAAGATTCTAAATCAGGTGAAATTGCTGGATTCACACAACTATACCCTGTATTCTCTTCCATTTCTATGCAAAGGTCTTATATTCTAAATGACCTCTTTGTCAAAAAAGATTTTCGTAAACAAGGAATCGCCAAACAATTGATTGCCGAAGTTAAATCTTTTACTAAAACCAATTCTGGAAAAGGTTTAGAACTTTCCACTTCCACACATAACAAAGAAGCTCGTGCGCTTTATTCCCAAGAAGGTTTCGAACAAGAAACTGAGTTTTTAACTTATTTCTGGAAATCTGTTTAAATTAATTTAAAGGAGTAAGTTACTGTGTACATTCCCGAATATTTCAAGATGGAAACTGACTTCATATACAAATGTATTGAAGAAAATCCATTTTCTCTATTGGTTTCTGAAATCCAAGGGAACTTAAGTGCTACACATATACCTCTGCTCCTTTCCAAAGACAAACAATCATTAATTGGCCATTTTGCAAAACCAAATCCACAAAAAGAAAGTTTAGGTAAAGAAGTTCTTTGTATTTTTTCTGGCCCTCACTGTTATATCTCTCCTTCTTGGTATGAAACAGACCGCGCAGTACCGACATGGAATTTTACAGCAGTACATGTAAAAGGCATTCTAAACATTGTGGAAGATCCTAATTTAATTCATGATAGTTTACTTACACTGGTCAATAGATTTGAATCTAAAGATTCAAGTTATAAAATGGATCATGTAGATACCAAATACATTGAAGGTCTAAAAAAAGGAATTGTTCCTTTTGAAATCAGAATTACTTCCATAGAAGGAAAGGCAAAACTAAGCCAAAACCATTCTGAAGAACGTAAGAAAAAAGTGATTTCTGAACTCGAACTACTACCAGGTGAAAATGAAAAAGCCATTGCAAAATTAATGAAAGACGAACTTACAAAGGGAAGTTGATACTTGGGAATGAATTTATCCTTTGTTTGTTCGATTGAAACTCTATGAATTTATATTTAGATTTATTCAAAACTTTTTTTATTTTAGGATGTACATCCTTTGGTGGGCCAGTTGCTCATTTGGGATACTTCCAACACGAATTTGTTGAAAAGAAAAAATGGGTCACATCTTCCGCCTATGCAGACTTAGTTGCTCTTTCACAATTTTTACCTGGTCCTGCCAGTAGCCAAGTAGGAATCGCCATTGGACAAATCCGTGGCGGAATCTTCGGTGGAATCCTTGCTTGGTTTGCTTTTACACTTCCTTCTGCAGCACTCATGGTCATTTTTGGACTTGGTGTTGGTTTATATCCCGAATTTTGGAACCAAGGTGTCTTACATGGATTCAAAATTGCCGCTGTGGTTGTAGTCGCTCATGCCGTTTGGTCCATGGGTATCAAACTTTGTCCCGATAAAGAAAGGATCAGTCTCGCAGTAATCGCATTAGGAATATCAGTTGGTATTGGTGGGACATTAGGACAACTGCTTCCAATTTTGTTAGGTGGTATCTTCGGGTTTTTCTTTTTAAAAAAAGTAGATAACCTTCCCCATTCACCGACTGGATTTAAAATTTCAACTTCTTATTCCTATGCCCTACTCACCTTTTTTTTCCTACTTCTATTTTTTCTTCCCATTCTATCTAATTTCTTCCAAAACCAATCGATTCGGATATTTGATAGTTTCTTTCGTGTTGGCTCTTTGGTGTTTGGAGGTGGACATGTTGTATTACCTCTACTCAAAGAAGAAGTAGTCACTACTGGTCTTGTTTCAAACCAAATGTTTATGGTAGGTTATGGTGCAGCCCAGGCCATTCCAGGTCCGCTATTTACCTTCACTGCTTATCTTGGAACAGTTTCAAATCTACCACCGAATGGAATTTGGGGTGGAGTTTTTTGTTTGGTTGCTGCTTTTTTACCGGCTTATCTACTGATCATCGGTGTTCTTCCTCTTTGGGAAAAATTTCGAAAAGAATCTTGGCTAAAACAATCAATGGCTGGTATCAATGCGGTTGTTGTTGGGTTACTTATCTCTGCTTTGTATTCTCCGGTTTGGACTGAAGCAATTTTTAATCGATTTGATTTTGTTGTATTTGCTCTCGGTTTTATTTTACTTATGTTTTGGAAGTTTCCCTCTTGGAGCATTGTCGTTGTTTGTGCCTTTTTGGGATTTTGTTTGAATTTTTAATTTAGGAAAATATCTCTCGTGAAACTAGAATTAAATGTCAGAGTGACTCCAGAGATTGCCACAAACCCGGACCATCTCTTACAATTTGTTTCCAAACAAAACAAAATTCCGAAAACATCCATCAAACACATTGAATGTACTTCACGTTCCATTGATGCAAGACAAAGAAATGTTGTTTTCCAATTACGATTGGACGTGTATGTAAACGAAGGTTTTATTCCTTTAGAATATACAATTCCTCAATTTCCAAATGTAAATTCAGCGGAGCCAGTCATTATCATCGGAGCAGGTCCTGCTGGATTATTTGCCGCATTACGTGTGCTAGAACTTGGAAAAAAGCCGATTATCTTGGAACGAGGAAAAAATGTAAAAGATCGTATAGACGACCTTCGGGGAATCAATGTCCATCATATTGTAAACGAAGATTCCAATTATTGTTTCGGAGAAGGAGGAGCAGGAACTTATTCCGACGGAAAACTCTACACCAGATCCAAAAAAAGAGGAAACATTCGTAAAGTTTTAGAGTATTTAGTTTCCTTTGGGGCCACCAAACAAATACTAGTTGATGCACATCCACACATTGGAACAAACAAACTCCCTCGTATCATTCAAAATATTAGAGAGTGTATTCTTTCTTCCGGTGGAGAGGTTCATTTTCAAACTCGTATCACGGATCTGATTCTTTCAGGAAATTCCATTGTGGGGGTGAGTTCCGCCTCGGGTAACAAGTGGATGGCCAAAAATGTCATTATCGCCACAGGCCATTCAGGACGAGAAATGTTCGAACTTCTCCATACAAAGGGAATCGAAATTCAAACAAAACCTTTAGCCATTGGTGTACGGGTAGAACATCCACAGAGTTTGATTGATTCTATCCAATACCATTGTGATGTAAAAAACCCACTATTACCTGCATCTGAATATTCTCTTGTGAAACAAATTAATGGCAGAGGTGTGTATAGTTTTTGTATGTGTCCTGGCGGAGTGATTGCACCCTGCGCCACCAAACCAGGAGAAGTTGTGACCAATGGTTGGTCGAGTGCAGAACGTTCACGACCAACTGCCAATTCTGGAATTGTCGTAGAACTAAGATTTGATGACTTTAAACCATTTGAATCTTATGGCGTTTTTTCTGCCCTTAAATACCAATCGACAATTGAACAAAAAGCCTTCCAAATGAATGGAGGAACACAAAAAGCCCCAGCACAAAGAATGGTAGACTTTACAAAAAATCAAATCTCCACCGATCTTCCAAAAACTTCTTATACACCTGGACTTGTATCCGTTTCTCTTTCCGACTTACTCCCACCACTCATTGCAGACTCTTTAAAAAAAGGGTTCCAGGAATTTGATTCTTCTATGAAAGGATACTTTACGAACGAAGCCATCATTCATGCACCGGAAACACGTACTTCTTCTCCCATCCAAGTTCCAAGAAATCCTGAGACATTAGAACATATACGTATTAAAGGATTGTATCCATGTGGAGAAGGAGCCGGTTATGCAGGTGGGATTGTATCAGCAGCCATTGATGGAATGAAATGTGCAGAAGCTGCCCTTACTGGTAGTTTTACAAAGTAGAGATGAAACAGTTTCGTGATTATCTACCATCCCTTTGTATTTGGGTGGTGGTCTTTTATTTTTTATCAGAAAGATCGATCTTTCGTTACCAACATATGGGAGCAGGAGTGGACATCGGTCTGTTTGAAAACCTATTCTATAATTTGGTACACAATACAAAGGCTGTCACTTCCATCGGGATTGATGGTAAAGAACATCACTACTTTGCCGACCATATCAATTGGTATATTTACCCTTTAAGTCTGATTTATCGTATTTTTCCTTTTGTAGAAGGTTTTTTAGTCTTTCAAGCTTTTGTATTGAGTGTACCTATCTTAATTCTTCCTCTGTTCCAAAAAAATTCTTTTCTTCAATGGATTTATCCTTTGTTATATGGCTGTTTTTTACCGGTTTACTGGATTCAAATTTTTGATTTCCATCCTGAAGTTCTTTGGATCCCTTTATTTTTTTTATTCTATTACTTTTGGAAACAAAAATCACCTTATTGGATTTTGTTTTTCTTTTTAAGTTTATTTGCTAAAGAAGAATGTGCTTTAGTTTTTATTACATTTTCCTTGGTCGAAGGGAGATCTAGGAAAAAAGAAAATTTATTTATCGGAATCTTATCATCTGTTTATTTTATCTTTTGTATTTTTCTTCTCAGCCAGTTTCGAAATCCTTCTCTGACTGTACAATTCCCTGCACACTGGGAGAGGTATCAAAACCCAATTGTTGCTTTGCAAAACTTACATTTGTTTCCTTATCTTTTTATGTTTTTAAACCTACCATTTGTTTTTTTGACATTTAGAAACAAATTGATGTTCTGTTTGATCCCTTATCTTTGTTATTCGCTATTTTCTTCATATGAAGTGAACAAAACTCCTTTCACCCATCACAGTTTCATAACAATCCCCCTCCTCTTTCTTAGTTTTATAGAAACTATAGATACATTCCAAGAAAAAAACAAATGGTTGTTTGCTTGTATAACACTAACTATTTCTCTTATTCTTTTTGTTTCATTTGGCCCTCCATCCAAATCTTATTCCTATAAAAAAGAATATATGAATCCAGGTATTTCCATAAGAGATCTCACTACCATGCGTACGTTAATCGCAGAAAAATCAGTGGTTTCGAATGTACCGCAGTATCTTTCCAATCGAAGCCAAGTTCAGATGTTTTTATCAGGCCATGAGTATTCGGCTGATTATTTTGTTTTTTATCAATTCCGGAATGAAACTCTACCGATAGCCATTCCGAAGGGATATATTTGGGAAAGAGAGATAGAAAACCATATTCAAATTTATAAATGTAAAGAAAATTGATTGATCTCTTCTCAAAACTACTTAGAGTGAAGACTAAAAAAAATGAGAACCTTCTCTTATTATCTATTAATCCTTTTTTTCCTTCAATGCTCTGTCGATTTACGTCAGGTGCCTCCCCCTTCCCCGAATGGAAATACAAACCGAACACAGACAAATCTTCCTTTAGTAATCGGTAAATTTGAAATCCTATCTGCTGATCGCGGAGTATATACGGATGCATGGAGAATGGCATTCAAAGGCCACCTAACATCATCTGGATTATTTCCAAGTGTGGTTACAGAACTCGATCCAAAAACCACATCTGATTTTTATACGATCGATGTTGAAATGAAAACACATTATGAAGACAACTACAACTGGTGGTATACATGGCCCGCAGCATATCCGTTGATTGCCATCTGGCCCATTCAATATAGGATAGCCGAGTATACAGTTGACTTCAAATACAAACTGTATAAAAACAAATCTCTTATGAAAGAAGAAACGATTACCAAAAAAGGAAATGCAACCGAATTTTTATATGGTTTTTTTAAAGTAAGAAATTTCCAACGAATGATTGAAGAAACAAACTTAGAAGCTGTAAGAACATGCATTCAAAATTTATCCGATTCATTATAATACTTAATCTTTTAAGTTTTACCGGTTGTGTAAGTATTCCTTTCCAAACGGCAAATCATACAGACGACTGTTTGGCTTATTATTACCAAACCAAACGTCAAGTCACAGAAGTATTCGATGAAAACGCATTAACACTCGGGCTTGTTGTGGTTCTTTCACTTCTCAATTCAGCTTTTTCTCCTATTTTTCTTTTACCGATTCTCACCACCCCATACATTCATTATAAGAATAAGGTTAAATCGGATGAAATTCTAAGCCAATGGAAAAAAGAAAGATGTGGAATTCCAGAAACAGGTTCGGAACAAAACACAATTCGTCCCACTGATCTTTAGTTATTATTTAAGAACTTCATTGTGTCTCCTAAAAGAAGACCAATCTGAAGCCTCAGCTGAATGAGATCATATCGATTTTGAATTTCGTTTCGCATCACATCACGGAGTCGCCTATCAACTGTTTGCAATTCGATCACAGATGCAGATCCCGTTTTGTAGGCCTTTTCCATAATTTGATAGTTTTCTTCGGCAATCCGTTTACTTTCGCGCGAGATATCATACAACTCGACTAGGTTGTTATGTTGTTGGATCAACTCAAAGAGATACAAACCGGTATTTTCTCTTAAAAATTGCGATTGAGACTTAGCTAATTTAATTTCGATTTTAGATTTATCAAATTCATTTTTAGACAACCAACGATTGAACAAAGGAAATCGAAATCCAAAATTTCCACCTACATTAAAATCCGCATCAGAAGATCTGGCATAACGACTAAAATCGTTCCGACTATAGTCATAAACTTCCATAGAATTTGCCCATGTTCCGCTAAGACCCGAATAGGATTCCCGACTGGACTGGTTATAAACATTCACAAAAAAATCAGGAACCCAGAGTTCGTTGAATCTTACCATCTTTTGAATTTCTAAAATCTTAACTTGGTTGATAGTAAGGATGATATCAAAATTCAGATCGGTTAGATTTTTTTCATATTCGGATAATGTTGATTCTAAAGGAAGAATTTTATATTCACGTTCGGGTATTTGTTTTAAAGCAACATCTTTAAGTAAAAACTTTCTTCTAAATATGGATTGGCTTTTTTGTTGGTCCAACCTTGATTTGATCACATTGTATTTATAAAAGAAATAATCTACTTTTGAGTTTTGAGTTACTAAATAGGATTCAATACCTTGTTTATAAAGTTTCTGAACAGTTTGAAATTGTTTATCTGCATCTGATTCATTGGAAAAATCATAATCATAAAACGCTAATAACTTTAAGGTCTCTGCATATTGAAATGCTTGGTCAAATAACTCCTTTTGATAAAGAGCACGATATTCCAATAACAAACGTTCATATTCTAATTCCAATATCATATTGGTTAGAACGGTATTTCCTTGGTCTTGGAAATTCCAATTTAGATTTAAAGATGTATTCCAACCTTTTCTGTTATAACCATCCCCTCGTAATGATTCAAAGAATGGAGAATGTTCTAGATTGACAGAAGGCAAATAACGTAAATTTCTTGAATCGATATCGACTTTTTTACGTTCAATTTCCATTTCTTTTAATTTTAACTCATATGACTTTTCACCAACTAACTTTGGCAAGTCATGAAATTCGACCGCATCTGCCCAAATATTTAAAATTGGTACAATGGATAAAAAAAAGAAAAATATGAATAAATAAAAACGGATCACTAATTCAATTATCGGATCGCTTCCTGTTTGGAATGAAGTAATTGGTAAATTCCGCCTTTAGAAAGTAACTCCCTATGAGTGCCTTTCCCCTCCAACTTCCCCCTCTCTAATACAAAAATTTGGTCATAATTACGGATTGTATCCAATCTGTGAGCAACAGTAATGATGGTTGCATTTGCAAATACAGAACCTATATGAGACAGAATTCGTGCTTCCGTTTCCTTATCTAAGGAGGCTGTTGGTTCATCCAAAAGCAGAACATTAGGCCTTTGTAAAAACAAACGTGCAAGCGAAACTCTTTGTTTTTGACCACCGGAAAAAATAAACCCTCTTTCTGAAATTTCCGTATCATAACCAAGCGGAAGTTTGACGATATCATCATGAATACAAGCCAATTTAGCGGCTTCGACTACTTCACTTAAAGTTGCTTCCGGTTTTGTAATAGATATGTTTTCCCTGACCGTTCCTGAAATCAAAGGATTCTCTTGAAACAACACACCTATTTTTGTTCTCAAACTAGGAAGCCAAATTTCGTTCAAAGTTACATCATCTATGATGATTTCTCCTTCTTGTGGATTGTACAAACCAAGAATGAGTTTTAAAATGGTAGATTTCCCACTTCCACTTCTTCCTACAAAGGCAACTTTTTTTCCGGCTTTGATTTTAATTTTTAGATTTCGAATTCCTGATTCTGGTTTTAAAGTATCATACGAAAAACTTAAATTTTTAAATTCTATGTCACCTTTAACTTCAGGTAAATCTATTTTAAATAAATTATCTCTATCTGTGATTTCACTATCCAAAGATTCAAAACTTCTTAAACGATTCCAAGATACATTTGCTTTGTGAAACTTTAAAAAATCATCATATAAAGAAACAATGGGATTTCGAATATAGGCAACAAGACCAATGATCGCATACAACGTTCCGAGTGTCATTTTGTCATTCAGAATAAGAATACTACCAACTAACATTACAACCACTACGGTGATCTGTTTAAAAAACTCAGTATTGGTAAAAAGTAAGTTGGAATAAAATAGTTTTTTTCCTTCTGAATTCAGTTGAGTGGTCAGTCTTTTTTCGAAGTCCCAACGGTGTGAATAAGTTGCACCTAAATTTTTAATTGTCTCGAAACCGTGAATGGTCTCTATGAAGTAACTTAAAGTTTCAGATTTTTTAAGTGATTCTTTTTTTGTTTCCTCAATAATCTTTGGTGTAAGTGCACGAAGAATCAACATCTCCGGTAAAATTAAAAATCCAATGATTACCAACAACAAAGGAGAGAGGAAAAGAAAAATAATAAATACCAAAGAACTAAAAAGCAAATCGAACAATTTCATTGCCCCTTGGTCAGAAAAAAACAAAATTACCGATTCTATTTCTTCCCAACGATTAAGAATTTCCCCTTTCCGATTCCTTTCAAAAAAAGAGATAGGTAAAGAAATTAGTTTCACTAAAAACCGAATGGCAATGGTTTGATTTACTCGATTACTCGTAAAAAAAATAACATTCGATCTAAAGTAAGCAAGAAAAGACTGCGAAAAACTAAGCAAAACAACAGCTAAAATCACAGGAAGAAAAAACTCTTTGTTCTCTTGTAACAAAACAGCATCAATCAAATACAAATTTACTAATGGGATGAATACTTCCAAACCTTTGATTACAAAACTAGCAGCAATACCCGCTTTTAAATACTTAATTGCAGGTATAAAATATTCGGCAAGGCCTGAAAAAAATCGATTCCTCCATTCCCATTTCTGATCGGGTTTTACTTTAGGAATAAAATAGATAAGTACGGTCGAAGATTTTTGTTCCCATTCTTCTCGAGATATAGTCATCTCACCAAACTCTGGGTCCATGATGAGAACCTTTTTATGGCCAATTGACTTAACGACAACATACTTCGAGTTTTCAAAAAAATTAATGGCTGGATTGTTATTTAATTCTACTTCATGGTCCTTCCAATTTACAAAATAACAATCACCTTTCTCTTCTCCAAAACAACTCTTCCAATGGTTAGGCCGAATATCAGGATCAAAATCTGGAAAGGATGGATCTGCATCATATTCTGCAAATGAATATCCCCAATAACGAAATATCATTTTACGGCAAGCATCACCCGATTGTGACTTACCATCTTGAAACAGAAATGGAAATCGTATTTGGTTTCTAAGTGGAGGAGAAAATTTTAACTTGGGTAAAAAATGAAATCGATCTTCTTCATAAATATTGGATGTTTCAAACTTGTCTTCTTCGGAACCATCACCTAAATTAAGTTTCCTTTCACTCATAATCGAACGAATGGTGATCAGCAAACTCTCCGATTTTTTGAAAAAACTTTCTGCATCTTTTGAAGAAAGTTCATAAACAAAACTCTCTTCCACTGCGGTAACAGTAGCATTTCTTGCCTTTTTCTCTAATACCCCCATCTCACCTAACACAGAACCTGCTTCAACAAAAGAAAAATAATCCTTCTGCCAAGTAGATTTAGTAACTTTAAATCTTCCTGATCGAATGAAAAATAAAGAAGAACTTTTACTACCTTCTTTCATTAGAATTTGACCAGAATTTATCTTTCGTTTTACCAATACCTTCGATATGTCCTGGATTTCTGTATTGGAAAGTTTTCTAAAATAAGGATGAATTCTCAATTCATCACGAAGTTGTACATTTTCCTTATATTCATTCCATAATTGTTTTTTAGTTTTATCGGATTCAATGAATTTTAAAAATGAGAGAGGTGATAGAACCAGAACCTTTGAATTTTCTTCTACTTGAAAGATTTGTTTTTTTAATGAATCAGAGGAGAACTCGGAAATTCCATAAAAAGAACCTTCTGTTAAAGTTTTAATCAGAAGTTCCTTTTCGTTTATTTTTAATTTTACCTGAATTCTTCCCGTCTCTACGATAATAATTGGTGTTAGTTCTATTCCACTCCCACCAACCCTATCATTTGCAATCAACGATCTAAATTCGAATAAATTGATTAGTTTCTTTAAATCGTTAGTTGGCAGTGTTGATAAAAAATCATCTTCACTAACATCTTTAGGAATTTCTTTTACCGTTTTCAAAACTAATTCCTAGGATCCGCATAACGAAACAAAATTTGATAAATACTTTTTCTATCGATAACTATATCAGCAACTACTTTCAGACCTGGGAACAATTGGAATTCTTTTCCATCTTGGTTTAAGTCCTGTGTTCCCAAAATAAGAACAACTGAAAATGAATCCTTTTCTTTTGTATTGGGAATGATTTGTGAAACCGTTCCTTCGACCACACCAAAATCATTTTGATGGAACGCCTTTACTTTAATCACTGAGGATAAACCTATACGAACTGCACCAATATCTTTACTACTGACTTCCACTATCGCTTCCAAAGGTTGCCCCTCTTCCATGAGTGAAGCTACAGTTTGTCCTCGGATAATATTTTGCCCTACGTTATTGACTGAAAGTTCTCCTATGATACCTGAAAATGGCATACGAATCACAGCATTGGCCACTCTCTCTCGTTTTAACTTTGTATCTCCCCGAAGGCTGGAAATTAAATTTTCTTCTCGTTGAATTTCATCTTTTAAATTTCCAAACTCTTCATTAAACTCTAATAAACTTTGATCATAAATGAATTTTGCTCCAACACCATTCTGAAAATCCATAAATGCTTTTTTTAAATTAACAAATTTGTTTAATACTCCACCCGACAATAAAGAACCAGAATTATTTTCTAAATTATAAGCTAAGTTTTTTAAAATCTTTTCAGCTTCTCTTCTATTTCGAACTAACCTCTGCAATTTCTTTTCTTCGTAATCTAAATTGTTAGTATCCTTTGATAATTCAATTTGTTGTTCAGAGAATTCTAACTCCATGATGGGGTCACCTTTTTTAAGAAAGTCCCCTGATTTAACATATAAGTTGGTCAGTGTACCTGTTTCCAAAGCCTCCACCATATGGTAGTTACCTTTCGGCCTGATAGACCCTGTTGCTTGAACAACCACATCCACCCTTCCCAAAACTAAAAATAAAACAAAACATATAAAAAATGCAGTAATAAGATAAATTCCTTTTCGTTCCCAATTTGGAGCTGGGTGTTTTAATAACTCATCATAATAGGATGCCGAATGTCTTGATTCCCAATTGGAATCAGTTTCTTTTATGTTTTTAAATTTTTTAAACATCTTTATCCCCTTCGCTTAAAGTTGGAAACAAATGGTAATAAAAACCTTTTGTTGTGATCAACTCAGCATGAGTTCCCATCTCAACGATGCGGCCTTCATCTAATACTATGATTTTATCAGCACTCACCGTACTATGAAGTCTATGCGAGATTTGAATGACAGTTCTATCTTGGAATACGGTTTCCCATTGCGACTGGATATGTGATTCTGTTTCCGAATCCAATGCAGAAGTAGGTTCATCCAAAAAAAGTATACTTGGATTAGTAACAAGCGCTCTAGCAATGGCTAGCCGTTGCCTTTGCCCACCTGAAAGACCAATTCCAGATTCTCCAATTTTTGTTTCATATTTCATTGGAAATCTTTCAACAAATTGATCCACAGAAGCTAACTTTGCACCAGCTAACAAAGATTCTCGATTTAAAGATGGGTTTTTTTTGGATAGATTTTCGGCAATGGTTCCAGAAAAAAGAATCGGATGTTGTTCTACTGCTCCAAATTGAATCCTTACTTCTTCAGGATCTAATGTAGAAAGATCGAATGAGTCCACAAACACTTTCCCTTTACTGGGAATGAGTGTCCCCATCATCACCCTCATCAAAGTAGACTTACCACACCCACTCCTTCCCACTATGGCAATTTTTTCTCCGGCTTCGATTTCTAAATGAATATCAGAAAGTATTTCAGGGCTGGTCTCTGAATAACGAAAACTAACATGGTCTAAAGTAATTTTTCCAGAAAGTCTAGGTAATTCACCAAACGGACGTTGACTGACAATTTCCCCAGGCAAAGAATAAATCTCCGTGAGTCGCATACGAGACTCTCGCAATTCACTTAAGTCTTCATACAAATGACAAAGCCTAACAATAGGTTCCATAAGAAGTGAGTATAATACAAGGAATGCCAAAAAACTTCCCAACGTTAGTGACTCATACAAAACATCGCTAACACCGAATGTAATCACTGCAATTAGACCAATTTGTTCAAAGAACTTACTCATAAGTTCCAATACATGGACTCGTTTTCCAACTCTTAGATTGGTTAAGATGGTTCTTGCTATTTCATTCAAACCCTTAGCAAGGTATCGACTTTCCATTGCAGAAGATTTAATAAGTGGCATTCCAGCAAACAATGATAGGAAAAAGGAAGTGGTTTTCTTTTTGGATTCAAAGCTATGTTTTTGTAATTTTTTAATTTTAGCGCTAGAACGAACAACAAACAAAGAATAAACGATAAGGAAAAAAAGCCCGACAAAAGTAAGACTTTTATCTAAACGAAATAGTATAAAAAGGTAAATTGGTAAAGTTACCAAATCTAGAATTAGAAACAATCCTGACCTTTGTGTAATTTCCAATATCCTTTGATTTTCTTTTAATCTTTGCGTAAAGTCGCCGGTTTCAAATTTTCTAAATTCGGGTAAGGTTAAATTCAGTATATGTTGGAAAAATCTTACAAAGTAATTGTATTCCAAACTTTGCATAAGACCAATTGCGATTAAGTTGCGAAATAAAGAAAATAAAGTCTGGAAAAATATAGCAAGTGCCACACCAAAAACTAAGGTAAATAGAAAATTGCGATCGGAAAAAACTAGAACCTGATCCACTACCTGCCGGATCAAATAAGGCAAAGACAAAGTCAAAAATGCAGAAAATACCGTAGCGACTAAAATCCAACGAATCTCACTTCGTTTGGGACTAAACAAAATTCTAAGTTCTTTAAAAAAACTAATCAAACTAACATCGGCAGACATTGCAGCCGGTGCCGGCGAAAACTGCAATATCACTCCATCCCAAATTTTTAAAAACTCAGGAATAGAAAGTTCATAAACACCTTTGATTGGATGAGAGATAAGAACTGCATCTAACTCTTGGTCATATAAATAAAGTAAACAAGGAACACTTTCATCGTCAGTTATAAAAACTGGGTTTTCTAAATCAGAAAGTTGTTCTGGAGAAAGATGTTGTTGTTTGGTTAAAAAACCCAACTTCTCTAACTCAATGGCTAATTCAAAAATCCCAGGAACAATATTTCTACTGAGTTCATTTTTGATTCTGATTTTCCAATTGTTAGGTAGAGGTCTATCAAATGCTCTTAGAGCAAGTTCACTACAAACCAAACCGACCAAAGTGATTTGGTCAGTAGTCACTTGTTCGATGAAGATTTTTTTTGTAGTTTTTCTAAATTCAAAACGTTTAGAAACAAAAGGACGAATTGTATTTTCTTCTTTTTCTTTTGCCTTATAAGTTGAATAACGAAGTAACCGCGACTGAACAATTTCTTCTAGTTTATTTCCTTTCTCAACACCTATGACTTTTCGGAAAACAACACCAGGGATTTTATACAAATCAGAATCTTCGGAGGCAACAGCACTTGCTAATCTTTTCTGTTGTTTGAAGATTGCAATCTCACCGAGGATGTCTCCCGAACGCATAATAGAGATAATCTTTCTTGGATTTTCTGTCCGAATTTGGATTTTTCCGGATCGAACGATGTAGGCAGCATCCCCGTCTTCCCCTTCTGCAAAAATAAAATCCCCTTGTTGGACTTTAACTAACTGAATGGATTTGAGAATGAGTTTGATCTCTTCTGGCGATAATTCACCAAAAAAACTGAGTTTACGAACATAATGAAACTTTTCTTGTTCTTCTTCTCTATGTTTGGCTTTTTCTACTATTTCTGGATGTGATTCAACTAACTTTAAAAAACGAGATGTTGGAAGTAAAAGGACAATGGAAGGTTCCAATGCATAATAATCATGTTTAGATGGAGTTTTAGTCAGTGTAATTCTTTCGCCTATTGATTCACCAACTTCAACAAATGCAAATCGACCTAAATTGACCTCTTGTTTGTTTTGTTTCATCCCAAATCGACCAGTCATTACAAAATGAATGTAATCCGGCATTTGATTAGCTTTGATTAAATTTTGTCCTAACCGTACAAAACGTACTTCTATATACGGTAATAAATTTTCAATTTCCGATTCTTCTAACTCTGCAAGTAAATAATTACTCCGAAACACAGCGCGGATTTTTTCAAGATTTCGCCTAACTTCTGATTGCATCTATTTTTCCGCTAACAAAAGCATATGAGTCACAGGAAAATCCATAGGAATTAAATCTTCCTTAGAATGAGGAACGTCCTTCTCCGATGTAAATATTTTGGTTTTGCCTAAATACCGATTTTCCACCAACCATTCATTCCGATAGGCATGTGATTTGGACGAAACCTGAAACCCAACGGATTCTAAATGGGATTTCCAATCACTAAAACTCCAAAAACAAAAAGATTCGTGCATTTCACTTTCCCAATTGTCCGTATAATCTTTTTTGGAGAGATATTCACATACATCGGCAAGTTTCATACGGTGGTATTCTATACCATCGACGAAAATGGACTTAGTCCTAAGCACATAACCTTCTTCCTTTCGAAAGTCGGATTGAAATCGGAAAAATCGTTCCTTTGTGGACAAAGAATCCAAATACTCTTTGAGATCAGCGAATGATTTTGGTTCTTGTCCTAAATTGGTACCATCTGCATCCTGAAACCAAACGAATACTTCTCTTTCTTTATCCTCAGGTCCAACAACATCCCGATTGATCCAAACCCCACCCATCGCCAGTTCCAGATAACGATTCTGAATGAAAGAAAGAAGTTTGTCCCGGTTGCCATAGGATTCAATTTCGTGAGTGAGTGAGGAGGAATGGATGGTATTCATCGTTCCTGCAGGGTAAACAAGTCCACTCACGGCATTTTTCCTTAAGAAAAAAACGTTGGGATTGAGGAACTCTCCATTTTCTTTTCTTTGTTCACAAACTTGAAACAGATGTCTTGCGATCTCCACTCCGTAAAAATCGGATTCGAACAATCGCTCATTTTCACAAGCAAGTTTAATCCAAGATCCTACGGCACATCCAATGTCGCCAATTCGTCCTGGTAAAATATAATTTTTAGTTTCATTAAACTTCAGTTCGGCGATAGTATCCATCTCCCGAACATAAGTATTATAATCTCGAGATTCGGTCAGGTCTCCGTCTTCACCAATCACCGAGTCAGAAAACAACATTTTTATTTTGTCCCAAATTCCATACACATTCCACAAACGAATGCTTGTTGGATCCATATAGGAAACCAATTCTTCTTTAGTTTTATTCTCTCCCTTCCCTACTGGTTTAGCCAAACCTTCTAAAATTTCCCAAGGAAGTTTGGTATGATACTTATCTTCCCTACCCGGAATTCGTTCCACTGGAAGGATGGAATACCCAAGTTCCGAATATAAATTGGCTACGGGAGTAGAACAAAGAACAATCGTATTCGCTGGTGTTAAGTGTAGTTGCATCTCCGTTTCTGCTTCAATCTTTTTGATTGTATACGAAGCAAAGTTAGGTGATTGACCAATATCATCAATGGGAATCACCAAAGAAGGAATCCCTATATCCTTAGAAAAATCCTGGACCATCATCGCACGTTGGTAAAGTGGAAGTGGGTTTCGTCTTGTGTTATTATGATTGGCAGAGGTGACTGCGAAGATGATGGTTTGGGGAAATTTGGAAATCCGCAATGGATTTCCAAAATGATCTTTTACTTCCGAGAGGCCATCCTTTACCAATTGGATCAGATAATCCTTTTGGTACCGTGTCAGGAGGTGATGACGACCCGGAAGCAATAAATACATGTATTTTAAGCTTTCGGATTTTCTAAAACGATAGCTATTCCTTGCCCACCACCAATACAAAGTGAGGCGACTCCGTATTTAACTCCTCTTCTTTGCATTTCTAATGCAAGAGTCAAAGTCACACGATTACCAGAAGCCCCGAGTGGATGTCCAATCGCAACAGCCCCACCATTCACGTTGGTAATTTTAGGATCAAGCCCCAACTCTTTTTGAACTGCTAAATACTGTGCAGCAAATGCTTCATTGATTTCAAATAGGCCGATGTCTTTCAAACTAAGACCAGCTTTTTGTAATGCGGCAGGAATTGCAATCGCCGGACCAATCCCCATCTTTGCAGGTTCACAACCAGCATGTCCCCATGATTTCACGATAGCTAAAGGTTCTTTTCCTAATTTTTTTGCTTGGGATGCTGAGGCCACAATCAATGCAGAAGCACCGTCATTGATACCAGATGCATTTCCTGCAGTGACAGTTCCGTCTTTTTTGAAAGCAGGTTTTAAGTTTGCTAGTTTTGTCGCACCTGCTTTTCCTTTAATGAATTCATCCTTATCAAATACGATAGGGGTTTTTCCGTTTATGGTAATTGTATGAATCTCATCTTTTAAGATTCCTTTGTTTGTCGCTTCTTCAGCTCTTTCTTGTGAAGTGGCAGCCCAAAGGTCTTGTTCTTCCCTTGAGATTTTGTATTGGTCAGCTAAATTTTCCGCTGTCATACCCATAGGAAGTTCTACATAAACATCCGTTAAACCTTGTGCTAAAGAATCTTCAAATTCAGTATTTCCATAACGAACACCAAATCTTGCATTTCTTACCACATAAGGTGCGTTACTCATCGATTCCACACCACCAGCAAGAACAGTGTGTGCTTCTCCCAACATAATTTTTTTTGCAGCTTGGATGACTGCTTCCATTCCCGAACCACAAAGTCTGTTGAGAGTGAGGGCTGGGCTTGCAATCGGAACCCCTGATTTCAAACCGATATGTCGTGCTAAATAGATTCCATCTTTTCCTGTAGGGATTACGTTCCCAAAAATACTTTCTTCAATGAGGGAAGCATCTACGCCAGTCTTTTGAAGTGCTGCTTTTGAAACTTCGACTCCAAGATCTACGGCACTCATGTCTTTGAGAGTTCCGCCAAAACTACCGAAAGCAGACCGGAGTCCGCCCAATATATAAACTTGTTCCATAGATACCAGGAATGGCCAAATTTAGTCACCTGTCAGCTAAGAATTGAAATTTCACTTGAAAGAGAATCTCAGATGGATACACTTCCTGCATGAATCGAGAACCCATGTTCGGCCTGGAAACCGGCTTTTTATCCAAACAAACGGCAGGTCTCATTCGCGGGATCCTACAAAAACGGTATTCCATCGGCAATTCTTCCGTTCCTTTGTTTTCTTCTCCATCAAATTTGTATCCTGGTTTGGAACTCATCTCAGACCAAGGACCAAATCCCATCCAAAAACGATTGGTGGTCGGAAGTGTTCGTATGGGGTATGGGCACCATCGTATGGCCCTTTCCGTTTATTCTCATTCTTTAAAAAAACAAATTCCAACTTACTTACATGACTTACTCGCCATAAGCTCCCCGGAAGCAAAAGCGATTGCCGACATTGATTCGGGTTATAGTTATTTTTCAAGACTCAGTGCTGAAATCGGTGGGCCAGCGGAATGGCTCTGGGGTCTGCTTATGTCCCAAGGAAACCTCACTTCTTTGGAACTCTCTTGCCAATTGGCTGAGTTGTATAAAGGACTCATGAAAGGAATTCCTACTGATTCACCCGTGATCACCACATACCCGTTAAATGGTCAGATCGCAGTAACTTCAGGATTTCAAAAAACAATCCATCTTATCTGCGATAACTATCCACAGTATTATTTATTAGTGCCAGGAGCTTTGAATTTAGTCCAAACACCTTCCGCTTATACAAAGTTTATCCAGATGGGTATACCAAAAGAAAACCTAGCCGTTGCTGGACATTGGGTCAATGAAGACATTGTATCTGGCGCTGTCACTGATAGTGAAAATCGAGTTCGTCGCATAGATGCAAAAAAATGTAGAAGGTTTCTCATTCCGATTGGAGGAGCGGGTGCGCAAAAAGGATATGTGCTCGATTTGATTCGTTTGAGTAAAAAACATCTACAGAATAAAAAAGCAGTATTTTGGATCAATACAGGTGATCATTCTAAAGTTTTAAAATCCATTGAAGAATTTCTCATTGTTCAAAAGATTTCTTATTTATCCATCAATACTTGGGAAGATTTAATTCGTTTTATTGAACGGCATCCTTTACGTTCCGAGGATAACGAAAACAATCCACCTGTAGTTTTGTTTCATTTCCCATCACATACAGAAGCTTTTTCTGCTACTGATCGATTGATACGTATTACGGATGTTCTCGTTACAAAACCATCGGAACTTGCTTTTTATCCTGTTCCCAAACTTTTTATCCGCCGAGTGGGAGATCATGAAGCAGCATCAGTTCTTAGGTCATTGGAACTAGGAGAAGGAACTGTGGAATGTCGGGAAGTGATACATGCAAAAGAACTTGTGCATATTTTTACCGAGTCGGACGATCTGTTACTGCGGATGAATGAGTCTGTAATCAAAAACATCATCGAAGGTATCTATAACGGAAGTAAGACGGCCGTGGAAATAGCGACCGCAAATTAATTTAGACCAAAACCTTTATGTAGAAAACTTTTTTTCTAATTCTTGCCTAGTCGATTCCCAAACCCCGGCAATTTTGGCTCCTTCTGCTACAGAGGAGTCAATTTCACCCGCTTTGGCAAAACCTTCTGCTTTGATTACGAGTTCAGAAAGTGCTGCCAAACCGAAATTGGCGGCCACACCTTTGATTTGGTGTAGTTCGGCTTGCAAATCCTTTGGCTCCTTGGACACCAAAAGACGGTCTAAATTTTCGATCCGAGTAGCCATGTTTTCTAAAAGAGAGGTTATCATCTCTTTGAGCCATGCCCTGTCCTCAGGATCGTTCATATCCACTAAAGATTCTATTCGAGACCAATCTATAAGCAAGTTACACCACCCAGTCAAAAGTAAACAGACTAGAGAAAGCGTGTAAATTACATTTTAAAAAATCATTTCCAGGTCGTCGGAATCGGTTTTTTTTGTAAAACAATATGAAAATTCACCCCACTGCCATCATCGATCCGAAGGCGGAACTCCATGAGTCCGTAGAAGTAGGACCGTTTTGTATCATTGAGAAAGATGTCAAAATCGGAGAAGGAACCGTCATTGAATCCCATGTAAAAATCCTATCTGGGACAAGAATTGGTAAGTTCAACAAACTATCTTCGGGGGGAAGTTACGGTGGTTTGCCACAAGATCTTGCCTTCAAACCAGAAACAAAGACCTATTTGGAAATTGGTGACCACAACCATATCAGAGAAAACATCATCTTTCACCGTGCAACCGTAGAAGGAAAAGCTACAATTATTGGAAGTCACAACTATCTTATGGGAAACGTTCATATTGCGCACGATGTGATCGTTGGAGACCATAACATTATGGTTCAAAACACGATGCTTGCTGGCCACGTAGTGATCGGAAACAAAGTATTTATCTCAGGATCCGTTGGTGTTCACCAATTTGTCCGTGTTTCCGATTATGCAATGTTAGCTGGCCTAACAAAAGTAGTAAAAGATGTTCCTCCTTATGCAACCGTAGACGGACATCCTGGTTCAGTCGTTAGTTTGAACGTTGTGGGTATGAAACGAGCTGGAATTTCTGCCGATGTTCGTTTGGCAATCAAACGAGTTTACAAAGTCATTTACCATAGTGGGTTTAATACCAAACAAGCACTTACTGAATTAAAAAAAGATCCAAACCCGGCTCCAGAAGTTCAAAAAATTATCGAGTTCTTTGAGACAAGTAAACGTGGTGTTGTCGATCACCGTTTTGTTTCTGGTGGATCTGACGAAGAATGAGAGTACTCGTTACCGGGGGAGCCGGTTACATAGGAAGTCATATTGTTTTAGAACTGATGGAACTGGGACATGAAATTCTTGTCGTAGATGATATGGAAAAAGGAAACGAAGCCAATTTGTTTCCTGGAAATGAATTCATCAAAGGAGAAATCCAAAACCCAGAAATCTTAAAACAAATATTTGCTAAAAAGATAGACGCGGTATTTCACTTTGCTGCTTGGAAGGCAGCAGGTGAATCGATGACAGATCCACTTAAGTATACAATGAACAATTTAAATGGAACCTTTACTCTGTTAAACGCACTAATTGAAAATAATTGTAAGTATATTGTTTTTTCATCGTCTGCTGCTGTATATGGAGCACCGAAATATTTACCTATCGATGAAAACCATCCTCTAAATCCAGAGAACTACTACGGATATACAAAACTCTGTATTGAAGAAAACCTCGCATGGTTTGATAAATTAAAAGGTTTAAAATCAGCTAGATTACGTTATTTCAATGCTGCAGGATATGATCCAAAAGGTAGAATCAAAGGTATTGAAAAAACTCCTGCCAATTTACTCCCAATCATCATGGAAGCGGCCTCTGGAATCCGAAACGGCTATGAAATCTTCGGAACTGATTACGAAACAGAAGATGGGACCTGTGTTCGCGACTACATCCATGTTTCAGATTTAGCTAAAGCACATGTCTTAGCATTGAATTACATTATGTCGAAAAATGAAAGTTTGACGGTGAATTTAGGTTCTGAGGCAGGATATTCTGTCAAAGAAATGGCTGATCTTTCCGAAAAAGTAGTAGGAAAAACAATCTCTCACAAAACAAGTGGTAGACGAGCAGGAGATCCTGCAAAGTTACTTGCATCCTCTGCAAAAGCAAGAGAACTCTTAAATTGGAAACCAATGTACAGCGATGCAGAAACTCTACTTTCTAGTATGTGGAATTTGTATAAAACCCTATAAAGAAGGGTTTTGAATCTTTTCACAATCCGGGTTTATGGAACGAACAAAATCCAAAGCCCGGTCTCCAAGAACATCCGCTCCGAGAAAACTTCCATCCAAACGAATCTCACCTGATGTAAATCCTTTGACCCATTCTTTTGTGAGTTGGTTCGAAATAGGTGCATACGACCAGTGCCACTTTTCTTCCTGGTATCCTTTGTTATTTCTTGTTGATAAACGACTGTATGGTTGGCAAAACCCATACTTCGAAGCATTTTGTTTTAACCAATCGTAAAGGATTTTTCCCTTTCCCTTCTCTTCAAAATAGGAATTATCTAGGGCATTGATATCAAAATCAGTTCCCCAATGGTGACGAGATGTTCCCGGTGCACTAGAAAATTCCAAAATCAAATTTGTAATTTCTTCCGGTGTTTTCCCTTTAATGGGAACCCGCATCACTTTTTTTCCAGTGAATTTAGATTCCCAAATTCCTTTTTGGTGACTGAAGTTTCGAAAAGAAGATACTAAAAAGATATGTTGTTTGTAAGTAGCGGGTTTTGAATCTTCAAAATCGTTCACCATTTGATGGAGAGCTTTTTTTACATCTGGTCTTAAGAAATGATCCTTTGCATTTTCCTCAAGTATAACAGGCGCTAATGGTCCAGGAGAATTAAATTTACCAGTTAAATAAGAAATTTTATCGAGACCTAAATACAAATCCGTTTGGGATGTTTTGAGCGGTTTTTCGCCGCAAACGAAAAATAGAGAAACTAATAATAAGGATATGTATCTAGTTCGTAACATAGTTAAGTTCATTAAAAATTGGAGGATTAATTCGCAAATAAAAATTTGCCTTCACTGAATCTTGTACTCAATTCTGCCAATTCACTGGGATCATCCAAAGGAAAGGAAGAAGCATCTTCCTTGGCTTCATCAAGTAGGTTCCGATCTGAAACCAAATCGGCAATTTTAAATTCAGGAAGTCCACTTTGTTTCACTCCAAGGAGTTCTCCCGGGCCTCGTATGGCCAAATCCTTTTCAGCCAGATAGTATCCATCATTGGAAGCAACAAGAGCCTCTAAACGGTCCCTTCCTTCATCACTGATAAAATCACCCGTCATTAAAATACAAAAACTTTCGATATCACTTCTTCCCACACGACCACGTAACTGGTGTAATTGGGAAATTCCAAACCGATCGGCATGTTCCACTACTAAAATGGTAGCATTGGGAACATCTACTCCTACTTCTACAACTGTTGTTGTTACAAGGATTTGGATTTCTCCTGATTTGAATTTTTCCATCACTGATTCTTTTTCTGCACTTTTCATCTTTCCATGTAACAAACCAATTTTCAAATCTGGGAATACATTGGTTCGTAAGTTTTCATAGGCGACCGTACAAGATTCCAAATCGACTTTTTCCGATTCTTCTACTAATGGATATACAATATAACACTGCCTTCCTGAACTCACATACTTACGAATGGAATTATAAACACCAATCCTTCGGTCTTCTTTATACCATCTAGTATCAATAGGTTTACGGCCTTTGGGTTTGGTTTTGATATTTACTAAAGTTAAATCTCCATACAGAGTGAGACAAAGTGTACGTGGGATCGGCGTGGCTGTCATCGCCAAGATATCAGGATTTTTTCCTTTGGAACGAATGGTTTCTCTTTGATCCACTCCAAACTTATGTTGTTCATCAATCACAACAAGACCCAAATCAGAAAACACCACATCTTCTTGTAATAAAGAGTGAGTTCCGATTATGATATTGGATTCTCCTGTTTTGATCCTTGTCAATTTTTCTAAACGAGTCTTTTTATTCTCGCCACCTAACAGTAACTCAATACCTAAAAATGGCATATTCCCCATAAATTTATAAATCGTTTGGTAATGTTGCCGCGCTAAAATTTCGGTAGGTGCTAAAAATACCACTTGGATGTGGTTATCGATATAATGAAGTCCTATGAGAAGTGCGGTGATGGTTTTTCCTGAACCCACATCTCCCTGCAACAGAAATGCTGCCGGTGAATCCGAATTCGTCTGCGAAAGGATAGTTGAGACCGCAAGTTTTTGATCTTCAGTCAATTCAAAGGGAAGGTTTTTTTCCAAATTCTCATGGGAAGGAGATTTAGGAAGTGGCCATAACATTCGTTTTACTTTTTGACGTTCTCTTTGTTTGTAGAGAAGGAGTCTTTGGAAATAAAAGAATTCTTCATAAGCAAATCGTTTCCGTGCAATTTGAACGGCTTCCATCGTTTCAGGAAAATGAATTTCATGAAAGGCCTGGTCACGGCCAAGTAACGTTCTTTTTTTGACTAATTTTGGTGGAAGGTTTTCCGGAATCCCTCCCGCTTCCAAAACCTGGTGAATGAGTTTTCGTAATCCTTTGGAATCAAGACCATCTTCTTTTAACGCTTCTGTAGACGGATAAAGAGGAATAATACGACCCGCATGGATGGAATCTTCCGGATCATCCTTATCTGATAAAAATTCATACTCAGGATGGACAATTTGATAACCTTTGAAGTATTCTAGTTTTCCAGAAACCACTACCTTTCTATCTACAGTGAAAATCTTATGAAAAAAATTCACCCCACGAAAGAATACCAAATTGATTCTTTCATTATTTAAGGTTCTAAATCCAACCAGTAACCGACTCTTTTTACCATGAACAATATAACTATCTGCAATCGTTCCAAGAAGGGTGACAACATCCCCTTGTTTTAAGATGATGTCTTTAGTAAAATTGCGATCTAAATAACGACGTGGAAAGTAAGTTAAAAGTTCAAAAAAAGTAGAGATCCCATGTTCCAAAAGGACGGACTTCCGTTTGGGCCCAATCCCTTTCAGTGTGGATAAACTTTGTGATAAATCCAATCCCTGTTTCATATTTCATCTGTGGGTGTAGGAGGCCCAAATCCATTGTCTTTTACATTCGTTGACTCAGGTAAATTTTTTTCAGAGTTTAAAATCAAATAACAATATTTACATCCATAAATTTGTGCCTGTTTTTTACCTTCGCTATTTGTATATGTAGAGATGGCCGCATACAAAAATTCATTTTTGTTTAAGACTGTCCCACAAACAGGACATAAACGGAGGCGAGGCATATTTGGATCTTTTTCCTTTCCATATACCTTTCTTGGATCTCCGACACGCAAATTTCCTTCTTTTGCCAGGCGTTCTTTTTCTTTTTTATCTAAACTTTGATTGTCAACCGCGGAAAGGGCATATAAAAAAAAGGCTACCGTAAATAGGACACCGCATATCGTAAGAAAGGTGACCATTTAAATGCCTCGGATATAATCTTCGGAACTCACTGTGGAGATAGGGTTTTGCGATATTAATTTCGGATATTTTTCAGAACAATCCACTTCTATGAGTGTATGCCATTCCTCACCGCGCAATTGACAAAGGTTGGATTGAACTACATCCTTTCCTTCCATAATGATTTCAGCAAAATAACCACCCTCTTGAAATCCATGTAAAGAATCCACAGCACCAAAGTTAGATGGGTTGATAAAAACGGTATTTCTAGTTTTTTTGATTCCTTGGTCTTCATGTACATGACCTGAAACCACAAGTGAAGGAGATTCATCATCCAAATACCGACGAATCCCCTGGCTTCCACATTTCCCTACACCAGGAATGTTATCGAAGTATCCGTAAGCCGGATTATGAATCCAACAGATATCAGGTAGTTCCGCTCGAAAGAAATCTTCTGGTTCACTATAATTTTTTCCGTTTTTGGTATATTCATGGAAAACTACTGTTAGTTTTTCGGGAATCCCTGAAGTCCAAATGGGTGCCCCACCATAACCAGAAACTTTTAAGTTTCCAAATTCAAAACTTTTCCTATGTACTTCACGTTGGTATAGTTCTGTATACTGCAAATCCAAGTCATAATTTCCCGGCAAACAGTAAACAGGTGACTTCGCATATTTAATAATTAGTTTTTCGATGATTTCATATTTTTCTTTCATCGTTTTAGCAGCGAGTTTGTATAAATCTCGATACTTTTGCGATTTTTCTACAATGGCAGTGGAATACTTTTCTGGAAAACGAATGGCATGAGTTGTAAAATCAAAGGGAGTGGAGTCATCTTTTCTTTCCGTTAACAAATAATATAATTCTTCTTGGACTCCACAAAAGTCAATGATACGATCAAAGGAAAAAAATGCCTTATAAATAATATCTCCTGAAAACAAATACAAATCTGCTTCTGTAGTTTGCAGAATTCGTTTCAGACCATGAAGGCCATCATGGATATCAGTAAGATAAATGATTTTCATTTATTCATTTTCCCAAAGTAACATCTGTATATCACGATCTTCTTCAATATAATCGATTTTTAGATATTCAGGTCCAAAAAAATCTACAAGAGGTTTTAGGATGGTGGAAGATCTTACAAAAATATAAAGTTCGTTGTTATCTCCAATGATGTATTGGATTTCAATTTTTCCTGCAATGGAAGGAACCAAATTCAAAAAATAATTTAAATCGAATAAAATTTCCCACTTTAAACCAGTGAGAGAGAGAAGATGAGGAGCTGCATAAAGAATGGATTCAAAAACTTTTTTTTTGTGAAAAGGGTCTACTTTGCCAAACCACCTAACAAAATCAAATCGCCTTGGTTTAGTATCCCATACTCGATAACCAACAATTTTCAAACGGGCCTTATTGTCTTTAACGGAAACGGGTTTCAATCGGACTCGATATTTGATCGATTCCACTTTCAAAAAACGAGCAATCCAGAGCCATCCCATCCGGTAAACTCCAGTCATTATAACTTCACCTTTAGAAGAAGAAACTTCCAAACTCTCTAAATCGGGATCTTCTGCAATGATCTCAGTGGATATGACCTTTCGTAAGCTACCTAAAAGTAAGGTGACTTTATAATTACTCTTTGGGACCACTTTTGGTGGCAAAAAGAGATTCAGTGGATTGAAACGGAGAAGATCCGTTAAAAGCATATTTTAATTTTATTTTCTATTGCCTTTTTGGAAAGCAGATTTAGAATACTGAACTCATGAAGATTGGTATCATTGGCGCCGGAAGTTTTGGCACTGCACTAGGTAGTATTTTAGCGGACAAGGGTTATGACGTGACCCTTTGGACCAGAAGCGAGGATCAAGCAAGATCCATCAATGAAAACCATATGAATACCAAACATATGCCCGATTTGGTACTTCCGGATAAACTAAAAGCGGATACCAACCTCATCCATGTTGTGAAAGACAAGGACATGATTGTTTCTGCTCCTCCAAGCCACGCTCTTTCCGGTATTCTGAGAGAAATCAAAGATCATATCCCACCCAAAGTGCCCATTGTTTCTGCCTCCAAAGGGATCGAAAACGAAAGCCTAAGACTTGTTTCCGAGATTTTTGAATCCGAACTTCCAGGACAATTCCATTCCCAACTTTCGTATCTTTCGGGGCCAAGTTTTGCCAAAGAAATGGTGAGACGAGTTCCGACCATTGTTTCTATCGCTTCCAAAAACGAAGCCACCGCCAAACGAGTGCAAGAAATCTTCAGTTTTACTTATTTCCGTACTTATTGGACTCCCGATGTTGTGGGTGTTGAAGTGGGTGGTGCTTTAAAAAACGTAATTGCCATTGCTGCTGGGGTTGCCGATGGACTGGGGTTTGGTCAAAATACAAGGGCTGCCCTCATCACACGTGGGTTAAACGAAATCACGAGGATGGGAATCAAAATGGGTGCCGATCCAATGACTTTCCTTGGACCATCGGGGATGGGAGATTTGGTTCTTACTTGTTGTGGAGAAGGATCACGGAACAGAACCGTAGGTTTTCGTTTGGGTAAAGGTGAAAAACTAAAAGATATTTTAGCTTCTATGAACGAAGTCGCGGAAGGTGTCAAAACCACTCAATCCGCAAAAAATCTTTCGGACAAACTGGGCATGGAAATGGCCATCACCCAGGAAGTCTATCGAATGTTATACGAAGATAAAGATCCGAAAGAAGTGGTCAAAGCTCTGATGAGCCGTGATCTAAAACGGGAAGGTGTCTAAAAAAGACGTACCAGTAAAATGATATAGGTTACAATTTGTATCATATAAAATGTAAACCGAACGTTCACAGCAAGAACACTAGTAGAAGTTAGATGAGTGAGGGATTGTAAAACCCTTGCTCCTAAAATCACAAGACCTGCTTGGTTCACAAAATTATCAATCATACCTAAGTTAGCAGTTAAAAAAACCACTGCCACAAACAAAGGTAGGTTTTCCAAACTGTTGAGGTGAGCCCTGTTGAGTCTCCAGTAAAAGTCGGAACCATGTTGAATTCCTGCCGGGAATTCATTCGATTTTTTTTTACCGAGTAACACGAGTACACCTCGGTAAGAAGTTAAAAATACTCCAAGCCCTAATGCCCAAAGTGTAAATCCAATGAGTGTAAGATAAATGGTTTCCACAAATCCTCCTTTTGTATCAGAACCAAATCATCTTAGTTCTGAAGATACAGGTGGAGATTCTAAATGACTCTAATTCATTTGTAAACTAATTAAATGAAATTCTTGATTGGATATGGAATCTTTCTTTTAAAATCCAATGGTTTGGATTTGTTTCCAAACTGTAAGCCAAGTGGATGAAAAAAAATGGTCGGGGGCTTCTGGAATTTCAATACAATTCAGTCCGTTCTCTTTTGCAAAACGGATGGTGGATTCTTTTGGAAACCATTTGTCTTCTTTAGGAAGAAAGATTGTGTAATTGGTTCTTTTTTGTATGACTGATCTATCCACTACAAATCCAGGTAAAAAAAGATTCTTCAAAAACATTGATAAGTCTTCTAAGCGAATTCTAGAATTTTGGATTTGAACTTTGAGATGATCGATTTTTCCATCTTCTAACCACTGAGGATTCGAAAGAGTCTCTAATATCTGTTTGTTGGGAGCCATATCATCCGAGACATCTGGCAAAAGAAGAAGGCGACTGAACTCTTCTATCGAATGAGATTCATACAAATACCGAAGGCTAAGAACACTATCGAGAATAGGGGAAAGTAAAAACAATTTTCGAAAAGGAACTAAATTGGCATACATCATAAGGGCGGCCCCTCCCCCACTATGCCCAATCCCATACAATTCTTTGTTTGTATATCCGCGTTCTTTCAGATAAACATCTAACAAAGGTATGGAGGTTTTGGGATCGTAGATTCCTTTTGAATTTCCGTGAGAAGGAGGATTGAACCGAACAAGCCTTAATCCCAAGGATTCCAGTTCGGAATCACGAATCCGAAACGATCTCGCATTACCACCCGTACTTGGCCAAATGACAAGAATCCCTCTCGCCTCTTCCTTCGAGGCTCCCGATTCTATGATTTCTAAAGTCAAAGTGTAACGATGATAGGTTTTCCGTTTTGGACAATGACAGTATGTTCACACTGTGCTACATAACTGAGTTCCCCACGACGATTGCTGGCAACCAATGTCCATCCATCTTCTTCTTCGTAAGCAGTTTGGCTTCCCGTAGAAATAAAAGATTCAATTGCAAGAACAAGTCCATTCCCCAATTTTCTTTGGTCACGTTTTTCTTCATAAACCAAAACTTGAGGTTCTTCATGGAGTTTTTTTCCCGTTCCATGGCCCGCTAAATTTTTTATGACTGTAAATCCATTTTCTACTGCAGCAGAGTGAATTTCTCTTCCAATGTTTCGAAGATAATTTCCAGTAAACGCCTGTTGTGTGGCACGCATGGTTCCTTCAATGGCTGTTTCACAAAGTTTTTGAAGAGAGGCGTTGGACTGACCGACAACAAAAGAAATTCCTGTGTCGGCATAGTATCCGTCTAGTTTTGCAGATACGTCTATATTGACTAAATCTCCATCCTTTAAGATGGTTTCTTTTTTAGGAATCCCATGTGCGATTTCAAAATTGGTACTGATACAGGTATAACCAGGGAATTTGTAATCAAACTTCGGTGCTGAAAATGCTCCTGCTTTTTCAAATTCCTGTTTGGCAATGTTGTCTAGTTCCAAAGTAGACACTCCGGGTTTGGCCAGAAGTTTTAAAAGTTCACGAACCTTTGCTACAAACTTCCCTGCTTTTAAAATCCCCTGAAGGTCTTTTTCATTTTGAATCGACATCTAAACAATCTCCCCACCACAACTGGATCCCGCACCGGCAGTACACCCGTAACAATGATTTGCTACTACGATATCTCGGCTAAGAAAAGATTGCAAATCGAAATCCTTTAGATGTTTTACGTTTCTCGCCTTCAAATCTAACATTTGATTGAAATCACAATCATATACAGAACCGTCATAACCTACCGATATTTGATCCAAACACATAAGACCTTCAACAGTCGCAGGATTGTAGGCATTGGCTAGAGTTTCCATATACATTTCGAATTTACCGCCCCGAACAAGTGCGCCTAAAAAACGGCTGATCGGGAGGTTATTGATACAAAACAATTGGTTGAATACGATTCCGTATTTTTTTTCCAATGTTTCTTTGTATTCTCTTTCTAAAACGGATTGGCCGGAACCTAAAAATAATCCGTTAGGATTATAAACTAAATTTAAAGGAAGTTTGGTTCCATAACCAAGAGCATTTAACTTCTTTAATGCGGTAATGGATTTTTGATAAACTCCCTTTCCTCTTTGATTGTCCGTAGTACTTTCAATGAACGAAGGTAATGAGGATACAACTTCCACCTGATTGGATGCTAAAAAATCATACAACCAATCGTTTCCTGGTTCTTCAAGGATGGTTAAGTTACAACGATCCATCACTCGTTTCCCAAGTTTTCTCGCACCTAAAACCAAATCCTTAAAATGAGGATTTCCTTCAGGGGCACCACCCGTGATATCTACAGTTTCTATCCCCGGTGTTTTTTCGATAATTTCCAAACACAAATCGATTGTGGTTTTATCCATCATCTCGGTTCGTATGGGTGATGCATCTACATGGCAATGTCGACAAGCTTGGTTGCACCATTTACCCACATTAATTTGGAAAACCTTTAGAGACCGAGCATGGATAGAATGTCCGACAGAATCGGAAAACTTTTTACCACTGAATGATTGTAAGGTGGAAAGTTGTTCCTTCGTTTCCATAACTAAAAAGAAAGTTCGTCTATTTTGTTTTGCATTTGAACACTATGAACTAAATTGATTCCGGCAGCCATTGCTGCAGCTACGTGAACCGCTTCATTCATTTGTGCTTCATTGGCACCTTTTTGGAGAGATGTGGATGTATAGGCATCAATACAATATGGGCATTTTAATGCATGAGAAACTGCAAGAGCAATGAGTGCCTTTTCTCTTTCCGTGAGTGCCCCTTCCGCCATCACTGCACCATAATAAGCAAAAAACTTTTCTGCTAGAACAGGGTTCGTACGTCCGATCTCACCAAATTTTCCAAGATCCGTTGCGTTGTAATAATGATTTGTTTCTGCCATGATTGACTCCTTACCGTTAGACTTTTTTAAGCCGTGATGGAGTCAATGGAGTAGTTTTTGGAAATCCAAGTCCAGCACAGAATTTTACTCAAAATGTAGAAGGAATCAAACAAAGCAGAAACCTAAATTCAAGTAATGAACTTAGGCCGACGTTTTTCAATTAACGAATGAAATCCTTCCTGTCCATCATGAGACAAAATGACTTTTGTAAAAAGATCTGCATCAATTTGGAACAAAGATTCCATTTTTTTTCGGTAAGGTTCCCGTTGGGCAGTTTTCATTCCACGGCTAGAATTGTTTGTGAGTTTGGAAAGTGACTCGGCAAATTTTAAGGATTCACCAAACAATGATTCAGCAGTAAACAATTCATCCACAAGGCCAATTTCTTTGGCTTCAGGACCTTTGATTTGTTTCCCCGAGTAAAGAAGGTCACGAGTGACTTTTACACCCACTAAATCTTGTAAAACAATGGTTGGAATGGATGGAAAGTTAAGACCAACAATGGCTTCGGAAAATCCAATCCTTGCCCCTTTATCGACCATATACCGATAGTCTGAAAACAAAGCAAAAACAGCACCGGCCGCCATACAATGTCCGTTGACTACAGCAATGGTAGGAACTGGAAAATGGAAATAGGTTTGTGCAGTCCTTAACAATTGTTCGACGGATTTACGAACATCAGCTTCTGTTTTTCCATACATGAGAGTCGGTTCAATCCCGTTGGAAAAAAACTGTGTTTGTGCGGATGTAAAAAGTAAAACACGCAAATTTGGATTGTTTGCGTGTTTGTTCAAAATTTGTTCGAATAATACAAAAGCTTCGAAATCAAAAGTATTCTTTTCATTGGATTGCATCTTGATTTCCAAGATGCGTTCTCCATGAAAGATCTCTGCAAAAGGATTCATATTAACTGTTTTTGTAGAGTTCCAAAATTCTGTCTTTGTATTTTTCAGTAATCACATGTCGTTTCATCTTCATTAAGTTAGTTAGTTCATCACCAACCTCAAACGGTTTTGTAATGAGTGTTACATATTGTACTTGTTCGAAGTTTTTGAAACCGGTTTTAACACTGTTAAAATTACGAACTTCCTTTTTGTAAAAATCAACAATCTTAGGATTGGCAATGAGTTTCTCAGGGTTTTTTTCTGAGATTCCATTTTCTTCTGCCCAAGGAAGAAGTGCATCAAAATCAGGAACAATGATGGCACCTAAAACTTTTTGGTCTTGGCCCACAATCATCGACTGCTTGATATAAGTTGATTCATCAATTTTGTTTTCAATAGGAACTGGTTCTACGTTTTCACCACCGAGAAGAACGATTGTATCCTTCGCACGACCTGTAAGAGTCAGTGTTTTTTTGAAGTTAATCATCCCGATGTCACCGGTATTGAGCCAGTTGTCCACTATGGTTTTTTTGGTAGTTTCTGGATTTTTATAATATCCTTTCATTACCTGAGGCCCTTTGATATGAACTACGCCCTTCACACCTAACTTTCCAAAGATGATATTTCGTTTGTCGTCGATATGGCAAAGAACATTACCTGCATCATCCCGAATTTGTACTTGGCTGAGTGGAACAATATCACCCACAGATCCCATCACCGGCCTTTCAAAAGTTCGTGCAGAAATGACAGGGCCAGTTTCAGTCATACCGTATCCTTCTAGAACGGTAATCCCAATATCCATAAAGAAAGCATCCACATGTTTTTGAAGGGCTCCACCACCAGATAAAGTGGCACGTAAATGACCACCCGTTGCTTGGCGGATCTTTGAAAGAACAATGCGGTCCAGGGTAAAAGAATTAAAAATTACACCAAACCCAGCGATTACATAAAGTGGAGTTTTAAAAGCACTGTCTTCTGGTAATCCAAACTGTGCTGCCAAAATCGCAAGAATCGAAACTGTAAATGGACCTGTTAACAAAAGTTTAACAACGGAAAAAACAGAAGATCCTAATGATTGTAAAATGTTTCTTCCTTCATAATCCACTTCCCAACCTTTGAGAAAACGAACTGCCGCATGGTAGTGTTTCGAAAAGAAATAAGCGACTTTGAACAAAAATCTTCTCACAGGAGGAGTTTGTTTCGGATCATTGATACGAGTGTAAATACCATTGTAAATACTTTCCCAAACCCTTGGGGCAGATGCCATAAACGTCGGTCTTGCTTTTTGGATGTCGTTACGAAGTTCCGTTACTTTAGTGTAGTAAGTAGAACCGCCGTTGATGATAGCAAAGTATTCAACAACACGTTCAAAAATATGCCAAACAGGGAGAATGGACAACATACGATCGTCAGGTGTTACTTTGGCAACACGTGGAACCACATAATGCATTTGGTGGATCATGTTGGAATGCATGAGCATAACCCCTTTTGGCATTCCTGTTGTTCCTGAAGTATAAATAAGAGTGTACAAATCGTCCGGTTTGATTCCGGCCATTCGTTTTTCCGCTTCTCGTTTTCCTTTGGCACGCATCTCTCTCCCTTTTTCTAGGAGATCATAAAAATGGAGGATTCCAGCACCTGATTTGAGTTTGGTTTCTTTATCCATGATGATGACGGTTTTCACCGACTTCACTTGGGATTTGTTGTTTTTATATTTTTCGTAAACTTTGTCATTTTCAACGAAAACAATCTTCGCTTCAGAATGATTCAAAATATAAACAATTTCGGAATCGGTAATATCAGAACCTCGTGGAACATTGGCTGCACCTGCAGTGAGCACCGCACAATCGGCGATGATCCATTCCATACGGTTATCAGCCAAAACACCAACGTGTTCTCTGGCCTTAACTCCTAAATCAATGAGGGCTTCCGCCAATGCGAGTCCGTCTTCGTAGAGTTCTTTGTAAGTGAGGGCTTGGTAATCCTTTTGAGCATTCTTATACCAGAATGCGGGTCTTGGACCGAATTTTTCTGCGGATTCCTTATAAACGTCTGCTAGGTTATTTGCCATATCTCTCCATCTAAAAGCGGTCTTTATGATAGGGCCTACTTTTAGATGGTCAAGAGAAATTTAGGTGTTTAATCCCAGTGGAACCCTTCGCGTTGGTGTCCTTTTTTCAAATGGCGTTTGCGAATTTCGCGAAGTTTGGTCATTTGTTCGAGATTGAGTAGGTTACGTGCCGCAAGTCCCATTTGAGGGAGAAGGGTTTCGTCTTGTGTGTTAGCTAAAAACTGGTTGGTCTTCACAAAGGAGCTTTTAAACTCCAAATTCATATCGGGATAGAAATCCATACAAGCCTCCGTGCTTTCCGGTTTCCGGGGTATTTGTTTTTTAAGGTTCCCCACCATCCGTGGTAAGTAGCCTTTCCCCGATATATGTATCGCCGGAAAATGAATATCCTGAAGTAAAAAATTTTGCTTGTACTATTTTTTTTTATCTGATTTTTGGTATTCGTTCATGACGATTCGATTGGAAAATTCTACTGGCAGACGGAACGGGCGTTTCGTGGCTTATGAGTATGGGGAAGACCTATTTGGTACCCTGTATTTGAATAAATTTTCTGGTCGGGAAAGAGGGCGTCTCATCGACAAATGGAGATTAAATGATTTAGGAAGTCTCATTCGTGTTCTTGATACGGAGATTTCCCGCAGGGAAGAAGAAAATTACGAACGACCTCTTTTCCACTAATCCAACCAATCTGTTCCTAAACCAAAGGAAGAAACGTTACCAAAACAAAATCCAATTCCTTTCTAAAAAACTAAAAAGGGTTTCGATCTTTCGGTTCATCACTTTCACTCTTTTTTCTGTCGCAGTTCTTTTTTGTTATCTAAATAAACAATCTTGGAAAGAGTATTTATATTCTCTTCTGATCCTTCTTCCTTTTCTATATTTAGTGCGACTGTATTCCAAAAGAAAGATACAGATTTTATACGCAAAAAAAACACAAACCTTCCTTCAGGAAGAAATCTTCAGACTCCAAGCTGAATTCAAAAAAATCAAAACAAGAGAAGTTTGGGAATATCCAGAATCCGTGCGGAACCATCCACTTTCTATCGATTTGGATCTTTGCACCAAACAAGGGTTTTTGGGGATTTATGATACAACCATCACGGAACTTGGATTTCAAACTTATCTCAAACGGTTTTTACAAGAACCTATCGAAGATACAAAACTAAATTTCCATCCAGGTGAAATTCAAAACATTCTGCAAAAAAATTCTTATCATGCCTATCATCTCCTTCGTAAGTATTTAGTACCCGAGGCGGAGACAAATGAAAAGTTTCCCTTGTCTCACATCAATACAGAAGATTCGTTTTGGAAAAAAAGAAGGTTTTTAAAGGGTTTTTTCCCAATTTGGGGTGTTTTCTCACCTGTGTATATGGCTCTGGGATTGTTATTTGACTTACCTCTCATCCCACTCGTTCTCCTCATCAATGGAATTTTGTTTGTTACTTACCGAAATGATTCTTTAAAACAATGGAAAGAAATTAAGGCACTTTCTTCTGGGGCCTCAAGATTTCAAAAAACTTTTGTTTATTTGGCAAAAGATAGAAAAACCACAAAACAAATGATAGGTCAAATTTCTTCTCTCGGTGATTCTTCTGAGTTACTCATTTCCCCTTTACCACATTTAATTTTGAATCTGATTTGTTTGTGGGATCTTTGGAAAATCAAATCCCTCGAAAAATGGAAAAGGAAATTTGGAAATCTTTGGAATGACCTCCAAATAGAAATCATAAAAACCGATTCCATGTTGCCCTTTGTGAATTTTGGATTTTTGTTCCCAGAAGCTAGTTTTGCAAGTTCATCATCGGCTGGAAATTTAACTGCCAAAAGTTTAGTGCACCCCCTTCTCTCTAAATCCAGTCGAGTGTTCAATCCACTTACCAAAATGGAACCTGGAGATTTAATGATTGTTACGGGGTCTAATATGAGTGGTAAAACTACGTATCTAAGATCTATCGCCATGTCATTGTTACTTGCCGGTTCGGGTGCGCCCATACTTGGAACAGAATTTGAATACCCGGAGTTTCAGATTCATACTCTCATCCGATCTCAAGATTCAATGGAAGATGGAGTTTCCTTTTTCTATAGTGAAGTCAGAAGGTTATCATCCATAATCCAGAATGCTGATGGATCGAAAAAAATACCGGTTTTGTTTTTGGATGAAATTTTGAAAGGAACCAATTCCAAAGAACGATATATCGCAACTCGGGAGATTCTTTCTGTTCTACGCGAAAAAAGAACCATAGTATTTCTCACGACACATGACTTAAAACTAGCAGAAATTCCTTGGGCCAAACGATTCCATTTCACCGAACTAGAAGTAGATGGACAAATGGATTTTGATTACCGAATCCGCGAAGGTGTTTCCGGCTCCACAAACGCACTTAAAATCTTAAAAAAAGAAGGAATCCCGATTCGAAACGAAGCAGATTAAGAATGGTTTTTAGTTTTCCCAACCTTATTTTAATTCTTTGACAGCCCCATAATTTTCCCAGATAATTGTCGAAATTCAGGTGAGAGCCAACCAATGGAGAGTTATGTGAAGAATTTCCTTTTGTTTTTGTCAATATTTACCAGTTTCGGTTTGTTTGCCGGTGATCTAAAAGAAGATCTCAAAAATGCATCCAGTGACAGTGATAAAATTTCTATCCTTTCGGAAATGGGGAAATCAGGCGATTCCAAATTTGTAAAACCCATCATTGAACAATTGGAAAAGGGTGAGTCCAGTAAAATTCGATCCCAAGCAGCAAGTTCGTTAGGTGATCTCAAGTCAGGCATCAATGAACTACAGAAAGCTTTTGATAATGATGATGTTTATGTTCGAGAAGCAAGTATTGATGCGTTAGCTCGAATTGGAAATGCAAAATCACAATCACACTTTGAAAAAGGTGTAAAAGATAAAAGTGAAAAGATTCGTTTCTTTAGCGTACAGGGACTTTCCAAAACAGGAAGGAGTGGGAATGCTTCTATCTTTCGGAGCGCACTCGACTGGAAGGATAAAAATACACAACTTGCTGCTATTCGCGGTTTAGGAAATATCAATGCTTGGGATGAGTGGAAGTATGTAAAACCTTTCTGTTCCAACCAAGACAAAGATTATGTTTTAGCTTGTCTTTATAGTGCAGGAAAATTTAAAACAGATGATTCTCTCTCTGCTATTGAAGGACTTCTTGCAAATACAGACAATGAAATTAGTAAAGAAGCTTTTAATTCAATTTCTAATTTTAAACCAACTCAAGTAATCCCCACTTTGATTCGATTTAAAAAAGCAAACCCAAACCATCCCAATCTTGTTAGCCTTGGAGACAATTTAAAAAAACTAAAAGCAGCCAAACAATATGCTATCATCAATGTATCTGATCGATTGAATCTACGATCGCAGGCCAATGAAAGATCCGAAGTGATCACTGGTCTTGCGGGAAATTCTGTTGTAGAAATTCTATCTAGAGAACCAAGAAAGTACATCATCACCAACAGCAAAGGAGAAGAGATGGAAGACTTTTGGTACCAAGTAAAAACCAGTGAAGGTAAAAAAGGTTACCTCTTTGGTGAATACATTCACGTTGTGGATAGTTATTAGGAATTCAGTTGAATCAAATGAAACAGTTATCAAAACTTATTTTCGTCTTTTTGATTTTCCCAACTGCATTTCTCATGAATTGCAGCAAAAAGAAAGTTGAAAACTTTCCAGCACCTAAATCAATATTTTTTGTTGGTGATACAGTCGGTATTCAATATTATCTAACTGAAGAACCGGATTCAGAAAAAGGTGAAGTTTTATTAGTATCGGATAATGTAAAGGTAGTCGGATCGATTCAAATCGAAAAAGGCCAATCCAACTATAAAACTTATCAGATACAATGCCCTGAACGAATTAAAGCCAAATGTAAATCTGAATTTGTTTATGTGAGAGCTGATGACATTGCCGATGAATCAATCTTAAGTGCCAATTACTACACAACAAGTCAGTTAAACAAATACATTCTACTCACTCCCGATGGTTATAACAATGCAATTCTAACTCAGAAAATCATCAAAGAACCGAAGAAAATTACAGAAACAATTAATTTAAACAATTTCAATTTATTCAATTTTCTTCTGCAAACATCCGGTATGAATTCTGATGATAAAACTTTAAAAGTGGAAGAAATTTATTTGCTTAGTAAATATACAGGTGATCCAGCTTTGGATGATAGTTATATCAAAGCGATACTAAAAAAATATCCATTTACAAAAGACAGATTGGAATCTGGTAAATTTTCAGCGTTTAGTGCATCTGAAGAATTCATTTCGAGTATCACAGAACAAAGAAACTTTATTCTCAATTCATTCATTGCTGGATTCCCACTAAGATCGCCATCTTTCAAAGGTTTGGTTGGACAATTCAACAAACTGAAGTCATTTCCCTATATGACAGAAAAGTTATTTGAATATTTCTCAAAAGAGGGTTTATATGTTACCTCTGGATCTGAATATCAATATTTAGTAAATGCAAATTCAGGAATAGATGCATTAACTAAATTAAAGAAAGTAGAACCAACATTGGATCCATCAAAAACCATTGGATTAGTTTCTTTACAAAATCAATCAGAAACAAACTACCAAATTAAAATCGAAACTTTAGATATTTCAGGTAATGTTTTAAAAGAAGATATTCAATCAATCCTCTCCATAACCGCAGAGGAATCTGGAAACTCAATGGGTTTCAAAATCAAAACGGACAAATCAGAGTTGATTTTGTCACCTTTGGAAACAACACCTAATCTGCTGATTGCTGGTCAAGGATTCAGAGAATTTTTAAAAACAATACCAAATGACCACAAAGAAATCATTAAAAATAATGATTATAAAAAAGCGATCATGCTCATTGCATTAAAGTTTGGTGAGGGTGGTTTTGACGATCAACTGGGAAAAATGCAATATCGACTTTCTGCTCAAAATCGGTATTGGATCATGTTGGATATTTTCCGATTCAATCCTATAGTAAAACGCACAACAGATTATTCAGGAACACTTGATACTTCATTTTCCGAAAATGATCTTTGTTATAACATTACGAAATGGAGACAACCTAAGGGAGAATTGTATGTCACCGGGGTAGAAAGTAGTTGTTACTCAGATTCAGACGAATCCCCTGAGCCGACGGAATCTATGTGTTTCTCCGAAGGAAGTTCTGGATTTTTTCAAATCGAATTTTTACCATCTGATCTTCGATCAGACAAACCAAATGTAAATTTTTTATACAATGATACAGGTGTCTGCCAAGTCATACACCATATCATGCAATAGAAACAAACTGCAGGTATAATACCAACGATTCGTTGTTGGTATTATTTTTCCTTTTCTTCCTCTTCCCCACCAAACAGTGACTTAATTCCCTTCCAACTTTTTTGTACCCCACCGGCTACGTTATCCACAGCTCGATTTACATAGTCTGACATAGCCGATCCAGCAATCCCACCAACAGCGGCACCAGCAGGACTTGCAAGGAAAATCGTACCTGCATAAACGGAACCAAGCCAAATAGGATCAATGAAAGGTGCCGAAACTCCATAGGTTCCTCTGTAGATGATGGGAAGTTTTAAAGCTCTACCAGCAACTCCAGGAAAGGCAATGGTAAACCTCATATCGATATTTTTATTAAATCCGATTTTACCACCGCCAGAACCTGCAATTCCATCTGCTTTTAAAGCAAAATTCTTTACTTCAATTGTTTCTTTTGCATAAAGAAAATCAAACTTTAGCTCGTTATACGGTGTCGCGCGACTGAAATCGATTTTTTTAAGATTGATGACACTACCAATCGAACTGATTGGTTTTAAAATATTTGTATAACTTAACAACTCACCATTATTTGCACTGATGTTACCTAAAATTTGTAAATTAGAAATAAGTCCATCTTCCGTGTTCGCAGGAGAAGCCAAAATAAATTCAGAATCTAATTTTCCTGTGATCGGGGATATTTTGAAAAGATCAGAAAGGATTGGTGCTACACTTAAATTTTTTATATTCCCTTTGATTTCAAGCCCTGCATTTGGACCCCAAAGATAATGTCCCGTTCCTGTAACAATTCCTTCATACGCTTTTAATTCATACTTAGTAATATTCAGTTTTCGTTTGGCATAATGAAGACTTAACTTTAAAGAGTCTGCATGGAAATCGGTAACATTCAGGTTTCGTAAATGAAAATTTAGATAAACATTCATTCGATTCACATAACCAGTACTTGGTATATCTCTTGTAAGAATTGATTTTTCAAAGTCGGGATCTACCCAAATTTTAATGACTTTGATGATACTTGGGACATCTAAATAATCCGAAGTTCCTTCAAAAGATATAGTGGGTGATAACGGCGGTTTTAGAAAATTAACATATCCGGACCCGTTTAACTTTGATTTCCCTTTCCAATCAACAATTATATCAGCAAAGGATATTTTGTCTTCACGGATGTCATAATTGATAACAGTCGATACATAACCGTCAGCAAATGTTTTACCATCTTTTAGAGCCAAGTCCCGAATGTGCATCCGATCGACAATTGCATAAATTTTAGCTTCATCTCGTTTGTAAAATGGAACATTACCAGTGGTTCTTGCAAAACGCAAATCGCCATAGGTAAAAATGATAAGTATATCGTGAAGATCCGTCCCTTTTAAATTTTGAAATGTAAACTCACCTTCTAATCTTGAAGATTCATAGGTCATCTCATCAGTAACAAACAAAACATTGGTGCTAAGAGAAATAGGTTCGTCGTTTAACTTTCCATAAATGTAAATATCTAAATCTCGTAAGTCGCGATCTAAATGAAAAGTTGTTTCCCAAAGATATAATTTGATTTTCCGAGAATATAACTTATCTTCAAAAAGAATTGTAATATTTTTGATTTCGATTTGGTTTACAAAGTTTGCAAAAATCTTTGAAAAGTAATATTTTGTTTCCTGAGGTATGACCTCTTCTTTTTCTTTTTTAATTTCCTTTGTGGGATTTTCTGAATCAGAAAGTATCCTTTCAAAAATAGGGAAGGACTCATCTTTCTCTCGAGTGATCTCCACTGTGCCTGTGTTGAGATAAATCTTTCGAATTTCTAGAGCCTGGCCTACAAAAACCCCATAATAAACTTCAATGCGAAGTTTATGAACTTTGATGAGTTCATCTTCATTTTTTGAAACTGTTACTTCGGCAAGTTCTATACCTGGAAATGGGAAAAAAACAGGTTCCGAAGATTGATAATTCACCTGCAGTCCTGTTAGCTGGTTTGTCGTATCTAAGATTAGGTTTTTATAGTAGTCTGGATCTGCCAAAAGCGGATACAGAATAAAAAACATCGTCATAGAAACAACAAATATCAAAGTCAGTAAAATTTTACCGATCACTCCTTTGATTTTGTCTCTGATACTTAGTTTCATCGTAATTTTACTTTAAAGGGAAATGGCATTTTACTCTACGTGATTGTGTAGGAAAAGTTTCCACAGGTTCTTCCGTTTTACAAATATCTTGAACAATGGGACATCTTGTATGGAATCGGCAACCTTTAGGTTTGTTCATCAAACTAGGTATTTCTCCCGTCAAGGGTTTAGAAACCCTTGTACGATCCTTTAAATCAAAACTAGCAGAGAATAAAGCCTTTGTATAAGGATGTAGAGGTGAATTACTGATTTCATCTCGACTACCTTCTTCGACAATTTGTCCCAAATACATAACGGCAATTCGATCCGATACGTGTTTTACAATGTTCAAGTCATGAGATATAAACAAATAAGATAGACCATATTTCTCACGTAATAACAAAATATTATTAATAACTTGTGCTTGTGTTGAAATATCTAACGCAGAAACCGCTTCATCGCAAACTACAAGATTTGGCTCTAAAATCAAAGCCCGAGCGATGGCAATCCTTTGCCTTTGCCCACCACTAAACTCATGAGGATAACGATGTAGGATATCGGCAGGTAAATTCACCTCATGAAGTGCTTGAATCGCTTTTTCTTTTTTTTCAGATGAAGTTAAGTTTGGAAAATGAATTTGTAACCCTTCGGTGATGATCTCTTCTATCGTAAAACGTGGGTTAAGTGAAGAATATGGGTCTTGAAACACGACTTGGATCTTTCGTTTGAGAGCTTTTTTTTCTTCTTTTGGAATGTTTTTAATTTCCTTTTCTTCAAACTGAATAGAACCGGAATCAAATGGTAATAGAGATAATATCGCTCGTCCAATGGTGGACTTACCACATCCAGATTCACCCACAAGACCTAATATTTTTCCCTGAGGAATAGAAAAACTGACTCCCTCAACAGCAACAAGGCGTTTGGAAGTGAAAGAAAGAGTTTGCGATTGTTTATAAGAAACAACTAAGTCTTTGACATTAAGCACTTTCCTTTCCTCCGTATAAAAAACATTCTACTGATTGGTATTCAGACATGGATACCGCTTTCGGCACTGACTGATTGCAAACAGGAAGTTTTTCATTGCACCGTGTGTGGAACCGACAACCTCTTGGATAAGATTTAGGAGAAGGTACAATCCCGTCGATAGTTACTAATTTTTTACCAATATTTTCATGAGTGGGATAAGCCGAAATTAAGGCCCGCGTGTATGGATGTTTTGGGCTGTCAATGACCTCAGCCACACTCCCTTGTTCAATGATTTTTCCTGCATACATCACAGCAATCCGATCAGTAATATGACTCACAAGTCCAATATCATGGGATATAAAAAGAACTGACATGCCATTTTCTTTACGTAACTCTTTCAGAAGTTCGATCAATTGTAATTGAATGGTAACATCGATAGCACTTGTGGGTTCGTCTGCGATTAAAATTTTTGGGTCACACATCAGGGCCATAGCAATACAAACTCTTTGTAACATCCCACCAGAGAACTGATTTGGGTATTGCCCGAGTCTTAACTTTGCATCTGTGATCCCAACTCTCTCCAATAAATAAACGGCTTTCTCTTCTGCTTCTTGTTTAGAACCAAGTCCATGTAATAGAAATCCTTCAACCAATTGGGCTCCTATTCTATGGAGTGGGTTCAAAGCGGAAAATGGTTCTTGAAATACATAAGAAATTTCTTTTCCACGAACAGACCTTAGGTGTTCTGGAGAAGACTGAAGTAAGTCATTTCCTTCGAATAAAATCGATCCTGTTGGATATAAAGTGGTATTGGATGGTAATAACTTTGTGAGGGCCAAACTGGTGATCGACTTTCCACATCCGGACTCACCCACCAATGCCAATGTTTCACCCTTTACTAAATGAAAATTGAGACTGTCGACAATGGATAAAATTCCATCATCGGTCTTAATCTGTATGGATAGATCTTTGACTTGGATGGCTTTTGTATTCTGATTCATTCGTAAACCACCTTATCTTTGGGATCGAAGGCATCCCGAAGTCCTTCTCCCACAAATGCCGAAAATAAAATGGCAAGAAACAAAGCAACAGATGGAAAAGTAATCAACCACCAAGCCGTAAGCCTTTCTCTTCCTTGACCAATCAATTCCCCCCAAGAGGGATTGGGGGCCGGAATTCCATAACCAAGAAAATCAAGAGCTGACAGTACAGAGATCGCGGAGATTAGAATAAAAGGTAAAAAAGTAACAAGGGGTGTAATGGAATTCGGCAATAGATGCCTCATGATGATGGAAAAAGAAGAAGCTCCTAATGTTTTTGCAGCATCAACAAACTGTTGTTTGCGGAGTTTCAAAAACTCTCCGCGCATATAATAACTAAGGCTAATCCAACTAAGAGATCCATAGGTCACAATGAGAATCATAAACCCTCTTCCAAAAAAAGAACCCATAATCAAAATCAGATACAAAAACGGGATAGCAGAAAGGATTTCAATGATTCGCTGTAAAAACAAATCCAAACGCCCGACAAAATAACCTTGAACCCCACCAATGAAAGAGGCAAGAAGTATCTCTACCACAATAAGGATCAAACTAAAAGTCATTGCAAGTCTGTATCCATAAATGATACGAGTGAATACATCTCTGCCACGATCGTCCGTTCCCATCCAATGACGAAGTGTTGGTTTTGACGGTGGGTTTGTTCCTTCTTCTAAACTTTCTAAGTTGTCTTCATTCACACCAAATGGGATGGGTGGAAACAACATATAGTTGGATGAATCAATAAATCTGGATTCTTTACTGAGTTTTTTATAGTTGGGTTCAGTTAGATTGACCCCACCAAACTTTGTTTCTGGATAAAAACTGAAAATCGGAAAAGACACTGTCCCTTCATACAAAATAAACAATGGTTTGTTATTGATAAGAAGTGGGGAAAATAAAGATAAAATATAAGTGTAAAACAAAATTAACATCGAATAATAAGCACGTTTATTTTTTTTAAACTTTTCCCACTTACGAACGTTTGCCGGGTTTGAAATAAAATTCATTCGAAATCAATCCTCGGATCAATAAGTATATAACAGAAATCAGAGACAATTTTTCCTATGAGTCCTAAAAAACTTTGAGCAAGAAGTAAACCCATCATTAGATCGGTATCTCTTTCTCTAACTGCTTCAAAACTAAGAAGTCCCATCCCATCGATATTAAAAACCAACTCAATGAATAAGGAACCAGAAAAAATTAAAGTTAAGTTACTTCCAAAACCAGTAGCAATGGGAATGAGAGAGTTTCGAAAAGCATGACGAAAAATTGAATCAGGAAAACTAAGTCCTTTGGAAATAGCAGTGCGAACGTATTCTTTGGCAATTTGGTCTAACAAACTATTTTTCATTAGTAAAGTAAGGACTGCAAAACTACCAACAACATAACAAATCACAGGCAAAAACATATGAGTCAGACGATCGTTTACCTTTCCCCAAAAACTCAAATCTTCATAGAAGTCGGACACTTCATGTCCTAATGGAAAAAAGGAGAACACTTCCCCCGATGCAAACAAATACAAAAGTAACATAGCAAATGCAAAAACAGGAAGGGAGTACGTGAAAAAGATAATGAAACTAGAAATGAAATCAAACCGACTGCCTTCTTTTAGAGCCTTCTGAATTCCAAGAGGGATACAAATCAAATAAGTTAAAAAGAAACCAGACAAACCAAAAAAAAGAGAAACAGGAAGTTTCTCTACAATGAGTTCCGAAACTTTTCTAGAGTGTAATCTCGATTCTCCTAAATCAAACTGCACAATTTGTTTTAACCAAAGTAAATAAGCCACCGGTGCTGGTTTGTCCAAGTGGAGTCTTTGTTTGATGAGTTCAATTTCTTCCTGCGAAATTTGTTTGGTAGATGCCCCGGCTAAATTACCAGTACCTTTTAATTTTGCAATTTCACTATTGAGTGGTCCACCGGGCGCAAAATGGGAGATTAAAAAAACAAGGAAAGTGATTCCAAGTAGGGTAGGAAAGATGAGTAAAAACCGTTTTAGAAAATATTTCCACATATCTTAGAACTCCCACCACTCTTTCGGTTTTTTGTAACCTTTCAATTCTAAATATCCTTTGGATGACTTTTTTTGGATTGGATCGAAAGCTTCTACTCCACCTTCCCAATAGATTGTAGAAGTTGTTTTGGTTCCATCAAACTCTTGTTCATTGAAAAGTGGGGAAACAATCCATTCCCCTCCTGGATATTTGATTTTCCAGTGGAGTGGATATTCTATTTTTGTATTCGGACTTTTCCAAAAAGATCCTATAGTTTCCATTTTGACCTGGCCTGGCTCCTTCCAGTAAGTAGTTTTTCCTTCTGGATTTCGATAGGTTCCAAAAACCTCTGGAGTTACTATATGCGATTCTCTAAACCGAAAGAATACATAGTCACCACCTAAAGAATCCGACAAACAAATCCAATCCCAACCGGTTTCCCCTGTGGCAAGAGTAGGAAGGGACTTAGAATTTTTTTCGTTCCATTCATGATCCATCCAAGAATTTCCGGATAGAATGGTTTCTCTTTTCCCATTCATAAAAAGATTTCCTGTTGTTTTGAGTCTGGGATAACTATAATAATATGAAAATATATTTGGATTTCGATTGGATTTGATAGAAACCCCTTTATCACCATGTACCAAAATTTTTCCATTTCCTTCCAATTCCAAATCCAAACTCAAATCTTTCGATTTGGATTGAGCTTTGATATGAAATTTATCTTTGGAAATTATCTCCAAATGATAATCCCCACTATAAATTGTTTTTTCTGAATAACCCGCAAGATCACCTATCGTTCGTTTAATGGTTTGAGAATTTTTATATTTTTTAGAAGAAAAATCGGAGATAGCAAAATGAACAGGAAAAATCTCAGGATTCCAATCTTTATCATCAGAAAACTTTAGGCGAAAAAAAGACAATTCATACCCGTAATGGTTTCCTGATTTTGATTCAATATGTCCAACAAAGTAACACCATTCTAATCCAAAATCAGGATGAAAACTATGATCTACTGGAAAACTAAAATGAAAAAAACAAAGGGATAGAATTAAAAGTTTGATTCTATTCATCAGGTAAAGACTCCCACTTTTTTTCAAGTGGAAGGATGTGAATGTAAGATGGATCAATTCGTTTCATCTTTTCGATGACATCTTTCATTTTTTTCTTTTGGTTTAACTTTCTATATACTTGCGCTAAGTTATATAAGTTCGATAATTTGGAATCGTTAATCGAATGAGCTTTTTTCCATTCTATTTCCGCTTTTTCAAACATTTCCATTTGGTAATAACAATAACCAAGAACAGAATGTGACTTAAAATGATTAGTTTTGAATTTATTATAAGATTCTAACAAACGAATGGCTTTATCAAAATCCCTACTATGAGCAAGAGCTTTTCCATAAGAAAGTTGTGTGTCTAGTTCGCGAGGTAAAATCTGATGTGCCTTTTCATAAAAACTGACAGCATCTTGAAACTCTTTATTAAGATAAGCTTCCTCCCCTTTAGCTTTAATGAGATTGAATTCAGGAAGTCTTGGGGACAACTGAAGTCCAAGAAGAGTGATATCATCCATTGGATCTGTACCCATAGTAAATTCTTTATGGGTTGTTAGGATAGTTTCCACTGTATCTTGGATGGATTTTCCAGCACAAGTTTCTATGATTTGAATGAGTTTCGTTTCTCCAAACGCAAGACCTTTATCATTTTCTGCTTCAATCAAACCATCAGTGTACAAAAACAATTGGTCTCCAGGCTCTAATTGGAGTTGGAAATCTAAAAAGGTTTCACCTGCATCGGGAAACATTCCGAGAAAAGTTCCATCTCCCTCACAAATTTCTGCCCTACCAGTTTTAGCTCTAAATAAAATCGGGCGAGGATGGCCGGCAACAGAATATAAAACCTTGTAGTCATCATGGATTAAAACATAAACACAAGTTGTATATCCCTGTTGTTTAACCAAATCCAATAACTCCCGATTGATGAGTTTGAATATTTCGGAAGGTTTTGATTTTTTAAAATTGGAAAACAACAGCTTGGATAATGCGGTAATAAAAGCTGCCGGAACTCCGTGCCCAGAAACATCACAAACAGCCACTCCCAGCTTATTCATGTTATATGGAAAGTAATCATAATAATCCCCACTCACTTCTTGCATAGGAGTAAAACCAGTCCAAAACTGGATACCATTCCAATCGGGGATGATTTCTGGAATGAGCCCTTTTTGGATGTTTTTAGCAAGGCGTAGATCCTTCGCCATGGAGAGTTGTTTTTTTTCCAACTCCTGTTTGAAAGATTTTAACACTTCAACGGCCGCTTCTAAATCTCGGTTTTCAATAGCAAGTTCCCGAGACCTTCGAACCACATCCTTAACGTCTACAATGGATATTTCTTCCAATTGTGAATCCATTCGCGAAGTGACCATCACTCTATGTCTGTTAGTGATATCATCTTTTGTCAAACGAGAACGAGACAAAAACAATTTGTCTTCCAACCAATCCATCTCATATTCATTAGAATCTGTTCCAAATACAATATCCTCACCTAACTCCTTGTGAGACATGTGGATTCCAAAAAGTTTGGTTTTTGTCATTCGGATTTTAAATTCTTTAAGTTCAAAAAGTACGGCAAGACCATTGAGCATACCTTGAAAAAAAACGGCATCATACCATTTCTCTTGGTATTCAGGTAAATAATTAAATACAAAAATTACTTTTTGATCGGCAATGGGTTTTACGTTTAAATATACAGCACGCGTTAGTCGACCTATTAAAATAGGTAACCTTTGAATCATCTCCACCAAATCAATTCTTGAATCGTCCAAAGGAAGTAAATCATACGCATTGGTAATCAAACTTTCCGTTCCAAGATGGTATAAAATCCCAGAAATATCGAGTGATTGGGCTATGATTTGAATGATTTTATCTTCCAAATCTTGAGAGATCCAATAATTGGGATCTTTCAGAATTCGGGTGTAAACAGTATCTTCTAAAATTTCAGGAAATGGGTTGGTTTGTCGCGATAAACGGTTCTCTCGTTGGTAAACTTGAACCAGTCCGGAGACACGTTTTGATGATATTTCTCTTCCTGCGTGCAGTGGCAAAACCCTCACCGATGGTTTCCTTTCGGTAGGAGAAAAATAAATTTCAATCGATCCCTAGGCAATAGATTTTTCAATGGAGATATGATTTGGTATCTTCGTGTCTTCGGTGTTTTTGTTCTGGTTTTCGCGTTTGCCGTATTCCGACAAAGTAAAACTCAAGAGGAACGGACCTGGGATGTCACAATCAAACCAGAACAAGTACAAAAGATTCTTTACGATTCCTTCCAACCAAAATCCTTTCGCACACCAGCGGTAGGAGAAACCTGGGAATCTAAAGTAATGGGAGAAACGGTAAAATGTACGACAACCATTGCAAACAATCTGGGTAAATCGGAATTCCAAATTACTGCAGAAGGTTTTAAACACTACCAGAACCTAAAAGAATCCTACCGGTGGGAAACCATTCAGAACGGCGTTCGCATCTATGGAACCTGGGAACTGGAAACAAATCCAAACCTTCTTTCCAAACTTCTATTTCTATTTTTTAGCAATGCAGATTTAGACCACATTGCTTCTGGAAAACAAAAACTATTCTAAGATTTGGACTTTGTGCTTTCGAGTAGAACTGTTGCCATCACCATCACACCCTCACTACGACCAAGAGAACCCATTCCTTCGGAAGTAGTGGCTTTGATCGAAACACAATCTAACGGTAATTTGGTGATACTTGCCAAAGAAGCATTGAGTTCGGCACGAATAGGACTGATCTTCGGGTGATCTCCCACGTAAGTACAATCGACATTCACTAGTTTAAACTTTTTTTCAGCAATCAAATCTAAACATTTCTCTACAATACGAGAAGACTTCATGTTTTTATACTGCGGGTCTGTGTCAGGAAAGTGTACACCAATATCACCGAGAGCCAAAGCACCTAGAATAGCATCGGCGACTGCATGTAAAACCACATCTGCATCACTATGACCAAGAAGGGCAAATTCCGATTTTACCTCAACACCCGCAAGGACCAGTGGGCGAAAGGGTTCATGGATTAACTGATGAAAATCGATTCCGTTTCCAACTCTAAACATAAATCCTACTTTTTATAACTCAATTCTAACATACGATTCACAGACTTTTGCGCCAGTCGAATCACTTCTTCATCCAAAAAGATTTCAAACTGTTCTTTTAATAGAGCATCTCTCACTTTTTCTAAAGTGATTTTTTTCATATGAGGGCAAGTTTGACAAGTGGATACAAATTCTTTTTCAGGAAACTCAGCGCGAAGGTTATCACCCATCGAACACTCTGTCACTAACATAATTTTGTTGGTTTTACTTTGTCGAATGAAATCCACCATTTGCGAAGTAGAACCAGAAAAATCAGCTTCTTTTACTACATCTTCATGGCATTCTGGGTGAGTGATCACAGTTAGATCACCAGAAAACAGTCGTTTTGCGGATTTAATATCTTCAGGAGTATACATTTCATGTACCATACAACGGCCAGGATGAGAGATGATGGTTTTTGTGGTATGATTACGAACATTCCCAGCCAAATATTCGTCCGGCAAAAAAATTACAGTATCTCCTTCCACTGCATTGACTATTTGTAATGCATTAGCAGAAGTACAACAAACATCGGTTTCTGCTTTTACTTCCGCCGAACAGTTGACATACGTAACCACAGGTACACCAGGATATTTTGCTTTGAGTGCTTTCACATCCTCTCTAGTGATGGCTTCTGCCAAAGAACATCCAGCTTTCAAATCTGCAATGAGCACTCTTTTTTCTGGCGATAGGATTTTAGCAGTTTCTGCCATAAAATGAACCCCATTAAAAAGGATCATATCGGCTGTTGTTTCCTTTGCCATTTTGGAGAGATACAAAGAATCCCCAATAATATCGGACACACCCCAAAACACGTCAGGTGTCATATAATTATGTCCAAGGATCACCGCGTTTTTTTCTTTTTTGAGACGGTTAATTTCTTCCGTTAAAGGAATGATCCTTTCTTCAATTTCATGAGGAAGATAAACAGGATTTAATTTTTGGACCAATTGGTCTTTAGTTACCAGTGACATATAACACTCCTTAAGTGAATATTAAAACGGATCGGAACGAAGCATAGTATCTGTTTCTCTAAGTCCAGAATCCGTTGGTGGAACTTCATTTTCCAAAGATCCACATTTATTGAATGCCTCACGCCAAGATAGTTCCGCTTGAGAGGTCCCTGTTCTTTGGACTCTTCGGTAATCAGAATTAGAATTAAAAGAACTTTGGTTACAAGCCTTGGCAATATTATATGTTAGATTTGTTTTTGTAAAACAATCAAAGTATAAAATGGCAACGGCATCGGTATTCAATTCCTGTGGTAAGATTTCTCCTTTTAATTTAGAAATCAATCCAGAACAGACAGTCAAACTAGAGTCCGCAGTAGCCACACAATTTGATTCCGATAAAATAAATCTTTGACAAGCGGAATTGATAGCGTTCCCCTGCGATAGGATCGAACTGAGTAATTCTGTTTCAGAATCCTCTGCTGATTCTTGTTTACAACCATTTGCCCCAAAGACAATGCCCACAAACAAAAAGAAAATCACCACCTTCCTTCTCATCCTGATTCTACTTTCCCTCCTTTTGGGTGGTCTTGTCTATTTCCTTTTTCGGAAAAAAACGAACCCTGATCTTAAAGAATCTTCTTATGATTCCCGTTCTGAGGTCTATTGGCAGAGGTTACAAAATCGCCCCGAGGTTCTACAACGACCCGGATATCCATCTGACTTACGCGATTTTTTAGAAACCCTCCGAGGCAAAGAATCCTACCTTTGGAATGGAGAGCGAGACCAAGTTTATGCCTACCTACTAGAAACCTATCCGGATGAAAGGGGCCACGTGCTCTATGCGGTTTATGTTGCTTTTATGAATTGGAAGGAAAAAACTATAGAGTTGGAACAAAAAGAAGGACTTTCCTCCTACGAAAAACTAACAGCTGTGAATCGTATTTCAGAAGAAATTTTTCCTCTTGTCTTACGTAATCTTCTTTTTCCAAAACACCCCACCGCTCCACCCGTTTGGCTTCTTTCTTACCTAGAAGATTATGTTCAGAAAAATCCCTACAGTTATTCGAGAGAAAGGAAACGAATTTTTCTTAAGAAAAAAACAGAACTTTACCAAAAAGAAAAATGGGAAATCCAAGCCTGGGAAAGCCCTATGTTTTTTCGCCAGGTCGTCGACTTGGTTTACGCAAGAGAATTATTGGAAATGTCCGAAGAGGAAAGAACTTCTTATCGCAGTGCAAAAGTAGAGGAACTGAAAGTCGATTTTTGGAATTGACAAGTCACTTTGTATCCCCCCTTATAAATGGGGTTATGAAACAAATTCTTTTCTCGTTTCTCTTAGTAGGATTCTTATTCCAATGCAGTAGCAGTCCAAAACGACTCGACAACGCTGATGATTATATCTCCGACTCAGGTGGGCTCACAAGCCAGGAATTGGTGAAAGCGGCAGATAAACTGGCAGGCCAAATTGGGGATTACTTTAAAGAAAACCCACACGAAGAAGGAGTCTTCGTTGCCCACTTCCCTACTCGTAACGATACGTCAGAACAAATCCAAACGGAACTTTTTGACAACGCCTTTGTTTCCAAACTCATCAAAGGGAAAATTTATACAGTTCGTACAAAGACGAGAGAGCAGTCACTCAATGAAATCCAGTTCAGTTTGTCCGGGCTCACTTCCAACAGACTTTCCATTGGAAAATTGAAGTCTCCCAACTTCTTCGTCCGTTGCGAAATCAACGAAAACATGTTTACCTCTGATGGAGAAAAAATCGTAGAACAGTCCATCAACATCGAACTTGTGGAAGTGGAAACTACGATCGCTGTTTGGTCAGAAAAAGTTTCGTATCGCAAACTTGCCGTTCGCGGAAATAAAGGGGTTAGCTGGTAATCCCTGCCCATCATTCCATGAAAAAAACAATTCTCTTTCTTTCTCTTTTTATCCTCGGTTGTGCCAGTGATTACAACAAAATCATCAAAGCAACCGAGTCGGCATACTATGGGCAAGATTATGATTCTGCCATTCCTAAAATTAGAGAACTCTATGAAGGTTCTTCTAGTAAGGACAAACTTCTGTTTTTGATGGAAGCAGGTATGATCTTTCATACCAAGGGAGATTACGTAACCTCCAATAAAGTTTTCAAAGAAGCCGAAGATATGGCAGACAATATCAAAGTCAGTATGACGAGGTCAGGATTATCGTTTATTTTATCAGATAACGAATCCAATTACACTGGTGAAGACTTTGAAAGAGTAATGATTAAGTTTTACATTGCGAACAATTATCTCCTTCAAGGAGATACCAATAACGCAAAAATTTATTTCAGAAGACTCGATTTCGAATTAAAAGAAATGCGCTTTTTGGCTGCTGAGTATCGCCAAAATAACGCAGCAAGACTCATTGATGCCTATGTCTCCGAAAAACTAGGTCGTTATAATGATGCTCGTGTCCAATATAAAAACATGGAACAACTCATTGGAAAAAGCCAAAACCTAGTTGCCGACAGATATCTGTTAGCTGTTAGGGAAGGAGATTCCGGTGATCAAAATAAATATGCGGCAGGCCGTTCCAGTCTGCAGGCCTACAATAGTTCCATGCAAAGAACTTCCCCTGAAAATGAAAAACTTTCCGAGGTCATCATCATTCACGAAGCGGGCAAGTCAGCAATCAAAATGTCACGAGGAAAACTCATGGAAGATGAGTATTTTGCCGTGGCACTCCGTGGTGCAGTGGAAATTGGATTACGTTCGAAAGGTGCAGGTGCTTCTCTTGCAGGTGCTGTCGCTGCTTTGTCGGTTGCAGAAAACCCTATTCCCATTTATAAAGAAAGAGATCCCAAAGGTTCTCTTCCAAAAAAATATTACATCAACGGTGTGGATGTTGGTTATTCGGATATCATGAATAATTATTCAGAAACCGCGATGAATAACTTCAATGAAAGTTATAAAACTCTCATCACCAAGAACTTAACATCTTTATCATTAAAAATAGTCGCTGCTGTGATTGCTTCAGAAGCAATGGCTCGTGCTATTGAATCTGGTGGAAAAAACAAAAATAACGATTTGGTTTCTACCCTCATTCGGGTGGCGGCAGGTGCGGCTGCGGGACTTGCTGTTTCACAAACCATTGCCCCTGACCTCCGCTGTTGGAGGACCATTCCTGCCAATTTCCAAGTGAAACGGATTCTTCTCGCTCCAGGGGAATACGACTTTAAAGTAGAATCTCCAGGATCGGTTGTGACTGCGGCTCCGAAAAAACTCCTTGTCGAAGCCGACAAACCTTTGTTTGTTTCAGTGCGTTCTTATTCGAACTAACCTAACCAACTCATTGATTTGACTGAACAACTTTACAATGAAAGAACCAACCGACCACTGACTGGCATCTAGTTTGTCGATTGGTCGAAGCTTTTATTTAATCGTTCTTTCTTCTTAAAAAAGCAGGGATATCGTAGTCCTCTCCGTAGTTCTGAAAAGGGGAGGATTGTTTTTGCGAAGAAAATCCTCGATTCGATTGGCGGATGCTTCGAATGGAATCTTGTTCCTTGCCAAATCCAGAGTCTTTTTCCTCATTCTTTCGAATGTACACCATAGGAGAAATGGATTCTTCTGAACCCACAACCTTCTGCTCTCTTTGGTATTGTTTTCCTTTTTTAGCAAAACCTGTGGCAATCACGGTGACTCTAATTTGATCCGAAAGGGACCCGTCTTCATTCAGTCCAATGATGATATTGGCATCTGGATCTGCTTGTGCAGTGATGATTTGGGAAACTTCATTCCATTCATGAATGGTAAGATCCGTCCCACCGGTTACATTGATGAGGAGGGATTTGGCTCCTTGGATGCTAGAATCTTCAAGAAGAGTATTGTTGATGGCTTGTTCTACAGCTTCACTCACTCTGGTTTCCCCGCGGCCTTCACCAACACCTAAAATTGCATCTCCAGTGTCCTTCATAATGGTTTTTACATCAGCGAAATCTACATTGATGATTCCTGGATGGTTGATAATATCACTAATCCCACGAACACCATTTAACAAAATATCGTCGATCACTCGAAATGCCATATCCACTGGAGTGTTTTTATCCACTACCTGAAAAATAGAATCATTACGAATGGTAATGAGTGTGTCTACATTCGCACGGAGTTGATCGATTCCAAGTTTCGCAAGTTCGGCTCTTCTTTTTCCTTCAAAGGAAAAAGGAACAGTCACCACACCGACAACTAAACATTTCATTTCTTTGGCAATGGCAGCAATGATAGGAGCAGCCCCTGTTCCCGTTCCGCCACCCATACCTGCAGTAACAAAAACCATATCTGCACCTTTTAGGGCCGATACAATTCGTTCTTTGTCTTCAAGGGCTGCCTTTTCTCCAAGTTCTGGATCACCACCAGCACCCATCCCTCGAGTTACTTTGTTACCTAACTGAATTTTGACTTCTACTGGAGATTTTAATAATACTTGTTCGTCGGTATTCATCACGATAAAGTCAACACCTGTCATTTTAGCATGAACCATACGAGTGACGGCATTCATTCCACCGCCACCAACTCCAATGACTTTGATAATTGCAGGGCTTGTTTTTTCTTCTTCTAGGTACAACATCGACATATCCTTAGAGATTATTCTCCATCCAACGACGAACCTTCTTCATCCAACCGTCTGAATCAGATCCGGAATGCATGTTTCTTTGTTCTAAGTTTTGTATTTTTGAACTATATTTAATCAGACCAACAGCAGTGGCATATTCAGGTGATGAAATTTTATCCACAAGTCCACTAAGACCTGCTGGTTTTGCACGACCGACTGACAAACGTAATACTTCTTCAGCAGTGGCTTCAATTCCTTGTAAAAGAGAGGTTCCTCCCGTTAGGATGACTCCTCCCGCCAAACTAGATTTAAATCCTGATCGAACCAGTTCGTGATCAATCATTTCTAAGATTTCACGAACTCTTGGTTCTAAAATTTCTACAAGTTCCTGACGGAAAACCGAACGAGCAGGCCTACCCGAAATCGAAGGAATTTCGAATTTTTCAGTGGGATCCACCATATCAATCCGTGTATGACCATACCTTTTTTTAATGACTTCCGCTGTTTCGACTGTGGTTTTTAATCCAATGGAAATATCGCTTGTGATATGGAATCCACCAAAAGGAACTACTGATGAAAAAGCAATTCCCCCATCCACATAAATAATGATGTCACAGATTCCGGCACCGATATCAATGACAGCCGTTCCCAAATCCTTTTCACCTGATGTTAAGATCGCCTCGGAAGAGGCAAGACTAGATAACACCCGGTCCATTTGCAAAAGACCAGCTTGTTCTACACAACGATCAATATTATTGAGAGCCGTATTTCCACAAGATACAATATGTACTTCTGCTTCTAAACGAACCCCTGTCATTCCAATAGGGTCTTTGATATTCACTTGGTCATCAACTTTGAATTCTTTAGTAAGAACATGAATGACTTGTTGGTCGTTTGGAACGTGTACTGCTTGTGCGGCTTCCACTACACGCATAATATCAGTTTCAGAAACAATTCGTTCTCTGTTTGTCACAGCGATGATTCCTTTTTCATTGAATCCATACACTGACTTTCCAGAAACATTCACAACTACAGCATTCACTTCTTGACCGGCCATAAGCTCGGCATCACCAAACGCCTCTATGATGGACTTAGTTGTTGTTTCCACATTGACAATGGAACCATTTTTGATACCGGCAGAAGGGTATACTCCCGTACCGATAATTTCGATTTCGTGATCTCCCACTAGTCGTCCAATAACAACTTTAACAAGAGAGGATCCCAAATCCAAGGCCGTTATGATAGGTACGTCATCATAGCTCATACTAATGGTAAATTGCGTCCTCACCTCTTAAATCTATGGAAACTGCTTTTACAGATTCTGCTTCCATATAAGCTAAGGATGCATATAATTTGCGAAATACATTCAACTCTAACTTATCACCTAAGTATACTTTGATGGAGTTTGGTGATTTTAAATACACGGTATAATTGCCATCACGTTCAGCGACAAGTTCCGAAATTCTGGATTTAAGTGCGGGGTAAAGGGAAAGAGCATGTCGCATTTCTTTGGTGATATCAAAAATCTGTCTGCCTTCTAGTTTCTGCTCCCCTACTGTGAACTGCCCGCTAATCACAATGATATGGTTAGCCAACACCTGATCTCTGGAAAGTATCTCCAGATCTTCATCCACTTCATACAGGGAATTTCCTACATGTATGACAAATTCGGCGACTTTCTCCTGTATGTTGATAATCAAAAAACCATCGGGATCTCTAGTGATTCGCACCTTCCGAATTCTTGGATGGTTTGAAAGTCGTTTCTCCCAATCCTTCCAATCCCCGATCGTGGGTGATTCGGGATCCACTCCCAAATATCTAAGAACCAGAGGAGGAGAAAGAGCGACAAGCCCTTCCCATTCCAAACGATCCACCGGTTTCACGGGCCTGCCCCAACGAAAGATAAGTCCAAGAGCCACAAGGCCGACAAAGACCAAAAGGATAGGAACTACACGCCCAAATCGTTTTTCTTTGATTTCCTGGGGAGTGTCAACCATATATTGATTATGTCACATAGTTAGGTTGTTTGGAAAGCATTAATATCATTAGGAAATTGAGAGGGTACAAAAAAAGGCCAGGCGAACCTGACCTTTCTCACAAATCTCAAACTGGCGTTTGGGACTGATTAGTTTTGTGCTACCTGCATGGATGCTTGGCTTAGATCCATAGAGATAGTGCGGTATTTTTTAGCTTCTTTTTCAAGAGCCTCAGCACGACGAAGTAGTTCACTTCTTTCGTTCATTTGGCTAATTGCTTTACCGCCACGAGTAGATCCTGCTCTGTCACGAAGTGCCTGAGCCATCTCTACTTTTTCTTTTGCGACATTCGCTAGGTATTCCGAAACGGCAGATTTTTGCGCCGGAGTTGTTGCTTGGTCAATCATAGCAGACTCCAAAAGCTCCAATCTTTCGTTTGTATCTAAAGCTTGGAGATTTGCGGTTGCAAGTCCGAAAGCCAAGATCCCTGTTGCGATAATCTTTGTTGTTTTCATGTGATCCTCTCTAGAGTGGGAACCTCTTTTTCCGATTCCCTTTGTTTATTCTATGACTCTAGAAAACTTCTCGTTGCGATTAAATTCAATCGGAAATTATGAAGAATGTGCTCAGGATTTGCCAAAATCAGGAAAAAAAGACGAATTTAGATTAATATTAATCAATTGCCGATTAAATTTAATCAAATGGCCTCATAATCAAGGCCTAAACGAGAATCTCGGGACCCTTGGGGCATAAAAAAACCCTCGCGAAGGAGGGTCTTTTCCAAAAATCCAATACCTGGGGAGGTTTTGGATTAGTATTTTGTCTTGGTATAACTCAATTTTTTATTGAGGATGATGTCCACATTGGTCACTTCTCCCGGTTGTACGTGAATTTCCGAATTCTCCAGCTTCATTTCTTCCATGAAACTAGCTCGGATTTCGTATTTCCCTGGTTTTAGGTTGGTGAACCAAAAGTATCCATCTTTGTCAGTGGTAACTTTGAAGATTTGGTTTGTGGAAACCACTGTCGGCATATAAATCGGGTGTTTTTCGATCGGGTTGTCCAAGGTTTTGAAAAACACGCGGCCTCGAATGGCACCGAATCCATCCATAGAATTAATGGCATCTACAGTCACAGTCTGCTTCGGAAGCACTGCAGTGGCCGTTTTGTAGATTGGATACTTGTCTGCACGGATTTCAATTTGGTGTACTCCCGCAGGAAGGTTGTCTATTTTTACATTGTAGATATCTCCCTGAATGAGAGTTCCATTTTTGGTCACCGAACCCCAAATTTTTGATTTCTCTGTTGTCACTTGGGATGTGTATTCCTGATCATCCACAAGAACTTTGATGGATCTTACTTTATCCTCAGCAGGCGAAGATTTTAATTTCCCTTGTTTGTTGAGAAGGTCATAAGGCGACTTTGTAGCCGCTCCCCCGTAAGACTTGTCTTTGATGATGGAAGTTCGGATGAGGATACTCCCCGTTGTGACTGAAGGTGGGGCTGGTGGTTCCACTTCTGTAATGGGTGGGATGACCACTGTGGTTTCATTGGCCGGTGTTGGTTCTGGCTCTGGTGTTACAACCGGAGGTGTCGTTGTGTTGTTGTTTGGTGGTGTTGTGTTTTCCACCGGTGTGATCGGCACGTTAATGACTACGTTTGGTGGTTTTGGTGGAGGAGTTTGTGGTTTCGGAGAACCAGACAAAAAGATCCCGGCGGCATTCCCAGAAACTTGTGGAGTTTGTTCATGGTTGAATTGGCGGGCCATTTTCACCGTTTCTTCTTTGGCAACAAAGAAGGCTTCGAGGGCTGTGACCACACTGTCTTTGTTTAAATCCCCTTTTTCTAGAGCATTTCCAAAGTTGTAAGTAAAGATCCCATGGTTGATGGTCCCTCCTACTTCAATCGAGGTTTGGTCATCGTCGGAAGAAGAAATGACAGCTTTGTCTTGGAAAAAGTAATCTTCCGCGTTTTGGCGGACAACCCCATCATTTCCTTGGGCAATCGGGATCTCAGCTGCCCCGCGGGTATTTTTCCCTTTTTTGGCAATCCCTCCTGAATAACAGCAGTCCATCACAAGAACTGTCTTTTGGGATTTGATATCGGTTAAAAATTCGTTCAATTCCTCATCAGAAATATGAGGGCGGTCGTAACAGATAAGATAGTTACGCATTCCGTTTTTTGCTTTCGCATCTTTCATATACATTCCGTGGCCGGAGAAGTATAAAAAAACAGAATCCTCTTTTCCTACAACTTTACCCAATTGGGAGATCGCGTTTTTTACATTATCGCGAGTGACCATGGAACCTAACAAGACTTTGATATCCTTGAAGTTTCCTTTCTTTTGGATTTTTTCTTTTAAGAAAGTAGCGTCTGCTTCACAGAGATTCAACTCAGGGATTTTGGCTGTGTTCCCTTTGTAATTGGTTCCAATGAACAACGCATAACGGTTCTGCCCGAACACCGGTAAACCGATGAGATAGGCCGATAGAATACAAACTAATATGTTTCGAAACGAAAACATGATTGGGTTTCCTCTTATCCGGATGGAGTGCCTCATTCTCCAACATCGGAAATCGGAAATCAATTGGATTTTTATCTGGAATGCAAAAAACGGAACACTTGAGGAAGAACAAATTTGAGAAATTCTTCGTTTACCCGTTTTTCTCCCCGGCAATCGTAATGGATATTATCTACAAACCGATCATTTGGATAGGAGGAATCCGGAAAGAAAAAGAGTCCTGCATCTGGATTCTCTCTAAAAAAAGTTTTTAGATCCGCCAGTAAGTCTTGGGATTCCCTAGATTCTTGGCCATCCTTCATCCAAGGCATATAAATCATTCCAAATTGGATTCCTTGTGAACGAGTGTATTCAATCAGTTCTTTTAATACAATAAAGTCTGGTTTGTGATATACATAAGGTTTTGGGTTGGTTCGTTCTGCATCCAATTCCTTTTGAATCAACTCTTTTGAAAATAAAACAAGTTCTGGTTTCAAACGATTGGAGATATTGTATTTTCCAAAGTGACGATTGATTTGGTCTTCAATGGTAAAATTGTCTTCTAATTGGGAGGATGCAGGTTTACAAAGTCCTGCTTCCACATTTTCGCAGGATTCACAAAACAAAGATCGTTCTTTGTAATTTTTATCAACCTTCCAATTGGTTTGGCTGAGTGCGTTACGAATGGCACCGTGGAACCGATAGGATTCATAGAGCAGTGGTGTTGCTTTAGACAGAATAAACAAACGTTCCACACCAGAGTATTGTTCGGAGAGTTCTGAAAATGTAAATTGATGGAGGTATCTATGACCAAAAAATTCCCAAAGGATTTGGTTTGCGTCTTCTTGTTTGCCACTATAACTGATGATATTGGTAGGTGTGGGAGTACGAAAAAAGTTTTTTTGAATTCCTTCTTGCCATCTTCGGTTCAAATAAGTAGAGATGGATTCGTTTTCTTTTACTGATTTACCATCAGGATCATATAACGGTGGTCCATATCCCGTAGAATATAGTTTAGGTGAAGCAGCAAACAAAACCATTTTTGGTTTAGCATTTCCTTTCTTTAAATACTTATCCAAAAAGAAACGATAGTACTTTGGGCCCATGGCAGGCAAACTATGATTATAAACAGAATATTCAACACCAGATTCTTTCGAATAACCGGCGAGTGCCATTGATCTCGAGTCACCTAACACAATGATATCGGCTTCACCTTTGCCGGATTCTACAAAGTTTTTCTTTAGGTTGACAAAGAAAATTTCCGGTTGTTCCAAATAGTGGATTCCTGTGAATCGAACTACAAGTTCCAATACCAAAAACAATAAGAGGGTAATCCCAATTCCTAAAAATTTAGAACGCAAAGTAGATTACCTCCTTTCCAAAAACTCCACGAGTAAGAATGAGAAATCCCATAAAGAATAAAACAAAAACTTGAACCAGAGGATGGGATACAAAAACCCAATATCTTTCTTTTTTAAAGTATGTAATTCCATCAATGATGAGAAGTGGTAAAAAGATTTTAAAATACTCACCAAAAAGTCCCAACATATCTTTAACGTTATTGTTTGGATTTAAGTCCCAATTCCAAACCATTAAGAATTTTTTCATATAAAGAAACATCATATTGGCATCATAAGAACGAAATCCTACGGCACTAAAAACAACGAGAGTATAAATGAGTACTCGCGAAAAAGTTCCCGAAAGAATACTTTGGATTTTTTCCCATAAGGAAGGAGGGGCAATTTCCAAATCACTTGTTTTGTCTTCTTTCTTTTTGGCAAAGGCAACTAGGTAAATAATGGTATAAATCCCTTGTAAACAACCCCAAGTGATAAAAGTCCAATTGGCTCCGTGCCAAAGTCCGGATAAAAAGAAAATAATAAATAAGTTTCTGTACTGCGCAAACTTTCCATATTTACTCCCACCAAGGGAAATATAAATATAATCACGGAACCACCGATTCAGTGTTACATGCCAACGATTCCAAAACTCTGTAGGTGTTTTGGAAAATTCTGGAGTTTCAAAATTTACCGTGAGAGTGACACCAAGAAGCCTAGAAACTCCTAAAGCAATAAAAGAATAACCAGCAAAGTCACAATAAATTTGTGTTAAAAACAAAAATCCACCAGCAAACACTTGTGAGCCGTCCATAGCTTGAATGATGTCTGGATTTTGTGTATATAGAGATTTACCGGCAAGGAATACTTGGTCTACATATGTGGATAAGTTATCTGCCACATACACCTTCATAAAATAACCAAGTAGGATATCATACAATCCTTTCTGCACCCTGTCCCAAGTTGGAAATTTTGGTTTTTTCAATTGAGGAAGTAGGTCTTGAGCGCGTTCGATGGGACCTGCCACAAGTTGTGGGAAATAATTCACAAAAAGAGCAAAGTCAAAAAAGTCACGTTCCGCTTTGATTTGTCTGCGAAACACATCGATGGTATAAGACATGGTTTGGAAGGTATAAAAACTAATTCCCACCGGCAGAATGATATTTCTTAACAAGTATGTATTCGAATCGGTGGCAGCAGTGGAACCCATCCACAAAGCCAATTGGTTCCAAGAGTCAATGAGGTTCACTGCGAAAAAATCGTAATACTTCATTGTAAATAGTAGGCCCAAGTTGGCAACAATCGAAACCGATAGATATAGGCGACGACGGATTTGGTTTTCTGTACTTTCGATGAAGATGGCAGCACAGTAGTCGATGACTGTACTAATGAGGATGAGAGTTAGAAAAAACCACTCCCACCACCCATAAAAAAAATAGGATGCTAGAAGGAGCCAAAGATTTTGTGCGCGGTAGGCCCATTTCTGTTTTCCGGCAAACCATCCGAATCCCAAAAAGACCGAATACACGACCAGAAAGAATAACAAAAAGACAAAGGTATTAAAAAGCATCGGTCTTCGTTACAATTTCCGGATCACTCGATTCTGTAAAATTGAAAAAATGAGGGTAAAATGGGGAATCTTATCGTTGACCCTTTCGGATTTACGGAAATCTTGAGAGTTACCTTGGATCTACGTTCGGAACTCAAAACCAAATTCGGTTTTTCGGAATTTCGCCCAGGCCAAGAAGAGGCCATTCGTTCTGTACTGGATGGGCAAGATACCTTGGCCATTTTGCCAACTGGTGCGGGAAAATCTCTGATTTACCAACTCCCAGCCACCATTCAAAAAAACAAACTAACTCTAGTTATATCACCTCTCATTGCTTTAATGAAAGACCAAACAGAGAGTTTGCTTGCCAAAGGAATTCCTGCTGCCTTTTGTAATTCCACTCAAGATGAAGTGGAACAAATGACCATCCTTGCCAAGTCGGTAAAAGGAGAAATTCGAGTCCTACTCGTTTCCCCAGAGAGAGCATTGTCGAATGGTTTTTTAAGAATCTTTCGGGAACTAGATTTATTTGCCCTTGTTGTGGATGAAGCTCATTGTGTTTCGCAGTGGGGACATGACTTTCGTCCGGAATACCGCCAAATCCATATTTTGCGAGAACGCCATCCTCGTCCTAATTTTCCGATCCTCGCACTGACGGCCACAGCGACTCGGAAAGTTCAATCTGATGTCCAAGCTGCCCTTGGAATGAAATCACCGAAAGTGGTGCTTTCTACTTTTTATAGACCTAATTTAAAATTCAGCGTAGAATATCCGGCGGCCGAAAGGGACAAAGCGGATCGTTTGATTGAACTATTAGAACCTTGGAAAGATGGAAGAAAATTTCCAGGTCGTGCCATTGTTTATTGTGCCACTCGGAAAAAAACCGATGAAACATATGATCTTTTAAAAGACTTCGGATTCTCTGTGGGAAAATACCATGCGGGTCGCACTGATGGAATCCGAGAACGAACTCAAAATGCCTACTCCTCTGGAAAAGTTCCCATCCTTGTAGCCACCAATGCCTTTGGAATGGGAATGGATCAACCTGATGTTCGTTTGGTGGTGCATTATCAAGTTCCTGCCTCTCTCGAAGCTTATTACCAAGAAGCGGGTCGTGCCGGAAGGGACGGGCTTGGTTCGGAATGTGTTTTGTTTTTTAAAGCGGGTGACGTGGCCACACAAGCCTTTATGTTATCAAAGGAAACAAACTTCAAAGGTGGAGATACCCTCCTCAAATACATCAAAGAATATGCAGGCAAAGAAGAATGTCGGCAAGTCCAACTCTGTTCTTATTTTGGTGAATCCATTTCTCCTTGTGGAAGTTGTGATATTTGTACGGAAGTGGGAGCCAACCTCCACAGAACTCATTTTTTAAAATCAGAAGCCGCAAAAGTTCAAAAGAAAAACGAAAAAAGAGATTATCCTCTTTCCGAATGGGAAGAAGAAACCATACAAAATTTTTTAAAGGAACATCCAGCTGTATTTGGAAAAACCATCATCGCTAAAACTCTTGTGGGCAAACGTACTAAAGATGTACTTCGATACCGAATGGAAAGAAATCCATATCACGGAAAGTTAGATGGAATTCCCGAAGAAGCAGTGGTGGCAAAACTCGAAACTTGGGTGGAAGAAAAAAAAGTTTTGGTGGCCGGTGCCAAATACCCTAAACTGTATTTACCCAATTTTGCAAAAATAAAATCAAAATTATCATCATCTAACTCTGATGAAACGAATAGTTTAAAAACAAAACTAAAAAAACCACCCACTCTCAATTCACAAATTTTAAAAGAACTCATCAACTACCGAGATAGAAAAGCAAGACAACTCAAATGGAAAAAGTTTATGGTATTTCAAAATCCTGTTCTCAAACGAATTGCGGAAAGAAAACCAAAGAACCTTTCTGAATTAGAAGCCACAAAAGGTGTGGGCCCTGCCAAAGTAGAAAGATTTGGAAATGATATCATCGAGATCTTATCCAAATGGGACTAAGATTCTAAAGGTTTTTTTCCGTACCTTTGGAACTGGAAACAGGGTTCTAGACTCTCGAATCCAAAGTAAATTCCCTTGAAACTTTCCAAGTCTCTTAGAATCTGCAGATTCATAGGGGCAAAATGGGAAAAATTGCAGGGAAGATCGTAACTCACGAAAGGGAATTTGAAGGCACAATCGAATTTGATTCTAGTACGGGGCTCATCACGAATGTAAAAGACGGGATCGATGCCGATGCTCGCCAGTTTTCTGATGGTTCAGTGATTTTTCCTGGTTTCGGCGATATCCACATCCACGCAAGAGAAGATGTGAGTGGGAAACACACTTACAAAGAAGATTTTATCTCAGCTGGTAATGCTGCCATCAACGGTGGTGTGATCCATGTGGCAGATATGCCAAACAATCCAGTTCCGCCTATTGATGATGAAACCTATGCCGCAAAACTTGCGCTCACTAAAAAAGCACCCATCCATATCACTTTGTATGCCGGGATCGGCCCACATACAAAACCATTGGAAAAAAAAGTTCCCTATAAAGTCTTTATGGGCCCTTCCATTGGAGAATTATTTTTTCATGACAATGCTTCTTTAGAAGAAGTCATCAAACATTATGTGGGCCAAGACATTAGTTTCCACTGCGAAGATCCAGAGATTTTAATTGCCAACCAATCACAACCAACACATGAAGAAAGACGCCCCAAAGAAGCAGAAACAGTTGCTACTGATTTTGCTTTGTATTTGATCGAAAAATACAATCTCAAAGGCAAACTTTGCCATTATTCGACAAAAGATGGTCTTTCTAAAATCATCGCTGCTAAAAAACGAGGAGTGAATGTGACTTGCGAAGTGACACCCACTCATTTGATGTTTGATACGGATATGTTAACAGAAACCAATCATAAATGGTTTCAAATGAATCCACCACTTCGTGGTAAAGAAGACCGAGAAGCTATGGTAAAAGGGATTTTAGATGGACATATTGACTATTTGGCAACGGACCATGCCCCCCATTCCATAGAAGAAAAACAAAAAGGCACAAGTGGGATCTCTCAACTTGATACATATGGGTTGTTTGTTACGTATATGATACTCAAACTAAACATTCCTTTACAGACCATAGCAATAATATGTTCCAAAAACCCTGGAGAATTTGTGGCGCCCTACCTTCCTGACCAATTTGGAAGAGGGGTTGGCATTATTAACCAAGGTTATGCGGCTAATTTTTCTATCCTAAATTTAAAAAAACCAGTTGAATTTCAAAAATCAATGGTTAAAAGTAAGTCCGGATGGTCACCCTTTGAAGGGTTCAGTTTTCCTGGATCCATTGAAGCCGTCTACTTTTTAGGCAATGAAATACATGCAAAATGAGCCATTAGGCAGTAAAATTCTCTCTGGACTCACAGTTAAGTCACTCCTTGCCGAATATCCGAATAGTTTTCAAGTATTAGATTGGGAAGGAAATTTTGTTTCTGTTACCGAACGTTTTGCTCGGTTTTTAGAATTTGAACCCAAAGAAATTGTTGGTAAATCCATAGTCGACTTTGCTCATGAAGACGACAAAGAGAACACAAAATATACTTTTGATAGTCTGGGTGAAAATCCGAATATTTTAAACTTTGAAAACCGCCTGGTCACCAACTCTAAAGAAGAGGTGTGGATCATTTGGTTACTCATCCCTTTACGTGAGTCCAAAATCATTTTGGGTTTTGATCGCGATGTCACCATCCAAAAAGACATATCGTTTGAATTCCTACTCCAACAACAAAAGTACAAATCTATTTTTGATAACCTTCCGATGGGGATTGCCATCACGGATGAAAAAGGAAAAATTGTTGAGACCAATAAAACAGCAAGAACCTACTTTAACATCCAGGATGGGGAACTTCTAAATCGGACTTTAAACATTCGTAAATACACTCTCATCCAACCGAATGGAAATAAAATTTATCCAAGAAATTCCAGTCTGATGCGGGCCCTTCGTCACAAAGAAGTGATTCGTAATATGGAAATTGGTCTGATCAAAGAAGATAAAATTACTTGGTTCGATATTTTAGCTACTCCCATTCCTATGGAAAACTTTGGGCTCGCAGTTGCCTTTCTCGACATCACACAAAGAAGGCATGCTGAAGAAAAAATTGCCTACATGGCATTTTTTGACCAACTCACAAACCTTCCTAATCGTAACTCTCTTATTGATAAACTATTTCCTATCTTTGAAGAAGCAAGAAGACACGGAAACCTGGTTGGAGTTCTTGCAATTGATTTGGATAATTTCAAAATCATCAATGATTCCAGAGGCCATGACTTTGGAGATAAAATCATCAAACTAGTTGCTTATCGAATTCGAGAAAGTATACGCGTGTATGATTTGATTAGTAGACAAGGTGGAGATGAATTCACCGTTGTATTACCCGATCTTTCGAACGAACGTGATGCAGCCGTCATTTCAGAATCCATTTTGGATGCAATGACCCATCCTTTTGTCATCGATGGAGAAAGAATTTTTGTAAATATTTCCGTTGGGATCGCCTTATACCCAACAGACGGAAAAGATTCCAACACACTTCTAAAAAATGCAGACAGTGCCCTCAACTTGGCAAAATCCCAAGGCAAAAACTGTTATGTATTTTTTACAGAAGAACTCCAAACCGTAGTCGCAGAACGATTAGAAATCGAAAATCGGATGCGGATTGCCATCATTGAAAATCAATTTACTTTGATGTACCAACCCAAAATTGATCTTTATACAAAAAAACCAACAGGTGTAGAAGCTCTCATTCGTTGGCGTCATCCAGAACGTGGACTGATCTCTCCGAACGTTTTTATTCCTATCTCTGAAGAAACAGGAATGATTTTAGCAATTGGGGAATGGGTGATCAAATCAGCCATCCAAACCATGCGTTATTGGAAAGACGAAGGGGTCAGCGATGTTTCTATGGCGGTCAATATCTCCACCAAACAGTTCAAACATGAAAGACTCATCTCAACCATTGCAGAAAACTTAAAACTATTCAAAGTGGATCCACATGATTTAGAAGTAGAACTTACCGAAAGTTCTGTCATGGAAAATGCTGATGCTGCCGTTCGTACGATGCAAGAGATTCGAAAACTCGGGGCTAAAATCGCCATTGATGATTTTGGAACTGGGTATAGCAGTTTGGGGTATTTGAAAAAACTTCCGATTTCCTCTTTAAAAATTGACCGTTCCTTTGTATCGGAGATTACATCCGACAAAGATTCCAAGACCATCATCCATGCTGTTTCCAATCTAGCACATAACCTTGGTTTGAGTGTGGTTGCGGAAGGTGCGGAAACCGAGGAACAGGTGCAATTACTTGCAGAAAGTGGAGTTGACCTCATCCAAGGATTCTATTTTGCCAAACCGATGACTTCCGAGGATTGCCTTCATTTTCTGAAGACAGAACTTGGAATTTCGGATTGACCCGTTCGCTTTCCCACCGTTTTTATCAATTAAGGATTTCACTTGAAACTTTCAGTTGATTGGTTAAACGAATTTACCCCGCTCTCCCAGATTCCGTTCGAAAAGGTTCTGGAAAAAATTAATACATCCATTTGCGAAATTGATGATGTGGAAGAATTTAAAGTCCACCTATCGTCGGTTATCACTGTCAAAATCAAATCACTGGAAAAACATCCTAATGCGGAAAAACTGCAAACAACCATCGCCACAGATGGTTCCAAGGAATACCAAATTGTCACAGCCGCCACCAATGTAAAGGTAGGTGACATTGTTCCTTTGGCGCTTCCAGGAACCAAACTAGATGGAAAAGAAATTTTAGATTCGGAGCTTAGGGGTGTTCGTTCCCAAGGGATGTATTGTTCCGAAAAAGAATTGGGACTGGCATTAGAATCTTCCGGAGTTTTGATTTTTCCCGCTGACACCAGTCTTGGAATCTCCGTTCGCAAACTTTTTTTATGGGAAGATACCATTCTCACGATTGATAATAAATCCATCACACATAGGCCAGACCTTTGGAATCATTTTGGATTTGCACGTGAACTGGCATCCCAACTCCAATTGCCTTTGAATGATTTTCCTTTCCAAGCAGATACAAAATGGGAATCCGGAAATGAAGGACTAACCGTAGAAAAAACAGACAATGCACACGCATATTATGTTTGTTCCATCCAAAATGTAAACATCACTCCATCGAATACTAAAATCAAATCTAGACTCGAAAAATGTGGAATTCGTTCGATCAATAACGTTGTGGACGTTTCCAATTATCTTTTGTTAGAGCTTGGGCAACCCACACATTTTTTTGACCGCGAAAGATTAAAATCCACATCCTTTTCTGTTGTAAAATCAAAAGATGGTGACTCCTTCCCTTTGTTAGATGATACAACTCCAAAACTTCAAAAAGATCTACTTCTCATTCAAAATGGAAAAGACCCTGTTGCCCTCGCGGGTGTGATGGGAGGAAAGGATTCTGCAGTGATCGATTCTACCAAAAACATAGTGATGGAATCAGCCGTTTTCAAAAGAGAAGATGTTCGTTATACAATTCGTAAAACCAATATCCGTACAGAATCTGCAGTCCGTTATGAAAAAGGTTTAGATAGTTATACTTGTTTGCCAGTCATGAAACGTGCTGTGCAATTATTAAAAGAAAATGGAAATCCAAACATCAAAGTTTATGAACCGCAGGGTTTCAACCAAACAGAATCGAAATCGGTTACAATCCAAACCAATCTAACTTTTCTTCGCCATAAATTAGGTAAAAACATTTCGCAAACCGAAGTCACGGAAATCCTAAACAGACTTGGATTCAAAGTCACAAACAAAGAAGAAGAACTAACAGTTCTTGTTCCTAAATACAGACAAAACTACGATGTTACTATCCCTGAAGATCTTGTGGAAGAAATTGGAAGAACCATCGGTTATGCTTCGATCAAAACCGAAGCCCTTTCTATGGCAGTGGAAACACCAATTCGAAATCCATTACGAGAATTGGAAAGAAGGGTCAAAAACTTCCTCGCTTTAGAAGTGGGATTCAATGAAGTTTATAATTATTCTTTTGCCTCCCCTACTGATTCCAAATTCGAATTTAAAGAAGAAAGTTCGTCTTTAAAAATTGCGAACGAAATGCCCGAGGAATATTCGTTACTTAGAAATAGTTTGTTTCCTGGCCTTCTCAAACAAGCCAAACTCAACCAAGACCGATTCGAATCGGTTAATTTGTTTGAACTAGGTAGAACCTATCATAAAGAAGAAAAAGGACCAGAACTTGCAGAAGAAAGACGTTGGGTGTCGATCCTTTCTCTTTCCAAAAACAAACCTAATGACCTAACAGCGGTTGAATTAGAGTTCTTACAAATTAGAGAAACTATTTCCGAACTTTTCCAATATTTAAACCTACCGAAGTTCGAATGGGCAAAAACGAATCGAAACTACCTCCATCCTAACGCGGGACTTGTTCTTTCTTATGATGGAACAGAAATTGTCGAATTAGGAATCCTTCACACGCGTTATGCGGATGAATATGATTTAAAACGCAGAGCCATTCTTTCTAAAATCAATATGGAAAAGTTAGTGGAAGTTTGGGAAAAATACGGAAGAAATTCACATTTTGTTCCACCATCTAATTTTCCCCAAGGCCAATTGGATCTATCCTTACTCATGAATGCAAAAGACTCAACTGAGTCTTTTGCCAACTTAGTACAAACAATGAAGATTCCAGAGTTAGAATCAGTGTTTGTACAAACCATCTTTAAGGGTGAGACTGTTGGTGAAGGAAAAAAATCTGTTACCTATCGTTTTAAACTTATGTCCTATGACAAAACGTTTACCCAAGAAAGATTTAAAGAACTTTCGGATTCCCTCGTAGAAACAGCAAAAGCGAACGGATATAACTTAAGATAAATTTGCTTTGACAAGTCCCGATTTTTATCGGGAAATCATCCGAGTTTATGCGGGCAGTCCTAACAGTCATTTTGTCGGGTTTGGCATTGTCCTGTTCCCGATTGGAAATTCAAAAATCGATCACTGATGATAGTTTTGTTCCGCAAAAAATAGATTATGCGATCTCTTCCGCCATTGATGTTAATTTTCAAAAACTTCGTTGGACTCCGATATTTAAAAACAACTTAAGTTTGGGTTTCCAATCAGACCATGTATACCTTAGGATCAAAGCAACCAACCAAACTTCCGCAAACAAACTGATTCTCGATTTAGGAAATCCACATTTAGATTTTGTTCGAGTGTATGAAGATGGAAATCCCGAACCCGTGAAAGAAGGTGGTGATTTTATTGCCCATTCTCATTGGGATGCGTTTTCCAAATCCATTGCTTTCGAATTGGATTGGAAAGAAAATGAAACCAAAACACTTATTTTAGAAACAAAGTCTTCATCAAATGTAAGTTATTTGATTCGTTTTTATTCCAAAGATACTTTTTATTTAAAAGAAAATCTAGAAAATACAATTCTCGGATTCTTTTACGGAACCATATTCATTATGGTAATTTACAATTTATTCATTTATTTTATCTTAAAAGAAAAAGCATACATCACTTATTCCATATCCATTTTTTTTAATTTGGCCTTACAGATGTATTTGAATGGAATATTAAATCAAGTAATCACTCTTGATCATCCAGAAATTCACAATCGAATTGGTAGTATCATTGTCACCTGTTCAGCCGTATCTGGTTGGACTTTTGCTCAACAAACATTGAATCTACGAGAATTAAATCCCTGGTCTCACAGACTCATCCAATCTTTAAAAATTATTGTTTTATTTTATATTTTGATTCCTTATTCTTATTTGCCCATTGCCATCGCTGTTCGTTTAGGAAATTTCATAGCACAATTGTTTGTTGTTTCAGTTTTAATTGTTGCATTAGTAAATTATAGCACAGGAAACAAACAAGCTAGATTATTTCTTATTGGATGGGTTACATTATTATTTGGAATTTTGATGTATACCTTAATGCAAAACGGCATCCTACCTGTGAATGCATTTACAATTTATGGAAACCAAATTGGATCTACATTAGAAGCCGGAATTTTATCATTGGCTCTTGCAAATAAAATCAATGAACTCAAAGAAGAAAAAGCCAGTACACAAGCAGAGGCCCTTGTTACACTCGAAGAAAAAGTAAGAGAACGCACCAAAACTTTAGATGAGTCATTAAATCTGATCAAAAAGGATTTGAATGTTGCAAAAAAAATTCAAAAGACTCTGTTTTCAGATATCAAAACCAGTGATCCCAGAATCCATTTCCATTCCTATTACCAATCGATGTCAGAAGTGGGTGGTGATTTTTATGACCTAACACAGGTAAAACCAGACTACTACAGAATTTTTGTGGCCGATGCGACAGGACACGGAATCCAAGCAGCCCTAATCACAATGGCAATTAAAGCCGAATACGAATCACTCAAAATGATTTATGACCATCCTGATGATTTGGTATTTCATATGAACCAAATCTTTATCAATAAATATAGTAATATCCAAACCATATTTACTTGTTCAGTTTGCGATATTGACCTGAAAAACAAAATCCTGTTGTATGCTTCCGCTGGACATCCAGACCAAATTCACCAAAGAGTTTATGACATCAAACTCCTTCCAAGGACTGGAAAAATCATTGGTTTAATGGATCATACCCAATACCGAATCATTGAACACCAAATTGAAGAAGGAGATCGAATCTTTTTGTTCACTGATGGAATTTTTGAACAATTCAATGAAGAAAAAGAACTCTTTGGGGAAGACCGGTTGTATGAAATTTTAAAAGAGAACCTAAAGATGAGTTTGGATCACACAATGGCAAAAGTACTCAGTGAACTAGCTTCGTTTACGGAAGGGGATGTAAAACAAGACGACATTACATTTATCGGTTGCGAAATACAAAGTCTAGGCTGATTTTGATATCCATGTCTTATTCTGAAATTCCTATTTTTGAAAAACCATTCATCCATCCTTCCGCTACTGCTTTTGGTATGGTAGAATACGGAACTTCCGTCTCATTATGGCCGGGTGCAGTAGTGCGAGCCGATATGAACACAATCAAATTAGGAAATTACGTCAATATTCAAGACAACTCAACTCTCCACACAGATTCTTCAAGCCCTATATCAATCGGCGAATGGACATTAGTTGGTCATAACGTAATGATTCATGGATGTAAAATAGGGAAAGGTGTTCTTGTTGGGATTGGTTCCATCGTTCTTGACAATGCAGAAATTGGAGATGGTTCACAAATTGCAGCAGGATGTATGATCCGAGGTGGAAAAAAAATCCCGCCCCGATCCCTTGTGGTTCCCGACGGATCTGATATCAAAATTTTTCCAGGCAAAGCAAAACCAGAATTAACGGTAGCTGGTTGTATTGAATATGCTCATCTTTCCATTCGTTTTGAAAAAAATATTTTTGTGCCCTTTCAAAAAGAAGAAGAAGTTCATTTTGTTAACCAAGCAAAAGAAATCATCACAAAGTTAGGCATCTAAAAGATACAAATCTGCTTAGGGATTGTCTAACTGATATATTTTTTATGAAAAAAATTATAGATAAAATCAAAGTATTAGGAATTTTTTCCATTACCCAAACTGTTTTTCAAATTGGAACGGTTCTGATCATGTCCGTATCAGCCTTGGCCGGCCAAAGTATCGCACCCTCTCCGGAATCTGCATCTTTACCCATTTCCTTTGTTATTTTAGGAACCCTACTTGGACTTGTTCCTGCCTCAAGAATTATGAAATGGAAAGGAAGTAAGTTTGGGTTACTCACAGGAACTGTGATTGGAATTTTGGGTGCGACTCTTGTTGCTTACGCAATGTATGAAAGAAATTTTTTACTTTTCTCAATCGCACACTTGTTATATGGCTTTCATCAGTCTTTTGTTCAATACTTACGATTTGTTGCCATGGAATCAGTTCCCACTCATGACCGAGCCAGTGCACTGTCATGGATTTTAATTGCTGGAATTCCAGCAGCATTTCTTGGCCCATTAGCAGGACTTCACGGAATTCAATTAATCCCAAGTTCCTTATTTTTAGGATCTTATTTGATACTAATTCTGAGTTTGTCATTCCAATTTCTCTTTATTAGTTTTCTTCCAACACCTTCCAGACCAACAAACGAAGGTCATATAATAGAAACACAAACCTCACCAAGAGAATCTGTCAGGCCCCTCTCCTATCATATCAAAAACTTTGGACTTTGGGTTTCTGTTTTAGCAACTGCCTTTAGTTTTGGACTGATGGCGATGCTTATGTCAGCGTTACCTGTAGCCATGAAAACTCATGGTCATGAAATGCACGCCTCCGCTACTGTTTTGCAATGGCATGTATTAGGAATGTACATTCCTTCTTTTTTTTCCGGACAATTGGTACGAAAAATGACGGCTCCCTATTTGATTCTACTCGGTATTTTTGTAATGGGTTTAGAAAGTTTTGCAGCTCTCCAGGGAACAGATTTTATACCGTTCGCGGTGGCCCTCGTTCTATTAGGAGTCGGTTGGAATTTTATGTATGTGGGAGGGACAAACCTACTAGTGGAACAATACCATCCTCCAGAAAAAAATACCATTCAAGCCATTAACGATACAATTGTTTATTCCATGGCTATTCTCTCCACATATAGCGCAGGTTATTTGGAAAATAAAATAGGTTGGCTTCGTTTGAATCTAGTAAGTATTCCTTTTTTAGTTTTGATAACCATTTTAATTTTTGTTTATATAGAACGTAATCGACGAAAATCAAAAGTTTTTAGTTAAATAATCTTTCTTCCGGCTTTGATTTTGGCTGCAAATTCTTTCGCCATCTCAATCCGGAGTTTCCCTTCAGCAAATCTGCGTTTTTCCAAATCTGTTTCTAGTTTTAAGGGAGGAACAGGACAAGGTTTTTTATTTTGATCGAGAGCAACAAACGAAAGATAAGCGGTAGTTGCTCTCACCATTTCACCTGTATACGGATTTTCCCGATTCACTTGTACTCCTACTTCCATTGAAGTAGTCCCGACATAGTTCACCATTGCTTTCAAATTAACATGATCACCAATTTGAATCGGTGTAATAAAATTAATTCGATCAATACTGACGGTCACAGCTTCTCGACCAGAGTGCCTTTGTGCAGACATCGCACCAATCGAATCAATCCAACTCATAATGGCACCACCAAATGCTGTTCCGTAATGGTTGGCATCGTTGGGCAGTACAAGGTGTCTCGTTTCTACTGCGGAGTCCTGGGGTGACTTGGCTGGTAAATCATTAGTATTCGTCACAATGAGGATAAGTTAGTCTTGACCAATCGTCGAGGAAAGGCTTTTTTAAGGTTTCTTTGAGAAGTTCTAATCGTCAAATAAGAAGCAAATGGTAGTAGAGAAACGGCACTATGTCTATTGGACGAAGTTTAGAAAGGACACAAGTCCACTACTCCGTCGATTTTTACTGATAGCCTCTGCCTTATTTATTGTGGCTGCGATTTTACATATCCTACCATTTTTTACAAACCAAGGAGAAATCGATTATCTATTCTTTTTTGTAGATTTAGGAATCTCCGCTGTTTTATATCTAGAATATCTATTAAAAAACAAAGTCCCTCTAATCATTCGAGTTTTCAGCTTAATTAGTACTGCTGTTTTTATTTCCGTTCTGTCTTTTGTAAGAAGTGGGTTACTCGGAACAGGTGAAATATCTTTAGCATTTATTATCGTTTCTTTTTTTGTTTTTCTTCCACCTATCCTTAGTTTGGTTTCCTCTTTATTAATTTCCATTCTTCCTGCAATCGTCGGTGTAACCGTCTATTTCTCTTGGATTCAGTTTCCGGAAGTATTAGGAATCCGAAATAACAGCCCAAGAGAATGGTATTTTAAATCGATTAGCCTTATTATATTTTCCATTCTAAGTGGGTTTTTAATCCAAAGATTAAGAGCCAAATTAATTAAAAACATAGTTTATCTAAAAGAATCCCGAAGTAAAATTCTAAATACAAAAAAACATATTGATAAATTAGCATTTTACGATTCTTTAACTCACCTACCGAATCGATATCTATTCGAAAAACTTATTAAAAGTAGAATTGAATTAGCGAAACCAGAAACATTCCTTTTGTTAATCAACATTAAAGGCCTCAAAGTAATCAACGCTTTGCACGGAATCAGCTTTGGAGACCAGATACTTGCACTCATAGGAAGTGTCCTAAAACAATTTACCGAAGAAAGACCTGATACGTTGGTGGCAAGTTTAGGTGGTGATGAATTCATACTTTGGATTGAAAATTCCACAAAAACAAAAATCGAAAATGCTATTGTAAGGTTTGATTTAAATAACAATCAAATCCTAACACCTGAACGTCTGGGACATAGATTACAATACCGAGTTTCTGGTGTCCAGTTTCCGGAAGATGCAAATCATTTAGACGAAGTCATACGTAAACTTTCCATCGCCATGAATGTAGCAAGGGAAGAAACCCTAACAAAATTAGTTTGGTTTCAATCCGGAATGGAATCAAAAATTGAAAGGGAACAAAAATTAAAAATATATTTAGAAAAAGCAATCAACGAACAAAACTTTAAAATTGCTTATCAAGAAAAAGTAGATATCAGTAATAAAAAAACTATAGGACTCGAGGCACTTGCACGATGGAACGCCCCTGAATTTGGGAATGTACCCCCTGATGAATTCATTCCCATAATCACCAAATCAGAGTTAATCGTACCTTTCGGAAAATGTATTTTCGAAAAAGTAATTTCTCATATTCCGAAATTACTTGAATCTTATGGAAAACAGATCCAGGTCTCAATTAATATTTCACCTATTTTCTTTTTATATCCAAACTTTAATGAATACATCACTCATTGTTTGTCAGAAAATCTAATTGATCCCAAAAATATAATATTTGAAATCACCGAAGATGTATTTATAGATGAAATAGAAACGATACAAAGAATTGTATCCGAACTTAGATCTAAAGGAATTTCTGTTTCCTTAGACGATTTTGGAAAAGGTTATTCCTCCCTCCATTATATGCAAAAAATTCAGTTCGATGAATTAAAAATTGATAAATCTTTCTTAGATGATATTGCAAACTCCGATAGAAATTTTCTACTTCTAGAATCCATATGTCACCTGGCTGATTCCTTAGGTCTAAAAACCATAGCAGAAGGCATTGAAAATGAAGCACAACTCATTCGCCTAAAACAAACTTCTTGCCATGTTGTCCAGGGTTATCTATATTCAAGACCGGAAATTCTTTTTGATTAATAGCCTCTAAACCTAAATATCGATTCTATTTTTCATTCTTTCCGAGTTGCAGAGAAAAATCAAATCTCAAAATATATCCTCTATGGGACAAGGCCATAATCATTCCAATCACGATCATCACTCACACGATCATAGCCATCATCATACATCTTCATCTTCTAAAAATTTAGCCTGGGCCTTTGCACTTAACTTAAGTTTTTCTATCTTAGAATTGGCTGGGGGGATTTTTTCCAATAGTATTGCCATTATCTCAGATTCCTTCCATGACTTTGGTGATGCTTTGTCTTTAGCCCTTGTTTGGTATCTCCAAAAAATTTCAACAAAACCAAAAGATAATTATTTTGATTATGGATACAAAAGATTTTCAATATTAGGTGCACTCATTATATCGGTAATTCTTTCCGTTGGATCTATATTTATGATCATTGAGTCTGTTAAAAGATTCATCACACCAGAGGAAACTAAGGCAGATGTTATGTTTATCCTTGCGGTCATTGGAGTGATCGTAAATGGAGTTGCCATGCTTCGACTCAATCACGGTAAATCCTTATCTGAGAAAGCAGTATTCCTTCATTTTTTGGAAGATATCCTTGGTTGGATTGCCGTTCTAATCGGTAGTATTGTTATGATGTTTTTTACTCTACCTTGGTTTGATCCGTTACTTTCCATGGCCATTGCTCTCTGGATCCTATGGAACGCTTATGGAAATATAAAACAGGTAATGGGTGTTATGTTACAAGCAGTTCCGCATTCAATTGATCGAGATGAATTGATCCAAAATTGGGAAAAAATTACGGGAGTTCAATCCATCCATGATATCAAAATTTGGAGTTTGGATGGAAATCATCATGTAGCATCCCTACACGTCCTAATCAACAAATCAGTTAAACTAAACGAATTTTCAAAGATCAAAGAGAAAATTCGAAAGGTTGCATCAAAATTTGAAATCATACATACAACCATCGAACTAGAAACAGACGCTGAGCAATGTAAATTACATTCAGACTGAACACATAGACACAAATCTTTCCAATGATTGGATTCTTTTGATCCAGTCTAAAATTTTCGGATAAGAAGATAAATCAAAACCACCCTCATCTGCCACATGTGTATATGCAAACAAAGAGATATCTGCAGTTGTTACCTGATCTCCAGCCAAATACGATGTTTTCTTCAACTGAGTTTCCATAACTTTCAAAGCATTATGACCCCCCGCTTGTTTTGATTCGTATTCGGCACGTCTTTCTTCCGGAATTCCCAAATAATGTTTAATATACCTAGCAACCGCGATATACGGTTCATGACTATATTGTTCAAAAAACTGCCACTGGAATACCTTAGCTCTTTCAAAGGGATCTTTAGGAATCAGATCACTTCCTTCTGCTAAAAAATTTAGAATCGCATTGGACTCAGATAAAATCCTTCCATCGTCACAAATAAGAATTGGGATTTTTCCATTTGGATTCATCTGCAAAAAAGAATCTGTTTTAGTTTCTCCCTTCTTAGTATCAATTCCCTGCCATTCATAAGGTATTTGTAAGAAAGAAGTAACAAGAATAAGTTTGTAACTATTGCCTGATTGTTTATCACCGTAAATTTTCATTTTCCTTCCTATAAAGATTCGGTAAAAATCTTTCGAACTGTCCCACCTCTTCGATATTATGTTTGATCCAGTGAAAACCGTGTTGTTTGTCAAAAAACAAAAATTCAAAGATTGGTCGTATCAGTTTAAAACTAAATCCCTTCCATCCAACGATCAAACAATTTTCATAACTAGTTCCTTCGGCACTGTCCTTAAAACTATATTCCATTCTTGCTATGGGTAAAAAACCATACAGTTTTGGATTATGAATGAATCCTTCTTCATCTAATTTTTCAATGGGGCTTACCACATTCACTAAATAGTTCTTTTTCCTTCCTAAATACTCTACAATTCGAAGTTCTGCTCCGGGCCCAACACTTCCATCGATTTTTCGTTTTTCATAGCTGACATGCACATGGTCTTCTGGGTGCCAAACATGATATCGATTGTAAGTCTTTCCTTCATATTCAATATCACCTTCCAAATGTTGAAACCACCAAGCTAACATTTTCGGTCGAACTCCTTTGATCGTGTCATGTCGAATCCAATATTTGACTCGTCCATCCGCGAGCACCTCCCTTCCCGATTCAGCAGATTCCACAGATTTCCTGTTCCACTGAATTTCTAATTTTGGCAGTAATCCCAACTTAACCTTTTTCATACCGATTTCCTCAGTATAGTAAACGCTATACTTCGCAATTTCTATGTAAAGTAATTACTATACAAAAAATCAATCGAAAAATTTGACGGGTTATAAAAAATGAATCCAAACGGACAACTTTGACATAATGAAACTGACCTTAAAATTACTACAAAATGAATTGATTGCGTACAAAAATCCACAATCGGACAAAGAACGAGATATTATTCAAGCTGCAGAAGATGTTTTTGCCGAAGTAGGATTTACCGGGGCCACAACGGCGGAGTTAGCCAAAAGAGCAGGTGTTACAGAACGTACGCTCTTTAAATACTTTCCCTCCAAGTTTGATTTATACAAAAGAATTCTTGCAGGTTTACTTTTATCTACAATTATTCCCGGACATATGTCGGACCTAAAAGAAAGATTAGAATCTTTAAAACCGAACTTCAAGGATTGGTATATTTCTATTTTAAAGGCAAGATTTGAAGCAGTCTCCAAAGAACCAAAAAAATTAAAACTATTGCTTGGCGCTCTTCTTTTCTCCAAGGAGTTCTCTGAAATCTTTGGTAATCTTTGGAAGATCAATTTATTCGATACCTCAGTTGATGCCATCCGATACTTTCAAGAGATAGGAGAAATCAGAAAAGACATCGATGCCAACCAAATCGTAAGAGCATCCTTTAGTCTTGGCGCCAGTTTCTTAATTACAAAATTTGTCTTGGCGCCAAAATTACTAATGAATCCAAATGAGGAAATTGAAACACTATTTGAAATTTTTTATAATGGAATTACAAAAGACCAATCATGATCAAATGGATAACCTTGAACGAAACTAAACTTAAAGTTCTTTATTCAAAAAGTTCCATCAAATTTAATTCACTGATTGGTTTTAAATTTTAAATATGAATTACATTTTTCCATTTTGGTTCGTGTTTATTTTACTTTATTTCGCTTGTCTGTTTTTTGTTTTTTAGGTAATAACAAGGTTACTTTTCCCTTAGTTAATAAATGATTGGCTATCTCTTCAATGCCCATATCATTCCCTAAGAAATAATCCAGTCTTCCTTCTCCAGTAATTGCATTTCCTCTATCGTGAACAAATACCAAATGATTGTTTACTGATTCATGATTGGATTGAAAGGAAAGAAGGATAGGAAATCCTAATGGAATTTGTTTGTCCATTGCAACGGAACGAAAAGGAACCAACCGAATACCGCCACTCCCCAGTGGTCGAAGCCTATCTTCATTTGTCTTGAAATTTGATAGTGTTTCTTTCTCAAAGAATATATACCTTGGGTTTTTGAGTATTGCCTCAGTAACTTCTTTTGGTTTTAATAGGATACAATTTGATAAATGATAAGGTTTTAGACTAGGACAAATTCCCTGAAGAAAAATAGAAGGACTAATATAATTCTGACCGTTATCAGCAGCATAATTGATTCGGAAAGATTCGTTTGTATCTGTTTGAACAAGAGCAGATCCTTCCAGTTGTGCTAAATGTAAATCTGTCAAACGTAAGAACACAATAGGTTTAGAATATTTTTCCCAAATAGCTTTAAATTTCCATCTCTCTCTTGGAAAGTGCATTGGATTTTCTGTCGTTGTGTAATCTGACTTCAGTGTGGGAGGAGACAATGCTGGATATTGATATTCACCTTCTGGCTGATTTTTTCCATTAATTCGTACTTCATAATATCCTGTTATTGTAGGTGCACCATCATCTGGACTTAAATCAATTAGTTTAAATTTTTTTTGTATTTCATTCTGAAGTTGAAGATCCGAAGAGTCATGGACTATGTTTTGAAGCTCAACTAAAGACTTCAGTATTTCTCTGTTTGTATATTCCTCTTCTAAAAAGCGAATTTTTGTATCCTCAGACATTCGTTTAAAATACAAGATCGACTCCTGTATGGCCGCCTCAAGATTCGCAGATTGAGAAAAAAGTGGAATTTTTAGGTTTCTGGAGTGGGTTTGGTTCTCTACGGGTTGAGAAAATAAAGAGAATGTCGAAAGAAAGCCGATCACCAAAAACAATGAGTTTCTTTGGATCATCAGGTGAAAAGGAAAGTGCGTTTCTTTTTTCAACGGATCACTTTTACCCATCATAGAAGAATGTTTCGTTTACAGCTAAGATTCTGAAAACCAATAAAAAGATGGATAAGAAAAGGATGAAATCATCGAGAAAAGGGTAACTCGCTTTCGAACGAAAACGACAGGACAAAGTAATTCGCTTTCAAAAGAAAGGGAATGTAAAAGCTAACCCAGTTTCGAACGAAAACGACAGGACAAAGTAATTCGCTTTCAAAAGAAAGGGAATGTAAAAGGTAACCCAGTTTCGAACGAAAACAACGCGATAAAGTAATTCGCTTTCAAAAGAAGGATGATGTAAAAGCTAACTCAGTTTCCAATTTACGACAAAAGCAAACCCTATTCAGTTTCCCTATCCCGCTCGCCGAGCCAATCCCCAAAGAAAGGTATGCAAAAAAGTAAGTCTCTCACCCGAAAGTGAATGTTTTTGCCTTATGTCTCATAAGAAAGTCGGTGTCCAATCATTTTTCCCAATTCCCCTTGACTTCCATGGGGGTACCAAAAACCTTTCAAAAGACCTCATATTTTTGCGATCATATATAGATTAATTAGGTGTTTCATGAAACGTACATTCCAACCGAGTAAAATTAAACGCGTGAGAACTCACGGATTCCGAGCCAGAATGGCTACCCCAGGCGGAAGAAATGTGATTTCCGCAAGAAGAAGAAAAGGACGCGCTAAATTGACTGTTTCCGACGAAAAAATCGGGAGAAAGTTCTAATTTAGGAGCTTCCTTCGGAGACCCTTCACGACCAAACCAGGATCCAGGAACTCTTTCGACAGAATCGTAAAATGGGCAGGCCACCGATGCGATGGCTTGTTCGAAAAAACGGCCTTCCGTTTGCCAGTTTTTTATTTTGCCCCGATAAAACTCACAAAACAGCCGTTGAACGTAACCGTTCCAAACGAATTCTCCGAGAACTGGTTCGGAAACATCTTTCTTTGTTACCTGTGGGATACGACTGTGCACTACTGGTTCAAAAAGAATTTGCGAAGTTATCTAAGGAAGACCGCGAGGTTTTATTCCTTTCGGTTCTAAAACAATTTCCATGAATCGGCTGTTTTTAGTTCTTATTTATCTCTACAAAAAACTGCTGTCCCCCCTATTGCCTCCGGCTTGCCGGTTTACCCCCAGTTGTTCCGAATACGCCAAACAAGCGTTTGAAACCTATCCATGGTATAAAGCATTTGTTCTTAGTGTCATTCGAATTTCTAAATGCCATCCTTTTCACGAAGGTGGGCATGACCCATTACCGAAATCTTTTAACAAGAGTTAACTTATGCAAAATGATTCCACTAACAGACAAAGTCGTTTATTCCTAGCACTATTCCTTAGTTTAGCTGTATGGATGGGGATAAACTATTTCTTCTTTCCACCACAAACACCGAAACCCAAAACGGCTGATGAAGTTTCCAAGAAGGAAACCTCTGAAAAAGAAAAAGCTAACGGGACAACTACGGATCAAAAAGCAGAATTAAAAAAACCAACAACAGAAACAACGAAACTGAGTCCGGTGAAACAAGAAGATGTAAAAACTTTTTCTTTAAAAACTGATTCCTTTTTGGTTCGTTTTTCTAGTTTAGGTGGAAGAATCACTGAATATTATATTAAAGACCATAAAGAACCAGATGGTTCAGAATTTGCTGTTGCAAAAGACCCTAAGTTCGAAATCGAATTTGATGGGAAAAAAGAAAAGGCAGTAGAACTGACAAGAGGACAAGGTTTTGACTTCAATATCATCGAAGATAAAGATACAATTCCTTATTCTGCATATAACTTAGTAAACTTTAGTTCAAATTACAACCCCGAAACAAAAACTATTATCTTCGAAGCACCTTCGTTAGACGGGAAATTTACTATCCAAAAGAAATTTCAATTTTTCCCTTCAGAAAATTATTTCAAATTTCATTTAACACTAAAAAACAAAACAAACGAAACGATCAATATTTCATCTTCAAAGTCAGATGTATATTTTAGATCTTTTAGTTCTCTTGGACCAGTACTTAAGAAAAAAGAAGATTTTAATGACCGCGACAATGCTCATTACTTCCGTTATTATTATTTGGATGGAAGTTTTAAAGACCACGTAGATGGAACAACCACACAAGGATTCTTTGATAACTTCTTTGGTTCGAATGATGGGAAAGACACTCGTTACGAGATCAAAAAAGGTTCGAATGACAGAGTGGACTTTGTGGGAACAGGAAGTCGTTACTTCATTGGAGTCATCGATCCATTAAATGATAAACCCGCTGGAGTACTTCTCGATAATCGCAAAGGAAATGAAACGGGAGTTCTTTTAGTTTATGACAACTGGAAACTTGGTTCCGGGGAAGAAGTAAACTTGGATTATGCGGCCTATGTCGGTGTCAGAGAACTTGACGGAACTGCTTTCCGCGACAGTTCATTAGATCCAAAACTCAATAAAGATTCTACCTTTGTTGGACTAAGTGATTCTTTAGACAAATCTTTCAATCAAGGGATTACCACTCCTCTAAGAAACGGTATTGTCTGGATTCTAAAAAAGATCTATTTGGTTATTCCTAATTATGGTTGGGCGATCGTAATATTTGCAATTCTCTTCAAGTTAGCATTTTATCCGCTGAACAAAAAACAAGCGGAGTCGATGAAGAAGATGCAGGAGTTATCTCCGCAAATCAAACTCATTAATGAAAAATATGCAGACGATCCAAAACTCAAACAAGAAAAAACCATTGAGTTATACAAAAAGAATGGAACCAATCCAATGGCGGGTTGCCTTCCAATGCTCATCCAAATCCCGATCTTTATTGCACTTTATACTGCGTTTTCTGATACTGTAGATCTTTGGAATTCTCCATTCCTATGGATCAAAGATTTAAGTGAACCAGATACGGTTTATACAACTCCAAAACTAGCCTTTATTGGTGCCCTTGCTATCAATATCTTACCACTCATCATGGTAGCAACTCAAGTGGTTCAGTCGCGAATGACAACTGTATCTACCGACCCGAATCAAAAGATGATGATGTATATGATGCCAGTCATCATGTTATATTTCTTCTGGTCAATGCCTGCCGGTGTTACTATGTATTGGACAATGCAAAATATTCTGTCCATCGCACAACAAGTGTATACGAACAAGTTTGGAAAATCGGAAGATAAAAAACCAAAGAATAATGGACCAGAACCAGCAAACAACGCTTCAGCGGTTGCAAGACCTGGATTTAGAAACCAGAACAAAAAGAAAAAATGAAATCATTGTTTAACAAGGAAGATCACAGATGAATAATTACATTTTCGAAGCCGAAGGAAAAACTAAAAGTGAGGCGGAAGAATATTCTCTAGAAACTCTTCGCCTCCAACCAGGCGATTTACGATTCGAAGTAGTTGATTCCGGAAAATCCGGATTTTTAGGAATCACACAAAAAAAACCAGCCGTTGTACGAGCATTCGTTGCCAACAACGACATCCCATCCGAAAAAATCATTCATGGAGTGATCATTACTATTTTGAAAAAAATGGGGATCCCTGCTGAGGTTGTTGGAATGGGTGATGTAGATGGAAAAATCTATGTTGAACTCACTAGTAAAGAATCAGGACTCATTATTGGAAAAAGAGGGGGCACTTTAGATTCTCTTCAATTCCTTCTGAACCTAATGGTAGATCCAAAAATTCGCCATAACCGAAAAATTGTTTTGGATATTGAATCTTATCGCGATAAACGCGAGTTATCTCTCATTCGATTGGCAAAATCGGTTGCAGCATCGGTCATCAAATCTGGAAGATCAAAACTATTAGATCCAATGAACCCATTTGAACGAAGAATTGTTCATATGGCAATCCAAGAAGATGAAAGAGTGTTCACTAGATCCGAAGGAAATGGAACTTTCAAAAGAGTTCGTGTTATCTCTGCAAAAGAAAAACATAAATACAAAGATTTGGAAGATCCATCTAAAAAAGGCCTTCCTGTAGAAGACTTTGCAGATGGAGTAGATCAAGAAGATCTTGATTGATACCATTGCGGCATTGTCCACAGCCTCAGGGCCCGGAGCGATTGGCATCCTTCGGGTATCGGGCTCTGCCGTATTACCCATTGTCCTTGCCGTTCTCCAAAAGAACGGATCTCCTCTCACAGAAGAATTTATTTCAAACCAAAAACGCACTGCCATCTTCTGTGATTTTATAGATTCAGAAAAACCATTAGACCAAATTGTATTTTTTTACTTTCCGGCACCTAACTCATATACAGGCGAAGATTTAGCAGAGTTCCATTTACATGGAAATCCAATTCTTCTCAAACGTGCCTTACAAATTCTTTTTGAAAAAGGAGCAAGGCCTGCTCAGAAAGGTGAGTTTACCAAACGAGCCTACTTAAATGGAAAAATCAATTTATCCGGTGCAGAAGCTATTGGTAGGCTCATCGAAGCTCGCTCTCGATATGAATTAGAATTAGCACAAAAAAATGTTTTTGGTGAAATCACAAAGTTAAGTTCCAAAATCAGAAGTGATCTCATTTCGTTGAAAGCAGAATGTGAAGCGGAAATAGATTTTTCCACAGAAGACTTAACCTTTGAAAGTTTGGAAGAACGAAAAAATCGGATGGTCTCACTTAAGAGCCTTTGTTCTAAATTGATTCGAGATTCAGAGAGAGCGGAAACTTTGATTTTACAATCAACAGTTGTTTTATTTGGAGAGCCAAACACGGGCAAGTCGAGCTTAATGAACTTACTTATAGGAAAAGACCGATCCATTATATCGGATATTCCTGGTACCACCAGAGACTATATTGCTGAAGAATTGAGTTTGGATGGAATTCCTATTCGACTTGTGGATACGGCTGGGATTAGAGAAACATCAGATAATATTGAACAGATGGGAATTGAAAGAAGTAAACGAGAAGCAGACAGTGCTAATGTAAAATTACTTCTTATCGATACCTCCCTCCCATTCGACAGAAGTTCTTTTTTAGAAAAACATAAAGAAAGACTACATAGTTCCATCGTTGTTGCCAATAAAATCGATGAAAAAAATAAAGATTGGAATCCTAACGATTTCGAAAACCTACAAAAAGAATTTCAGTTAGAATTTATAGAAATCTCTTGTAAGACAAAACAAGGAATCCCTGGTTTATTGGAACTATTAAAATCTAAACTCACTTCCCAAGATAGTTCAGAAGATATTATTTTGTTAGAAGATAGACAAAGATATCATATTCAAAAAATAGAATCTAGTTTATCAGAAGCTATTCGGCTGATGGAAAACGAAGCTCCTGCCGAAATTTATATACAAGAAATCAATTCCTGCCTCAAAGAAATTGGTGAAGTTAACGGCCATGTGGAGAATGAAGAAATTCTCGGCAGAATTTTTAGTAAATTTTGTGTGGGTAAATAATTCACAAAAACCTCAAAATTTACGATTGTTTAATCATCCAAATAGTATCTAATTGGTGCACATTCCATACGAGGTAAAAAATGAAAAAATTTCTTGTGATTCTCTCTATTTTCTCTTTCAGCACTTTTGGTGTTTTTGCTCAAACAGAAGCAGACGAAGAACCTACTATGCAAGCTGATGAAGCTTCTGAAACCGTTAAACCTAAAAAAGAAAAAATCAATAATAAAGACGGCGAGAAAAAAGAGAAAAAGAATAACAAACATGGCGAGAAGAAGGCTAAAAAAGCTAAGAAAGCCAAAAAAGAGAAAAAAGCAAAAAAAGACGCAGAGTAATCTAAGTCTCATCTCAAACCAAAAACCCCTGGAAACAGGGGTTTTTTTATATCTAAAAACCCCAAATGAAACCAATCACTAAAACAACCACCTTCCTCACACTCATCCTCTTTTTATTTTTTGCCAATTCCTGCTCTAGTTCTAGTGGAAAAGAATCCGAAATTGTTAATCCAATTTCCATTCAGTTCCAATTCAAATTAAAATCCATTCCCAAAGAATTAATTGGGGAAACAATATCTTACTCACTTCAATTTTATCATTGTCCTAACTTAACAGCTAAAGACTGTTATACGCCTGTATCAATCCAATCACATAAAAACACAAAACCGATCCAATCGTCCACTGACCAAATGAACTTTCAAGGTTTGATTCCAAACCAGTGGACAAATCTTTCTATCCGCTTAGAAGGAATCCAAAAAGTTTACGGAAAATATTCACCAGGTCATAATCCATTTTGGATTCAAAATACAGATTCGTTTTCTAAAAATCCCAAGATAACACATGAGTTTACTTTTGTAAGCCAAGAGAACTTGATCCCAAATCGAAAACAAGAAGAGTTAGCATCTAAATTTGCTCCCATCCTTGTCTTTCACAAAGATAAAAAATACTTACCGACGAATATCGAAAAGTATGCAAATTATTTTCAGTCAAAAGAATACACTCTTCCAAATAAAGACATCCGCCGTAAAACAACAGGCCAAACTACTTGGAATTATGTGGAATTTCCTGACCTTAGAGAAACAGATAAACAAACACATTTGTACTATCATGTGCGTAATGCCAATGCCACCGTATCGGGAACACAAAAGGAAGCTCTGCCTGGATTTAGAGACAACGGTAACTATTGGTATGGAGTTGGGAATGGAGATATCGTCATCTCCTATTGGATTTGGTATGATTGGAACGAAGGGCCAACCAAGTTTGGTAATATCCACCAAGGTGACTTAGAATCGTATGCTCTACTGGTTTCAAAAGATGGAAAACCAAAACGAATTTTACTCACAGGTCATGATCATATCCTTCTCGATACTGATTTTCGAAATATCAACTCCTTAAAAAATCATCCGATCCTTTATGTGGCCAAAGGAAATATGGGCTCCGATGGTGGGAATCCAACATCAGCATATGGTGGTTATACGGTTAAACTTCATGCAGGGAATGCACTCTTTAATTATATTTCGGATCCTTGGGATGTATTTCCTAGTTTTGATCCAGAAAACTCGATTCTCATCATTCCCAAAGAACTTTCGGAAAAAGATTTAACCAATGTTAAAATTGGTTCAGGAATCACGGATACAACAGCCGCATTGGATGATTGTGAATGTAAGGACCTTCCCGAACCAACTCGTTATGTGGATGCACGCAAAATGATCAAAAGTAGAATCGAAAGGCTTGTGGCGTGGGAAGAACCAGGATGGATAGGCCAACCAGCAGACAAAGATCCTGACGGCCACCATAAGGTAGATCCAAAATTATCCTCCTTCTTTCGGTTTCAAGGAAGACTTGGAAAACATCCCAGATCCGATTTGAGGATTAGAGAGTTACACCAATACGGTGAATCTCCAGAAAATGCTCCTTTCAAAACCAATATAGAACAACACTATACGTTTGAAAGTCCCAAAACCGATCGGGCCTATTCCGATCGCGAAGGAAATTATGGACCTAAATTTTTGGGAGATGATTCCACTCCGCAAAAGTAAAAAACTTGATCTAATCAAAAGAGATAAAATCAGATCAGATCGACTAACTTCGCTTTGGTTAGCTCTTCTGGTTTGAATGGTTTTTCTTTTCGAAGAAATTCGATCATTTCTTCTCGGCGTAAATACCCCGCGCCGAGGATTGCTTTTTGGATCACAAAGTCTTTCCAAGTTTTAAACGAGTGACCAAATTTTTCACGATCCAGTAACCTTGTGATTGATTCCTCATTTTCTCCCCAAACAAAAGGATTGGCACCGGCATGGAGAAGGTCAGTCATACATTCAACGGCATCGGCAGAAGCAGATAAAAACAAAGCTGTATTACCCAAATTATCTTTTGTTTCCAAGGAAACATTCCCTTCTTCCAAAAGATAAGAACATAACTCATGTAAGTTTCTTTCGACAACTAAATGAAGAGCCGTTTTTCCTTCATGATCCATCTGTTGGATACAATTTGGGAACTTTGATAGAAGATTGGTGGTTATCTCCATTCGGTCTTCTATAGTTGCTTCTAAAAATATAGATCGTCCCTCTTCATTTCGTAAAAAAACAATCTCTTCTGATAATGAATTTTCCAAAACCTCCCAAAGAGGTTCTGCTGATTCAAGAACTGCCAAATGAAAGATTGTGTTCCCGTTTTTATCTCTTGTGAGAAGGTGATTTGAATTTTTCCAAACGGAAACTGTCTCCACTAAAATTTGCAGAAAGGATTCTTTGTTTTGGTTGATCACATCAAAGATGACATTGCCTGGAGTGCGATAAGGAGAAGAAGGATCGGCCCCTCTTTGGATGGCATGACGAAAGAGTTCCGCACTCTCCATCTTTAACATCCAGGAGAGAGCATTCGTTCCATAAGAATCTAATTCATTCGGATCGGCACCCGCACTGATCTCGGCATCCCATTCTTCAATACTGCCTGATTTGGCTATGTCTATCAAACTCATTTAGGTAATGATAAACGTTTCCTCACAGGAGTCGATTTTTTAACAGAAGGATTTTTCGGAATCGAACCAAGGATTTTATCAAAACCTTTTTTGGTTTCAAAAGATAAAAATTGGATCGCTGTTTTATCCTTGGTAGGAACAAAACTCATGGCTCGTTCCGAAAGAGCTGTGATGGTCAAACTAGGGTTCACACCTAAGTTCACAGTAAGCATTGATGCGTCACAAACACGTAAGTTCTCGTATCCAAACACTTTGTTTTCCATATCGATCACACCACGTTCAGTTGAGTCAGCAACAATACAACCGCCCATGATATGACCTGTCAAAGGGGCACTGAGAAGAGTGTCATTGAAAGAACTACGAGGAATCCCACCCACTATCTCTGCGAGTTTCCTTGTAAACGCATTGGCAATCGGGATATAAGTTGGTGTTGGTTCCCCCTTCGAAAGCGCGGATGTGATGGTTCTTTGGAAAGGCCAAATGATTCGCCTTTTACGAACAAGTCGTACGCTATTATCAACAGTTTGCATCACAAGTAAGATGATAGAGTTTTTTGCAAACCCAACGGGGTTATGTGCTTTTAAAAAATAAATTGGATGGCGAAACATTGTCCAAAAAAATTTAAGAGGTCTAGGAAACTTCCCTCCCCCATCGGTCATCACACTCGCAAGGAGAGCAAAAAAATCCGATCCTTTGGAATACCGAACCGGTTCAATATGAGTATTTTCATCGGGATGGACAGAAGATGTGATCGCAATCCCACGAGAATAATCAACACCCTTACTTGCAGGAACTGTAACCGGTAATACGGTTTCACTATTGGTACGAACAGTATCACCTAACTTTTCAGACAAACGAATCATTTTATTTTCAAATTGCATTTTGAGTAGAAGTCCAACCGTTCCCATCACACCGGCAGAAAGAACTACTTGTTTGGATCGAAACTTTTTTTTCGGATAACCAAACCAACCTGTTGTGCTGTTTGATTCTAATTCATATCCGAACTCACCACTGGCTTCTGGATCAGGAATTCCTTTTTCATTTAGAGGAATGAGAGAAGTGACTTTGGTTTCTGGAAGGATAACAGCTCCCAACTTTTCTGCTAAATACAAATAGTTTTTGTCGAGAGTGTTTTTCGCGTTATGACGACAACCCACCATACAACCACCACAAAAATTACAAGGATCACGATCAGGACCGTCCCCTCCAAAAAAAGGATCCTTAGAATCTTTTTTGTTACCAAAATAAATTCCCACGGGAGTTCTTCGGAAAGTATCTTCTTTACCAAAGGTTTTGGCAGTTTCTAACAAAATTTGATCCGGTTCCCAAAGTTGTGGGTTCTCTGTTACACCAAGCATATGCTTTGCAACATCATAATATGGTAATAATGATTTTTCTCCACCCATTTTGGAATACAAAGGAGAGTTTAATACTTTAGATGAAGGAACATATAACGTACAAGCATAAACTAACGAACCACCACCCACACCTGCCCCACTCACAAGTAAAAAATCATTGAGTAAGTTGATTCTTTGAATTCCATAAAAACCTAACTTTGGCATCCATAAGTACTTACGAAGACTCCAATTGGTTTTAGGGAAGTCGGTTGATTTCCATCTTTTTCCTGATTCAATCACTAAAACCTTATAACCTTTTTGTGATAACCGATAAGCGGAAACAGATCCTCCAAAACCAGACCCTACGATAATAAAGTCATAATCATAATTTTGTTCTTTTGGAATGGATTGACTCATGGTTCGTTTTTCCTTGTTTGCAGTGCGTAAGCGAAACCGAGTCTGCAATGGAATTCAATTCCTGTCAATTCGGTCTTAATGATTCTAACAAAAACTTCTCGCCGAAAGTGATTTATCCTTTTGAATCGGTTCATGCCTGAAATAAAAAAACAAATCCCTTTATTAAAAACTGATGGAACCCTTACGGAAGAAGGTTGGGCTAGGTCTCCTTTTTGGACTTATAACCGTGAAAGTATTGCTGCCTCTGCATTAAAAATCAAGGAATGGGATTATTACTCTATTTTATCACCTACAAAAGAATTTGGAATCACACTAACGGCATCTGATTTGGGTTATGCGGGATTATTTGCTATTTGTTTTTTAGATTTCAAACGAGGAACATTCAAACAAATTGACACTCTTTCTGTTTTGCCTCTTGGCAAAACAGGATTTCCACGAGTCAGTAGTAGCGGACTCGTTCAGTTTGAAGATAAAAAACTGAAACTCCGATTTGAAGTCATAAACGGAAAACGAATTTTAGAATTTGAATCCAAATCTTTTGAAGCACCTGATGGGACCAAAGGTATCAAAGGAAAAATTGAACTTACCGAACCTAAAATGGAATCGATGAATATCGCAACATCTTGGAAAGAGAACAGAAAAGCATTTTACTATAATACTAAAATCAATTGTATGCCTGCTTCCGGAAAAGTGTTCGTTGGAAATACTACGTATCAATTTGATTCCAAAAAAGACTTCGGGGCTTTGGATTGGGGTCGAGGAGTTTGGACTTATAAAAACAGATGGTATTGGAGTTCACTCTCGGCTTGGGTAGATGGGAAACCATTTGGTCTCAATTTAGGCTATGGATTTACAGACCGAAGTCCTGCTTCTGAAAACATCATTCTTTATGATGGTAAAATTCATAAACTAGAGGAAGTGGATTTTATCATTGATACCAAAAACTACATGGCTCCCTGGAAATTTATTTCGAATAACAATCGTTTGGAATTAGATTTCACACCGATAGTCGATAGAAATTCTTATATGAATTTTTTAATCATTAAAACGGTGCAACACCAAGTATTTGGAACTTTTAACGGAACTGTGGTTTTAGATAATGGAAAAAAATTGAAACTGGAGAACACCCTCGGTTTTGCCGAAGATGTTCTGAATCATTACTAACTACTTTCTTTTCTTTAATTTGTAATAAGCAGAGAAACTTGCAGGGATAAAGATAAGAGAACCAAAGGTTCCAAATCCAAGTCCCCAAGCCAAAGAAAGTGTCATAGGAATGAGAAGTGGATCTGATCCACCAATTGCATAGGCCGTAGGAATCATACCGGCCATCGTAGTGAGGGTTGTCACCAAAATGGGTCTGAATCTTTCTGAGGAAGCATGGATGAGAGAATCATATAACCCTTCCCCTCTCGCTTGGAATTCTTGAATGGTGTCCACAAGTACGATTGAGGCGTTTACAATAACTCCCGCAAGTCCAATGATACCAATCATAGCAAGAAAACTAAGAGCCTTACCCGAAATCAAAAATCCAAATACCACACCCACAAAACCTAAAGGAATCGATAACAAAATAAGGACTGGTTTTTTGATACTATTGAAGATGATCGCAAGGATGGCAAATATCCCAAAAAAAGCCAAAACACCAGCGGTAAGAAGAGAAACCATAGACTTGGCAGTTTCTTCTTGTTCCCCCCGGAATTTGATTTTATAACCAGGATACTTTTTACCAATATTTCCGAACTCTTCCACAATCTTCCCATTTACAATGGTTGAACTTGTTTTTGCCTCATCTACATCCGCAAGTACGGTAATGGCCTTTTCATAATCATTATGATACAAGGCTTCTATTCCTTGGACTCTTGTTTTTGTAGTAACAGCAGTAATCGGTGTTAGTAGACCAAATTTATTGGAAATTTGAATGGAATCCAAATCTTCCAATCCATCGCGAAACTGATCATCATTCTGAATGACTATCTTTACTTCATCTTTACCCTTACGAAAGTTAGATGCTTCTAGTCCCTCCATAGCTGTTCGAACATAATAAGCTGTAATTTCTGTGTCAATTCCCGTAATGGCTGAGGCAGTATCCTTTACTCGAATTTGTATTTCTTCTCTACCCGGTTTGTAATCATCATTGATGTTGATGACACCTTCTTGTTTTTTTAAGAAACCTTGCATCTCATTTGAAATTTGTTTCAAAGTTTTATAATCGCGACCTTCAATGGCCACAGTCACAGCCGCTCCAATTGGTGGACCGTTCACAACTAAATCTACCATTACAGATACAGCACCCGGAAGTTTTTTTAAATCCGGTTCCAATTCACCAAATATCTCTTGGGCCGTTCGTTTTCGTTCTGTTTCTGGAACCAAAATGATCTGAGCCATTCCTAATTGTTCACCAATCCGAGTGAGTGGATCTGTTGGATCTGTCTGTTGAATTCCAATTTTTAATATGATACTTTGAACTTCCGATTTAGGAATTCTATCTAAAATTGGTTGGAAGTATTGCAGTTGTTTTGTGGTTTCCTGCGAAGAAAAATCTGGAGGAAACTCAGCCCGAACCATAACATAATCAATTCCTTCCTTCGGAAACAAATTGAAATTCATGAGTCCCACAAGGCCACAAGAAGATAAAAATACTATGAGAATGGATCCAAGGGCGATGAATGGACGGTTCACTACCTTCGTAATAAAATTGGTGAAACCAGATTTTAAAGATTCAAATCCATTTTCTAAAACTGAACGAAATTTTTCGCGATGTTTCGAACGTTTTTTAACTTCGTGTGATGTGAACTGTGCATAACGAACAGGAAGTAACAAAAACGACTCAAACAATGATAAAGTCAAAGCTACAATTACCATGAACGGTATTTGCCAAATGAATTTACCCATAATACCTGACATAAATGCCATCGGTAAAAAAGCTGCTACTGTGGTTAAATAAGATCCAATGATAGGAACAAATAACTCGCTAGCACCAAGTACGGCAGCTTCCTTAGAATCCATTTTTTTAGATCTGTATTTATAGATGTTCTCTGATATGATAATACTGTTATCAACTAACATACCAAGAGAAATGATAATCCCAAGCATGGACACCAAGTTAAAGGAAACATCAAAAATAGGGAATGCAATCGTTGTCGCAAACAATGTCAATGGCAAAGAAAGACTGGTAAGTAGTGAATCCTTAAGACTGAAAAAGAGAATTAACACTAAAACAACTAAAAACAAACCTTGTAATGAGTTAGTGATCACCACATCCAATCGTTTGATCGCCCGAGCCCCTTCGTTGTTCAGTTCCGTAAACTGAATGTTTGCTGGTATTTGTTTTTTTAACTCAGCAATTCGTTCTTGAACTGCTTCTACAGTTCGAATGATGTCCGCACTGTCTTTTTTGATGATTTGTAAAACATAAGCAGGTTCTCCATTGACAACGGCTACAACCCTTGGTCTTTCATAGGTATCTTTTACATTGGCAACTTGTGATAAAAGAATCGTATTACCTGTTTCATTCGAACGAATGGGGATATTTTTAATATCGTTGATTTCACTAATTTCACCAGTGACACGAATGTCTTGGGTAATCGGTCTTAAAAAAGATCCCGCAGGAACACTAATATTTCTTTTTGAAATGGCGTTGATGATATCTGAAAAACCAAGTGTATAACGTTTCTTTAAATCAGGATCGACACGAATGCGCCATTCTTCCTTTCTTTTCCCAAAAGCATCGACACGAGATACTCCAGAAACTTTCCGCATTTCATCTTCAATGAAACGTCCCATTTCTTGAAGTTCCATCTCATTCATTGCACCATGAATCGCTATCTCTAATACAGGAAAGTTGGAGCTCTTTTGTTCAGTAACAATGGGACGATCCTTAACCTGTGTCGGTAAATTAGTCACACGATCTACAGCACGTCGGATATCGTTCACAACACCATCAGGGTTATTGTGTTCTAAATCAATTTTGATACTGATATCAGATTCGGAATTACGAGAGATGGATCGAACTGAGTCCAATCCTTCTACTTCCCGTAATTTCTCTTCAATGGGAATGGTAACTTTTTTCTCCACATCCACTGGACTAGCTCCAGGATATACGGTGAGAACACGTACTTGGCGAAAGTTTACCCGAGGGAATGCCTCTCGTTTCATAGAAAGAACAGAGATCATTCCAGCAAGGAAGAGAAAGATAAAAACCAAGTTGGCGACTAATGGTTTGTAGACGAAGAAATGTATAATTTTTTTCATAAATATAATTCGATTAGAATCAACCTAAAAATATTGAATGTTCGGTCAAGGTGAAATAGAAAGTTATTGACTTTGTTTTTCTGACTCGCGTTCTTTTAATACTGTCTCAATCACTTCCACAAAAACAGAAGGATCTTGTGCTCCACTGACAGCATACTTACCACCCACAATGAAATACGGAACACCGCTAATCCCATTTTGATGGTAATAAAGAATTTCTTGTCGGATATGTTCTTTGAGTTCTGGATCAGCAAATACGGAATCAAATTTTGTACGGTCTTTATAAACAGGCTCTGCTACTTTCCAAACAACTTCTTTATCAGTAAGATCTTTTCCTTCAGTAAAGTTAGCAGCAAAGAATAAATCGACTAACTTAGCTTGTTCTTCTAGAGTAGAAAGACCTGCAACCAGAGCGTGTAGTACAAGTGTATTGGTAGCTTTAGGAATTGCATCGAATTGAAAAGAAATCCCAATTCCTTTTCCAATTTCTGTCAGACGTTGCCATGCACCATCCAACCTGTCTAAACTTCCGAATTTTTGCGTTAGGTGTTCTTTGTAATCAATTCCAGATTCTGGAATTTCTGGGGACAATTGGAAAGGTCTCCATCGAACTTGTGGATCGATTTTGTCTCCGACTGTTTGGAGAGCCAACTCGAGTTTCTTTTTCCCTACATAACACCAAGGGCAAGCTACATCAGATACGATATCAATGGAAAAAGGTTCAGAGTTGGTTGACATTTTAGATTAGACTCCCATCCAATTGAGATCTAGAACCATAAAAGGGAAAATAATGAAGCTCACAAGAAAAAGATTTTTATGGAATAGTTTTGCCACTGGCGCCATGGTTTCCCTTTCTACATTACAAACCAAATTGTACGCCTATACCGCCAAGGATTCCCAGAACCACAGAAAAGACCCCTTGGAATACGCTGAGTCACTTGGATTTACCAAACCCTTGGACCAGATCCTCATAACAGCCCTGCTTGCTCCCAATTCCCACAATTCCCAACCTTGGAAAATCAGACGGGTTTCCGATTCAGAATTTTTACTTTTTGGTGACGCAGACAAACAACTTCCAGAAATCGATTCTCGCAATCGCCAGTTCTTTCATACCCAAGGTACTTTTTTGGAATTAGCTCATCTAACGGCCGATAAACTAATGTTTGATACCAAAATCACTTATTTCCCCAAAGGAAAACCAGGTCCAAAAACCTTTCACTTAAACCCAGTGGCAAAATTTGCAATTTTTCCTAAATCAAAATGTGTTCATGACTTTTTATTTTCCGGAATTCCAAACCGTCGTATGAATCGTTCCGTTTATTCGGGAGAGATCATTACTAACGAAGAAATTGATGACTTAAAAATGTTAATGGGTCCAAGCCGACACCAATTACTCTTTATCAATGATCCTAAACAATTAGAATCTATCCTTCCGATACTGGATGCAGCTTTTGCCATGGAAACCAATCGTACAGAATCAAATGAACTGAATCGAAAGTGGTTTCGTGTTTCCCAAGAAGACATCTATAACAAACGAGATGGACTCACTCTTGAAGGCAATGGACTTTCGGGAATCAAACTTTGGTTTGCCAAAACATTCTTTGTCGATTTATCAAAAGAAACTTGGCATTCCGAATCTTCTAAAGCTGCCGGAATCCAAATGTTCCAAAACCAAGTGTATTCTTCTAAGGCTCTCGTTTTTGTGATTACAAAAAAATCTGATGACGAAGGCACTTGGATTGAAACAGGACGAGATTTTATGCGCGTCAGTTTAGCCTGCGCAGTAAGAAATATTGCCTTCCACACAATGAACCAATCGGTAGAAGATTATCCAGAAAGTAGAGTCTTCACCGAACAATTAAAAACTCTACTCGGTTTAAAACAAAATGAACAAATCCAATTGATTGCGCGGATGGGAAGGAGTTCTTACGATTATGATTCTCCGAGACGAGAAATCAAAAGTTTTATGATTTAAGTATACTTCACTATCGTTGTATTTTTCTAACAAATTAGAATTTAGGAAGTTTTCCGATTACGTACCAAATCACTACTAAAAATTGGAAAACAGCTGTCACAAGTAAGATACTATAAGGTTTGGCATTCACTGCTTTTAGGGAGCCAATTCTCGCACCAAAGATCCCTCCGAAACTTCCAATGAGTGCAAGTTCCAAATGCAATTTACCTTGGAAAAAAAACATAATACTCGTTCCAAAGGATGTGAGAAAAATCCCTAGAAAGGAAGTGGCAACTGCTTCCACAGGGCTCATTCGAAAGTAATACACAAAAAGAGGAACAGCAAGGAATCCACCACCGATCCCAAAAAGAGAAGAAAACAAACCAAAAAAGATTCCTGTAATTAGAACAATCAAAACCGATTTGCGGGAATAAGAAAAGGTTTCTGTATGATTCTTTTGAGTTGATACTGACAGATTTGCGTTTGAACCAGGTTTGGAATTCGAATCAGATCTTTCGGATGCAACTATCGGAGTTGGATGCGAATTTTCAGACAACATTTCCAAAGATTGGTAGTATTTTTTCCTTCTCTTTAAAGCCGTAATCAAATTATAAATGGCAAGGATTCCCAAAAAAAATGTAAATACTATCAGGTAAATGAATTCTGATAATGGAATCCCATAGTACAACTGTTTGCCGAATTCTGTATCTTCAAATCTTCCGAACTTATAAGCGGTATACTGTGCGGAAGGAATCGATGTACATAACAATAAAAACCCTTGTTTCCATCTGATTTTATTGTTTTTGTGATACACAAAAAGGCCAGAAAGAGAAGAGACCGGCATCTGTGCCAAAGAAACGGCAACTGCTTGAACTGCCGTAAGGTGAAAGAAACTATGAAAGAAGGGAGTGTAGATAAACCCTCCCCCGAGTCCCAAAAAGGATGCTAAATAACCAACAAAGAACCCAACTCCAAATACAACAACCAGTCCAGGCCAAAATCCCCAGACAAAGTCATGATAAATTTGAAAGTTGAAATCCAATGGCTTTAGAAATGTTCCTTAGCATCCTCAAAAAACTTAAGTGTGGTTCTTTCGAACACTTCTCTTTCTGTTGCAGTTTCAAAATTGTACCAAGAAATCGGAACAAACAAAAGCCACTGCGCATAATTTCGAAAGATATGGTATTCGTAATTTCCGACTTTCTTCCCATCTTTATAGAGAAGGTATTGTACATCATAACCATCTTGTGTAGACCAAGCAGGGAGTAATGTAGCCGTAAGAGTAGAAATTCCTAAAAACACCGTTGCTTCCGGAGACGGCGATCGGTAATTTACTTTTACATTCACCAAATACCCAGTTTTCGGAACATCTACTCCTTCCACTGTGTTTTTAAAACGAGTTTTGTTTTGAAAGTAATTCTTGAGAGCTTCCCTGCCTCCTAAATTCACTTGGGGAAATGTAGGGAGAACATAAACAAAGTTAGCATCATTTGTTTTTTCTTCCGAAGGGAGGGGAAGAATTTTCGGATGATCCTTATAACTGATCAAACAATTTGTAAAACTAAAAGTAGCAACAATCAAAAGTCCTATCAATGAAATTTTAGTTTTGGCTATGGTCATGTAAACCTTCCTCGTCATGTCTTCTTTCTAATTCTTCGTACAATTCTTCTTGGTCTTCTGAAAAAAATAATTCGAATCCAATACGTAAACAAACAGGATCATCTTCAATCGAAACATTACTAGGTAAAATTAAATTCATTACGTAGAATGTATTAGATTCTGATTCTTCTAAAAAAACTTCAGTGGCATCCCATTCATCAAATTCTTCCACATCCGGTTTACGAAATTCTTTTAAAATTTCATCAAATGCTTCGGTGATGTAGTTAAATTCGCCAGATTCACTATCAATGATGAATTGAATGTGATGGCAACCAGGCCCTTCTTCTTCTAAAGGACTGAGTACGAGACTACCGCAGGCAGGGCAATGGATAACGGGATCGATGGCTCCGCTTGGCCAGTTGATATTGATGGTTTCGATCATAGGTTACAAACCTCAAGTCCCCATCATAACGAATCTCATTCTTAGGGAAACCGGAATTTCCCTTTCTTTTTCAAAAAACATTTCAAAACTTTATTAGAAAATTTGAGATAAAATTTGCCTTAAATCTGGGGTTCCATTTCTATCAAAAAAACAAATGGGGATCACAACCGAATACCAATCCGCTTTTACTTCCAGTTTTCAGGAATTTTTCGGAAATGCTAAGGATGTAGGTTGGGAACTTTACCACTTGAGTTCAGAACCAGAAAATGATTTTCCTTCTTGGCTCACCTTTACCATCAGAAATCCGTTAGGTGGAAGGGCTTTAGTTTTTCGTTATCATAGATTAGAAAATAAATTTTACGCCCACCTCAAAGTCCAAGTGATTCCAGGGGAAGAAAACTGGAGTCTTGACCAATTGTTTCATAAAAAAGGATACACCGACCTTGATGCCGATGATATCCTTTCTTCTGGCGGAGAATGGTTATTTCATTCCTTGGCACGCCACTATTTTGGAATCATTATCTCCTTTTGCCCAAGAATCTTAGAACCCGATTATTTTTTAGAATGAGATTTTTTATTTCGATCATCGGCAAGGACTTGGTTCCATAAAAATCCCCAAATAAAAAAAGTAGAGTTGATATAAGTATACAACATCAACACTACCATTTTAGAAATTAAATCATAAGCTAAGGAATAATTCACTCCAACGTTTTTCATTTTGAGATAACCTTGAAATCCAAAACTCATCCCAAGAACGAGTAACGACGCAAAAATCGCACCAGGTAAATTTTCTTTTAAGGTAGTTTTTGCTTTAGTAATATAAGCATAATAGAATGTAAATAGTCCTACACAATAAGGCAAAGAGATCAGTGATACCGATAAGTATGGATTGTATCTAAAAAACCCAAACCGAAATTTTTGAAACAAAAACCGTTCTGTAGCAACCAGTCCATAAGTCAGATAAAAATACAAAACCAGTAATAAGAGAGAAATCACAAGTAATCGAAAGTTGATCCACTGCGAAGCGATAAAACCAACCTTAGTTTCATCCCGAGAAATAAACCGAAGTGCTTTGGATATGGTTCCAAAGATGGTCAAACTCGAAAAAAACGAAATGGCAATACTAAGAGCGATCACATTATAACTTTTAACTTTTGTTAGATTCTCAACACTTTTGTCTATGGGTTGAAAAATAGGTGCAGGTAAAAATTTTCCGATTTGGTCCGTCATCAAATTGATGGTTTTTGGATCTTGTAAAAGCCCGAGCAAAGTCACAAAAACAACCAGGAGTGGAAACAAGGTCAAAAGGAAGGTAAACGAAAGTTCCGAAGCCAGGCCATGGACATCGTACAAGTACACTTCACTGAAAAATCGTCGGAGGCGTTTCATGCGGTCAGTTTGGAACTTGTCTGTATTTTTGTCTTATTTTTCTTGCAGTCTCATTTACCGAGGAAACCCTGGAAGAATCTCAGTGACGTACCTAAAAGGGGAAAACTTCCATGTCAGAAGAAAAAGAAAATAAGAACAAAAAAATCGCAAAGATGACTGTAGACGAAATTGACGCAGCCATCAAAAAGTCTGTTGAAACCATGAATGGTGAATCAAGCCTTTATGTAAGACACCTTCGTGAAAGAAAGGCGGAACTTCTAGCCAAGAAATAAGGTTAGTCCTTCCTAAATCCCCCGCCTCATTGGCGGGTTTTCACACCCTTGATCCAATTCATCCAAATCCACCAACATTTCGGCCCCAAAGTTCTCTTTGAGGGATTCAGCTGGCATATCAAACCAGGATGTCGTGTTGCTATTGTTGGCCCGAACGGTTCCGGAAAAACCACCCTCTTCCAAATGGCGGCCGGAAAGATGAAACCCGAATCAGGGGAAGTCATTCGTTCCAAAAACACCGTCCTTTCCCTTTTCCAACAGATCCCCGAATTTTCGCCAGACACTTCTGTTATAGACACAGTTCTCGATGAAAACAAACTTTATGCCGAGTATGATGGAAAACGAAAACTCATCGAATCTAAATTCGAAACGATCGACCACGAAGATCCAACTTTTGAAGATTTACTCCACGAACAAAGTGATTTAGAAGAATTTGCCCACTTACACGACTTACACGGCCTAGAAGCTCGTGCGAAAAAAATTCTTTCTGGCCTTGGATTTTCTACCGCTGACTTCATTCGGAAAACCAAAGAATTTTCTCCGGGTTACCACCACCGCATTGGTCTTGCCATAGCACTCCTCAACCCACATAATTTATTACTTTTAGATGAACCAACAAACCATTTGGATGATAAAACCAAATCTTGGTTAGCTGACTTTTTAGTATCTCAAAACCAAGCCTTTGTTCTTGTAACTCACGATCCAGAATTTTTAAACCAAACCGTAGATACCATTATTGAAATCAATCCTCATGGAACTTTTGAGTTCCAAGGAAGTTTGGAAGAATTTTTTGAAGCTAAAAATGAAATCCAAGAACAACTAAAAGCCCAATTTCAAAAAGAAGAAACTTATCTAAAAAGCCGAATGGAATGGGTGGAACGATTTCGCGCCCAAGCGACAAAAGCAAGACAGGTCCAATCTGTCATCAAACGATTGGAAAAAAGAGACAAACTAGACAATCCAGAAGAATCTTTCTGGAACCAAAAACCAGACTACCAATTCCAATTTGTTCCTTCGAGTAATATCATCCTTCGTTTAGAAAATGCCTCCTTTTCTTATCCCGATAAAAATACAGGTGTGAAAAAAACCATCTTTCAAAATGCAGAAATTGAAATTTCTGCTGGCGACAAAGTGGCGTTAGTTGGCCCGAATGGAGCAGGAAAATCAACACTTATGCGTTGTCTTTTGGAAAGGCATAAGTTGGACTTGGGATCTCTCTATTATGGCCCCAAAACCAAACTGGGATATTTTTCCCAAACGCATGGGGAAGACCTGGACGAAAGCCTAAACTTAGTCGAAACCGTAGTCAAAAAATACCCAGAGCTTAGCGAAGAAAAAGCAAGAACCCTACTGGGACATTTTGCCTTTCCTGGTGACGGGGTTTTTAAGTCCGTAAAACATCTATCAGGTGGAGAACAAAGTAGACTCAGACTTGCCCTTCTTGTGAACCACCCCACCAATTGCCTATTTTTAGATGAACCGACAAACCATTTGGACATTGTGATTCGAGAAGCGGTCAAACGGGCCCTGATTGATTTTCCAGGGAGTCTTCTCATCATCAGTCACGATCCCGATTTTATGAAGGGACTTTGTAACCGCACCTTCCAACTCTCTGGTGGAGTGTTACAAAACCTAAATTGCAGTTTTGACGATTACCTCAAGTTCCACAAAGAAGACGAAACAGAATCTCCTACTCAAAATTCCGCCGGCAAATCTAAATTTGAAGAAAAAAAAGCCAATCCGCAAGCCAGCAAAAACAAACGAAAAAAATTAGAGAAAGAAATTGCCGATTTGGAAGTCCAAATAGAAAGACTGGAAAAAAATAAAAAGGACAAAGAGGAACTTTTACAGGACCCAGAGTTCTTTAAAAACAGAAGTTTTCAGTTGGAAATGGACACTTATAACGATATTAAAAGAGAGATTGCACTCCTTACGAAACGTTGGGAGGATGTAACTCTAGAACTAGAGGAAATGGGCGGAGTCACATAATGGTACCGGAAATTGATGTAGTAAGTTTTAAAAAACGATTGGATGCACGTGCAGAAGGAAAGGATGATTTTTTTGTATTGGATGTAAGAAATCCTAACGAACAACAAATTGCCCTAGTTCCTGGCACAGACAAACTCATTCCCGTTAGTGAACTTGCTGCTCGTATCGAAGAAATCAAAAACCAAATCGATAAAGAAATTTTAGTGTACTGTCGTTCGGGCGGAAGGTCTGGAATGGCCTGTGGAATTTTAGCCCAAGCTGGGTTTAAATCTTACAAAAACGTAGCTGGTGGAACTCTTGCTTATTCTGACTTAGTCGATCCTTCCATGCAAAAGTATTAATTATGAAACCTACAGCCAATTTAAGAATTTTAGAACAACATAATCTGATCCCTCCTTCCGTAATTATGGAAGAAAATCCTTTGACCGATCAAGCATGTGAAGTGGTTGTTCGCACCAGAAGTGAAATTTCTGATATCATCCATGGCAAAGACAACAAGCGAATGTTAGTCGTTGTTGGACCATGTTCAGTTCACGACATTGGTGCCGTGATGGAATATGCATCCAAACTCAAACCAAAAATCGAAGAATTCAAAAACGAACTTCTGATTGTGATGAGAGTATACTTTGAAAAACCAAGAACTACTGTAGGTTGGAAAGGTCTCATCAATGATCCAGATTTGGACGGATCTTTTCATATCAACAAAGGCCTCCAACTGGCTCGTAAACTTTTGTTAGATTTGAACAATATGGGAATCCCTTGTGGAACCGAATTTTTAGATGTGATTTCCCCACAGTACATTGCAGATCTAGTTGCCTGGGGTGCTATTGGGGCAAGAACTACAGAAAGCCAAGTGCACCGTGAATTGGCATCAGGACTTTCTGCACCTATTGGTTTTAAAAATGGAACCGATGGAAATGTTCAAATTGCAGTGGATGCCATTCGTTCCGCAAGTTCTAGCCATCATTTCCTTTCTGTTACCAACCAAGGAAGTAGTGCCATCTTTCGAACAGCTGGAAACAAAGACACTCACGTGATTTTACGTGGAGGAAACAAAGGACCTAACTTTGATGAGGCGTCTGTAAAAGAGGTTGGATCACAAATTGAAAAAGCTGGTCTTCCTCCGAAAGTAATGGTGGATTGTTCTCACGGAAATAGCCAAAAAGATTTTCGAAAACAACCAGCTGTGATCGATGCTGTGGCAGAACAATTTGCCAATGGTAGTAACTACATCTTAGGTGTGATGATTGAAAGCCACTTAAAAGAAGGAAACCAGTCCATTGATGCAAAACCTCTGACTTATGGGCAGTCCATCACAGATGCTTGTGTTTCTTGGGAAACGACTGTTCCTATGCTCGAAAGATTGGCGGAATCAGCAAAAAAGAGAAAATAAACTAACGATTCCTATTTAGGTTCGTTTGAGAGAAAAGGTATCATACAAACTCTTTTCAAACGAACCAAACTAGAGAATTCTAAGTATCAGAAAATGCGTGGGCTTCCGATGGATACTCACGTTTCGATACTTCGCGATGATAAGCATTCACTGCATCCTTCACTGGCCCACTCAAATTCCCAAACTTCTTTAGAAACTTAGGATGGAAGTCTTCATTGAGGCCCAATAGGTCTTGCATCACAAGTACCTGGCCGGATGTATATTTACCGGCACCAATCCCAATCGTTGGAATCCGAATGGATTCTGTGATTTCTTTTCCTAAGGATTCAGGAACCATTTCAAGTAATAATGCAAAGGCGCCTGCATCAGTTAGTTCTCTGGCTTTTCGAACCATTTTGGAGCGAGCGGCTTCCGTTTTTCCTTGGACACGATGTCCCCCCAGAGTGTGAACCGATTGAGGTGTAAGTCCCAAATGGGCAAATACAGGGATCCCTGATTCCGTCATCCGTCGTGTGAGTTCGATGATAAATTCAGAATCCCCTTCTAGTTTGACACAAGAAGCGTTGGTTTCTTTGAGGACTCGGCCCGCAGAACGAATCCCTTCTTCAATGGATGTTTGGTAAGATAAAAATGGTAAATCGGCGACAATCGTTTTGTCAGGAGCCCCTTTACAAACCGCTTTTGTATGATAAATGATTTCATCCAAAGTTACGGGAAGTGTGGAATGGTTTCCTTGGATGACCATCCCGAGAGAATCACCTACAAGTAAACAATCGATTTCCGTTCGATTAAAGAGAGTGGCAAAGGTATAATCGTAACAAGTGATTACAGAGATGGGTTCTCCGGCATCGTATTTTTTTTTATACTGTAGAATAATGTTTTTCATGGTTTAGTTCCAAAAAGAGTGCATACACTCCAATTTCCCCCATATCGGTTAACAATTGTTTAATGAAAGGTCTAGAATAAAGTGAATGGTGTGGTAAATGCAAAAAGTCCGTTTTCATCACTACGGCTTCGTACGTAAGAATATCGATATCAATTTCGCGAGGACCCTTCCAAGACCTACGTTTGCGACCGAGTTTGTCTTCGATTTCTTGTAAGGAATCTAATAAACAAGGAAGTGTGAGTGCAGAGGATACCATAACTTTTAAGATTTGATTTAAGAAATATGGTTGGTTTGTATTTTCGAGTGGGGCTGTTTCTAATCTTTCCGATTGTTTTAAAATTTGTACCTCAGGTAAGGTAGAAATTTCCCAAATTGCCTGGTCCATAAAATGATGTCTGTCACCGATGTTAGAACCCAGAGACAAAAAGGCAATATTGGAATACTTCATGATCTTACCTCTTTACAAACTTAGTGCGATAGTCCGGACACTTGAGTTCAATTTCTTTGGTCATTTCCATAAGTCTTGAGTAAATACGCCCTTGACCCCGATCCCTCCACTCCACTAGAGAATGGTTAGAAGTGAGAAGTGTGAGTTTCTCTTGTTCATAACGGCTATCAATTAGGTCGTATAACTTTCTATTGTTGAACTCGGATTCTTTTTGTACTCCGAAGTCATCAATGATAAGAACATCCACATTGGCAAATTCCCTTTCTATGGAACGTTCCTGCCCATGAGTTTCGCTGTCGGATTGGTAAGTATCTCGAATTGCAGAGAGAAAGTCTTTGTTTACCTTTGCATACTTACAAGTGATCCCATAACGAAAGATGAGTTCATTTAATATGACGCAAGCAAGTAAGGTTTTCCCAGACCCAGTCCCACCCCAAAGGTAAAAACCTTGTGGGGAAAAATCCGGATTTTTAAATTTATGGACCAGTTCATTGGCCCAGTCGTGAGCAATGATAAAAGACATATCTGGGTCGTTTGCTGTATCTCCAATGTCGATTGTGGACAAAAATTGGAAGCGGTATCGTGCCGGAATGTTGGCTTTTTCGACTAAATTCTCCCAATTGCGAAGGGAAAACCGTGCATTATGACAAACACAAGGTAGCATTTTGTCCAGTTTCCTGTCAAAAGTCATAAAAGGGGCCTGCCCTTTCGACTCACAAGTGTTACAGTCACTACCTATACAGTGGCAAAGGACGAGGGCTCCGGAACGAGATCCCCGGACATGTTCTGCCAAGGTAATTCCGACCCCTCCACAGGTTTTACACTGCGGATTTCCGTCTCGGATGGAAGTAATTTCGGATAAATTCATCTCCAAGGAGCAATCTTCTCGAATTCACTACGCTGTCAAGGAATGAGATTTTTTAGGAGTTTAAGGACTTATGTCCCTTTAAATCAAAGCGAATCGGAAGAAAAAGTTCACAATTAGGTTTTTTTCCTCTTTAATTCGTTATTATTGACTCTTGCCATTCCGATACTTTCATTGAAGAAATAGATAAACCTATTCCTTCAAATATTGAAAGAGACAAAAGGGTCACACGACTATGAAGATTATTAAGTATCTCCTTATTCTCCAACTGGTGTCCGGCTTCAGTGTGCTTTTCGCACAAACTCAGCCTGCGAACGCTCAAGATAGCCAAGCGGCTAAAGACCAAGTCGACGAACTTCTCAAAGGCGAACTCGTTCCTGAGAATGACGATGCGGAACTTACCGAAGACCAAAAGAAGAGAAAGAAAGAAATTATGGAACAGGAATCTCTTTGGAAGAATCCTGATTTTAAAGGGTATAACAAAACTTTCCAAGAGTTACACCAACTTTCTAAAACTTTCGCAAACAACCAATTCCGTTTAGCTCTTTCAAACTACCAATCCGGTGTAAATACCGTTATGAAAAATAGAGATTGGGTTGAACAGTACCGCAAAGAAGAAGCTGAAAAGAAACGCTTAGATGAAAAATGGTACTGGCAAAAAGTTGATCGTAAAGCTAGAGAAGAACGTGTAGTTTACCGTGAAAAAATGAAAGCGAAACAAGACGCTCTCAACTACTTCTCCAAAGCGATCAATCACCTTGATGAAATTAAAAACCCTGACTTAAGAGAAAGACCTGAGTTCAAACGACTTCTTTCTGACGTTTATCGTTCTTGGATTATGGCTGAGTATGACCTACAAAATCTTCCTCAAACCATCCCAATTCTTGAACTTTACATCGAAATCGATGATAACGAGAAAGAATATCCTGCTCACAAGTATCTTGCAAGTGCATATAGCTTCGAAGAAAACATGATCAAAAAGTCTAAAGGACCAGATGATATGCTCTTCAAGTATCGTTACAAAAAGAACGTTCACTTACTACGTGCCACTGAGTTAAAATATGGAAAGGATTCTCCTGAATACAAACATATTGTTAACGTAATCAACCGAGATGAGGTTATTTCGGTAGCACAATAATCCCGAAAACATCTCTTTCAATGAGAAAGCCCGGCTTTAACCCCGGGCTTTTTTGTTTTATTTGATTTCCTTCAGAACTGTCTTCGTTGGCATTCGAAAGAAACTAAAAAGTCCTAAAACATACAAACTTACCGTTACCAAACAAATTCCAAGAAACACTAAGCTAAGTTGTCCGTAAGGATACACACTTCTTAGTTCTAAAACTGATCGATTCAAAACTTCGTTAGATCCAACAGAATAGATCAGTCCCAGTAAAAATGAAATCACAGAAACAAGTAAGGCTTCACGAAGAAAATGTTTTACCATAAAACGGCTGTTGGCACCGATCACTCGTAACAACGCAAACTCCCTTTTTCTTTCCGATTGGCTTGCATATAACGTTGTAAATACGAGGACAAAGGAAGCGGCCAAAATAAAAGCAGTCATAAGGGCCATCATCTGAGTCACCTTTTCCAAAATTCCCATAAAGGCTTGGATGGTTTTTTCCGTATCAATCACAGTGATATTGGGAAACTGGTTCACAATGACCTTTTGTAATTGGTATCTGTTTTCACTAGAATCAATGAGTAAGGAAACAATATAAAACCGGGGCGCTTTCTCCAAAATTCCCTTAGAAAAGAGCACCACAAAGTTTGGTTTCATATCTGCCCAGTTCACCGAACGTAAGTTGGATATTTTTCCAGAAACCTCACGGCCTTGGACATTGAAGGTGAGTTCGTCACCCACTCCCGCTTGTAAATAACCTGCAAAATCCCGTTCCACAGAGATTTCATTTCGCCCCGATTCGTCCCACCAAGCCCCTTTGGTCACTTCTTCCGTATCATACAAATCGTCTCGGTAGGATAAAAAGTATTCGCGGGTTCTTGCCGTGGCTCGCCAGTTTCGGTCCATTGCATTTTTGATGGTATCTTCTTTTTTAATGGGTTCTCCATTGACTTTAGATAACCTCGCACCAATCACAGGAGCCAAGTATTGTTTTTCCACAGGAAATTCTTTAATCGCCGTTAGGAGGTCATTTTTTTGCGTCTCTCGAATATCCAAAAGAAACATATTGGGTCTACGTTCGATTTCTCTCGCACCACTGAGCTCGAGTAAACTCTCTTGTAAGATGAGCGATAAGGTGAGGATAAAAAGTGCTGATCCAAGTCCGATGATAGAAAGGCGAAGGGCACCTGATTTACGGGTTACTTTTTTGGTAACAAGGCTCCACTCTTTCGATAACCATCCAAGTTTAGAAATTCTCGTAATAAAAAGTCCAAGAAGGATATACAATCCATATACAAGAACAGGCAATGTTAACAAAACTAATGTAAAAAGAATCCCTTTGAAGATACTTTCTGTTTCGAGGATGGCAAGACTTGTAAATAGAAGATAAATCAAAAGAAAGGATCCAAATTGCCATTTGGAAGTGGATAAATTACCACTGGTTTGTGATTCTACTTCCTTTAAGGCTGCTAAAGGTTTTACCGATCTTGTTTCTAAAACAAGTGGAATGGAAATGAGTAAAGGAAGTACAACTCCAAGCACTACACTCCATAGTATGGAAGAAAAAGATAAACCAAAAACAATCCCCGCTTCTACAGCCATAAGCCCACTGATATCAGGTAAGATGGATTGGATTCCATAACCAAGGGCAAGCCCAAGACTGGTGCCGAAAATAGAGAGGATTAAAATTTCAGCAAAAACCAAAAGTAAAATCACATTGGGTTTGGCACCAAGACACATAAGAATCGCAATTTCGTTTCTTTTTTCGAGTAACCGAGTCCTTACCGCAGTATAAACAGAAATGGCTCCTAAGAAAAATCCTGCTAAAGCCAATAGTGCCATATAATCAAATGTGTTTTTAATAAACTGTTGGGAGCCGGAATTGACTTCTGTATTGTGATAGATAGTTAAATCTTCTTTGATTAAAGCTTCAAACTCTTTGTCCTTCCAACCCAAACTGTCTACGGTTTCTGGAAATTTCGCATAGATCGTATAACGAATCCGACTTCCTCTCTGCACAAGCCCCGTTTGGTTGGCGGTATCTCTACGAATGATGGAACCCGGAGCTGAACCTACAAAAGAACCAACAGCACCCGGTTCTTTTACCACAATACCAGCTAACACGAGTAAGCTATCACCCAACCGCACTCGATCGCCAATTTTTAGTTTGAGATTTTCCACAAGAGACTTATCAAGTAAAACTTGATTTGGTTTTAAATTGCGATAAGCGGCTTCTGGTTCGGTTTTCATTTCCCCGTAAAAAGGATAATTGGTCTCCACCGCTTTGATAAAACTAAGAGAGTTTTCTTCCCCCGATTCATTCGAAATCATCGATAAAAATTGGATGGAAGCACTGGTTTCCGAACCCTTCGGAAGGCTAGTTTCGACCAATTTTTCTGCGGTTTTTGTGATTTCTTGGGGGGATTGGAGGGCAATATCGGCCCCCATAATCGACTTTGCCTCTCTTTTGATGGCATTTGCCGTATTGTCTTTGTAAGAATGGATTCCAATCACAGAACCCACACCCAGAGTAATGGAAACCACAATGAGCAGTGAATACCGAAACCTGGAAAATAACTCCCGTTTCAGGTAAAAACGAAACAGAGATGCCTTCATCGACGCGCCTTCTTAGAAGTAATATTCGTTTTCTTTTGTTTGGTGGTCTTTTTAACCGATAACTTTTTGGAAGAACCAGAAATTGTTTTCTTTTGATTACGAGAATCCGAAACAATTTCCCCATCTTTCATTTCTAAAACACGATCAGCAAGTTTTGCTACATCTGGATCATGTGTTACCACAACGAGAGTTGTGCCTTGTTCTTTGTTTCTATATAATAAAAGATCCAAAACTGTTTTGCTATTTTTGAAATCTAAGTTAGCAGTCGGTTCATCAGCAAAAATAATCTTTGGATCGTTCACAAAACTTCTTGCGATTGCTATTCTTTGTTCTTCACCACCTGACAATTGTTTTGGGAAGTGCGTGGCACGATGGGACATAGATACAGATTCTAATATTTTTTCCGACTTTTTTAAAATCTCTGCTTCTGTCAGTGATGATTTTAGATACAAAGGGATTCCTACATTTTCAATTGCATTGAGGCCAGGAAGTAATTGGAAATTTTGAAAGATAAAACCAATGCGATCTGCACGTAAATCAGCTAAATTTGATTCATTCTCCTTTGTGATATCGATACCATCCAAGGAAACAATACCTGTATCCGGCTTATCTAGACCGGCTGCTACACCAAGAAGTGTTGATTTACCTGAGCCTGATGGGCCTATAATCGCTACAAATTCACCTGTTTCAATGCGAAATGAAATATTTTTCAACACATCAATCGTTTCCGATTCATTGTGGAATGACTTAAACACATTTTTAAATTCCAACACTAGGTTTTTCCCCCAAAGATTTTATCACCTAACAAAAAAGACATGACTAATAACGGGCATTTATCAGAAAAAATACCACCTAACACCGATTTTTCAATTTTTTCCATAACAGTTATAATTTTTTCAATTTTCATTTTCGTTCCAACTATATTGCACAGATTGAAAAAAAATCTGACAAAATTTTACTTATCTTTTTGGGCGTACATCCTAATTTTTTTTGACCCCAAAGGGCTAGTTTCATATAAAGTAACTTCATCGTAGTGTTTCCCCTCCCCCCAATTTTGGGATTTTTGAGGAGTTATGAACAGCACTGTCGATAAGCGGACTCATACAGGTAAATATAGAATGCTCGAATGCAATACAAAGATAAAAACTGCAGACTTTATGAATGTGAAAATCAACAATCTTAAACCTTGTGCGGAATGTGGATCCGTCACAAACCTCTATCAATACAATCTCTGCAAAGTTTGTTTGTCCAAGAGTTTCAAAAAGCTTGTAAAAATCATCGACTCCGTGAGAAAGTAGAATTACTACACTTTCTCTACGTTAGTCGATGAATTATCCATTCCAAGATATTGAACAAAAATGGCAAAAACACTGGGACGATCACCAGACCTTTCGCACAAACGCACACTCAACCAAACCTAAATACTATTGTTTAGACATGTTTCCCTACCCAAGTGGCGCCGGACTTCACGTAGGCCACCCTGAGGGATACACTGCGACCGACATCATTTCACGACTGAAACGAATGGAAGGATTTGAAGTCCTTCACCCCATGGGATGGGATGCTTTTGGCTTACCAGCAGAACGATATGCGATGACTACGGGAGTCCACCCTCGCACCACCACAAAGAACAATATTGATACCTTTCGCCGCCAAATCAAAAGCCTTGGCCTTTCTTATGACTGGGAAAGAGAAATTTCGACAACTCATCCGGACTATTACCGCTGGACCCAGTGGATTTTCCTTCAAATCTACAATTCCTACTTTGACAGGAAGTTAAACAAAGCGGTTCCCATTGCAGAACTCATCAAAACTTTCGAAACAGAAGGATCTGTTTATTTTGAAGGAAAAGAACTCCCCAAAGGAATTCAGTTCTCTTCTGCCGATTGGAAATCCAAATCTCGCAAGGAAAAAGAAGATATTTTATCCCATTTTCGATTGGTTTATGAAGCAAATATCCCAGTCAACTGGTGTGAAGCTCTTGGAACCGTTCTTGCCAACGAAGAAGTAGAAGAATGGACATCAAAAGGGTATTCTGTAGAAAGAAAACCCATGCGCCAATATATGATGCGCATCACATCTTACGCCGAACGTCTATTAAACGATCTTTCTCTTTGTGAGTGGCCTGTATCGACATTAGAGATGCAAAGAAATTGGATTGGGAAATCCGAAGGATTGGAACTCAGTTTCCCTGTTCCATCTTTGTCGAAAGACATCACAGTTTATACAACAAGACCTGATACAATTTTTGGTGCCACTTACCTTGTCCTTGCCCCAGAACATCCTTTGGTCAAAGACCTGACTACGGCGGAACAAAAATCTGCTGTGGAGAAATACCAAAAAGATTGTTCTCTAAAAAGTGATTTGGAACGAACCGAACTGAATAAAGATAAAACCGGAGTTTTTACGGGATCCTATGCGAGTTTGCCTACGGATTCTTCTGTTAAAGTTCCGATTTATATTTCTGATTATGTTTTAATTTCTTATGGAACCGGAGCCATTATGGCTGTTCCTGCTCACGACCAAAGAGACTATGACTTTGCTGTAAAATTCCAACTTCCCATCAAACAAGTCATCGATGGAAAGATGGAACCAAACCTTGCTTTTGATTCAAAAGACTCTGTTTGTATCAATTCTTCCTCCGCCGAAATTAAGTTAGATGGTAAATCTTACAAAGATGCTTTCCAAACCATGACTACTTGGGCCGAAGACAAGGGAATTGGTCGTAAAAAAATCCAATTCAAACTGAGAGATTGGCTTTTTGCGAGACAACGTTATTGGGGAGAACCCATCCCTCTGGTTCATTTTGCTGATGGAACACCAAAAGCACTATCGGAAACAGAACTTCCATTAGTATTACCTGACTTAGAAGAATTCAAACCTTCAGGAACCGGTGAATCTCCTCTTGCCTTAGCAAAAGATTGGCTTGTGTATACAGATCCTGTAACGGGTGAAGTGGGAAAAAGAGAAACCAATACCATGCCGCAATGGGCTGGATCTTGTTATTATTATCTTCGTTATATCGACCCAAGAAACAACGACAAACTCATTGATCCAGAACTCGAAAAAGCTTGGATGCCTGTGGAAGTTTATGTGGGTGGGGCGGAACACGCCGTATTGCACTTGTTATATTCTAGATTTTGGCATAAAATTCTTTTTGATTTAGGCCATGTTTCTTCCCCAGAACCTTTCCAAAAGTTAGTCCACCAAGGATTGATTTTGGGTGAGGACAAAGGAAAAATGTCTAAGTCTCGTGGAAACGTTGTCAATCCAGATGATGTGGTTTCCGAATTTGGAGCCGACACTCTTCGTCTCTTTGAAATGTTTATGGGTCCGTTTGAAATGTCCAAACCTTGGAGTAAAAACGGAGTCGATGGAGTGTTTCGATTTTTAAATCGAGTTTGGAGACTTTTCCATTCTGGGGAGAACGAATCCTTCTTTGTAGAAGATATCGAACCAAACGAAGCCGAACTCAAAACACTTCATCGTACCATTAAAAAAGTAAAAGACGATATTGATAACTTTTCATTCAACACAGCTGTGTCGCAAATGATGATCTTTATCAATGAGTTCACAAGTAATCCTCGAAAACCTAAAAAAGTTTTAGAGCCTTTTGTTCTCGCACTTTCTCCTTTTGCCCCTCATTTGGCGGAAGAACTTTGGGTCAAACTCGGTTACAAAGAATCTCTGGCTTACCATCCTTATCCAAAATGGGATGAGAAGTATTTAATTGATGCGAACATCACCATAGTCATTCAAGTGAATGGAAAGATGCGGGGTGAATTTCTTGCACCAAGAGATATTGAAGAGAAGGAAGTTTTGAGTCTTGCCAAAGCTGTAGAAAAAGCAAAACCATTTTGGGAAGGCAAAGAAATCAAAAAAGAAATCTATGTGAAGGGAAAACTCGTGAACATAGTGGTTGCGGGATAGTTTTCTTTTCGTTCTGAATTAAAATAAATTAAATCCAAGAACGGAAGGTTTAATTTATTTTCAAAAGTTGAAAACCAATTGATAAAACAAAAACCCCTTACCTTCCACTCTCTGAAGGGTTAGGGATTTTTTAGTTCTAAAACTTAACCTTATAAAATCACCATCACAAAAATCAATACTCCAAAGAGGACAATCGTCACAAAGGCACCCATAAGCATAAACAAGTTGGCACCTGACGACTTAGATTCTTGGGCCTGAGTATTCCCAACTTTTTTCTTTTGCCCTTGTGCAGCAGAACTTTTGTTTGGTGCACTTGCCATAGCAGCGGGTTTGGGAATAGCAACTTTCACCGGATGTTCTTCCACAGAATGAAGTAAGTATTGGTTCGGACCTTCTGCGAAGATATGGTATTCTGTTTTGTTACCAGCAATTCCAAGAAACCTTCCAACCACTGGATCTTTTGCAATTTTTCCTTCCTCATCAATAAGACCTAGTATTTGTGCATTGGTGAGTCCTTCGGGAGTTTCTGTAGGAACTCGAAAAAGAATTTCCATACCTTCAACCAAATTATCAAACTCTACACCGTTGATCGGGGAGATAACAGTTTTCATATTCAATTCTTTTGGAAAAGACGCTCGGTACTGGGCAATCTGACGTTCCAATGAAGAAAGTTCACCTTTTGCCGGTTCGGTGGAAACTCCCGGAACCGAAGCATCTTTTGCAGATGGTGATTCGTCTTCTGGTTTTGGGATAGGAAGGATCACACCTTTCATTGGGTTTTCATACCGAAACTTTGCCGTAGACAGTTTGTCTACTTCTGCCTGGAGTTTAATATTCCTACCTTTTGTAGCAGCAAGGATAGGTGCTTCTAAAATTTCAGCAATATGAGAAGGATCTTTTTTTTGCCAAAGGGGAAGTAGTTCTTCTAACTTCTCTTTAGTGAAAGCTCTGTGCACTGCGCGACCAATGTTCTCGGAAATTGCAGGGTCATAACCACCAGTTTTCCCAATATCTCCTAAGTCGGTTGAGATCTGGACATGATCTGCAAAAGTTCGGATTCTTCTAAAGGTGGGAGATGTTCCTACTACAGCATACAATTCCATTACATGTTTTCGAATGGAAGATACAAGGATGAGAACCATTCCGTTCAAACTGTCCAAGTCGATTTTGACTTTTACTAGGTAACCGTCTGTAATTTTACCTTGTAGTACTTCCTTGGCTTGTTCATCCGTAAACACGGCTTCTCTTGTCAGACCAATGAGGTCTGCTTGTCTTTTGAGTTGGTCTGCTTTTGAGCTTAATTCGGACATTATTCTACAAACAATTGTTCGTGTGTTTCTGTGGATTTTGGAATCTCACTTAGATGTACTTCCACACGCGCTACTGTTTCCTTTTTCCTTTCTGATGAATATATAGAGAGTAAACGACGGTCAAAACCAGACTGAGACAATAATATTTCTACCATTGTAATTCCCATTCCTGCTCCCTCCGTACTATCGCCGTGTTCCATAAAGAACTCGAATAGATTATCATACTTTTTCGCATTAATAAACTTTTCTTTTACTCGTTCTGCTTCAATGGGCAATAATGGAAAATTATTTCTGATTTCTAGGTCAATTTTGTCCTTTTGGTAAATGCAAGTGATCTTTACATAGAGACCAGTCTCCCTCATTTTCTTTTTGTATGTGGGGAATTTTCTTTCATTGAGGCTGGTTTTAAAGAGTTTCATCCCTTCTTCATAATCATTTAAATTTTGAATGTTGAGTTTTAGTTCTTCAAAGATGATTCGTTTGATCGCAGCCTTCGTAGAATTGACGATGAGTTCTTTGGCTGCCGTGTAAAAGAGTTCCATTAAATCTTCACGACCGACAGAACCTAAAATTCGGAACAAAATGTATTTGAGTTTGGCCTCACCGATATCCCCCATCACGTAAGTGATCATCGAGATCTTTTTTCCTACCTCCACGGCATGATCCACAGAGGTGCGGAACTGGGAAGTTAGTTGGATCTCTTGAGACATACCGGTAAACTGAAAAAATTTGCCAACATGTAGGGGATTTGTCTAGCGATTTATGATTTCTTCAGTTGTTTGCCTAGGATTTCCATCACTCCGCTGATGTTTGGTTTGCAAGATTGGATTCTGTTCCTCAGTTTCTCATCAATGTTAGGGATTTTCCCTTCATGGAAGGCCAATTTGAATTCTGTGAACTTGAGCCCATTCGCTGTAGAGATCACAACCACAGACTCACCCTTCGCAACCACACCCGATTCTACCGATTTCAAAAGTGCCGCAAGAGCCACACCCGTATGAGGGTCGTTATAAAGTCCGTAAAGGTCCCCACGAGCGGCCGCATTGGCCAATTCTTCTTCCGAGGCTACTTCCACAATCCCTTTGAATTTCTTTAAAACACGGATGGCTTTTTTTACGGAAACTGGATCCCCAATTTGGATCGCAGAAGCTAACGTTTTTTCCGCTATCACCGGAGAGAAGTCCGCAAAACCTTTCTTAAACGATTCGTAGAGGGGGCTTGCATTTTTGGCTTGAGCTAAAATAATTCTTGGTAATTTATCAATAAGACCAAGTTCCAACATCATTTCAAATCCCATTCCGAGGGCCGAAACGTTTCCTAAATTTCCACCAGGAATCACAATCCAATCCGGTACCTTCCAACCTAACTGTTGTGTAATTTCGACAGAGATTGTTTTTTGGCCTTCAATCCGAAGTGAATTCATAGAGTTGGCAAGATAAATCGATTTTTCTTTGGTGAGTTCTTTCACCACTGCCATACAACCATCAAAGTCTGTTTCCAAAGCCAAAACTAATGCGCCATTGGCCACGGGTTGGATGAGTTGCGCCGTTGATACTTTGTTAGCAGGTAAAAGTATAATGGAAGGAATCCCTGCTTTGGCTGCATAAGAAGCAAGAGCTGCCGAGGTATCACCAGTCGACGCGCAAGCCACCGCTTTGATGGGCACTCCGTCTGCTATCATTTGATTGACCTGGCTCACAAGAACGGTCATCCCTAAATCTTTAAAAGAGCCAGTATGAGAAACCCCACACTGTTTGACATGAAGGCTAGCTAGTCCCAAATCTTTTGCAAACCGTGAAGCATCATACAAATGGCTTGTTCCTTCTCCCGAAGTGATGATATTTTCATCACTAATTCCGGGAAGGACCCACTCTTTTTTCCCCCAAACCCCAGAAGCATTCGGGAATTGGCTAGAACGGAACCTAGATTCAAATTCAGCCTTCCATTCTTTTGCCGAAACTTGTTTGAGGCTGTCTATATCATGTTCGACATTTAAAAGTTCCCCGCAAACTTCACAGGAATAAATCACTTGGTGGAGGGGATAGGTTTTGCCACAAGATTCATTGGTGCAACGAAACTGTGCTCGGAATTGATATTTTGTAAGTGACATAGACTTCTCTAGGCTTCAGATTTACGGAAAGTTCCTTTTCCATTCTGGAGAAAGGGGAAAAATGCACGAATGATTTTTATCGTTTTTTGATGGATATGGAAACAGAAACTAAAGTCTCCCGCCTCTGGGCAAAATTCAAACGATACACCCGTCGTAGCCTTCTTATTTTTCTATTTCTCTGTTTCCTGCTATTTGTTCGAATCTTTTTATTCCAAATTTATTCCATCCAAGGAAATTCCATGTATCCGACCTTGGAACATGGATCTGTGGTTTTTGTTTGGAAAGGTGGATTTGCCATTTCTGCCAAATTCTTTGGAACGGAACTTCTTTATACAGATCCAAAAATCAACAAACTAGATTTGGTACTTTTTGTAAGCCAAGAGGATGACCTTGTCGTTAAACGTGTGATAGGTTTACCTGGAGAATTTTATTCCATTGAAGCAGGGCGTGTCCTCATAGACTCTACTGAATTATTGGAAAACTATCTTCCGAAAGGAACCTATACAAGTGAGCCAAGTGCTTCCATATTTTTAAACCGTCATAATTCTCCTTTCCTCGCAATGGACAAACAAGGGAGAATTCCCCCAGGTTATTATCTTCTTCTTGGTGACAACAGGCAATATTCAACAGACTCCCGTTCGTTTGGACTTGTTCCTGTAGAAAAAATCAAAGGCAAAGTGACTTTCTATTTTTAACAATGACCGAATACAAACAACGTTTTAAGTATATTATTCTATTTATACTCTCGCTCTTTGTCATTCTGCTCTTTCGAGTGATTTATCTTACTTATTTTAACGATAATATCATTAATTTAAAATCGAGTAAGTATGTACAACGAGGAACTATATTTGATAGACGAGGGATAGAACTTGCCATCTCTCGCGAGTCGGCAACTGTTGGGATTGATCCAACGAACATATATGATCCAGAACTCACGGCACAGGAGTTAGGTCCCATCCTTGGAATCACTCCGAACAAACTAATTGAAACCATAAGAGAAAAACAAAACTACTTTTTATTAAAAAGAGAAATTGAACTTACCAAAGCAGAAAAAATAAAAGCTTTGTCTCTTCCCGGAGTTCGTGTGGAAAAAGAATACAAACGAATTTATCCACAAGGAAGTTTGGCCGCAAGTTTACTTGGGTTTACAGGTTATGATGACGACAAAGCCCTTTCAGGTCTTGAAATGTTATTTAATTTGGAATTGTTATCCACACCAGATGCCGAATCTAGCAAAGGAAACAATGTCCATCTAACCATTGATAGTATCATTCAATACCGATTGGAAAAATCATTACAAAAAGCCTTTATCCAAACCGCATCCAAACGCGGAATTGGTATGATTATGGATACGGAAACCGGGAAAATTTTGGCTATGGCTTCCTATCCCAATTTTGATCCCAACAATTTTCAAAACTTTCCATTGGAATCACATACCAATTGGTCCATCCGTCATGTTTATGAACCCGGATCGACAATGAAAATCTTCATTGCACTTATGTTACTCAATGAAGGAAAAATCCTTCCTGGTGAAAAGTTCCATTGTCCTGGTTACATTGAAATTGGAAAAACAACCATTCGTTGTACTGATAATCATGGTCATGTCAATTTAGATGAAATTTTACAATATTCTTGTAATGTTGGAATCATTAAAGCGGCCCAAAAGATTGATGATGCCACTTACTATCGTTATATGGACCAATTTAAGTTTGGAAAACGAACTAATTTTTCCATCCATGAAGCAAAGGGGTATTTACCTCCTTTAAATAAATGGAACAAAAGTACACCTTACTTTTTATCCATTGGACAAGGTGTTTCTGTGACACCAATCCAACTCATCACAGCTGCTGCAGCCGTTGTGAATGGTGGGATTTTATTTGAACCATCCGTTGTCTCTCAAATCACCAATTCTTATGGGGAGCTCGTTCATGAATTTTCGATCAAAAATGAATTACTTGGAATCAAAGAAGGGGCTGCCAAAAAAACATTAAATGCCATGGGAAAAGCGGTCTCCCAGGGAACCGGGAAAAAAGCATATTTAGAAAACTACTTCATCGCAGGAAAAACAGGGACTTCACAGAAAGCAAAAGCGGGTGCAGGATACCAAGCCGGTCTTTTTACTGCTAGTTTTCTTGGATTTTTCCCAGCAGAGAAACCTAAATATGTGGGCCTCATTGTTTTTGATGAACCCGGAGGGGATGCACATACCGGTGGAGGGATCGCAGCACCTGTCTTTCGTGAGGTGGTAGAAAGTATCATTCCTATAGTGGAAAAAAGTGAGAAAGCTCTTGTTTATCGATTGAAAGGTGAACGAAATAAAATCTACAAACTTGATCCTAAGGTGATGCCAGATCTTACTGGATTCACTGCATCTGAAACCATCCAAATTTTAAAACAACTCAAAGCAGAATACAAATTAGAAGGATCTGGATTTGTCAAATCACAAGATCCAAAAGCGGGATCTTCGCTTTCACCTAATGCTGCGATCAAAATTATTTTGGAACCGTAAGTGAACAAATCTTACCTAGAAAAAAATCTAGCAGCCTTACCTGCCAAGTTAGCAGAAGTGATTTTGAATCCAGAAAATACATTTGCCAGTACGAGTTCTCAAAGTTCAGAAACTTTCCCTTCTTACAAGCTAACCCAATCCAAAACTGGAGATCCCACTTTAGAATTAGAGGGAGTTTGGATTCATAGTCGGTTTGATCCAAAAAAAGAAGCGGAACGATTTGCCACCGAACTTCCCCATGACGGAAGTGAACGCATTTATTTGTTGTTTGGTGCTGGGATTGGATACATCATTCCTTATTTACTGGAAAGAGAAAAAGTAACTATCATTTGGATGGAACCTTATCCATTTTTTATTAGAGAATCCTTTCAAATTTTTGATTTTTCTAAAGCATTTTTAGAGGGAAAGTTAATCCTCATTACAGGTGAAGGTTTAGAAGACCAACTCTCCGAAGCAGTGAAGGGGAAAGGAACTCACCCCATTAGTTTTGTACCTCATCGGGGATCTTGGCAATGGCGAGAATCGGATTATATAAAACTCCGATATACCGCCGAACAGATGTTTCACAAAAAAGATGTAAATCTTGCCACCCTCACTCGGTTTGAAAAAATCTGGGCCAAAAATATTTGTTACAATCTCCCCGAATTATCTAAGTTTCGGCCCGTCTCGGATCTCTTTGGAATTGCGGAAGGAATCTCCATTGTTGTTTGCGGGGCCGGACCGAGTCTTTCTGAATCCGTACCCGATCTCACAAAGTACAGAAATCAGTTCCTCCTTCTCGCGGTGGACACGGCCCTTCCTATCCTTACTTCATTTGGTGTGGAACCCGATTTGATTTTTTCTGTCGACCCGCAGGCCTTAAATAGCCAATACCTAGAAGATTATTCGGGAAATGGCATTCTCATTTTTGATCCTACGTCTACCTATTTGAGTCTCAGATTGGACAAGGGACCAAACAAAGGTTTTGTGACATCTTCTCCGTTTCCTTTGATCGGATTACTAGAAAGAACAGGTAGTGAGGAGATTGGCTCTGTACCTTTTGGTGGTTCGGTGTCTACCAATGCCGCAAGCCTTGCGACTCTTATGGGTGCAAACTCTGTTTTTTTAGTGGGTCAGGATTTGAGTTTTACGAAAGGTCTTGCTCACTCCAAAGGAGCAGTGCTCGAAGAACGATTGAACTATTTAGAATCTAGAAAATTTCGCCGGGAAAAACACAACTATAAACAACTGTTTGCTTTACCCCAAAAAAAAGTCACTGGGGATTTGGAAGAAACCTATATCACCAATGAAAAGATGTTAATCTTTAAAAAATGGTTTGAAGACCATGCAAAAGAAAATCCATGGACCAACCTAACCAAGTTTGGTGCAAAACTAGAAGGAATCCGACATTCCGAGTTTGGAAAAGAGTTTGCGAGTGATGAGAATGAAGTAAATACCCAAACCAATTTGGTAAGATCTGTTCGGAATCAAATCCAATCTCAATTGAAAATAGAAATTCCATTTTTTGATCCAAAACAATTAGTCTCAGAAATTAAGTCAACAACCGAATCCTTATCAGAATTTGTCACCACGGTCAAACGTGGGTTAGTGGTTTCCCAAAGAATTTATAACCAAATCCAAAGAAACCAAATCAATCCCAAAACCTTCTCCGAAGACATCAAACAAATGGATTCTATCGATGAACAGGTATCGGGGAAAAAAGGACTCAATGAAATTTTAAGTTTGGGAATCCAAAGGGTCATTTTAACCATTACGGAAGGTTATGATGACCAGTTAACTTTGGAAGAAAAAGAAAATCCCCAACTAGGTGTGGCAAAAAAATCTTTATTGTTATACGAAGGATTGTACGAATCCGTTCGGTCAACCAAACGGATGCTCACAAAATCACTCTATCGAATGTTGTAATAAATTTTGTTATTCTGTAACAGATAAAACAGTAAAGTCAACACGTCTATTTTTAATGCGACCAGCTTCTGTGGAATTGGATTCAATTTCTGCAGTTTCACCAAATCCACGATAGTCGATTTGCGATGCACTCACTCCATTTTTTACCAATTCATCAAAAATAAACTTAGCACGTTCATCGGATAGGATTTTGTTTTCATCCATCTCACCAATAAAACAAGTATGTCCTTTCACTCGAATCCGAACTGCAGGATAAGCTTTTAAAGCTTCTGCCAAAGTAGCAATTTTATCTGCAGCCAAATCTTCTGTTTGCATACTTTGTTTGATAAAACGAATTTGAAGTTCATTGATATAACGAATGGCCGAAGCTCTGGATTCAAATCGATTCGATATCTTTCCCTCTGACAAGGCCACTCGTTCCAAAGATCTGGATCCCACTTCTGCTGATACGTTGGAACCTTGGTTTAGATTTTGTGACTGCTTAGAACTACGATTACAACTACGGATCCCAAAAATAATTAGAACAATAAAAAATAAAAAAACCAATCCAAGTAAAACCAGTCTACCAATTCGATTTTGTTTCGGTGTGATTTGAAATTTATTCAAAGCAACGAGTTCATTATATTCAGGTGTTGGAGCTACATCATCATGAGAGTCTGTACCTTCATAGGTTTCTAAATAAGAAGGAGTAAAACCTTCAAAGGAAGATTTGGCAGACCGAGCTGAACTTCGTTTTGGTGTGGATTCTTTTTTCGAGGATACCTTAGTTGCCGACTTTTTCTTTGCAGCGGGAACGGAGATTTTTGCTGCCCACTTACGAATTTCGGAACGAAGGTATTCATCTGCTTCAGGTGAAAATTTAAAATTATCTCGTATGTGTTTTACAGTGCGTTTTTCCACATCTGTATAATCCCCACCATCTTTAATGGCATCAAATAGGGTCTTGGCGATATTTTTGCCAATAGGAGCTTTGCTACGTTTGGTGGCTTTCTCAGCGATTTCTAACAATTCATTATCATATTGTTTACCATTGATTGTCCGGTAATAACTATCTGCCACTGGAAAGCTCCTTTGTAATCATATCGACAGGTAAGGCCAATCCATCCAATCTTTTCTTCAGCTTAAGTATTGAATCCGTCCAGAAATTGGTTATTTTTGATCTTATACTGCAAAGAACCGCGGCTAATTCCCAAAAGTTTGGCAGCTTCTTCCTGTGTGGAGACTCTTTGGAAGGCTTCTTTGATCCAAATGGCTTCCAACCTTTCAATCGCAATATTGAGAGAAAGATTTTCCGAAGGAGATAGAATCTCCGTTCCCACTCCAAAACTTTGAACCTTGGCATTCGATTCAGTTTCTCGTTTTCCATCTTGTAAAAAGGAGTGGGGTTCCAAAACAACTTCTGGAGGAACAAGGACTGCATATTGAATGACACTTTGGAGTTGCCTTACATTTCCACTCCAAGGCATTCCTGTCAGTGCCTTTAGTGCATCAGTCGAAAATGTTTTAGTCCTTCCATATTGTTTGTTGTATTGATATAAAAAATGGTGAGCAAGAAGAGGAACATCTCCTCTTCGTTCGCGTAACGGAGGCATACGCAAAGGAACCTCGGCTAGGCGATAATACAAATCCATTGAAAAAGTTTCTTTCTGTATATCTTCCAATAAATCCCGTTTACTTCCGGTAAAAATTCGAATGTTTAAAACTTCGTCCTTTTTTTTCGCAGAAGGATTGGGCATTGTTTTATCTCTTAATGTTTGGAAAAATCGAGTTTGTAAGTTGGATGGTAAATCCCCAATGGATTCAATGTATAAGGATCCACCATTGGCTTGTTCTATTTTTCCGGGATTGAATATCTTCCCGCTTTGAGCACCAAATAATTCTGCTTCTAATAATTCATAACTAAGACCAGAACAATCTACAGTGAGAAATGGCCCATTTTTTCTTTGTGATATATAATGTAATGCCTTAGCGATTAATTTTTTACCCGCACCTTCCTCTCCAATGATCATCACCGATGTATCCGAGGGACCAACTTGTCTGATTCTATGTTTTAAAAATAAAATACTCGGATCATAACCAAGAATTTCTTCAACAGGATCTTCTTCTCTTTTGGATTTTTCAAAAGCTTCTTTAGCAATTCGTTCTTCAAGAATAACGATTGTTAATTGAGATGCAAATAACGTGGCTTGGTTGATGATATCTGGTGAGAAAAAATTTACTTTATCAGATTCTAAGTTTAAAACCCCTACTGTTGAGTCTCTAGTCAACAGAGGGATGGCGAGTTCCGAACGAACGGTCTCGATTAATTTTACATAATCTTTATCTAAAGTTACATCTGGGACATAGATGATTTCTCTAGTGGAAGCTGCACGGCCAGTGACACCCAAATTAAAAGGAAGTTTGGCAGCAATTTTTTTCTCCCAATCCATTCCTTTGGCCGCAACAATGGTGAGGACTTTTTCTTCCTGGTCCATAATGGAAATACTACCGGTAGAGGCTCCAAACAATGTTAGAGTCATGTCCAAAATGAAATTCAAACGATCCGTAATATTCGGAAGTTGTTGAATTTCTTTTTGGATTTTCCTTAAAGTACCGGAAATATCCTGTTTTACAGACATTTGGTTATACTTTCGCGTTTGCCTTTTGGTTTGTCAGGTATTTTAAGTAAGCAATGATAAAATCTTCCAAGTCTCCATCCATCACTGCATGGACGTTTCCTGTTTCAAAATCGGTTCTATGGTCTTTTACCAAATTATAAGGATGGAACACATAACTTCGAATTTGTGATCCCCAAGAGATATCACGTTTTTCACCTGCTTTTTTTGCGTTTTCTTCTTCAGCTTTTTGTTTTTCCATTTCATACAAACGAGCACGAAGCATCTTCATTGCAGTATCACGGTTTTTGATTTGGGATCTTTCCATCTGACAAGAAACCACAATCCCAGTAGGAACGTGTGTGATTCTTACAGCAGAGTCCGTTGTGTTGACGTGCTGTCCACCAGCACCCGAGGAACGATAAACATCCACACGAAGGTCTTTTTCTTCGATGTTCACTTGAATGTCATCATCTACTTCTGGAGTAACATACACAGAGGCAAAAGAAGTATGCCTTCTTTTGTTAGAATCAAAAGGTGAGATCCGAACCAATCGATGTACACCCGATTCACATTTTAAATAACCAAAAGGATGATCCCCTTGGATGTAAAGTGTAGCGTTTTTGATTCCAGCAGTTTCACCCGGTTGGTAATCGACAAGTTCGGCACGGTATCCTTTTTGTTCACAAAACCGTGTGTACATTCGCAGTAACATATCGGCCCAGTCTTGGGATTCTGTTCCACCGGCACCAGGATGGATATTGATAAAGGCGGCTTTGCCATCATCTTTACCAGCAAGGGCATCTAACATTTGCAAGTTTTCAAATGTCTCAAACATACGATCAAAATCATCGTTTAAAGATTTTAGACCTGCCTCACCCATTTCTTCCGAAGTGAGTTCAATCAAATCAGGAAAATCACTCAGTTCCTTTTTTAATTCCAACCAAGGATCTAACTTTAGTTGTAACTCGTTTCGTTTTTGAGTGACTGTTTTTGCTTGGTCAGGTGAGTCCCATAATTTGGGATCGTTTGCTTTTTCGATGAGTGAGGATAAACGGTCGTAATCTTCCTGAAAATTTTGAGCTGTCCAATAGGATTGGAAGGTTTCAATCATTTCTGATGTTTGTTTTTTTAAGTCTTTTAGTGATCTATCCATAATGCGTAAATCCGAAGTGGAAGTTTTAAAACAAAGAATCTTTGCGAAGTCGTTCCACTTCCCATTGGAATGTTGTTTCTCTCAGTTGTGGAGTGTTTCCTTCAACAGTTCCTACAAGAGAATAACTTGATTCTTTTCCGTATGTATCTGGCAAACGTTTGAGTATGAATTTACCCGATTTAATGAGTTCGATGACATGAAGTAAAAAAGGATCTTTTTCTTTTCGACTCATCTCTTCCATAGAATAATAAAAAGTAGAAAGGCCTTTATAAAACCAATCGATGTATTCGTTTTTGCCTCTTGGCCAAATTTGTTCCAAACGAATTTCTGATTCTTGGACAAGGGACTTACCAAGAAATGGTTTTTGTAAAACACGGCACTGGGAATAAATTTCAAAGTTTAAATCCCGATCTCCACCCTTTTCAAAATCCACACCGATCCAACGGATCCATGATTTTTTTTCTTTAATCGATAAAGCAGGAATCAGTGCAAACAAATACCCTTGGTCTTTAAAGATTCGTTCATGGGCCAAATGTTCTAAAATTTCCATAGGGATCATATAATGACCTTTTGCCCATTCAATCACATAAGGAATGGATTCCAATTGAAGGTATTCCGGTGGAGTTTCTGAACGAATGATATCGCCAAATTGAGTGAGGATAAAAATAAATGATAACAACTCCTGACGACTGAGTCCTGAAAGAACACTCACCGATCCGCTTAAGTTTTGAAGAGCCCTACGAATCATTAAATGTTGTTGGAGTTGGGTTTGGTTTTCAGACAAAATGATCCCTAGATGTTTTTCAAAATTGCGAAGGTTCGTACGTTCACAATTTTTAAAATTTCCAGAGATACTAAATGGCATTAGAGAGCACGCCTTCCTATATCTTTTCTATAAAATGTATCAGGAGCTTTGATTTTTGTCAAAAACGCATAACAATCATTAATTGCATCTTTTAAAGAACTACCACAAGAAGTGATTCCAAGAATTCGTCCACCATTTGCTAAAATTTGTCCGCCTTCGCTTTTGGTTCCAGCATGATAAACGACCACATTCCCTTCGTTTGATGGAATCTCCAAAGGCATACCTTTTGCGGGCGAATCCGGATACCCTTTGGCCGCAAGGACCACAATCGCGGATGACCCCGCTTTTAGTTTTAGATTTCTCTCCGGAAGATTCCCCAACGCCGAAGCATAAAAAATTGGCAAAATATCTTCGTCTAACAAACGCAATACACACTGTGTTTCTGGATCCCCAAATCGACAATTAAATTCCACTACATTTGGGTTTCCTTCTTTGGTAATCATAAGCCCAACATATAGAAGTCCTTTGTAAGGGTGGCCGGTTGCTTTAAACTCATTTAACATTGGTTCAATGACTAGTTCTTTTACCTTAGAAAGAACGGAATCTGTTACGATTGGAGCTGGTGCATAAGCACCCATTCCACCAGTATTTGGTCCAATGTCTCCATCATAGGCACGTTTGTGATCCTGGGCCGCAGGAAGGCACATATACCTTTCTCCATCGGTTATCACAAAAAGCGAAGCTTCTTCCCCTTCCAAGAAGGATTCCAAAACTACTTTATTTCCACTTTCACCAAACTTTGATTCTAAGAAGATTTCATCTAACGCCTGTTTGACTTCTTTCATTTCAAAGGCAACAGTGACACCTTTTCCCGCAGCGAGGCCATCCGCTTTGACCACTAAAGGTAAAATTTCTTTTTGTGCATAACTCCAAGCAGACTCATGGTCTGTAAATACAGCAAAGGAAGCCGTTGGAACTTTGGCTCGTTTCATCATTTCTTTTGCAAAATGTTTACTTCCTTCTACTTGCGCACAATAAGCAGAAGGCCCAAAACAAGGGATCCCAATCTCTGCACACCAATCCGAAAGTCCATTCACTAGTGGATCTTCTGGGCCAACCACAACTAGGTTTGTTCCCGAAGATTTTAAATAATCAAAAAACTTGGATTTATCAGTGATGGATATATCTTTTGCATCCAATAATATATCTTTCGAAAAACCACCGTTACCTGGAAAAACCCGAAGTGATTCCAGCGATTTTGATTTTGAGATAGCGTCCGCTAACGCATGTTCTCTTCCGCCACTTCCAATGAGTAAAACTTTAAATTTATGTTCCAATTTTTTCTAAAGCCCTTACCGTACTATCTAGTTTCTCTTTCCAAGTATTATACTTTTCTCTTTCTTTTTCTACGACATCTGGTTTTGCTTTTTCTAAGAAAGATGGATTGTTGATTTTATTTTCCAACTTTTCCATTTCCAATTGGATTTGTTTTTTCTCTTTTTCCAATCGTTGTTTTTCTTTTTCAAAATCAAAAATACCTTCCAAAGGAAGAAAAATTTCTCCAATAGAAAATGCACCTACTGAATCCGTATTTTTTGCTTCATAAGAATCTAAAAATTCCAAACTTTCGGCTTTAGAAAGTTGGAGGATGGATTTGATTTCCCTTTCCATCATTTCTTTTAATTCTTTATGATTACACTTGATGATGACCTTACATTTTTTCTCAGGTTTCACTCCGAGTTCTGCTCGCATGTTTCGAATCTTTGTGATGATCTCTCGCACAAGTTCCATACGAACCACAGCCGGTGCCGAATCAGAAACTCCATAAGGTTTTGGAAATTCTGTTTTCGCTAGCTCTGTAGGTTCCAATAAAGAATGAATTTCTTCTGTGATGAATGGCATAAACGGATGTAATAGTCCAAGTGATTTTTTCAAAACACTTACAAGGACAAGGCGAGCTTTCTCTTGTGATTCCGATGTTACATTACCATAAACACGTGCTTTGGTTAATTCCAAGTACCAATCACAAAAAGATCCCCAAACAAAATCATAAACAGCATTTGCCATTTCGAAAAAAAGATATCCGGAATAGGCTTTTTCATACTTACTAAGCATCCGGTCAAATTCATTCAAAATCCAAAGGTCTGTATCTTCCAATGAATTGATCTCAGGTTCTTTGGCTGTGAACTCTTCCGGTAGGTTCATAAAAATAAACCGACTCGAATTCCAAACTTTATTACAAAAAGATCTATAGCCGTCTAACCTTGATTCGTCGAAAAGAATATCTTTTCCTTCTGGTAATACAGCTGCGAGGAAAAATCGAAACGAATCCGTTCCGTATTTACTCATCATATCCAAAGGATCCACTACGTTTCCAAGGGACTTACTAAACTTCTTACCATCTTTATCACGAACGAGTCCATGGATGAGAACCTTTTGAAAAGGAACATCACCCATAAATTTCAGACCATTCATAATCATCCGTGCTACCCAGAAGAAAATGATATCAAATCCGGTAACTAATACTGAAGTAGGATAGTATTGTTTAAGTTCTTCCGAATTTTCAGGCCAACCAAAAACAGTAAACGGCCAAAGTCCTGAAGAGAACCAAGTATCTAAAACGTCTTCATCTTGTTTGATGGTTTCTTTGGTTACAGGAATTCCTTTTTGGGAAAATAAAGACACTGCTTCCTCAACGGATTCAGCAACCACCATTTCACCGTTTGGTGCATAATAGGCAGGAATTCGATGACCCCACCATAATTGGCGAGAAATACACCAATCGCGGATATTTTCCATCCACTCAAAGTAAGTTTTTTCCCACATTTTGGGTTGGAATTGAACCTTACCTGACTTCACAACTTCAATCGCAGGTTTAGCGAGTGATTCAATTTTTACAAACCACTGTGTAGATAACAACGGTTCAATGACCGCTCCACCCCTTTGGTTGTGCCCCACACTATGGATATGAGTTTCTATTTTTTCAATATAACCATTTGTTTCGAGTTCTTCTACAACTCGTTTACGAGCTTCAAACCGGTCGAGTCCATTGTATTTACCAGTTTGTTCGTTGAGAGTCCCATCTAAGTTCATAATATTGACAGGAGTGAGTTTTAGTCGGAGTCCCGCTTCATAGTCATTGATGTCGTGAGCCGGAGTGATTTTCACAAGGCCGGAACCAAATTCTTTATCTACAAAGGTATCAAACAAAACCGGAATTTCTTTTCCAGCGATCGGTAAAAATACAAATTTATCTTTTAGATCCGTATAACGCGCGTCATCTGGATGAGCACAAACTGCCACGTCACCAAACATCGTTTCTGGTCTTGTTGTTGCCACAACGATGTATTCTCCTTTTGCCAGAGTTTTTGGATCTTTCGATTTAAATTCTGCTTTAGGATATTTGATATGATAGAGTTTGCCTTGTTTTTCTTTGTACTCAACTTCAATGTCTGAGATAGCAGTTTTGGTAACGGGACACCAGTTGATGATTCGTTCACCACGATAAATCAAACCTTCATCATACAAACTACGGAATACTTTGATTACCGCTTTGGAAAGCCCTTCATCAAAAGTAAAACGTTCTCGTGACCAATCTACTGACTCACCGAGTAACCGTTGTTGTTTGGCAATCATCCCACCAGAATGAGCTTTCCATGCCCAAACTTTTTCTATAAATCCTTCGCGAGTAAAATCGGTTCTAGTTTTTCCTTCTTTTCCTAATTCGCGTTCCACAACCACTTGAGTTGCGATACCTGCGTGATCCATCCCAGGAACCCAAACTACATTTTTACCTTTTTTACGTTCAATACGAATGATGATGTCTTGGATGGTATGATTGAGTGCATGTCCAATGTGTAAATTCCCTGTAACGTTTGGCGGAGGGATGACGATCGAGAATGTTTCTTTGCGAGAAGAGTCAGGAGCAAAGGTTTGTTTTTCTTCCCAGGTTTGTATCCATTTGGGCTCTACAGATTCGGGATCGTAACGGTCAGGTAGCTGTGATTTCATAGGGTCTTTGGATTTCTTGCACTTTACTATGTTTCGTAAAGAGTTTAGGGGTCAAGGATGAAACAGCAACCAAGGTTCGCATTGACAGAAAGGAGAGGCAAAAGAATCTGGTTGGCATGAACGCAAAAACAGCAAAAATCCTCGGCAAATATGCAACCTTCAAAGGTGTTTCAGAAAAACAATTGAAACGCGATTGGTTGTCTCTTTCCCATATCGATAAAGATAAAAAAAGACAAGAAATCCTAAAAGAAATCGCTAAGAAATAAGATATGCGGAAGTTTCCTTCCGCTTTTTATATGGAACACAGATTCCGAATTCTTTTCTCTCTCCTATTTTTTGGATTCACACTTACCGCTCTATCCCACTGCTCCAAACAAAGTGACATAATATTTTCAAATTACGAAGAAAGTTTGGTTTTGGCAAAAAACTCAAACAGGAAACTCATCGTAGTTTTTGGTGCCGATTGGTGTCCCGACTGTAGAGCATTAGATGGGATCTTTGAGGAACCAGAACCAAAAGCTCTACTCAAAGAAAATTTTATTCTCTTCAAAGTAGATGTGGGTCGTTTCGACAAAAACTTAAGTCTAAATGATAAACTTGGGAACCCCATTCAAAATGGAATTCCTGCTTTGGTTGTAGTAAAGCCGGACGGAAATATTCTCACTTCTACAAAGGGTGGAGAATTCTCTAACGCAAGTAAGATGACAAAAGAACAAGTTCTAGAATATTTATATCGCCTTTAGGAGAAGTTTGTTTTTAACAAACAGTTCGATTTTATGAACCAAACCAAAAACCCATTAACAAATAATATGTTTTCATATAAATTCAAAACAACTTTTCTACTCTTAAAAACCTCACTAATATCTCTTACTTTGTTTTTAACTTTTTCTCTTTCTGCCGAAGAACCGGCCGCTCCGACTCTTGTTCTTGGGAATGTACTTCCGGAAATCAATTATACCAATCAATGGGAAGAACCAAGTCCCATTCCAGCGGAAACCACCAAGATAATTTTTATTGCTGATATGGATGCGAGTAAAATCATCCATCCCATTTTGGAAAAAGAAGGAAAAGGATATTTGGAATCCAAACAAGCTGTACTTATTTCAGATATCCACAGAATGCCATCTCTCATCACTAAGTTTGTAGCTTTACCAAAAATGAAATCCTATCCGTATACTCTACGTTTGGTGAGAGAAGAAAAAATAGCAGATCCTTTTCCAAGGACCAAAGGTTCTCTTACTCTCATCCAATTAAACGCCGGAAAGATTACGAAGATCCAAACATCCAATGTAGAGACAGAGATTCGTAGTTTTCTCGAAACCCAAGAAAAACCAACCAAATCCAATCGGTAAAAGGTTAGATATGTGTCAAAATATCGTTTTTTTTCCTTAGAAATGTAAAATCTACTTGAAAACGCCGTTCTCTTTTCGCAAAGTTTCTCTCTGAACCTATCTTTTAGTAACGAGAGAAACACTATGGCACTTCCCAAAGTTTGTGTAATTGGCGCAGGATCATCCGGCATAACAATCATTAAATCATTAAAAGAACATGGAATTCCTTTTGATTGTTACGAAAAAGGAAGTGATGTGGGTGGTAACTGGCGTTACAAAAACGACAACGGCCTTAGTAATATTTATAAATCTCTTCATATCAACACCCATCGGGACCGAATGGAATACCGCGATTATCCGATGCCCACAAATTATGCGGACTACCCAAATCACGAACCCATTCAGAATTATTTTTTATCTTATGTGGATCATTTCGGACTTCGTAAACACATTCAATTCAAGAATGGAGTGAAAAAAGCGGAACGAACTGAAGATGGAATTTGGAAAATCACTCCTGAAAAAGGACCAGTTAAATACTACGATGTGTTAGTCGTAGCCAATGGCCATCACTGGAGTGAACGTTGGCCTGAACCTGCCTTTCCTGGGAAGTTTTCTGGCCAAATCATACATTCGCACTCTTATGTTGACCCAAAAACACCCGTTAACTGCGAAGGTAAAAATGTCGTGGTTCTTGGTATGGGAAATAGTGCGATGGATATCTCAGTGGAACTCTCTAGACCCGGTGTTGCCAAAAAAGTATTTTTGTCAGCAAGACGTGGAGCTTATGTCATTCCCAACTATCTTTTTGGAAAACCTTTAGATAAATTAACAGAATACACACCTCATTGGGTTCCATTTTTTATCCAACAAACACTCGCTCACCTTCTGATTCGATTTGGTGTAGGTAAAATGGAGGATTTTGGTTTACCAAAACCTGATCATAAGTTTGGTTCTGCCCACCCTACCATCTCTCAAGATTTACTAGTAAGGCTTGGCCGAGGTGATATCAAACCAAAGCCAGTAATCACAGAACTCAAAGGAAAAAAAATTCTTTTTGCTGATGGAACAGAAGAGGATGCGGATGTTCTCATTTACTGTACTGGATACAATATTAAATTTCCGTTCTTTGATGAAGATTTTTTATCAGCTCCAAATAATTACATTCCTCTTTACTACAAAATGATCAAACCTGGAATCAATGATTTATTTTTTGTAGGCCTCATGCAGCCGTTAGGTGCGATTATGCCACTGGCAGAATGCCAAGGGAAATGGATCGCTCAATATCTGACAGGGAATTACCTACTTCCATCAAAAGAAGATATGGAAAAATCCATTGAAAAGGACCAAGTGGATATGAAAAAAAGGTATGTGAATAGCACACGCCACACCATCCAAGTGGACTATGATACCTTCATCTACAATATGAAAGCAGAAATGGCAAATGGTAAAAAAAGATCTTCAAAACTAGGAAACCATTTGCCAATCGAAGCACGAGCGGAATTCCTTTCGGAAGGACGTCATGATTCTTCAAAATCTTCGAGATCTTCAAAACAAAAATTGGTTCGTAACAAATAATCAATTTTTTCTTTTTCTCTTCACAACCTGTCTTTCTCTACTCGGGACAGGTTGTGTCTCCAAAGGTTACTCCTACCAAGGAAACCCACTCTTTGGATGGATGGAATCTTCTGGCGAAGTTCGCACCACTGACCCATACCCCATTCTAAAACGATATCCATCTTTCCAAGCCACTGACTTTGAATTTCCTGTGGGTGGAAAATATGCGGAGGGTTACTACTTAGCACAAAAATTTGGTGCCGAAAACGGAAAGTTTGGTGGGCGAAAACATCTTGGGGAAGATTGGAACTCGATCACTGGTGGTGATACTGATTTTGCAGCACCTGTGTATACTTTTGGAAACGGAGTGGTTTCTGAGATTGCTGACTATGGCGGCGGTTGGGGGAAAGTAGTCCGTATTGTGCACCATCATAATGTAGGCAATGGAGATTTTTGGTTTTTAGAATCAGTCTATGCCCATCTTCATACCATCGATGTAGAACCGGGACAATTAGTTAAAAAAACAGAATGGATTGGGACTATTGGTGATGCCGGAGGAAATTACCCAGCGCATTTACATTTCGAACTTCGTTCAGCCATTGGTGCACCGTTAGGTGGAGGATATGCGTTAAAAACAGACGGTTTTTTGCCACCGACCAGGTGGCTGATGCAATATGGGCCAAAAGATAAATCTTTTTCTGAAGAAAGTTTCCAGTATCTAATGGAAAAGGGGGGAACCCTTTAATTCATTTTGTAATATTCTATTTAATAACTGCTGATAAAACTTAATACTTCGTCTTCTTTTTCAGCATTTGTGTCATAAAAATTACAATGAATTTCAAACAAAGGTTCGTTTCCTATTTTTTCGCTCTTTAAAGTTTTTACAAGAAAGTCAACAGAACCTGTCATAGAAATCATTTTTAAGGAAACTTTTAATATAGAAGGCACTTCAATGTCATAAGGATGGTAAAACATGATACCCCTAGCACTGATATGCTTTTTAGAATCATAATCCTTAAGTTGTTCCAATTGAACCTCGAAAGTGGATGGAATTTCTGTATAATGATTTGGTTTCATAGTATTAGTGTATATAGCAACAAACATAGTATCATTAATACTCGCATTCAATTACTATTTTATTACGTACGTATAAATCTTTATGCAAAAATGATATTAAACCCTGCAAGAAGGACAATGAGTCCGACTCCCCAGGCTAAAATTCTTGGATCCCAAAATGGATTGCTATGATCTCTATCAGAATAAATGAGTCCATGTAAATCTTTATTGAGGTCTTCTGTTTCCATAAAACTAACAAGGACCATTGTTAGAAAACAAACTAAACCAGAGTAAATTGCCCCATAAAAATTCGATACCATATCAGATTTGTAATATAGAATTCCAAACGAATATAAGATAAAATGAACCAATCCACTGGTTGTTCCGAATAACATTCCATAGAAGGCACTCCACCCAGAAGCACGTCTCCAAAACATCCCTAACAAAAATATGGAAATGAGCGGTGCATTAAAGAAAGAAAATAGTAGTTGGATGTAGTTCATTATATTTTCGAACTGCATTGCAATGTAAGATGCAAAAACAGCAAATAACACTGCAAACATTGTACAAAGTTTTCCAATCTTCAAATAATCCTTATCTTCTCTGTTTTGATTGATATATGTTTGGTAAATATCATAAGTAAAAATAGTGTTCATTGCTGTGATGGAACTGGACATTCCCGCCATAAAGGCTGCAAGAAGAGCCGTTGTTCCAAGACCCAACATTCCAGAAGGATAAAAATTCTTTAGAAGTATTATAAAACTTTTATTATATTCTCCATTCATTTCCTTTGAAAATTCTGTTAAGGCAATTAACCCAGGGATTACGGTTAAAAATGGCAGAAACAATTTGAACATAGCTCCGATAAGAGGAGTTCTCCTTGCTGCTCTATAATCTTTAGCAGCCATCGCGCGTTGTACTTCTGTAAATCCACAAGTCCAATAAGAAAAAGATAATACAAAACCAAGCCCAACTGTCACACTTAATAAATCCCATCCAAGTTCATTTTGTCCACTCACAAGTCCCTGCCACATATGTTTATGTGAATTTGGGATTTTTTGCATGAGACCATCCCAACCACCTAACTTTATTAGTCCGATGACTACTAAAGGGAAAAGACCAAGAACAGTAAAAAAAAACTGCATTACCTCTGTATAAATAGAAGAACTAAGTCCACCGAAGTAAGTATAAATCAAAACAATACAGGCGCTAAAAAGAATCGAAAGATGTGGATTCCAACCAAACATCGTTTCAAACACCAAGGACAAAGAATACAGATAAATACCCGACCCAAGTGCTAACGATACTAAGGTGATAGAGGCATTCAAAAGATGCGCTGGTCTATTGAAACGATAACGCAAATATTCCGGAACACTTCTGATTTTTGAAGAATAGTAAAAGGGCATCATAAAGATTCCTAGAAAAATCATACCTGGAATCGCACCCAAATAATAGAAATGAAATGTCAAAAATCCATATTCCGCACCACTCGCACTCATCCCTAACAATTCTAAGGCGGAAATATTGGCAGAGATAAAAGCAATACCAGTAATCCAACTGGGTATTTTTCGACCCGCTAGGAGGAAATCTCTCGATTGGTTCATGGCTTTCTTTAAAAGAATCCCAATCAAAACCATAAACCCAACAAAGACCAATAGGATGAGATAATCGATAGGAGCGAGAGAGGCAAACATACGCTCGTAAAAGATGAGAAATGAAGACTTTGTAAAGAGGAAATCCCAAATCCCGCCTATCGGTGATTATTTTCCTTCAAAATTTTGGAATCTGGTCGACACTCATTGTAACTCTTTAGCCGAAAAAGACTTTCCGAATTATGTCACATTAATAGATTCGGAACCACCAGGAGGATCTATGTTCTATCTTCTTTTAGCCCTTCTCCACGAAGACTATTCTTCCGGAAGAATCGATTTTTCTACCTATTTTGAAAATACCGTTCTTTTAGCCTTGGACCACGAACGTATAAAATCCAACCTCGAACAAAGTAAAGCCGCTTAATTTGAATCCTGGCGCGATTTGGAAAGCCGCTCAACTTCGATGAGGGCTTTCATTCGACACGGCCTTTATTTTGTAAGTGGTTTTCTTTAGAAAGTCGCTGGAAACGGTAAGTGACTTTCCTTTTGCCTTCAATTATCTTTTAGAATCACTAGTCGTTCTCTTATGAACAGACCAAAGTGAGCCAACGGGGTCACTCGTCTCTTCCTCATTTTCCAAATCTGATCAGTAAAAGAGTGACTTACTTTCCTTTTACACCCAGTTTCCAGTTCCAAATCGGGAAAAAATCCATCCCGTATCCCTTTTCACGCACTTCCTAAACCCGGCCAGGCGAAAAAGTAACTCGCTCACCTTTTACACCCGCTTTCCTTCGCCACTGACAACCCAAATTGACCCACTTTCCCTCGAAATTCACTCTCCAAAGACATTAAATACAAAATTCCAGTCCCTTTCTTAGGTTCCTCCCTCGAATTTTCTCCTTGTTCTAGGAAGTCCGATCTGTACGGTAACAGAAAAATCATATCTCAGGAAGATAAAATGACATCGGCCAAACTCCTTACTGGTACCCTCCAAAATTCACAAAAATTTTTCCTTCAATTTGGAGGACAGGGTTCACCTTATCTAAAAGAACTCGTAAAATTATACGCAGAACCAGAACTCAAAGAATTTTTCGAAACAAGTTTCAAAACGATTGCTGAAATTGCTGCCCGTGATGGTAAAAGTCCTCTTCTCAACGAAGGATTTGACTTCAAAGCTTGGATTGAGAACCCAGACGGCGCTCCATCAGAAGATTATTTGGCCCGTGCGCCAATTTCTGTTCCGGGAATCTTTATGACACAGATTGCAAATTACGTTTTGGTTTCAAAACGTGGATACCCGACTGCAGAACTCATCAAAGCAACTGGTGCTGTGAGTGGACATAGCCAAGGTGTTATTGCATCTGCACTAGTTGGTCTCGGAAAAGACGGAGCTGATTTTCTAAAAGCTTACTCTGACTTTTTAAAATTTGTTTTTTACCTCGGATTTAACGGTCAAAAAGTTTATCCTAACTTTGTTGTTTCGGAAGAAATCGTAAAAGAAAACGAAGCAAACGGTGATAAAAATCCAGCACCAATGGTTGCAGTGATTGGTTATACAAAAGATGAATTAGAAGAAAGAGTGAAAAAAACCAATGATTCTCTTGGACTCAAAGGCCAAGATACTGTTTTTATTTCTCTATACAATACTCCTGATTCGATGATTCTTTCTGCACTTCCTTCTTCACTCCTTGCATTCCGTAAACAATGGAAGGCTGAGATGGACGAGAAAAAATTTAAGTTTGTATATTTAAAAACAACTGCACCTTTCCATTGCCCATTTATGGAAACATCACTTGATAAATTCAATGCAGAAGATGCATCTGTAGTTCCATTCCCTTATACAGGTGCTGATTTAAAAGTTCCTGTATATAGTATCTTCGATGGTCACAATTTACAAAAAGATGGAAACCTTCGTGACATCCTTTTTAAAATGGTTTTGATTGAACCGCTTTATTGGGATTTGGCGATTGCACCAATTTTTAATGATAGTGCCATCAACACAATCATTGACTTTGGACCAAGTGTTGTGAGTCAAAGACTTACTGGTGGACACTTAAAGGCAAAAAACATCGAAAAACAATCATTATGTGCATCTAACGCAAAGGAATTGAAAGTAATTCTAGAAGCATAATGAATCCATCCACTGCTCGGGCCGCTTCCAAATTAAATTTAATCCGCCTTCTGGCTTCTCATCCAGAAGGGCTTGGGTTAGAAGAAATTCAAAGCGTTACTGGCCACAAATCAATCGCAGCTCTAAAAAAAGATTTAGGTGAGTTGTATATGATTGAGATGTATCCTTATTCACCAACTGATGCAGTGGATTTAGATTTTGATGGGGAGAAGGTAAAAATCCGACTTCCTATTGCTGTAGATTCTGCGCTCCCTCTTTCACCGAAAGAATGGTCACTCCTTAGATCACTTTTGGTCACACAAAAAACCAAAGAAGATTCCAAACTAAATGATTCTATTTTAAACAAAATTGACTCAGTGATTCCTTCTGGGGATTGGTCCCCTTATCAAAAGTCCAAAGATACGATTGTGAAAGCAATTGATGAAAAAAAAACACTAACAATTGTTTACTGGAAACGAGATACTAAGGAAAAAGAAACAAGGACACTGGCGCCCTGGTTACTCTGGGAAGAAAACGATTCTTACCTTTTGGCTTACGATCTCACCAAGAAAGGATTCCGATCTTTTCGATTGGATTATATTTTAGAGATCACGATCACTGATACAAAATACACTAATCTTCCGGATACGGCAGGGGAATTTTTAGAAGGTTTCAAACAACTGTTTGGTGCCGATTCGGAAAACAAAGACGTTGCTAAAGTATGGATTACTGACTCCGCTTCTTATCATTTAGGAATGAAACTCAACCTGAAATCTACCGGAGTCCAAAAACAAATCGGTGATTCTTTATACCGAGAATTCCAGGCTCCGATCCGAGACAAAAATTGGTTTATCCAAACCATCCTGGGATATGGAACTTCGGTTCTAGTTTCTGAGCCGAAGGAATTAAAAGACTCCATCCAATTCCACTTACAATCAATTGCCCCTTCAAAACCTAATCTTCACACGCAGTCATAAAAATGATGTCCTTAAAAACTCTTTCGCAAGGAAAGATTAACATTGGATTGTTGATCCCGTATAAAAGGGAAGACGGGTTACATGAAATCCGTAGTGTTTTCGTTCCTATCAGTTTGGGAGATCCGATGGAGGTAGAAATCAAAACCCTCTCAAGCGGAACGAACTCAGAGATCCGTCTCGTTTCCGAAAACCACCTCCAAGGTTACCGACATTCCAAGTTCGAAGAAGTTTCCGAAAGAGGTGATTTCACAAAGAACATTCTCTATAAAGCCTTTCAAAAGTTAGTCACTCACCTTTCTCACCCGGTTTCCATCTCCATCCGCTTACAAAAGTATCTTCCTCCCGAAGGGGGAATTGGTGGAGGGAGTAGCAACGCAGGGTCTTTTTTAAAAGAACTCTTCCCTTTGACAAAACTTTCTACAGAAGAGCAGATTTCTCTGGCAAAGTCCATCGGGGCGGATGTCCCCTTTTTCCTCCAATCTTCCGCTTGTTTTGTGAGCGGGATTGGTGAGGTGCTAGAACCCATCTCTGTCGCCCAAGGCAGAGGCATTTTGGCCATCCCTCCCTTTGGACTTTCTACCGCATCTATGTACGCAGGCCTTCAAAAAAGTTTACAAAAACCCTATGGTTCCCAAGTATGGAAATCTCTGGCAGAGGATTTAATTCGAAGTCTTCAAGTCGGGGATTGGGCATACCTGCAAAACAGGCTTGAGAACGAGTTTGAAAAAATCGCTTTTCAGACCCAACCCTTACTAAAGGAATTGAGATTAGGGTTTTTTGAGTCGGGAGCAGTCTATGCTTCTTTATCGGGTTCGGGTTCTTGCTTTTACGGCATTTATCCTTCAGATAGAGAAAGAGACGAAGCCCTTCGCATTGTCTCCAATCGATTTCCCGATATGGAATTTCGAACGTTCTCTTTTTAGAAACTGGCCTGTAGCCAAGCGGTAAGGCAGCGGTTTTTGGTATCGCCATTCCCTAGGTTCGAATCCTAGCAGGCCAGCCAGTTTTAAAAGATCCGATAGAACGAACGATGAACCTACATAATACTGTAACTGCTGTTATTTTGGCGGCGGGGAAAGGAACTCGAATGAAGAGTGAACTTCCCAAGGTTGCGGTTGTACTGAACGAATCTCCACTTTTACTCCACGTTCTTCGTAATATCGAATCCGCCGGCATCGAACGAAAGGTCGTCGTTGTCGGTTACCGCAAAGATATCGTTACAGATATCGCAAAATCATATCCCGGTGTAGAATTTGCTGAACAAACTGAACAGTTGGGAACAGGTCATGCTGTCCTTTCGGCAGAAACTCAATTAGCACCTTATACTGGCTATACGATAGTTGCCTGTGGAGATGCTCCACTCATTTCTGCAAAATCGTTTTCTGAACTCATTGAACTTCATAAAACCAACGGATACGCCGCGACTGTTCTTTCCGCTAAGATGGAAAACCCAACGGGTTACGGTCGTATCATTCGTTCTGCGGATGACGGCAGCCTTTTACGCATTGTAGAAGAAAAAGATGCAAATCCTGAAGAGAAAGTTGTGAACGAAGTGAATACTGGAACCTATTGTTTCAACACTGAGGATTTGTTCGGTGCCTTAAAACAAATCGGTAATAACAATGCTCAAAAAGAATATTACCTCACAGACGTGATTAAAATTTTTAGAACTTTGGGAAAAAAAGTCGGAGCAAAAACCTTGGCGAATGCGTTAGAAAGCCATGGTATCAATTCTCCTGATGATTTGGCTCTCGCAAAACAATATATAGATAAAGGGTTGGTTGGAGTATGAATCCCAGCGAAGTAGTTGTATTTTCTGGAAATGCAAATAGGCCTCTTGCCGAGGAGATTTGTAAACACCTGGGCATTCCGAACGGCCAAATCTCTGTAAAGAGATTCTCCGATGGAGAAAGTTCTGTAAAAATCGAAGAAAACGTTCGTGGCCGTGATGTGTTTGTGGTTCAATCCATAAGCTATCCAGCTAATGACAGTTTAATGGAACTTCTGCTCATCATTGATGCAGCAAGAAGAGCATCGGCACGTCGAATCACTGCAGTGATTCCTTATTATGGGTATGGACGCCAAGATAGAAAGGTAGAACCACGGGTTCCTATATCTGCTCGTATGGTTGCCGATTTGATTGAAACTGTTGGTCCTGATCGAGTTCTTACTATGGACTTACACGCTGATCAAATCCAAGGATTCTTTCGTATTCCTGTAGATCATTTATATTTTTCACCAGTCCTTGCTGAGTATATCAACTCACTTGGTATGGAAGACCTAGTCATTGTTTCTCCAGATTCAGGTGGAGCAGAAAGAGCCCGTAACTTCGGTAAAAAAGTAAACGGATCTCTTGCGATCATTGACAAACGCAGACCAAAAGCTAACGAGTCTGTGGTGATGCATGTCATTGGCGAAATCAAAGATAAAAACTGCTTATTGTTGGATGATATGATCGATACCGGTGGAACCATTGCCAAAGCAGCCACTGCTTTGTACCAAAATGGAGCAAAATCGGTATTATGTTGTGCATCTCACGGAGTTCTTTCCGGAGAAGCACCAGCCAAATTGAATGAAGGTAACTTCAAGCAAATTGTGCTCTCAAATTCCATCAGCATTCCGGAGACCAAAAAAATAAATCACTTGAAAACGCTCTCCATCGCCCCACTCTTTGCTAAAGCCATCGAGCGGATTCATAACGAAGAATCAATCTCTAGTCTGTTTTCATAACTTTAAGGAACATAATCATGGAAAAAATCAGTATCAAAGCACAAACAAGAACTTCTAAAGGAAAAGGTCCTGCAAGAAGAATGCGTGTGGAAGGTTTAGTACCGGCAAACATCATCGGAAGCGGTGAAGCAAGATCGGCAAGTGTTGTCGAAAAAGAAATCCAAAAGCTCATCGACTCAGGAATCCGCAAGGCAACTCTTATCGACCTAGAACTTGATGGTAAAACAGAAAGAGTTTTCGTAAAAGAAATCCAAAGATTTCCACACACAGGCCAAATTCGTCATATTGACTTTTTTAAAGTGACTCCTGGTAAAAAGATCCTAACAACAGTAGCTATCAAAACTTCTGGTGTTGCAAAAGGTTCTAAAGCAGGTGGACAGTTCGAACACCTCGTACACGAAATCAAAGTGAAGTCAACTCCGGAAGATTTAACTGACGTAATCACAATTGATGTAAGTGGTTTGGATATTGGAAACATGATTAAAGTTTCTGAAATTCCTCACCCAGCATCTTGGGAAATCCTTGTGAATGGTGATCCGATTGTTGCTTCTTGTAGCAAAACAAAAGCAATCCTTGCTGCGGAACGTGCTGAAAAAGCAGAAGCCGACAACAAAGGGAAACCAGCTGCGAAAAAAGCTGGAAAGAAATAAGATCTACTTTTAGGAACCAATGAAGTTAATTGTAGGGCTAGGAAATCCTGGCGATAAATATAATAACAATCGATCTAACATTGGTTTCAAGATTCTCGATGTCATTGCGAACAACATTGGCATCGAAATCAAAACAAAGAAAAAGAAATCTCTCATTGGTCGTGGTGATTTTGAAGGGGATGAAGTGGTTTTACTCAAACCACAAACCTTCAGCGACCTCTCCGGTGAGTCGGTTCTCTACATTGCCTCCTTTTTAAAAATTCAGGTAAAAGACATCGTTGTCATCCACGAAGACGTAGGCCTTGAACTCGGTCAAATCGTGGTCACCAAAGGTGGGGAAAACGATGTCAACCCTGGGGTCAACTCGGTTTCTGTCTCATTACGATCCCCCAATTTTATACGGATTCGGATCGGCGTTCTTAATTCAGCCTTCAATCCTAAAAAAAGAGAAGAATTTTTACGTGAAGATTTTGAGCCATTAGAGAACCTGAGTTTGATACAGATCATCAATGACGCCGAAGCGGCGATTCGTTCCATATCCATGGGGGATATTGACGAAGTGATTCAGAAATATCACCTTTGATTTCAGTCTAATCATCGAGAAGTCTTTACATGAATAAAAACATCAAAACCGTATTTCTATTTTTGCTCGTATTCCTTGTCATTTTGGCAACGGTTTATAAAGGTCAGGACTTCGCCGGTAAACCCGACGAAATCAGTTATTCCGATTTTTTAAATATGGTAGAACCCATCGAAGGCAAAAAGCCGATTGGGAAAATTACCTCCAAAGACGGAAAGGAAACTTCCGCAAAACAACAAATTGTCATTGATCGTGAGCTCATCGAAGGTTGGTACATTCCTGAAAATAGTAAGGACAACAAACCAAAACTCTTCAAAACCAATGTAGCACAAGTGAACGATGATTTGGTGACAAAACTTCGTAAGTCGCGCCTCAGTTTTACTGCTAAATCTACAGAAGAAAATAAGTTTTGGAGTGTTGTTTCTGGCATCATTCCTTGGTTGTTCGCTCTGGGTATCATTTGGTTCATCATGATGCGCCAACTCCAAGCATCTGGTAACAAAGCATTTACCTTTGGTAAGTCTCGTGCCAAGATGAATGTAGATCCAAAAGTCAAAGTAACCTTTAACGATGTTGCTGGATGTGAAGAAGCAAAAGTTGAATTACTCGAAATCATTGAATTCTTAAAAGATCCAAAAAAATTCCAAGCCATTGGTGCAAGAATTCCGAAAGGAGTTCTACTCGTGGGTCCTCCTGGAACCGGTAAAACCTTACTTGCAAAAGCAGTTGCTGGAGAAGCAGGAGTTCCTTTCTTTTCTATTTCTGGATCTGACTTCGTAGAGATGTTTGTGGGTGTGGGAGCATCGCGTGTTCGTGATTTATTTGACCAAGGAAAAAAGAATGCACCATGTATCATCTTCATTGATGAGATTGATGCTGTCGGTCGCCTTCGTGGTGCCGGACTTGGTGGTGGTCACGATGAAAGAGAACAAACCCTCAATCAGATGTTAGTCGAGATGGACGGATTTGAAATGAACGAAGGTGTCATTGTGATGGCGGCAACAAACCGCGCTGATGTCCTTGATCCTGCTCTCCTTCGTCCAGGTCGTTTTGACAGACAAGTGATCGTTGACCTTCCTGACCTAAAAGGCCGTGAAGAGATTTTAGCAGTTCATGCTAAAAAAGTTCCATTAGTATCTGATATTTCTCTGAACTCCATTGCTCGCGGAACACCTGGATTTACAGGAGCTGACCTTGCCAACCTTATCAATGAAGCAGCCCTTCTTGCGGCACGTCGTAACAAAAAACGTGTAACCCAAGAAGAACTGGAAGAAGCACGTGATAAGGTAATGATGGGACCGGAACGTAAGTCGATGTTTATCTCTGACAAAGAGAAAGAAATGACAGCTTACCATGAAGCAGGACATGCACTGCTCGGCACTTTACTGCCGTATACGGAACCGGTTCATAAGGTAACCATCATCCCACGTGGTAGAGCCCTTGGTCTTACCCAATCTCTTCCTGTGGAAGACAGACATTCTTATCGTAAAAACTATTGTTTGGATCGAATTGTAATGTCTATGGGTGGATACATTGCCGAAGAACTTATTTTTGGTGATCCTTCCAATGGATCTTCTAACGACATCCAACAAGCAACCAACATTGCTCGTCGTATGGTTTGTGAATGGGGGATGTCTGAAAAACTCGGAACCATCCATTACGGATCCGGTGAAACCTCTCCATTTATGGGAAGAGATTACGGACATACCAGCAAACCTTACTCTGAAGAATTTGCAGCAATGATCGACCAAGAAGTCAAACGGATCATCCAAACTTGTCTCGACAAAGGTCGTGACTTGGTGAAAAAGAACCAAAAGAAATTGGATGCAATTGCGAAAGCTTTACTTGCAAAAGAAACCATTGATGCACAGGAACTAACAGACATTGTCCAACCATCCTTTGATAAATTCTCTGATTCCAAATCAGGATTAGGAACTAAAAAAGGGAAAGGTGCTTCGGCAACAAAACCTGCATACTCTTCCTAAAAAACATCGATGAAGTATTGGCTCTTTAAAACAGAACCCGATGTGTTCTCCATTGACGACCTAATCAGAGAAAAACTCTCTTATTGGGAAGGGGTAAGAAACTACCAAGCACGTAACTATCTTCGCGACGAAGTGAAGTTAGGTGACTTGGTTTTATTTTATCACAGCAGACTCGATCCACCAGGGATTATAGGTGTTGCAGAAATTGCAAAAGAAGCAACACCAGACCCGTATCAATTTGACCCGAACCATAAATATTTTGATCCGAAACTGAAAGGAACAGAACCTAGATGGTTTGGAGTTCACTTAAAACCCCATACTAAGTTCAAAGAATTAATTTCTTTGGATACACTTCGTAACACGAAGGGACTAGAAAAAATGGTGGTGACTCAAAAAGGATCGCGGTTGTCGATCCAACCAGTGACTAAGAAAGAATTTGACATCGTTGTCAAAATGGCAAAGTAAAGATCTTTAAGAAATCTTCAATTCATCGCGTAAATAATTTCTTTTAGTTTCTCTAAGGTAATCGGTTTTACGATGTAATTATCACTGAGATTGTATTTCTCTGCTCTTCGCATATCATCCTCGTTGGAAGAACTAGTGACAATATATATGGTGATTTTTTGATCTAGCGACATCGCCGTAATTTCATCTAAAAATTGCCATCCATCCCAAACCGGCATATTCAAATCCAATAAAATCAAATCAGGCAACGTTTCCGAACTAGAAATTCGAGAAATAAGCATGTCATAAGCATCCTTACCATTTTGACAAACTACAGTTTGTTTTACCATTCCGGAAAGGGAGATGACTTGTTTTGTCAAAAAAAGATGAACAGGATCATCCTCCACAACGCAGGCTAAATTAATTTCATTCATAGGGTAAAAATACAGTAAATTTTGTACCAATTCCTACGGTACTTTCAACCTCAATTTTTCCTCCCATCGTTTCTATTTGGTTTTTTGAAATGAATAATCCAACTCCCCGGGCCTCTTTATTTTCATGAAAAGTCTTATACATGCCGAAGAGTTTATCACTATGTTTTTTTAGATCAATTCCTTGCCCGTTATCTTCAAATTGAACTTCGATGAATTTATTTTTACGAAATCCGACAATTTTTAGAATACTATCTCGATCCTTTGCTTTGTATTTGATGGCATTGGTAATTAAATTTAAAACAATACTGTCCAGGTAAGCAGGGATGACACGAACGAGAAACTGGTTTTGTAAGTTCACTTCCACTTTTAATTTTGATTCTAAAATTTGAAGAGCTAAACTTTCCAAATTTTTCTGGACTACTTGATTTATTTCAATCAACTCATAGTTTTCTTGCGCTAAATTAACTTTAATGACTGCAGTTAGATCTTCGATCGTACGTTTTAAATTTTCTGTGGCTCCAAGTAACAATGACATCATTTCATTTTGAAAGTATTCCGGGTATGTTCTTTGGAGTATATCCATCATCCCACTAATTCCAAAACTATGGGATCGTAAATTATGAGAGACAATGTTTGTGAAATTTTTTAATCGATTGTTTTGTTCACTTGTAATATCGAGTAAGGATTGAATTTCTGCTTCTGCTTTTTTGAGTTCAGAAATATCTACGGCAACACCTAAGTAACCGGATATTTTTTCATTTTGTTTCACGGCTGTAATGGACAAAAGGACAGGAAATGTGGACCCATCCTTTCTTTTATGTGTCCATTCTAGAGTATTTGGTTTTCCAATTTTTGCATTGTAGATTAATATTTCAAATCCCGAAAACTGTTGATTGTATTCAGTTGAAAGTAATTTACCTCTTTCTTCTATTTCCCCTTCAATATGAAAAATCTTAGGGGTAAACTTTCCGATTAATTCATCTGAGGTATATCCTAACATTTTTTCGGCGCCATGATTGAATTCTGTAATGGTTCCTTCGGTATCAGTACTAATAATAGCGACCAGAGTGCTGGAATCTAAAATAGCCTGGTTTTTAGCTAAAGCAATTTTTAACTTCTGTTCAACTAACTTCCATTCGGTGATATCAATGATTTGAGAAACAAAATAATGAACTCTTCCTTCTTCATTTTTTACCATCGAAACGGCCAAAATAATGTATACGATGTTTCCATTTTTGTGGAAATATCGTTTTTCCATTTGGTAAAATCTTCGTTTATCTGCGACAAGTTCTTCTAGATAACTTAAGTCTGCATTTAAATCATCGGGATGTGTGATATCCTGAAAGGTCAGCTGCATCAGCTCTGACTCAGTATATCCTACAATTTCACAAACCCTTTTGTTAACCTTAAGCCATTTCCCATTTTCATCAATGAGTGCCATTCCAACTGCAGCATTATCAAAATTCCCACGAAAAGCCGTTTCACTAGCTCGGAGATCCTTTTCCAATTTTCGAATTTGAGTTATGGCCTCTTTAGTTCCAAATAAAGATAAAGTTTTTTCGTGAGAACTCGAGCCTTGTAAAATCAATTCATTGGTTGGTAAATCTTCTGGCTTTTGAATGATTAAATGTTTAACTCTGGTTGTTATTTCTTGAAGTAACTCGAGTTGGTTTGCATTTAAAGTTTTTGGTTTGTCATCTAAAATAGAAACCACTCCCCAAACAGAACCATCCTCTGAAACCAAAGGAACACCAACAAAAAACTGAGTTCGGAAATCCTTAAGAAAAACCGCAGTATGATTCGAATTCAAATCTGTATGAAAATTCTCGATGATAAGAATGTCTTTTGTTGGACCTAAAATTTGAGAAGAAAAAGTAACCAACGACGAAAGTTGATCCGGAAGAATTCCAAATTCTGCAATTGGTTTTTGATCCTTTCCCTCTAAGTTGGTAATCAGAGAAATTTTTGAGTTACAAATCTGAGCCGCAAGTTTCGCTAAAAAATAAAATTCATTTATATCCAAAAAGACATCTTCCTTACACCAAGAGCACCAATGAAAATCTTTGGTTGTATCTTTAAGGTTTGGCTGTAAAAACTTGTACTGCTTTTACCTTATCGATATCATAAAACTTTTTATCTTTGTAAAAGGAAGTACCTGCACCCATGTAAGTAAACTCTGGATTGAGTATGTTCTTTCTATGGCCTGGTGAGTTAAACCAAATTTCTACAACTGCTTTTGCTAAACTCAAATAAGTATGATTAGGAATCGGTGATCCTGCTTTTGTGTAACTAAAAAACGGTCCACCGTTTTGTAATGGAGTGAATACGGCACGTCCACCTTGGTATTGAATTCCAAACGAATTAATTATATTTTCTGCAGAATAAGTGTCTGTAATTCCTACCAAATCCAAACGGTCACGTAAGGTTTCTTTTCCATTCACAGTGCTAGTATGGGAATAAAAATCATAGGTTACCATATCTTGCGCATGGCCGAAAGCTGCTTGTTCACATTTTTCCGAATATTTAAAAGGACGAAGGCCGAGTGTTTTTCTCTCTTTCGAAGTTACATAAAAAACTGCAGCATTTAACAAAGGATAATCGATCTTTGCAAAATCGATAGCTGTATTTGCGGGAGCATACGACGGGAAGGTATCCTCAGTGAATACATCGTATTGTTCGACTTTCCATTTATCGGATTCTGGTAATTCTCGACCATCTTCAATACTTTCTAAAAAAGCTAAATTCGGATCTTGTTGTTCCACAACCTTTTCGACAGGTTCTGGTTTTTTTACTTCTACAACAGGAGCTTTTTTGACTTCGGGAGTTTTACAAACAGAGGCAAATAAACTCAAAACAAAAACAATGGCAAAAGTTCGAGCTGGTAATGTAACAAGGTTTGATTTTGTAAGAAAATTCATAAAGTCTCCTATAAGTAACGATTGTAATCTTGAACCACATTGTGGATTAGATTTTTTTCTTTGTTAAATTGGATTGTTTTCGCTTCTTTAATTCCAGTTTCCCAGATAAATACAAATGGAACTCCAAATAGGGTAGAATGTTTTTGCCTATACTTTTCGCGACCAACGAGTTTATCGTTTAAATAAAAATCGGCATGGAGAACTCTTTCTTTAGAATAGATTGATGGCAACAATCCGGCAGTACCTAACATAAACAAGGTGGAAATAGAAGAGATCCAAAAATGTTCATATTCGTTCACTTCGCTTGTATACAAATCAATATGATGGTTTGCCCGGACTCCATCTGATAAAACACGACCAAAATATCCGGTATCCATTAAATATTTTGTATAAATAGAAGTGATTTCCCTTTTGGTTTTATCATTCTCAGGAGTGGAAACTTTTATAGACAAAATGGCGATCTGCTGTTTAAAATCAGGCCTTGCAATGACGGGTACATCTTCGCTGATATAATTATAACAAGAAAAAAGAAAAAATGGGACAATTACTAATAATAATAAAAAAGATCGAATACTTCGCATAATTCGAAAGTAGAGTAATGGAAGTTGAGGAGAGGAAAAGTCTTTTTTTTAAAACCGAGAAAAATCGACAATTCCCAATAGATGTAAAATTAGCCCCCCGACAGTCACAAAAAAGGTCCAAGCAACGATCGAAATGATGCCACCAACCTTTAACATCTCGAGGCTTCTAATGCCACCATAACTGAAAGCCAAAGCATTGGGCGGTGTAGATACAGGAAGTGGCATAGCAAGGGAAGCCCCGATGGTGGCTCCGATGGCTGCAGGCAGAATCAGATGTGCAGGTAATCCCATGGTGATGGGAAGAATCAAATTGGCCACACTGGTGTTACTTAGGAAACATGAAAGGCCGAGAGAGAGAAGGGAAAAAAATAAAAACAAACCCAATTGACCAGAATCACCTAACATAAACAAACCGACAAAATGTTTCGCAAGTCCAGTTTCTTCGAAGGCTTTACCGAGTGCAATCCCTCCTCCCATAAGAATCAATACGTCCCAAGATAGATTTCGAAATTCTTTTAAGTCTAAAAGTCGAAATCCAAAAAAAACAATCACCGGAAATAAAGCGACGGTTCCATTAGACACTCCATGCCAGTCTGAGGTGATCCACCCAAAAATGGTGATGATGATAATACTCAAGGCAATAGATCGATCCCGTTTCGAAAGAGATAAATCCGGATCAGACACTTGGATGGAAGAGACAGAATTTTCTGATTTGCCTTTTTTTAAGTACACAATGTACAAAAGTATAGCAAGGGCCAATACGGAAAGGATGAATACGGGGAAGGCAAATCCCATCCAGTTTAAAAAACCAATTTCTAATCCTCTTTCTTGTAAATATCCAATCCCAATCACGTTGGGGAGGGTTCCCACTGGTGTGCCGATCCCTCCCAGGTTTGCGGAAAAAGGAACGATGAATAAAAGAGATTTTCGTAAAGGATTGTTTTCTTCTAAAGATTTCATCATAGAAGATACTAATCCGAGCATCATAGCTGCAGTAGCCGTATTGTTCATCCAGCAGGATAAAAATGCTGTGGCAAAACCCAAAGAAAGCACAAGTAAAAAGGCTGAACCTTTCGTTTTTTGAATCACAAAACGAGCAATGGCAGAATCCAATCCATAAGATGTGATTGCCGAAGATATGACGAAGCCACCTAAGAAGAGTAAAATGGTCTCTGAAAAATAACAAGATAGAAAAGTAATCGTTTTTGGAGCTCCTGGTCCCCATGAGGGAAGCAACCAGACCAATTCCAAAAATAAAACTAAAAAACCCGTAACATAAAGCGGGAAAAGTTCTGTTACCCAAAGAAAAGATACAAGTAAGGCAATGGCCAAATTGATCTCTTGAGGCCGGTTAAGACCGAGCCAGTTTTGATACCAGCCAAAGAGGGCAGGAATCACCGCAAGACTTGAAAATACAATACCAGCTCGAATCATTGTGACTTGACGATTTACACTCTCCTGATACTTTTTCGATAGACTCGAATCGTTTCAAGCAAACAAATAAAGTGAGATTTCCCCTCGATTCGTATTGTTAATTATTTATGCAAATAGCCTATAACGACTTAAAACAAGCAGTTCTGGGAAGCGGCCCCATGGGTATCATCATCGCTTCCGTACTGGCACAAAAGTTCGACCCCATCACTCTCTGGATTCCTGACAAAGAATTGGTAGAGGTTCTAAAGAAACGCCGCCAAACAGAAATTATGGGAAAGACAATTGATCTTCCTGATCATATCGACATTGTCTCCAGTTTGGATGCTTTTGGACGAGATGATTGGGTTTTCCATGTGGCCGTTCCTTCGCGGTCTTTTTTGGACAGCGTCCATGCCCTTTTGGAAGTTTTAGAACCAACCAATAGTTATGTTTTTTCTTTTTTAACAAAAGGAATTCTGGATTCTAAAAATAGAAAAAAAACAGGATTCATTACTTATTCGCAATACTTACAAAATTTTTTAAAAGAAAGAAATTTTTCAAATACATCCGTTGCCGTTGTCAATGGCCCTTCCCTACTTGGGGAAATTTTAGATGAAAAATTCAGTTTTTTTAATATTGGATCTTATGAAAAAGAAACCTCTGATTTTCTTGCCGAGGTTCTTTCTTCTAATTTTATCAATACTTCTGTTACCGATGATGTTGTGGGAATGGAAATTGTGGGAGTTGCCAAAAACCCAATGGCCATCGCAAGTGGGATCGTATCTTTACTCCCTCGTTATGGGGCCAACTTACTTGGTGAAATTTTATCCGTAGGATTTCAAGAAGTAAGAGACCTAGCTATGCGTTATGGTGCAAGACCCGATACGGTGATGGGAAGATCAGGCCTTGCCGATTTTATCACAACAGCAACCAGTAACAAAAGTAGAAACCGGGGTTTTGGACAAAAAATTGTCGGCGAACTCTTGTCAGGTGGAGAGAAATTAAGTATCAAAGATAGAATTGAAATTTTCTTTGCACCAAGATCTTTTATCGAAAGAGAATCTACCAAATGGCATGATAACGTAGAAGGAACGTATGCACTGAGTATTCTCATTGAACTTGCCAATGAGATTCGTTTACCATTTACTTTACACAGAACTTTATTCGATGTTCTCACTAGAAAACAACCACCAGATGCACTCATTGATTTGATTTGTGGTAAAAAAACGGAATCAAAAAACATTCCTCTCGTAGTTCAAAAGAAGGTGGGACTCAACTTAACATCAGGAATTGATTTTCAAAACCTGCTTGTGGATCGAATTTTAAAACACATTAGCAATGTTCCAGGCACCGTGACTCGTGTTAAAAAACAATCTTCCGCAGTCATTGAATCCACTCAGAAAAGACTCACCAAAGCCACTCGTAAAAAACAAAAGTTGGATGAGGTTAAGTTTGAATCAGAACTTGAAATTTGGCAACGATTCCAAAATTGCCAAAAAGACGAAGAGAACACTCTTGTTAAAGAACTCGTTCGATTTTATGTAACAGAAATTGCTGATAACTATAGTCCTACGGTTCGGGAATCTGTTCTCAGGTTTGTCGCTCCCATTCGCCTCTTCTCCGGTGGTTTTTTAAAAGGGTCGATGATTCCTCATGTTGGTGGTAAAACAGAAGTGGTCAAAGCCCTTTCTTCTAAATACAATTTATTGTATGCCCCCACTCATAGATCTCACCTAGATTCCGTGGAAGTTGCTTATTCCTTATTTCACTTGGGACTACCTGTTCCTCGTTATGCGGCAGGTATCAATTTAATGTCCAACCCATTTTGGGAATGGATGTTAAAATCTCTAGGTGCTTATGCCGTGGATCGTGAAAGAACGAGAAACAGTTTGTATTTGGAATGCCTCACTCTTTATTCACAAGTCATGTTAGAACAAGGGATTCCTTCTCTTGTTTATCCAGAAGGAACTCGTTCTCGGACAGGAGGAATTGTTCCAGTCAAAACGGGACTTTTGACAACGGCAGTGAATGCATTTCGTAGTTCTGGAACAGAGATAGTGATTGTTCCCATCTCTGTATCCTATGAAACCGTTCCGGAAGATAACCAGTTTTGTAATATGCCAGAAGAGCTGGGAATGGCAGGATTTCTTGCAAAACGTTCCAATGTATATGTAGAGTTTTGTGATCCAATTCCTATCTCTGAATATGCACATACGGAAGATCCGACGCTGGAACTCAGTTACCGCATCACCAAAGGGTGGAAACAGTATCATAAAATTCTACCAAACCAAATTGTTGCTAAAATTTTAACAGAAAATGATTTTTCCATCGAAGTTTCGCAGAGTAAGATGTTAGTTGAAGATTTTATTTCCCGCCATGAGGGAAATTACCTGACGAAGGATCCAGAAGAAGTTTGGGAAAAGGGGAAAAGGATTTTGGAAAAACGAAAGATGATCGAAGAATCAAATCGAATGGTTCATTCCAAAAACGATGCTTTACTTCAGTATTACGCGAGTATGATTCCTGAAGACGAAGATAAAAAATACTAATACACTAGGATAAAAAAAAGAATCAGAAACCTATCTATATTTCTTATTTTTATTCTTACCCATTCTGAACGGGGAGTCTTCCCCGTTTACGGATATAAACTGTTTTTTCCAATATCGCAATCACCTCACCTGCTTCGTTTTTGACATCAGTGGTGAATTGATAATCCCCTTTTTTCTTAACTTCGATTTCGTCTTTGATCCTTTGGATTTCGGAATCAGATATTCGAAATTCGGCAATGACCTTTCCCATTCCCGGTTTTACAAAGATCATATTGCCGGCTTTGTCCCAAACGATATAATCGGATCCAAGTCTTTCCAAAAGGATCAACATAAAAAATGGATCACACATGGAATACAAAGAACCACCAAAATGAACACCCACATAATTCTTATTATAGAATCTTAAATTCATTTCGGATCGAAAATAAGAAAAATCAGGTGCAATTTCTTTAATGCGAATCCCAGCTCCAATATAAGGAGGATAAAAGTTATATAACCAAATTTTGAATCTTTTTTTCCATGCTGTAGTTTTTTTCAAAGGTTTGGTTCCTTTGTTTTTTGTTTCGAATTGATTAAATACACTGCGAGGATAGCTAGCGAACCTCCAATGATTACAGGGATTTGTACCACTTCATTCAAAATCAGATAACTACTTAAATAAGCAGAGAGAGGAACAATGAAGATAAAACTACTGGCAATCTCGGATCCAAGTCGAGTTGCTGCATAAAAATACACTGTAGTTCCAAAGGTTGTCGAAATTACTGTTAAGTAAAAGATAGAAGCCCAAAAGGAAAACCCTTCATCCCATACCTTCCAAAAACTAGGATCATTAAAACAAAATAAAAGTTCTATGATGGATCCGACTGCATATACATAAAAACTATAAGTCACAGGAGACATTGATTTTCCAGTTGATTGGCTGTTGAGAGAAAGAATCGCCCAAACAAAAGAACATAATAAAAAGAATAAGTTACCAGATAACAACAGATAATCGATACTAATTTTCCATACTTGTAAAATCACAAGCCCACCAATAAATCCAAAAAACAAACCAATCACTTGGCGTTTGGAAATTCGTTTTTTCTGAACCAGTACAACGATAAAAAAAGTAACGATGGGATTGAGAGTGGTGACAAGAACTCCACCGGCTCCTGGAAGTCCGTTTTTTAATCCCATAAAAAAGAACTGATTGTAAAAAGTATAAATAATTCCTCCAACAAGAACATTCCAATAGTCCTTTCCTGTTTTGAGTAAAAAAGGAATTTTCATCACAAGAAGAAGAGGTATCACAGAAAGGAAGGTAGCAAGAAATCGCCAAAACACTAATACAGAAACAGGAACCGTACCTGCGATCATTTTACCGATGGGCCAAGAAATTCCCCAAGAGACCATTGCGAGAACAAGTAAGAGTAAAAATTTTAGGTTCAAATATAGTTTCCTTTCAACAAAAAGTTGAGAACGTATGTGGTGCCAAAGGAAATAGGAATTCCAATTCCCAACATAAGGCTTGCTAAATGGGGAGAAATATTTTTTTCAATTGTGATGACTGTGGAAGTGACCATAGGAGCCATTGCCGATTCCAAAACAATGGTTTGGAAAAGTAAAGAGTCCTCTTTTAATGGAAAATAAACCCAATACACGAGTAATGGTGCGAGGATGAGTTTAAATCCTAGTCCTAATACCAAAACTCTTCCGTGACCTGCAATGGTTCGTAAATCCAACATAAATCCTACTGATACTAGAGCAAGTGGGGTAAGAGTATCACCCAAACGAAGTAAAACGAGTTTGAGAGCCTCAGGGTAAACAAATTGCCTTGTGATGATAGCAACAAACAATGCATAGATGGGTGCAAAACCCATAACCCTTTTGATGAGAGTTGAAAAATCCCACTTCCCATCCATAGCAATCGAAGCCAAAATGATTCCTGGAAAACTTAAAACCATAAAGGTACCCAGTTGGTCTGCCAAAATTCCATACCCAAGTGATTGTTTGCCTAAGTAAGTTTCGAGTAATGGAAACCCAACAAAAGATGTATTTCCAAAACCAGCGGTTAACACCAAACAAACGGCTGTATGAAATTTTAAAAACTTTAGTTTGTACAATCCAAGAAAAAATACAATGGCAATCCCAAAGACAAACCATGGCATGGAAGAAGGTAAAAAGGAAGTCGCATCCACTTTTAATTCATGGACATGATTCAAAACAAGAGAAGGCAAAGAAATAAAAAGGATAAACCCGTTTAACACCTTAGGAGTGGATTCTGGAAACTGAGGTAACCTTCGAAAAAATAACCCCAGTCCAAAACAAATTCCTAGTAGTAAAAAGTTTTCCATACTATTTAAAAAGAAAGAAAAGTCTCCATGGCTTTAGGATCAAAGAAAACTCCTTCTTTTTGTCTAGGAGCTTCCAATCCGTCTCGCACCATCTCAGCATACCCATTGGCAAAATAAAGATACTTTGTTGTGAGTTTATTTGTGATGTCGTAAACCACCTGCTCTAAAAATTCTGCGAGTAAAAACACTTGGTAAGTTACATCAGCGATATAAACACGATTCATATCCTTCCAATCTTTAGACTGATTTTTGATACAATCTTCTAATTCTTTTCGTTTGGTTTGGAATACAGTGAATGCATTTTTTAATTCAGGATGGTTGTCAGCAGTTTTCGTTAGTTCATCTAACAAAGTCTGGAAGGCTGTATACACTTTTGGTTTTTGTAAGGCATGCAAACAATGGTCTGCAATGATGAGATGAGTTCCTTCCCAAGTTTCATTGATGATGGAATCGTTATGAAGGCGTGGGAGTGGAGAAAAATCGCCAATGATTCCATTTCCACCTAGAGTTAAGATCGCTTTTTGTGTGATATAACTTGCTTGGGAAGACGATTTATATTTCATCAGAGGTACAGTGATCTCTGCGGCATCATCAGCTTTCTCAGAGAGATTGGCCGAGCGAAAGTTCACAAAACAATTTCCTGTTTGTAAAATTTGCATTTCTGCTAAGGTCTTTGTAAAAGAAGGAAATTCTAAAATCTTTTTCCCATAAGCGGTTCTAAACTTTGCATACTCAGAAGCTTCCATCACAGACCTTCTTGCGTTCCCACTAGAACCAATTCCCACATGCAAACGAGAGGTTTTGATGATATAACGGATAAGATTGACAAGCCCATGACCCGGACGCCCAAACTCTTCCGCCTCTACTTTGTCATAAATAATTTCTACAGTGAGTTTTCCACGAGATCCAATAATATCTTTTTTACGTAGGATATGATGCCCATTGAGTTCTCCATTTTCTTTGATCCTCGGAACAAGGAACATACCGACAGTATTTGTTCCTTCCATCTTTGCCGTTGTCACCCAAAGATCACCAGGGTTAGAACAAAACCATTTTTCACCGGTTAATTCCCATTTACCGTTTGGAAGTTTTTTAGCAATGGTACGATTGGCAGAAACATTACTTCCACCTACTCTTTCGGTTACATATTGCCCAGCCATAAAATGAGAAGAACTTCCCTTACCGGCAACGAGTGGTAAGTATTTTTTCTTTTGTTCGTCTGTTCCAATTTTTTTTAATGCTAGGATGATTCCGTCTGTCATTGCCAAAGGGCAAGCAACACCACCTTCCCCATTCATGTTCATCAAATAGGTAAGCGCATAACGATGAATATGTGTAAAATCATATTTCCATTCGGGATGAAAGTCTAAATTGACAACACCGTGATCATAAGAAATTTTACGTGCTAATTTTTGTTCTTCAGAATATTTTATAAAATCGATTCGTTTTCCGGTTCTGTCAAATTTAACAACTTCACCGTATTTTCCTTCTTTATGACATTCTTCTGTAAGGACATCCAAAATCCCACCAACGAGTTCCCCATACTTTCGGATATGTTCTTCCATTGCTTTTTTATGGTCAGGAGCAAAAGATTCAGAATACCGATGGACCACTCTTTGTAAGGCGGGGTCTATTTCGTAAAAGTTTTTACCTCGAACTCCCTTGTATTCGGAAATATCGAACGGTTGTAAGGAAGGATGTTCAGAAATATGGTGGCTCATTCTTCCAGTTCAAAAAAAGGAATAGGATTCACTAGCAAAAAAGTCACCCAGGTTTGAAATTGGTTCTAGAGTCGATTCCGTATGGTTCAAAGAGTAGAAACGAGAAAATCCAAACAAATTCTCCACGATGTGATCTTTGAACTCCAGAACGTTTCTGAGTCCATGTTATGGTTTTTGTCGTACGACCGACTTTCTGAACTTTTGGAAATCAGAAAGGAAGAATGCCTTCGCAAAATTTATCAATTCAAAGCATCAAAACCACAAATGACACTTTCCGGCGGATTCCATGAAGTGGATGGAGATCTCCTCATTGATTTTCTCGCCTGGAGTTTGGAATTAGACGAAGTCGCAGAAAAGTTTTTAAGAGCCGGGATTTTTTTTAGTGAACGTCCGTTATATGAACTTCGCGAATCGTATAAAACCCTGATCCAAAAAACAATCGCCAATCATAAATTAGACCGTGAACTTTTATTACTTCTGACAGCAGCCACTGTGGATTACGATGATGCAGTTGATTCCTATCTGATGGATAAATTTGAAATTGATTTTTTTGTCAGACGTTCTATCCATCAATTTTTAGAAAAATTCGAAATCCACCCTGAATACGGAGCCGAAGAATTTTTATACGAATATTTAAAAAGTCTGATCCCTACAAAAATTCTTAACTTCCGAGACATCACTCGCGAATTCAGAGACAGAACCTACTACGAGTTATACGGTCGAGTCCGAGAAACCAAAAAGAAAAAAAAGAAGATCGTAAAAACAGTTTCTGATGAAGTAAAAGACTTACTTGCGTTTTTCGATTTAGAACCAGGTGCCGGCATCACCGACGTAAAAAAGAAATTCAAAGAACTCTTAAAAAAATACCATCCCGATATCAATAAAAAAGGGGAAGAAATGACCAAACGAATCATTTTAAAATACAATCGTTTGGTTGAACTGTTAGGAAGTTAACGAAACTATTTTTGTCTTCTTTCTTTAGTTGATTCTCCCCACCTTTACTTCAATTGAATCTGAAAATGATACTTCACCCGAATTTCATCTTTAGCTTTCATAAAAAGAAGAGAAGGATTTTCTAATTCATATTCAGAAAACGTAACAACAAGGGATCCGTCCACTTGAATGGAATTGGGATTCTCTGGTTTTACTGTAGCGTCAGTTGCAAAATCTTTTGTTTTTCCATGAATGGCTAACTTGCCTTTAATTGTGTAGGCCTGATCCTTTTCCGGTTTTATCGATTCAATTTTGACAAGAATGTTTGGTGAATCTGGATATCCTAAAATTTCTTGGATATGAGAATCACGATTTGAATCCCCGGAAACAATTTTCAAAAGTGGAATTTTGATTTCAAAGGGAGATTTTAAAGTGTAATGATTTCCTGAAACCTGGATATTGGGAGTTTCCATTTGAATTTCATTACAAACACCCGTTACATTTTTTGTAGTATGTTCTACAAAAAATTCTATATACTTTTTTGTAACTTCTGCAGCAAAAACATTCGCTCCGAAGAACAAAAACACAAAACAAAAAATTATCTTATTCATCAAATCAATCCTATCCTTAAAATTAAAATGTAATGACGAGTAATGCAATGGACATAGCACCAAATCCAGTCCAACCCACTTGTTCCATTTGGTGAGCTGCCCTCGGACCCTCTTTTTCAATTCTAGCACCTAACCCAGGCAATAAAAGCATAGATGCTAAATGAATGGGTATCATTGCTTTATGCGCAAAAATCGGACTATAAATTCTTGGCCCATCATCTTCGGTTTCTGATTCTATTTTAGACGGAGAAAAAAAGGCAAGACTTGCAGTAATCGCATACATACTGAACGTCGCCATCGCTAAATTTTTATGCATTGCTGCAGAGTGTTTGGTTTCCCATTCCTCATTTGCTTTTAATGCCAAATACAAACCCGCATTATTGGTTGGATCCTTTAATAGAAAATAATCGGCGGCAATGCTATGTCGATTTAACGAACCTAATGCAACCAAATAGATTGGGTCATTCGTTGCATATTGTGGATTTGCGAGTAATAAACCCTGTGCATACTGGTCTGATTTTCTATACAAAGTTTCAGACGCCTTATCCCCTTCTAAGTTAGTCGCAAGCCAAAGTGCTAAAGTGGTTAACCCAGCAATTTGGTGCCATTCCAAAAGGTTTCTTCTTTTTTTCAGTGATTCTTTTGTGACCAGAGGTTTGTTGTTTTGTTGAAGAAGGGGAATCGATTGTGCGAAGACTGTGGAAAAAGATAAAAGACTTACAAACAAAACAATTTGTATTCTCATAAAAAAATACTAACACAAGGAATCTGAATGTAAATAAATAATCCCCTTGATTCAAAGATAAAAGTTAGAGACATAGCTTAGAATGATTACAAAAACCAAAGTTTTACAATCGGAGTTTTTCTAATACAGTTCTATTAAATATAACCTTACTTATGTGCAGAAATAGGGATGGAACCTTTCCAAGTAGAAATACCACTCCCTTCAATCGGATACGGTTTACCTAAATATTTAGGTGGAGTGTCCCATTGAATGTCCCACCAAGCAAGGACTCTTGCTGAAAACTCTCGGAAGGAATAGTAGGTTTCTTTTTTATAAGTTCTTAAATTACATTCATAACCGTATAACTCGAGTTCTAGTTCCCTTCCCAAATAAATAGCCCGAGGTAAAAAGAAAGATTGGCTCACGAAGATTGCTTTTTTTACAAGGAAAACTTCTTTGGCCCTGATGAGAGTGTCTAAAGTTCGAAAACCGGCATGATCTACAAAGATATCTTCAGGTTTTACTTTGTGGTTTAACATAAATTCCAACATGGGCCGAAGTTCGTTGTAATCAGACTTTCCATTGTCACCCGACAGTAGGATTTTTTTAACACGTTTTGCATTATACAAATCCAAACCACATGCCAATCGATCCATTAGAATGGGAGAAGGAGTTTTGCCATACACAGCAGCACCAGGAACAATTGCCACTTCCGCTTCAGGGATTTCCGTCGGTTGGTGGGAGTGGATTGAGGTTTCATATACATACCAAAATCGCAAATTCGTTGCCAATGCGACAAAACTCAAGAATCCGAAAACAAGGACAATCCCAAGAAATAGGGATTTCCACTTGACCCTTGAGAGGAATCGGAGCGTTATATTTATGTAGGTCACGCGGTTCGTCATGAAGAAAAAAATTAAAGAGATTAGGTCTGTTTTTTCACAGGACAATCCGAAAATCAAGAAACAGATTGATAAGGTGAAAGAAAAAGGTCACCAACGGATGACCATTCTTGTCATTCCTCATGGATACGATAGTTCTTTCCACTTCCAAATTTCTCATTTTACCATTCTATTTTTTTTAGGGCTGACTGTCGGTCTCCTCAGTCTTGCCATCTTTGGCATTGTTGGTTCTAGTAGTACCCAAACCCAAATCAATCAACTCTCAAAAATTTACGGAACTTACTTTGATACTTATATCACACATGCCAACCAATTAGAAGAAATGAAAGAAGAGTATTCCAAACTAAATGAAAGTATGTTGGAACTCTTTACTCTGATAGATGGACAAGATGATGAACTTTTAAAAATTCCTGCCGAGGATTATATCGAAACTGCTGCGATAGAATCACTCCAAAAAGAAGAAAAAGAAGACAAACAATTAGATGTGGGTAGAAAGTACTTAAGCGAAATTTATGATCTCCGCCAATTGAAACACCGAATGGACAATTACCAACGTTTGGTGGAAGCAAACTATCAGTTTTTATACCAACGTTCAGACATATTATCCAAGTCTCCTCTTTTTAATCCTATGTATTCCTACAATTTAACTTCACCCTTTGGAATGAGAAAGTCACCTACCACTGGTTATTGGGAGTACCATGACGGTTTGGATATGGCAAATGCAACCGGAACTCCCATTTATGCTTCGGCACCAGGGCGTGTGGTTCGTGTTACTTACTCCAATGTGGGATATGGTCACCACGTCATCATCCAACATGACTTCGGTTTTAGCACATTATACGGTCACTGTTCAAGGATTTACGTAAGGAACGGACAAGAAGTGAAAGCCGGTGAACAAATCGCTGAGGTGGGTGCTACAGGAAATGTAACAGGCCCTCACCTACATTATGAAATTTTTATTTCCGAAGAAGGAAAAACAGATCCAGAACAATACATGCAAGCAGGGGTTTACTGATTGCCTAAGAAAGAAAGTCCTGCCAAACGAATCACTGAACTTCGGAAAGAGATTCAAAAACACAACGACCTTTACTATAAAGACAATACACCTAAAATTTCAGACAAAGAGTTTGATCTTTTAGTCAAAGAATTACAGTCTCTTGAAACCTCTAATCCCGATTTAGTTGATGATTCATCTCCTACTTTAAAAGTAGGTTCCGATCTCTCTCCCCAATTTAGCAAATTTAAACATAAAGTTCCTGTTTTATCTTTAGAAAATACATATAATGAAACGGAACTCTCCGAATGGTTAGAAAAAACGGGAATCGAAGAACTTTATTCCTTGGAATGGAAAATTGATGGCGCCTCCATCTTGTTATACTATGAAAACGGAAAACTTGTCCACTGTGTGACAAGGGGCTCTGGTGGCATTGGTGACATTGTTACCGATAATGTAAAAACGATTGAATCCATCCCACAGAATCTATCGGAACCTTTAAATCTCACCGTTCGTGGTGAAATTTTTATGACATTTGCTGACTTCGAAGAATTCAACGAGGAATACGGAGGAAAGTTTGCAAACCCAAGGAATTTAGCTGCAGGATCAATCAAACAAAAAGATCCGGCAGATGTCGCCAAACGTCCGTTAAAAATTTATGTTTATGATGTGTATTTTTCCTCATCTCGCAAAGGAATCAACCTACATAAAGACATCTTAACTCTACTAAAAAAAGAAAAGTTTCCACTTGCACCCGATACATCAATCATCAAAGGAAAAAATCTCATAAAAGAAATTGAATCCTTCCGCAAGAAAAAAGACAAAATGCCATTTCCAGTAGATGGACTTGTGATCAAACTTGATGACCTAAATCTTCGCGAGAATTTGGGAGAAACAAGTCACTCTCCTCGTTGGGCCCGAGCCTTTAAATTTGATGCTTTACTCAAAGAAACGACCATCGAAGAAATTGATTTTGCCATTGGAAGAACAGGAAAAATCACACCGAGAGCCAAAGTGACACCAATCTCACTTGCAGGAACTACTGTCACTTACGCCACCTTACATAATCAAGACTATATAAACCAACTGGGTGCGGGAATTGGTGCAAAAGTATTAATCTCCAAACGAGGGGAAATCATTCCTGCGGTCGAAAAAGTAACTGTCCCTCCAAAATCTGTATTTGTATTACCCAAGGTATGCCCAGCTTGCAAAACAAAATTAACAAAAGTAGACGACTCTGTTGATTTTTTCTGCACCAATCGGAATTGTCCCGAACGAAAACTTAACCAACTGATTTTCTTTTGTTCCAAAAAACAAATGGACATCGAAGGTTTAGGGGAAAAACAAATTCAGATCTTTTTTGAAAAAAGTTGGGTCAAAGATATTCCCGACCTCTATACATTAGAAAAATACAAAGCCGAAATACTTGAGTTAGATGGTTTTGCAGAAAAATCCGTAAAAATCATTTTTGATGCTATAGAAAAATCAAAAGAAAAAGATTTCCGTTTCACCTTACCTTCCATAGGACTAAACGAAGTTGGACCCAAAGTCACAGAAATTCTTATCGAACATGGTTTTGACTCTTGGGAAAAACTAGTCACACTCTCTAAATCCAAAAATGCAAACGAGGAACTGACCTCCATTCATGGAATCGGGCCGAGAACCATCGAAGCCTTACTTGCTCATCTGGCTGATAAAGAAACTCTCAAACAAGTAAAGACCCTGATAAAACTTGGCTTAAAATTCCAAGCCGACGAAACCGAAAAAAGCGACATACAACCGTTTGTGGGTCAAAGCTGGTGTGTAACTGGAAGTTTTGAAAATTTCCAACCCCGGGACATTGCCATGGATCTCATCACCAAACATGGTGGCAAAAAAGTATCCGGTGTTTCCTCTAAAACCACCCACCTTCTCTATGGCCCAGGTGCTGGTTCCAAATTAGAGAAAGCAACCGAACTCGGTGTGAAACTTGTTTCCGAAACGGAGTTTCTGAGCCTTCTCAAAAAAGAAGGAATCCCTTTACCGTAATGAGACGGCGATCCACTCCTGTCGCTGTCGACGAGATTTTCTGTTTCGACTGACATGTTTTGCCATTCCAAGTTTTCCAACTCTGTCAATCTCTAAACACCCGTGGGCATTTACACGCAATACGTTTAACCATCGGGAAGTGGAAGATATACGTATTACGTGTAAACAACAGAGCGACGAAATAGACTTGACTCTTATAGAAATTTATTTAATAAAAAGATAATATTAAAAATAATTCCACCTAACCTTAATTAAACAAAAACAATCAATGTCTGCAATGAACATCTTTGAAACTTACCTAGAAAACTTCGTTACAATTGTGAAGGCGGATACCCGATTTATCGCCGCTTGTTTAGCAGGATCTGGAATTACTGATGAACTAGACAAATACTCAGATTTAGACATTGTTCTCATTACCGAAAATCATGTTACATTTCAACCCGCAGAAATGAAACAATTCGCGAATCAAATCGGAGATCTACTCGTTGGTTTTACGGGAGAACATGTTGGTGAAAGTCGTTTACTCATTTGTTTATACAATTCCCCCCTTTTACATGTAGATCTTAAATTCATACAGATTCAAGATTTTAACCATCGAGTCGAAAATCCAAAAATTTTATTCGATCGAAACAATCAAATTCCGGCCATCTATACAAATACCAATGCAATTTGGCCAAGTTTAAACTTTCAATGGATTGAAGACCGGTTTTGGGTTTGGATCCATTATGTTGCCACAAAACTCGGAAGAGGTGAATTTTTTGAATCTATTGATTTTCTCGCATTTTTAAGGGGCAATGTTCTCGGCCCAATGTTTCATCTAAAATATGAAAAGAATCCTAGAGGTGTTAGGAAACTAGATTTCATTTTGTCGAAATCTGATCTAGAAAGTTTTAAAGCAACATTACCTATCTATGAATTTGACTCGATATTCAATTCCGTTTTAACTTCGATCCAGCTGTATTGTGAATTAAGAGATTTATTAGTTTCAAATATTCTAAAACACGAAATTGCAAAGAAAGAGAGTATAAAATATCTTAAAAACCTAAAACTGAATTCGTAACCCCAACAAGATCCTTAATTCCGTTTTGATTCATCATTAAAACTTTTTCTATGTCTCCGGCTCTCTATTGGACTAATTTTTCAAATTCGTTATCTCCTAACCAAAGAGCTCCTTTTCATTAAAATTTCAGGAAACCCCTTCCAACATCCACAGGCAGATACAAAACCACAAACCCTATCGATTTTAAGGCTTTTTATTCTTGACATGCAGGTATTTACCTGCATAATGATCTTGTATGCCGAAGGAAACAGAAGGGGTAGATCAGGTATTTAAGGCAATGGCAGATCCGAGCCGAAGGAAAGTGCTCGATCTTCTTTATGCCAATAATGGCCAAACTCTGTCCTCACTCTGCGAAGACTTAGACATGCAAAGGCAATCGGCAACACAACACATAGAAATCCTCATCAAAGCAAATCTGGTATCCGTTGTTTGGAAGGGACGAGAGAAACTTCATTTCATCAACCCTGTACCAATTCATGAGGTCTATGAACGTTGGGTTCGAAAATTTGAACAGAATCGCTTAGGGTTTTTACATGACCTGAAAGTACAACTCGAAGGAGAAAACGATGGAAAAAAATAGTTTTGTTTATGTGACTTTTATACTCAGCACACCGGAAAAGGTTTGGAATGCAATCACCGATCCAGAAATCACACGGCAGTACTGGCTTGATCCCTTAGCAAAAAATCCAGCACACATTAATGTTTCCGATTGGAAACCAGGTTCTGTTTGGAAACACGAAAAGTTAGATGAAACCAAAACAGTCGATATCATAGGCAAGGTTATCGAAAGTTCACCTCCACGCCGTTTGGTTCTATCTTGGGCCCGGCCAAAAGAAATGGAAGAAGAATCAAAACATGCTCGTGTCACATTTGATATTGAACCTTATGCAAACGGTTTAGTTCGTTTAGTAGTGACACACGAAGATTTAGATCCACAAATGTTAGCAGGAATCTCAACAGGTTGGCCAAGTGTTCTTTCCAATCTCAAAACATTTTTAGAATCGGGTCGTCCTTTGGCGGGACACATTTCAAATACATAACTTCACCACATAACAATATTTATGCGTTATATTAAAATTACTTCTGGAGAAACTATATGAATCTACCTTATACCGGTGGCTGCGCTTGCGGCGCCATTCGATATCACATTTCTGATGAACCAATATTTATGAACGATTGCCAATGTAAAGACTGTCAAAAGATGAGTGGTACAGGGCATGGATCTTATCTCACATTTCCCTCTCGTGCTGCGATAAAACTGGAAGGGAAAGCCAATCACTTTGATATGATTGGAGACAGTGGGAATACCAAAACAAGTAGTTTTTGTTCTAAATGTGGGTCACCTGTTTATATGACCTTTGCCGCTATGCCAACTCTGTTTACCGTCCACGCCACAAGCCTTGATGATCCAAGTCGTTACAAACCTCAAGCGGTGACTTATGTTATTCGTGGTTTTTCTTGGGACCATTTGGATCCGACGCTACCAAAATTTGAAAAGATGCCAAAAACCTAACACCTTTTTGGCGAAACTAAATCCAAACATTCTTCGATAGGTTCTTGCTCTCATTCGAACGATACAGAAGATTAATTTTTTGTGCGCCTCGAATTGGTTATTCGATTAAAATTCAGAACTAAACCGACCGCGCTATCCGCTCCAATCTTTCCGATCTTTTGGTGATTCAAAATTGCCATCAATACGGAAAGGATTTCCGCTACTATCGCTGGCGTGGGGAGTTGTTTTTATAATTAATTGAAAAACTTTAAATCTAATAAGATTAGTAGCTGAATGTTTTTCAACTATGAACCTAAAATTATATTTTCCGAATCAAACAAAACAAATTTTGTCAACTCAAAATGAATCGCATGCATTTATACGCAATACAGATAAAAAACGCTATTCTGTTCTTAACCGTTATTCGTTTAACATACTGGGTATTTTATAAGTTTGACTGTTCATGGTGATTCAAATAAAAGCAATGATTTGTCTTTTTATTCGTATACATTCCAATTTACAAAAATCCGAATCTAACTCAAACTACTCTACATCCCTGAATCATCTAATCCATCGGATAATAAAAATGAACTACGTCCTCAGCTCTGGCTCCCGTGGACCTATAAAAATCAAGTGCGTAATCATCCACCAGATCCGCTTGGACAAACACTTCTTCTACTCCCATTTTTTTACAATAGGCATTGATACCTTGGATGAGTGATTTACCGATCCCTTGGCGTTGGTATTTGGTAAGAACAGCTAAATCAAAAATATATACTAAAGGTTTTTCTGAGTAGTATTGACGAAGCGTGTAAGTAGTTAAACCTCCAATCACTTGATTATCGAATATAGAAACAAAAACAAAAAAATCATCCCTATCTAACAAAGTTTGGAGATAACTGGAACTTGGTATTTGAAAGTTTTTCATTTCAAATACATCTTCAAAAACTCGCAAAAGCTCGATAAATTGGTTCAAATCATGGGAAGATAATTTTTTAATTTTCACATTTTCCATATTATCTCATTCGAAAAAAATCTTATAAACGAATGGCGTATAACCAAGCAAAAACTTTACATTTAATTAAATTTTACTTCAATCGCTCGAGAACACCCTTTCGTTTTACAATATTTTTATAGTCCCATTGGATTTTTTTCGCCTGACCGAGCCAACGTTTTAAATCTTTTTTCTTGATTTGACTAACATCCGTATATCGGACTTCTGCTGCCTTAAAACTTCCTTCAGGTTCTAGCCCATCTTCTTCAAAACTTTGACCACTCCAAAAAAGAAGTCGAATACAAGTTTTTAATTTACTATATCCAACAATAGGATTCCCGTCCAAAAACCAAACAGGATGTGCATGCCAAATTTTCTTTTCTGCTTTAGCTAAGTTCAAATTGATTTCTTGATATAAAAAATCACAAATTTCTTGATCTATAGAAGATTGGGATTTGTTGTATGTTTCGATCTCTTTACTCACTGATTGGTTCTCTCTTTAAAATGGTTATCAACAATTGCCACTATTGAAATTACATTCTTATTCGATAAGTTCCAATGTGTAAGCAGAACCTTCGACCTAAATACTCTATGAATCAAATTTTAGATTTTTATTCATAGAGATGTGATTTACTAACTATTATAATTTACTTAGAAACCTTAAGTTATTTACAAATTTTTTTGACGGTCGATACTACCTTTACATCAACTGTAGGCCAGAGTTTACTCAAACCATCAGAACCTTTATGTAAATCATTACATTCTGCATTTAATTTACTAAGTCCGGATTGTAATCCTAAGCCCACAACATCAACCGTACCAGTCACTTCAACTACATCATCTTTCCAAACAAAATTCACAGGAACTGATGTTTTTGAGTTACCAAATCGTAAATTTAATTTTGCAGTTCCTGTTTCACCTGCAGTAATATCAGAAAAGGATCCGGAAATTTTTTTATTTCCTTTCACAGAGCCAAAAAAGAACTTTTTAATTTTTCCATCTCTATCGGGAACACCAGAATTGATAGAAGAAGAATCAATTTGGAATTGTAAAGCATTTACAGCACCAAACTTTGATTTGTCTTTTTGTTTACCAACTACTTTAATGGAATCGAATTTACCTTTAACGCCTGTTTTCTCGGTAAACTTGAACGCTGTCCACTCTAAAGAGGTTTGCGCTGGGTCATATTCATATGTACAGTTTTCTTCTGCAAAAAGTCCGGTGGAAAAACAGAGTGCGATAAGTACCAAAGCGGAATTAAAAAATTTCATGGGAACCTCTACTTACAAATAGAAAATGTAGAACAAAGTTTTGTCAAGTGGAGTCTAAGGTTCGAATCGCAATTCGCATGTTAAAATTTTTACATTTGTTGGTATTTCATTTCAAAAACCAACTCTTCAAACCAAAAGAAGAAACTCACTCTCCACGACTTTCTTCCCATGAAGATTTGGCAAAGTCAGTTTTGGATTTTTTATCTGAATCCTTACACATCCATTCAATTCCCAGTCAAATTATCGAAGGGTTTCGATCACTCCGTAGTAAATATCATCAGCTAACAAAGGAAAACTTTTATGATTTTCTATTTGCTGCTTCGCATCAATACCAAATCCGCATAAACATTGTTCAAAAAACATTACAAGACATAAGATCTTATATCACTAATGATGCACCTTTTGTTTTCTTAAGTTCAAATGAGAACGAGGGATTACCTGAATTCTATGCCATTCTTAGTTACCAAACTTCTTCCTATCTAATCAAACCTCTACATAGATTTGATGCGGAAGAGGAATGGTATTCCGAAAAAGATTTATTTAAACTCATTGGAATCAAATCAAATAAAGATTCTGTTGATTGGATCATTGCCGAACCTACTTTCCCATTTTCAACAAACCAAGACACACCAAAATCTAACTCCTCCGTTACCAATGCATTAAAACAAATTTCTCATCTGATTCGGATGGAATCCAAAGATGTTTGGATTGTTTTTATTTACGGAATCGGAATTGGAATTTTGTCTTTAGTAGTTCCTGTTGCCACTTCATCACTTGTCAATATTGTTGCCTTTGGTGTTCTGATCCAACCCGTCATTATATTAACTCTATTGGTTGTGTTCTTTTTAGGGTTTGCTGGCGCAATGCAAACCATTCAAATCTACGTAGTTGAAATTTTGCAAAGACGTGTCTTTGTGAGAATCGCTACCGAATTTGCTGTTAAATTTCCAAAAATTCGCCAAAATGTCTTAGACAAACATCACAATCCAGAACTTGTGAATCGGTTTTTTGATACGATGACTATTCAAAAATCCATTCATTCCTTGTTAGTTGATGGACTTTCAGTTGTATTAACGACTGTCATTGGTTTTGTTCTGATTTCTTTTTATCATCCGATCTTTATTGTATTTTCTTTTATTATTTTGTTTGTGGGTGGGTATTGGGTTATCTATCGATTGGGAAAACCTGCTGCAGAAAACTATATCAAAATTTCAAAAGAAAAATACAAGGTAGCTGCTTGGTTAGAAGAAATTTCCAGACATTCCGCACTCTTTCATTCTACCTTCGGCTCCAATTTTGCTTTGGACAAAGCTGATTCTTTCATTCGTGACTATTTATACGCTAGAAAAAAATATTTTTTCAATTATATACGTCAAATCATAGGACTTGTGGGCATTCAAGCTTTGGCAAGTGCCATAGTACTTGGATTAGGTGGATATTTAGTCATCCATAGACAACTCACCATTGGGCAATTAGTGGCAGCAGAACTTGTCATTGCCAAAGTCCTTAGTGATATATCCAAATTTGGAAAACAGTTGGATAGTTTTTATAGTTTGATAGCAGCTGTTGACAAAATCAATTCAGTATTCCATCTGCCTACTATCCCAGTCAAAACAGTGGAATTTGAAATCCCTGACGAGCCTATCCAAGTACAATTATCTGGAATTCATTATTCTTTAACTAATGGCCATAAAGTTTTTAACCAATTCCAACTGAAAATTCCAGCAGGAAAAGCCATTGGTATATCATCCAATACTGCTTACGATGCACAAATTCTTTTAGATTTGTTATGTGGTTTACGAGAACCGTCATCAGGTATTATCGAATACAATCACCAAAACATCCACGAAGTTTCGAAAGAACAAATCCACTCTGTTACTTTTCTGGTACGAGGGAATGAAATCTTTGAAGGAACTATCTTAGAAAATATTCGAGTAGGACGAGAAGAAATACCACTTATAGAAATCCGGAAACTATTAATTGAACTTGGAATTTGGGATACAATTCAATCTTTACCAAATGGAATCCATACTCCCCTTTTAACATTTGGTCATCCTTTTGATACAATCCAAACCACTATACTTTCTCTTGCGCGAGCAATCATTGGAAAACCAAAACTTCTGTTAATCGATAGTAATTTAGATCAACTTCCGCCGCACCTTCTCTCAGCTTCTCTCAAAGTTTTATTACAAAAAAATAGGGATTGGACTCTACTTGTTGTTTCCAAATCACCAAATGTTCTTTCGCAACTAGATCAAGTGTTACGTTTAGAAAACGATTCTCATTCCCTAAAGGTAAACTCTTAAAGTTATTTATATGAAAACTGATTTGTCACAAAAATGGAAACTTTATAAAAATCTACCTTCTTATCGATTGGTGCAAACGGCATTACCCGCACAGAGTCTCGCATATATTCTCACTATAATATTTTTCTTAAGTGTACTCATCCTTTTGTATGTTCCTTGGCAACAAACAACTATGGGATTTGGAAGGGTGGTCGCTTACGCTCCTTTGGACCGTCAACAACTCATTGAATCTCCCATTGCCGGCCGTGTTGTCAAATGGCATGTACATGAAGGAACCCGAGTCAAAAAAGGAGATCCTATCATTGATATATCCGATAACGATCCTAATTTTATCAACCGGATTCGCGAAGAAAAAAATGCTCTCTTACAGAGATTAGAAGCTGCAAGGTCTAGGGAAGATAATATTCGTTCCCGCATTATCAGTTTACGTTCATCTAGAGGAAGTGCAGTGAATGCAGCTGATTCTAGAAGGATGATGGCAAAGGATAGGGTTCGTGCCAGCGAACAAGCTGTAGATGCTGCAAAAGCAGCTTTAAAAACTGCCAACCTCAACTTAGACCGTCAAAAACAATTATGGGAAAAAGGTCTGACTTCCAAACGAACTTTGGAACTTGCGGAACTAGAACATACAAACTCAGAAACTGGACTTGACCGCGCTAAATCGGCATATGATGCCGCTGTAAAAGAAGAAAGGGCTTTGTATAGTGATTCAGGCAAAGTGGCACAAGATGCGGAAGCTTCCATCAATGACGCCAAAGCTTCCTTAGCATCAGCACAATCGGAAGTGGCACGTGTTCTGGAAGACTTACCAAAACTAGAAGCCAGGTTGTCTCGACAAGAAACCCAGGAAGTATTTGCACCTAGAGATGGAACCATCATGAGAATTTTGGTCAATCCCGACACACAACAAGTGAAAGAAGGAGATGGAGTGGCAATCCTTGTTCCTGATGCAGAAGATAAAGCTGTTGAACTTTTTATTTCCGGCAACGATATTCCGTTAGTTGGTGAAGGTAGAAAAGTAAGGTTACAATTTCAAGGTTATCCTGTATTACAAATTAGTGGTTGGCCAGAAACTGCAGTAGGAACTTTTGGTGGAACTGTTAAACTTGTAGATATTACTGACAATGGTTCTGGAAATTTCCGAATTCTTGTGATTCCTGACAGAGATGATAGACAATGGCCATCAAGTCGTTACCTAAGACAAGGTGTCCGAGCGAAAGGTTGGATTTTTCTCAATCGTGTTAGTGTAGGTTATGAACTTTGGAGAAGATTCAATGACTTCCCACCAAATCTTCCAATGGACGACCCAGAAATCAAATCTTTGTTAGATGAATCTGGCAATGGAGAGAAAGTCAAATGATTACTAAGTTAAAACAATCCCTATTCGCTTTCCTTTGTCCTTTTGGAATGTTCTTCTCCTTTGTCGTAGAAGCAGATCCAACACGAGATCCTTTTGAATCTTTACATGGCCCCAATATATATTCACAGGATTATATCAACCAACAACCGGGAGTTCTTACCTTAGAAGAACTCCTTAAGTCTGTTGAAAAATCTTATCCACTTGTGCTTGCCGCTGAAAAACTTTTATCTGAAGCCGAATACAACTACTTAGCTGCCGAAGGTGCATTTGATTTACAATTCAAATCCATGGGTACAACCAAACCAATGGGTTATTATACAAACAATGCAACAGATGCTGTATTTGAAAAACCAACACCTCTCGGGGGAACATCCTTTTTTGCTGGATACAGAATTGGGCGTGGAAAGTTTCCTGTGTATGATGGCAAAAGAGAAACCAATGACTATGGAGAAGTGCGAGCTGGTGCTATCTTTCCCCTTATGCGTAATAGAGAGATTGATAAAAATAGAGCCGATATCAAAAAAGCAGATCTTGATCGAAGACTTGCAGAACTCTCCATTCAAAAATTAAAAATCGAAGTCATCAAAGAAGCGACCAAACGATATTGGAAATGGGTTGCCAGTGGCCAAGAGTATCTAGTCAACAAAGACTTGTTAGCTATTGCAAAAAATCGTCAGGAACAAATTACACAACGAATTAAGTTAGGTGATATACCGAAAATAGAAGGAACCGAAAACGATCGTGTTATTTTACAGAGAGAGTCCCAATTTGTTTCTGCTGAACGAGAGATGCAAAAATCAGCCATCGACTTATCTTTATTCCTACGTGCTACTGATGGAAATTTAATCCTTCCTTCCACTGACCGTTTGCCTATCGGATTTCCAAAACCCATTGAATACAAAAAACTCGAACTCGAAAAAAGTATCAAACTTGCTTGGAAATTTAGACCAGAACTACAAGACTTCGAATTCAAACGAGACAAAGTTCGTGTAGACCAAGATATGGGTTACAATGCACTGAAACCTCAAGTAGATTTGGTGGTTGCCGGTTCCCAAGACTTTGGCCCCGGTTCTGTCACAAGAGCCAAACCAGAACTGGAAGCATCCCTTGTTCTCAATCTCCCCATCCAAACCAAACGCCCCAGAGGAATGATCGGTGCGGCAGAAGCAAAGATTGCTCAACTCGATCAGGAATTACAATTCTCAAAAGATAAAATCAAAACAGAAGTGCAAGACTCCATCTCCGAGGTCATTGCATCGGCAAAACGTGTAACTGTTACTCAAAATGAAGTCGAATTGGCGCGAAAGTTAGAAGAGATGGAAAGAGAACGATTTGCACTTGGTGATTCAACACTACTATTTGTGAATATTCGAGAACAGACAAGTGCGGAAGCAGCCGTCCGAGAAATTAAGGCATTGTACGATCATCATGTAGCCATTGCCCATTTCCAAGCATCTACAGCTTCCATTTTGCAAATTTCTCCACTTCCTTAACCTGTTTTATTGTTCAGAAAAAAAAACGACTTTCACTACTCAATGAATCTCTAAACTTTTCCCTAAAGAAGGTTTCTATGCACGGGGAAGAGTCACTATTACAAGACATTGGTCTTAGTATTATTTTCGCAACAGTCTTAAGTCACATTGCCAGAGTCCTCAAACAGCCGTTAATTTTGGGTTATATCATTGGTGGAGCCATGCTCGGCAAGGAAATGGGATTCGAACTTGTCACAAACGAAGCAAGTATCGAACTCATATCAGAGATCGGACTCATCCTACTACTTTTCATCATTGGATTAGAAATCAATTTGGCTGAACTCGCAAAAATGGGTAAGGCTATGTTCACCCTAGGTATCCTCCAATTTACCCTATCCGTTGCTTTTGTGTATTCCGTGTTTCCTTTTTTTGGACTTTCTATTGGTTCTGAAAAATTTGACCTTCTTTACATTGCAGTAGCCCTCTCACTCAGCTCTACATTAATCGTTGTTAAGTTACTACAGGACAAAGTAGAAATCAATACCCTCTCCGGAAAATTAACCGTAGGGGTTTTGGTATTCCAAGACATATGGGCCATTTTGTTTATGGGGGTACAACCCAACTTAAACAATCCGGAGATTTTGAAAATCCTCACATCTGTTGGAATCATTGTTTTACTCATTGCATTTAGTTTTAGTGTCAGCCGTTATGTTTTAGCAAGATTATACAAAGCTTGCGCCAGTAGCCCCGAACTCATACTTTTAACATCCATTATGTGGTGTTTTCTTGTCTGCGGGATTGCAGGGGAAGCAGGCCTTTCGAAAGAAATGGGTGCCCTTGTTGCCGGTATGAGTATTGCAGCCTTTCCTTATGGAGCAGATGTTATCTCCAAACTCATCGGAATTCGAGATTTCTTCGTAACTCTTTTCTTTGTGGCTCTCGGACTGAAAGTTCCTCTGCCTAGTTTGGAAGTGATTGGATTGTCTGCAGCCATCATCTCTCTAATGTTATTTGTTAGGATGATTACCATTGCTCCAGTCATCATCAAACTCAACAAAGGGGTTCGTAATGGATTTTTGACCGCACTCAACTTAGCGCAAATATCAGAATTCTCTCTCGTCATTTTAGCATTAGGTGCTGGATTCGAACACATCACTCCTAAACTACAAGCTGTGATTTTGACTTCTACTATCATCGCTTCTGTTTTATCCACATATATCATCATGTTTAACCATGACATTGCGGCTACTTTTGAAAGACTTCTTGCTCGTGTTGGAATCTCTGATCAAACAGAAGAATCATCCAAAGAAGATAAATCCGGTCAGGGTGGGCATGGGGGACACGGAGATGGTATGGTTCGAGACATCATTGTTCTTGGATACTTCCGGATCGCTCGTGCTTTTGTGGAATATTTAGAAGATCTGTCTCCATCACTCATCAAACGGATCATCATTGCTGACTACAACCCAGCCTTCAAAGAGGAACTCACAAACAAAGGCTTCCAGTGGGCTTATGCGGACTTGGCTCATCCAGATTCATTGTCCCATATTGGGCTTCATGATGCATCGATGGTCATCTGTACTATTTCAGATTCTTTTTTGAAAGGAACAAATAACAATCGTTTGCTCTCGACTCTAAGTAAACTCGCGCCGAATGCAAAAATCATTCTCACCAGTGACGAACCAGGAGAGGCTAAAAAGTTAGTCGCTGATGGAGCTCAAAAAGTGATCATTCCTGGTGTCATTACCGGAGAATTTTTGTATGATTATATCTCTCGTGGGATGAGAAATAACGAAAGAGTCGTATAATCAGTATCAATTCCTTCAGAGGAAACTCGGATCGAATCAAATTGACTTAAACAAATTCGTAATCCAAATTAGAGAAGCTTAATTCTAAAGAGCCGGTAACAGAATACCGGCTCCCCTTCTTTATCTTCAAAGGGATCAGAAACTAGATTTTTCCCATATCAATCACAAACCGATAACGAACATCACTTTTTAAAACTCTCGCATAAGCCTCGTTCACCTGGCTTGGCTCAATGAGTTCAATCTCTGGAGTGATATTGTGTTTCCCACAAAAATCCAACATCTCTTGTGTTTCTTTGATCGAACCAATCGCAGAACCTGCAAAATTTCTCCTCATCATAAGGAGTGGGAAAGGATGAAGGGATAGTGGTTTGTCAGGGGCACCGACAGACACAAGAGTTCCATCTAACTTTAGAAGACCAAAATAATCTGCCATATTCAAATCGGCAGAAGAAACTGTATTGATAATTAAATCAAATGACAAAGCATTTTCTTTAAATACTTCCTTTAACTTAGTGTGAAGAAAACGATCGGCTCCTAGTTTAATTGCGTCTTCTTTTTTATTTGCCGTTTGGCTAAGAACTGTCACTTCGGCGCCCATTGCTTTTGCAAGTTTGACCGCCATATGCCCAAGCCCACCGAGACCCATCACTGCCACTTTTTTTCCTGGCCCCGTTTTCCAATGGTTTAACGGAGAGTATGTGGTAATCCCTGCACAAAGTAGTGGAGCCGCAGTTTCGAGTGATAAATTATCAGGAATACGAAGAACAAAATCTTCATTCACAACAATCACATCAGAATATCCACCTTGTGTGATTCCAGATCCATCTCTTTCTAAGGAACCATAAGTCAGTGTATTTCCTGGAATACAATATTGTTCCATTTCCTCTTTACAATGGGCGCATTCTCGACAAGAATCCACCATACAACCAACACCTACTCGATCACCTACTTTGTATTTGGTGACTTTGGAACCAACAGTTCTGACAACGCCGGCGATTTCATGGCCGGGAACCATTGGGAATGGAGATCCAAATCCCCATTCATCACGTGTCATGTGTATGTCTGAATGGCAAATTCCAGAGTATTTGATATCGATGACAACATCATGTTCTTTTGGATCCCTTCTTTCAAAACTGTAAGGGACAAGTGCTTCTTTTGCTTTTAATGCAGCGATTCCTTTTGTTTGGATCATATTCAATTCCTACCTATTTTTTTATTTTAATTTCTATTTCAAATTTTCTTTAAAGAAAGATACGATTGTATCAAAAGGAATTTTATCCATGCGATCATACAAGTCTACGTGATTGGCATTTGCTACGATAAGTAGTTCCTTTGGTTCACTAGCCGCTTTGTATACATCTTCACTGAAATAACGTGAATGAGCAGAGTCACCAGCGATGAGTAAAATTGGCCTTGGTGAAATTTCTTTCACGTAAGTGAGAAGAGGCATATTCATAAAAGACAGAGGTGTGGTAGCCGTCCAAGCTCCATTCGAGTTTGGTGAATTTTTATGAAACCCTCTAGGAGTGCGGTAGTATTGGAAAAATTCTTCCGTGATCGGGCTTGTATTTCCCTCTAAAGTTTCCGGAAGGATTCTTGGGCCAGGTGTGGGTTTTCCATTTTGAGCATCCACATTACGCTGTTCACTCAAAGATTCTAAGAATGATGATCGTCCTTCTTTTGTTAGACTGTCATTCAATCCTTTTGCCATCACCCGTGACATATCATACATACTAGTTGTGACTACCGCTTTGATACGTTTGTCAACGGCGGAAGCATTGAGTCCCATTCCACCAAATCCACAAATACCAATGATTCCAATTCGATTGCGATCTACAGTTGGTAACAATCCAAGATAATCAACTGCCGCACTGAAATCTTCTGTATTGATATCGGGGGAAGCTACGTTACGAGGTTCCCCACCACTTTCACCAGTATAGGATGGATCAAAGGCAATGGTAACAAATCCTCTTTCTGCCATCGTCTGAGCATAAAGACCCGATGATTGTTCTTTCACTGCACCAAAGGGACCACTGATGGCAAGAGCTGCTAATGGTTCTGAACCTCTATCTTTTGGCAGATACAGATCACCACTCAGTTTGATTCCATAACGATTCATAAACTGAACTTTTTTATGTTCTACTTTCTCACTTTGCGGAAATGTTTTATCCCAGGTTGGGAACTTTGAACAACTCATTCCCAAACCAAAAATAATCCCTAAGATACCGAACTTTCGGATGAATTTACGATTGATCACTTCTTTCTCCTCCTTTCTCGGATCATCTACCTTGCCCATAAAAACGGGGAGTGGGGTGATATCCTACCAAAAGTATACTTGCATAATACTCTTAAATTTTGATGTAAACAATACACAGAAGTCCAAAACCTTGCCTAATCCTATGTAGTTTAAAAATTTATAGTTGTTTTTAGCGGAAATTGGAGTTTCATTTCAGGAATGGGGCAAATCCACGAAAACAACCAAGAGATCGTAAAGATCCTCGCACGAATTTTGCCAAAGGAAAAAAACCTGGAAACCCTGATCCCAGGAGTCACAGTTTTTCGCATCGATAAGTCTTTTGTGCGTGTGCCACTCACATATCATCCGCGCATCATTCTGATGGCCCAAGGGAAAAAACGTGTGTTTATCGGAGAAGATACTTATACCTACGACCCATCCCAATACCTCGTTCTTTCTGTTCCCATTCCTTTGGAATGTGATGCTGTTGCGGAAGTAGGCAAACCCATATTAGGTTTTGGAATCGATGTGGATCCAGCAGAAGTTGCCGAAATTCTTTTACTCACTGAGGAAACCAAATATTCAGGAGAAAATTTACCAAAAGGAATTTATGGAGCCAGTGTCACAGAAGAAATCTCTGATGCCTCACTTCGCCTGATACAAACTCTAAATTCCAAAGCAGATAGTTTAGTTCTTGGGAAATCCATCGTACGTGAAATCATCTATCGTGTGTTAAAAGGAGAGAATGGAGAGGCTTTACAAGCATTGGCACATAGAAATCGAAAATTTTTCCAAATTTCACAAATCCTCAGTCGCATTCACAAAGAATACGATCAAAATTTAGATATTGGTGAATTAGCAATTTCTTGTGGGATGAGTGTATCCACATTTCATGTTTCTTTCAAAGCAGTCACAAACTCATCACCTTTACAGTACATCAAAACAGTAAGATTACAAAAAGCGAGAAGTCTTATGATCACAGAAGGAACCAATGCCATCACTGCTGCGGAACGAGTGGGTTACGAAAGTCCTTCGCAATTTAGTCGAGAATACAAACGGTATTTTGGATTGTCACCTGCAAAGGACCAAACACAACAATTGTTATCTGTTGAGACTTAATTGATTTCGATTTTGTTTAAATCAAACCCTTCTCTTTAAAGTCTCGAATCACCACTTCTAAATCAGCAGGTGAATCCACACCTAAATTTGCTTTATCAGAAAGATAAACTCCAATCGTCGATCCATTCTGCAAAGCACGAAGTTGTTCCAATGATTCGACCGTTTCCCAATCGGAAGCCGGCAAATGGTTGTACTCCATTAAAAATTCTCTTTCGTAAGCATAAATTCCTAAATGCCTGTGATACGTAGCATCACCTTTGAAAGAAGCGGGAATGGGAGAACGTGAAAAATAATTGGCACATCCCATTTTGTCAAAGACCACCTTTACTTTGTTAGGGTCTTTTGGATCTTCGGATGTGGTAAAGGGAACAGCGGCCGTAGTCATTTCCCAATTTCTATTTTTGGTTTTGAGACCTACCACCCCATCGATGAGGTTTGGTTCCATCCCAGGTTCATCCCCTTGGATGTTGACAATGATTCCAAAGTCTGGATACTTTTCTGCCACTTCGATGATTCTATCAGTTCCAGTAGGATGATCGGGACTTGTCAACACAGACTCTCCTCCAAAAGATAAAACAACATCATGAATTCTTTTGTCATCAGTTGCCACCACCAAACGGTGGATCGATTTAGAAAGGGAAGCGTGGTAGTAGGTCCACTGGATCATTGGTTTGGAACCAATGAGGGCCAGTGGTTTTCCAGGAAGCCTTGTGCTCGCGAAGCGCGCAGGAATCACACCGAGGATTTGGTCGGACATAAGTCCTAGTTTACCAAGAACTCGGTAAAGTAAACCTCTTTGATTTTTCCATTGGTCAAAATATGATTTAAGTGAGCTTTGAGTTCTTCACGTAAATCCAATTGGTTCGTAATGGATTTTAGATCGTCTTTTGTTTTTCTTGCAATGACTAAGTTAATGATGTTTTGCATTTGAGCCACACGTGCAGCTAGTTCCGCAGAAAGAGCAGGTTGTCCTGATTCAAATCCAAGAGACATTTTTAACTTAACAAAATGTGATTCACCAACATCAGAAGTATTCACTCTAAATTCTTCTTGAAATGTGTAAACTTCCAAAGGAGGGGGAGCTTTCACAAGAGAGATATTCTTTTGTTGTTTGAACACACTTGTTGCCGTTTTTTGAGCAACAAACATTGATATAACGGTTACAATGATAATCCCGAATATGGCAGCAGCAATGTACAATAACCATTTTACAATGGGGGACATCCCTGCAGAGGCGGAACTACCTTCGGCTAACCCACCTTCTTCTTCATCTACTTCACGGTCACCCATGTTAAAATTCTCCTTCTACATTTGTTTCAGTGTTCGGCAAACGAGTGTCAGGTAAACCATACTTACTTTCCCCTGGTGCACGTTTGGTAGACTTCTCGGTTAGGATGATGATATCCACTCTTCGGTTGAAAGCTTTGGCTTCCGGTGTACCTTCATTTTCCAATACAAGAGGTCTGTAGGATCCAAAACTTACAGCTTGGAACCAACTTGGCTCAATTTCTTCTGAATTGATCATAAAAACGGTAGCATTGACTGCTCTTGCTCCCGCCAAATCCCAGTTATTGATATATTCACGTTCTTCACGGCCAGGACGATTCACAGGATTGACCGCATCATCATCGCTATGTCCTTCTACCCGAACAAATCGTTCGAGTCCTTTGATAAGACCTGCAGCTTTTCGTAATGTCTCACGAATGGAGGGTGTCATGATCGCGGAACCCGGATAAAAATAATCAGCACCCACAAGGGAAATCACAAGTCCTCTTTCGTTTTCAGAAATTCGAACTTTTCCAGCTTCTACTTCTGGTTTAAAAACTTCATGTGCATCTTTTTTTGCTTTGGAAAGGTTACGTCCTACTACTTGAGAAGGAAGAGATTCAATCTGCATACCCATCTCTTCCAAAGAACCTTTCGAAAGTGTTTGTCCACCGGTGAAAAATCCCGTAGTGGATTTGAATGCAGATAAAATGATCTGCATCTCCTTTGCATCTGTTTTACCCGTTGTATACAAGAGAATAAAGAAACAAAGAAGAAGTGTCACCATGTCCCCGTAAGTTGCCATGAACTCGGGAACTTTTTGGATACATTCAGGACATTTTTCTTTCTTAGACGCCATGGTTTTTAGTATTAATCTCCGTCGTCTTTGAGTGCCGTTCTTTCAGCAGGAGTTAAGAAACTCGCAAGTTTCTCTTTTACAATCCTTGGGTTGTCTCCAGATTGAATAGAAAGAGTACCTTCCACCATCACTTGTTTGATCACAAGTTCATCTTCCGATCGTCTCGTTAGTTTTCTAACGATAGGTGCTGCAAATAAGTTCTGAGCGAGTGATCCGTACAATGTGGTAATAAGTGCCGTTGCCATACCTTGTCCAATCGCACTTGCATCCCCACCACCTAAGTTCTTTAACATCCCCACAAGACCCACGAGGGTCCCAAGCATTCCGAACCCCGGCGCAAAACCAGCGTAAGCATCCCACCAAGAACGACCATAAGCATGTCTTGTGGCTGTGTTCCCAATTTCGGTTTCCATAATATTTCGAACTAGTTCAGGGTCAGTTCCATCCACTACGAGTTGGATTCCCTTCTTTAAAAATTCTTCAGGAAGTTCATTGATATCATCTTCTAAGGCAAGTAAACCTTCACGACGAGCTTTTTCAGAAAAACTAACTAGTGTCGTAATCAGACCAGGTAAGTCTGAGGGTGGATTTTGGAAGGCTTTTTTAGTAACGGCTCCTACTCCAATGGTGGAAGTCCATGGGAAGGAAATGATCGTAGCGGCGGCAGCACCACCAAATGTAATCATGACCGAGGGAATATCGATAAGGTCTGTTAATGCAAGACCCCCCGAAACAACCCCAAGTAACATCAAGGCCGCTCCAAGGGCCAAACCAATGACTGTAGCTATATCCATTTCTTATGTTTCCTCAGGCATCTTCACATTCACTCGGGGGAGGTTGTGGATTCTCGTTTGGTAGGCGACTACCTTTTCCACAACTTCCGCAACAGGCTCTTGTACAATGAATTTCTTCTCATTCACAAGAGTGATGATCGTATCCGGGTTTGCTTCGATGGTCTCAATCAAATCTGCATTGAGAACAAATTCCGCACCTTTGAGTCGATGTAATATGACCAGGAGATCCCCCTTCAGAGATTTCTACTTATGTCTATCGACTACCTTTCGAATTTCGCTTACGAATTTTTCTTCTGTAAATCGATTGATGGAATTTTGGAAATCCCCTCGTTTGAAATGGATCTTTTCTGCCCTTTGGATGGCCTCATTTAAGGATTTTACGGTCTGTTCCTTAAAAAATACACCGGTTCTGTCCTCTTTAACCGACTCCAGGGCACCTCCCTTCCCGTATGCGATGACGGGAGTGGCATAGGCCTGGGACTCAACGGGAGTGATTCCAAAGTCTTCCATTCCGGGAAAAATAAACCCACGGGCCTTTTTGTAGAGTTCGACCACTTCCGTACGAGGGAGGCCCTTTTTCCAAAGGATGTTTTTGGGAAGGTTTTTCACGAGTTTCCCTTCTTCCTGACCTCCACCCACAAGGATGAGTGGTTTTCCGTTTTCGCGGAAAGCTTCAATGGCAAGATCAATTTTTTTATAGGGAGCAAAGGCCGAAACCATCAGATAATAATCATCTTTAGAAACATCATTCACTCGGAAGTCTTGAGGCAAACACGGTGGATAAACAATTTTATAATCTCGGCGATAGTATTTTTGAATCCTACGACCCACAAAATGCGAGTTACATGTAAAATAGTCCACTCGGTTGGCAGAAGCTGCATCCCAAGTACGTAGATAATTAGCAATGGATTGTAAAAGGAAAAATTTAAATCCCTTTCTACCGGGAAAATAATCATAATACATATCCCAAACATATCGCATCGGGCTATGAACATAACTCAAATGGAAAGTGTCTGGATGAGGGATGACTCCTTTGGCAACACAGTGCGAAGAACTAATCACTACATCATAACCTTTGAGATCCAAAGACTCAATGGCCGTAGGAAATACTGGTAAGTAGTAACGGTAGTACTTTTCTTTAAAGGGAAGATTGTTTGTAAAGGCAGTTGTGATTTTACGTCCTTCAATCCTATCGTTTAGTTTTCCTTTGGAATAAAAAAGAGTAAATAAATCCGCTTCTGGAAAAGCTTTTAATAAACTATCGAGTACTATCTCTCCACCGCGCATACCGGTGAGCCAATCATGTATAATTGCAACTTTCATTAATCTTGTGGTCCAATCCTTCTTCCCGTAATTGGCGTTGTACGTCCGTAATACGATGCTGTAATCAAAAATGGAATTGGCATGGTGTTCTCTAAATTCCTAGAACTTTCCATATAACGCCTTCCTTCTTTTCCAATGGTTTCTGCGTCCTTTACAGTCGCAAGAAGTTCATCATACATTTCCGTACTTCCTATTAATTTGGGAATTGTACCTTCTGTACGATTTAATTTATCGGATATAGAACGAAAATCCAATGTGATTTGCCTGAGGTCGGAACGATTTTCTTCCATTGTCACGGAAGTTGCTTTGAAAAAATCATCAAAATACCGAGCCGAGGGTAAATAGTCAGGAGTTTTTTCCCCTTCCCGAAATGTCGGTTTGAAAAAAGGACGTTTCCCATCCGAACTTCCCGGATTGATATTAATGATCCTTCCCGAAAACAAAGTCACCGTTTGAAAGTCTACTTCGTAATTATCCCAGAGAGTTAAAGGATCTTCCAAAGCAATATGAAGCTCAATCGCATGATCCATGTTATGGTCGAGAAATCGCCGGTCAGGTACATCAATGAGTGGCCTCGAATCAATATGGGCCACGTAACCTTTCGGAATCCCTAAAATCCGAACCTCGGTTCCTTCTTTGATTCCATCGATGCGAGAGTAAAAAAGCGATAACCTGTAAGGATATTTTTTGGCCGGGCGATCCGGTTCAATGACGGTTGTGAAAAAAGCGAAGACCAAAATAGAAAAAAAAACGATCCCTGTTAGGGCTTCCTTCGATAACTTTTTTGATTTCACGGCAGACTTAAAATTCTTCCTCCGAAAGAAAGAGTTGGCAAGCAGATTTTAAATGACTGAATGGGACGAGATGAAAGCAGTCACCATCCTAAAATACGACGAATCCGAACCCCAGTTGGAACTCCGTGAAAAAGAAATTCCCACACCGAAAGACAACGAAGTGCGGATCAAAATCCACCTTTCACCAATCAATCCTTCTGACCTAATGTTCATTCGTGGACTCTATGGTTTTAAGAAAAAAGCACCGGTAGCAGCCGGATTCGAAGCTAGTGGGGTTGTTGATGCTGTTGGTAGTGCCATCAAAACTCTGAAAGTAGGAATGAATGTCTCCTGTGTAGCTCCTCAAAATGATGGATCCTGGGCAGAATATATGATTACTACCGAAGACAACTGTTTACCGTTAGTAGATGGAGTGAGTCTGGATGAAGGATCTAGTTTTTTTGTAAACCCAATGACTGCTTGGGCGATGGTTTCTCGTTGTACAAAAGAAGGACACCCTGCTATGATCCAAACGGCAGCAGCCAGTGCATTGGGTAAAATGGTAGTACGACTTTGTAAAGAACGTGGAATTCCATTAATCAATATTGTACGAAAGAAAGAACAAGAAGACAACCTTACTGAAATTGGAGCAGAAAATATTTTAAACTCCACTTCACCGAATTACCAAAAAGATTTATTCAAAATTTCTAAGAAACTAAATGCAACTTACGCCATTGATGCAGTGGCAGGAGAAACAGCACAATCTCTTGTAGAATGTATGCCTTATGGATCAAAACTTGTTTGTTATGGTGCTCTATCGGAAAAACCATTTTCAGTAAATTCCGGAATCATTTTATTCCAAAACAAAAAAGTGGAAGGATTTTGGTTGTCTTCATGGATTTATGAAATTGGATTAGAGGAGTTTCAAAAACAAGCCAAAGAAGCACAGAAATTTCTAAAAACAGTTTTCCAAACAAAAATCAACAAACGGTTCAAATTCGAAGAGTATCAAGAAGGTTTGGAATTTTATAAACAACATATGACCGAAGGGAAGGTAGTATTTGGTCCGTAGATATTTATTTCTATTCATAGTTCTATTTTCAATTGTTCTCACTCATTGTCTTAGTGAAACAAAAAAGAATTTAGAAAGTCTCAAGGCTTGTAAGTTTGATTTGGTGGATGTTCGTGTAGATCTAAAACCAAATCCAAATTTTCCTTTGATCCCTTTGGTGGATTTGTATCCGCAAGTTTCTGTATCCAACCCAAATGATACCAAGGTTAGCATTTACCAATTTGATTTGGAGATAGAACTCATCACTCCGAAGGGAAAAGAATATATCGGAAAACTCCAAAACGAAACCCCTCTTGAAGTAGGCCCAAATTCAGAGTCGTTCGTGGTTCTAAAGTTAATCCCTGATCAAAAACAATCCATCCTTCCCAAACTCCTCCTTCTGGCAAAACAACTTTCGGAAGTCGCAAGACGTGGAGAAGATGCAGAATTTGAAATTTATGGAACCGTTCAGGTGGATAGTGCTTTCGGAAAACTTCCTATCCCTGTCAGGGAAGTGTCTCGGATCAAACTTAAAAAATGAAATTATTTTTTCAAAGGGTGTGGTTGTTTCCTATTCTCTGCACCAGTTTACCTTTTCATTGCATTCAAAATAGAGATGATTTGTTTTATTCCTCACGAGAAGGGAATCAAAAAATTTTTGAAGCCTATACTCTTAAAAATTCGGCCTGTGGTCGTGAAAAACTTCCAGGTGCCCTATTCCTTGGTCGAGTCAAAATTGATGATTTAAAACTATGTATTCGTGCCATTGAACTTACCAATTGTGTTACATGGAATACAGAAGGTTATCTCCCTGATTCTTGTAAGGCAATTGGAACGAGTTTTCGATAGTTATGTGGCGTTACTTATTTGATTTGTCCACCGCTGAAATTTTCCTATTCGCATCACTCGCGTTTGCTGGCATTTTCCTTCTACTTTTTGGGAAACTCAGAAAAAAAGAAACTCCAACAAATGTAAAATCAAAACAAGGTTCTGGACCAGAAGATTCATCCAACCAAAATTCAGGGAAACCTAAAAAAGATTCAAAACAATCCAAAGATAACAACCTAAAGGTGATGGAAGTTTTTGATTACAATGGAACAAAAATTCTACACCAAGACGGTGCTTATACAGTGAATGACCAAGGTGTGGTTACCAATTATATGAATTGGAATCTGCTTCCCTCCAAATACCAAAAAATGGTAAAGGAATTGGATAACAGATCTTTGGGAGAAAAAGGAGAGGATTATTTTTTAGAAATGATCAACGGCTTTTATTATGTGTCACTACCGGGTGGAAAGAAAAAAAAATATGATTCTATCCAAAGTATCCCGGCAGACATTCGTAAACGATTGGGTGTTTAAACTTTTAAGTAGATAATACCCCTACTTTATTTTTTAACTTTGATTTTTGTTTGGATTCTTGTAAGGAGAGTTTCCTTTCTTTTTGTTCCCGATCACGAAGAAGACCTTCTTCTAAAACTTTTTTGGGTGGTTTTTTTAAATCCCAAACAATTCCAAATAAACTAAGTGTCTTTAATATATAATAAGAAATATCAACTTCATACCAATAGAAACCTTGATTCACTGAAGAACAGTAGTAGTGATGGTTATTGTGCCAACCCTCTCCCATGGTGAGAAGTGCGAGCCAAAGATTGTTTTTACTTGTATCCCTTGAATCGTAACGAACCGAACCATAAACATGAGAAAGAGAGTTGATGGTCCAAGTAGCATGACCTAAAAAGAAAGTAGATACTGCATAACCATATACAAGCCAAGCCCAACCACCAATAAGATAAAGTAAGACCGCATAACTTAAAGGTGCGATCCAGTGGAAACGATCCAGAAAACGTAATTCTGGATATTTATAAAAATCAGGAATGAGTTTGGCTTCGTAATCATTATAATCATCTCGAAGAAACCAAAACATATGGGAATACCAAAACCCTTTACGAGTAGGAGAATGGATGTCCTTTTCTGTATCGGAATACTTGTGGTGGTTTCTGTGATGAGCCGCCCACCAAAGTGGACCTTTTTGCATGGCCATCGCACCGATCCAAGCTAAAACAAATTGAAACAGACGAGAGGTTTTAAAGGAGGCGTGGGAAAAATAACGATGGTAGGCAGCGGTGATTCCAAACATCCGAAGGAAGTAGGAAGCGACAGCGACCCAAACGAGGGACCAGGAAAACGGAACAGTAAAAACGGTTAGGACAGTGGCTTGCACCAAAAAGAACAAAACAAGGAAAAGGAAAGGAGCTTGTTCTTTAACAAGGGGCTCAACGGTTGCAGGAGAAGAATTCATTTAGATTAACCTACCGAGTTGGAGTCCTCTATGGTCGTTTGGTTGCAAAAAAATTCATTCTACTTGATTCCCGATTTGCTTGTAGCACCCTGTCCATATACCCATGTCATCGAAAATCGTTGTCCAAAAATACGGTGGAACCTCCGTTGGTGACACCACTAAAATCCAAAATGTGGCCAGACGTATCAAACGTTACCACGACGAAGGCCAAAAAGTAGCTGTTGTAGTTTCTGCAATGGGACATACTACAGACGAACTCGTCGACTTGGCTGACCAGATTTCTAAAAATCCTCCGAAACGTGAAATGGACATGTTGCTCTCCACGGGCGAACAAGTGTCGATTGCTCTTCTTGCCATTGCGCTGAACGAACTCGGAGTGCCTGCTCAGTCTTTTACCGGCTCTCAATTAAAAATCCTAACCGATGGAAACTTTTCCAACGGAAAGATCGAGATGATCGATCGTTCTCGTATCGATGAAGCATTTAACAAGGGAAAGGTGGTTATTGTTGCTGGGTTCCAAGGAATCGATAAAGACGAAAACATTGTCACCCTTGGTCGTGGTGGAAGTGATACTTCTGCTGTAGCACTTGCTGCTGCTCTTGGTGCCGATGAATGCGAAATTTATACTGACGTGGATGGAGTTTATACTGCCGACCCACGAAAGATCCCAACTGCAAAAATGCACAAACAAATTACATACGAAGAAATGTTGGAACTTGCAAGCCTTGGTGCTGGAGTCCTTCACTCTCGAAGTGTGGAATTAGGTATGAACTATAACGTGGTCATCCACGTACGATCCAGTTTCCACGATAAACCGGGAACTTTAGTGATGAGTGAGGACAAAATTATGGAAAAAATGAAAGTAAGTGGAGTTACCGCCAAAGGTGACCAAGCTCGAGTAACGATTGCTGACGTAAAAGACAAACCAGGAATTGCGGCAGAGTTATTCACCCAATTAGCAAACAAAGATGTGATTGTGGATGTCATCGTTCAATCTTCTCCAAGAGACGGAATCAATACCATTTCATTCACAATTGCCAAAAAAGACATTTCAGCAACAAGGCCAATCATTGATGCTTATGCTAAAGACCATGGAAATGGAAAGGCAGAAATTGATGAGAACATCTCTATCGTTTCTGCAGTAGGTGTTGGAATGAAATCCCATGTAGGTGTGGCAGCAAAAATGTTCCAATCACTTGCGGAAAAAAACATCAATATTGAAATGATTTCCACTTCCGAAATCAAAATTTCCTGCGTCATCAAACAAAACCAAGCGGAAGATGCAGTAAAGGCTTTACACACCACGTTCATCGGGTAAGTTTACGACCGTATGCAAAAAGGATCACGAATGTCTCGAGTTTTCGTTTTGTTTTTTGCAACGGTTCTTGTCTTTAGCCTTCTCTTTTCCCCTAATCAGAGTTTAAGCTCTTATGAATCCTTAAATGCGGTTCTTGCTATCGTTGGACCAAAGTCCATTTCCACCTTGGATTATGAAGAGGGTGTCGAACGTTATAAAAACCTCTCTCGATTTTTCCCGAACTATCGAAAAAAAGGATCCCTACATGCACAAGTCATCGATTTTTTAATCGATAGGGCCGTGGTGGATAATGCCGCTGATGAAGAATCCATTCAAGTGAATGAAAAGCGAATTGAAGCAGAAATCCAAAAAAGGATGGAAGCACAAGGAATCAGCGATCTCGAACAGTTTAAAAAGGCCGTTCAAAACCAATTCAATTTACCTTATGATGTTTGGTTGGAAGATTTACCGTACCAAATTAAAAAAGGACAACTCCTTCAAATCAAAGTAAGTCCACCGTTGCCTTCCGAACAAGAAATTCTCTCTTGGTATAACAAAAACAAGGCGAAGGTAGGGTCAGAGTTTAAATTTCGAGAAATCGTTTTATCACCATCCAATACTTCTATCGATGAAGAAACTCGCGTTTTTAACGAACTAACAGAAATCAGAAACAAATCTTTAAAAGATCCTTCTTTCTTTAAACTAGTGGCTTCTGGTCCAAGAAATGAATCAAGGTATCGTTTGAATGGAGGTTTGGTTAACTGGGTTCCCACATTTGAATTATTCAAATCGCAACCAACTACAGCTTCCGTATTATCACAAGTAGGTGGTCCTGGCAAAATCTCTGAGGTTTTCCGTGATGATCGTAAAAGATATTGTTTGGTTTATATTGAAGGAATGAGACCCACTCCACTGGATGCCGTCAGAAAGGGAATCCAGGGATTTTTATTCCGAGAAAAGGAACAAACTTCTTTTGAAGAGTGGGTTGCCAATACTCGTAAAAATACTGCAATCTCTATCTTTGATGCCATCTATATCAAAGAACACAATATCAGTAACCCGGAAGAAAAATACAATTTAGACTGATGATGAACCGAAAGGACTATAATCCAAGTTTTGCGGTAGTTTATTTGGACTCCCAATCGATTCTATTTTTAAATCAAAACTTTAAAGTCGAGTTGTGGGAAGAGTTTCTCAGTAGATTGTCTCAGGTATTCCCTGGGATCCAAATCCATATCAATACAGATCCCACACTTTCTGAAAAAATAAATTCCAGTTCTTTGAAAGGCAAACTCCATCTCCATGAAGCTGTTTCCAAAGAATATGAGTTCTTACTCAAACTAGGTCAACAATTACCCGAGTCTAGGTTTAAAGATCCTGATTGGGATGAAGTTTGTTTTCTTTATTTTACAGGGATTTCTCCACTACTCGACACCCACCTAACAGAAAAGTCATGGAATCGCCACAGGAATTTTTTTAGCCAATATTCTTATTCAGAAAATTTACCACCTGGTCTTACACCTACAATCATCACTCGTGAGTTTTTGACTTCCTTGCCAGATACTTTGGCAACCGACATCCATTCATTTTTTCTAAAGAATATTAACCAATATGATGTAGATATCTTTTACCAAGCTCCAGACCTTCGCCAACTGCGACTAGACTTTCGATTGGCATCAGTTCGGTCTTTAACCCTCGTCCGAGGTCTATTGTCTTTTGGAGAAGTATTATTATACGAAAACATACTTCCAAAGTTAAAAGAAAATCCAGAACTCTTTCGTAGTGCTCCATCCTATTTGGAGTGGGAAATCTATAAAGGTTGTGAACTTAAATGTACGTTTTGTCCACGAGAGTTTGTTGATACTAACAACGATGGAAGTTTTGTTTCTGTAGAGAATGTAAAAAAAACAATTTCGAAACTCAACACAGAGCTCACTTCCCCAATTACCATCAGCCTTTCCGGAAATGGAGAACCACTCCTCCATCCTGAATTTCAGTCTGTAATCATCGAAATTTTAAAACTAGAATTTCTTACAGAACTTATCATTGAAACTGCGCTGTATACAAATACGGAATCGTTACTTTCTCTGATTGGTAGTCTCAATCCTTCTGAAAAAGAAAAACTTTGTATCATTGTCAATGTGACGACTCTAAAACAGGAAGTTTATCAATCCTTATATGGTAAACCCGAACTGGAAAAAGTTTTAAATAGTATTAATCAACTTTCCGAAATTCTTCCAAGCCGATCGCTTCATGTTCAAATGATCAAAATGAAAGAAGTGGAAGAGGAAATAGATCCATATTTCACTTTCTTTGAAAAAAAAGGAATCAACATCATCTTACAAAAATACAATACCTTTGCAAAAAAACTTCCTGAACGAAGGGTGAGTGATCTCACTCCCATTCACAGAGATTATTGTTGGCATTTGGTTCGTGATTTGTCTGTCTCAGTGGATGGTTCAGTATCCATTTGTAAACAGAATCAAACAGAAATGATTGGGAATTTATATTCCGAACCATTCAATGATGTTTGGCGAAAAGGGTTGGATTTTTTTAAGTATAGTTTTAATGGTGAACACCAAAAAATCCCCGCTCCTTGTTTGAATTGTGATGAGTGGTATACTTTCAACGCTTGATTGTTTTGCCTTCATTCAGGCAAGACTAGGATCCACACGACTTCCCAATAAAATTCTAAAATCCATACCAGAAAATTCGAATACTTCTGTCCTAGACCATATCCACAACAGACTTTCTACCATTTTTCCCAAAGACCAAATTGTATTTTTAATTCCTGAAAATGATAAAAACCTGATCGATTTTCTAAATACAAGAAACTACCAATCCTTTGTTGGTTCGGAGCTGGATGTGAGAGATCGCTTCCGTAAGGCCAGCCTACATTTTAACGCAAAACATATATTTCGTTTAACGGGTGATAACCCCTTTGTGGATTTAGAATCAATTCGATATTTGTATGAAGCCCTGACCACTATCTCCAATACCCATTACAGCCTTTCCATTGTAGGCCTTCCCCTCGGGATGGGTGTAGAATGTTTTTCAGCAGAATCTCTATTTTATGAAACCGAAGGCCCAGCCCCCGAACGACACACGGAACATGTATCTCTTCATATCAAAGAACACCCAGAAATCCATGATCAATATAGGCTACAGCCACCTCATTTAGACCAGCTAACGAATGATAAATACAGCTCCCTACGTATCACAGTAGATGAACCAAAAGACTATGAACTTGTTTGCAAACTATGGCAAAAACTAGGATCTAAAGATCCTTTTTTTGGAGCCAAGGAAGTGATCCAACTCGCAAAAGATAATCCGGAAATTTTCTCCATCAATTCTTCTGTAGAACAAGTGGTTTTTCAACTTCCGAAAGTACAAAAAGAATCAAAAAAAGTAAGGATTGTATATGGCGAACCTTCGCAGTTTGGATCAGGCCACTGGGAACGATGTAAATCCCTCTCCTTATATTTAGAAATCAAAGGATACAATGTAGAACTTTCTACGAAAGCTGATCCGAATTCTAAAAACCTACCGCATATTTTAGATGTTCGAGAGAATGAATATACTTTGCCAAATCAGTTTTATATCGATAATATCCACCACCCACCAACAGAACCCAATGCTAGTTTCTTTTTACCAAATCCAGTAGCACCCAAAACAAACTTAGAATCCGTTTCCTATTTTAGTTCTCCTCTCTCTGAATTGGATTGGACAGAAATCACAATGAAGGGACACCTCCTTGTTTACGCAGGCCATTTAAACCAGGAAGAATCAAAACAAATTGATAGGTATTTAACACAATTTTTAAATCAAACCAATTCGGAAGAACAACCTAATATAGATTTTGTGACTAGGATTGGAGGGACTCCACCGATAGATGGAAATATAAAATATCTACCTCGAGTCTCTTATATCCAATTTTTAAAAGAAATTCAATCTTCGGAATTTGTACTCACTTATTTTGGACAGACTATGATGGAGTCTATGGCAAAGGGGAAAAAGGTTTGTTTGGTAGGAATTACACCCGTACACGAATCCTTAGGTAAATTTGCAGAACTAGAATTAGGAATTCCCTATTTAGGACCACTTTCTTCATTATCTACGAATCAAAACTTTCCAGATGTTTTTCCTCATTCAAAAATAAAATTAGTTCGCGATGCTCACTTAAAAATATTGAAATGGTTAGAATCAATTTATGAAAGCTAAAATTCAAATTCTAATATTAGGACTTCTTCTTTTTGTATCAATAAATCCTATTGTTTCTGAAACAGAAGATAAAGAGACTGTCGAAATCAATGCAAAGATTGAACTCGAAAAAGTTAGTCGTAATATCATCAATGCTCTTCGTTATGGAAGGTTTCTTTTAGCTGATACTGAATGGAAAAAAATCCAATCAGACGTTTACAAATCATATCCTGAGTATGATTATTTAAACGGAAGTTTATTGTATTCTAGAATGGAATGGCAAGAAGCAAAAGAAAGTCTAAACAAAGCTCTAAAAAAAGAACCCAACCATGAAGCAGCAAGTTTCCTACTTGGAATGATTTATGCGCAAGAAGATAGTTGGTCCGAAGCAAAAGATACTTGGACTGAAACCAATCAAATCTCTCCATACAATCCTTTTTATCATTATAATTTAGGACTTGCTTACTATATATTAAAAGACTATAACAATGCGATTTTATCTTTAAACAAATCATTGGAATACAAAGCAAACTATAACGAAGCAAAATTCATTTTAGCAAAAACTTATTTAGAACTGAATGAAACGGAAAAAGCTAAAGTGGAACTCACAACCATTTTAGAACAAGATCCAAAACACATCCAGGCATCTCACTTAATGGGTCGTGTAATTTATTCTAACGAAAAAGATCCTAAAAAATCCCTTACCTATTTAAAAAATCCGAAACTCCTTGGATGGAGAGAAAAAAAAGTATTCGCAAGATGTTATTTTGAAATCCGAAAGTGGAGAGATGCGGAAACTCTTTTACGTCCCATCGCATACTCACCATTTGCTGATGAATATGATCAAAGTTTTTATCTGAATTTACTTTTAAATTTAGGATATGATGAGAGAGCTAACGACTTCTTTCACTTCATCCAAAAACAATCACAAAACGAATCCAAAATAGCTGAGGCATACAGGATGTTACTCTCTTCCCGAGAGGGAAAAGATTTACTTTATCACTACTTCAAACTGCGTTATTAGTTTGTTTAAAATACTAAAAAGTTAAGAATTAGAATCTAAATGATAAATCCTAATTCTTAATACTAATTTAGATAAATTAAGAAACGACGATGTCGGTTTTGGCTTGAGTGTATTTCCATTCTACAGCCACACGAATTAGTTTTTCGTTTTCCGTAATGCTGAGTTTAGATTTGATTCGAGATCTTAAGGTTTCAATCGTAGAAGGTGCAAGGCCCATATTGGCTGCAATTTCCTTCACCGGCATACCTTCGCCGATCATCAGAAACACTTCCAATTCACGATTAGACAATCTGTCGATAGGGTCTTTTTCGTCTTTTTGAGAGGCTCTATATAAATGTCCAAGCAGTCGTGTGGCTTGCGAGGAACTTACAAAATAATCGCCTTTTAATACTGTATGAATGGCTTCTACAATTTGTGTGGTTGTGTCTTCTTTAAAAACATATCCCATAGCACCTAATTTAAAGGCGCGATCTACAAATGTATCATCCGTCAACATACTAATAATGATGACGGCGATGTTAGGAAAAGTTGTTCTTAGGCGTTTGAGTAACTGCAAACCATTTTGGTTCTGTTTGAGTTGGATATCAATTAAGACCAAACTAGGTTGCAGTTTTTCTATATCATTAAATGATTTTTCAATGTTATCCGCACTCCCGATGCACTCTAAATCTTCTGATTTAGCTATTAAGTTTTGTAGTGCATCTACTACAAGAGGGTGGTCATCAACGATATAGACTTGTTTCTTCATATTTTCCGGCTCTAAGATTCTTTTAAAGCTGCGATCATCTCTTGAGTTGCTTTTTTACCATCACCAAACAACATCAAACAGTTGTCAGCAATGAAGAGTGGGTTAGGCACTCCTGCAAATCCAGGACTCAAGGAACGTTTGATCACAACTACCGTTTTTGCATTTCCAACATCCAAAATCGGCATACCGGCAATCGGTGATTTTGGATCTGTTTTTGCAAGTGGGTTAGTCACATCATTCGCACCATTGACTATCACAACATCAACATTTTCGAAAGTACTATTGATCTCGTCCATCTCTTTCAATCGATCATAAGGAATATCTGCTTCAGCAAGTAATACGTTCATATGACCAGGCATACGACCTGCAACTGGATGAATTGCAAATGTTACATCGATACCACGAGCAGTTAAAAGTTGGTATAAATCCCGAACAGTATGTTGCGCTTGTGCTACAGCCATACCATAACCAGGGACAATCACTACACTTCTTGCTACATCTAAAAGCATAGCAACTTCTTCCGCACTCGTTGATTTGACTTTACCTGAGTAAAAATCGCCATCATCTTTCATTTCTGTAGCGACAGCCCCGAATCCTCCGAAGAGAACGTTCGTCAAACTACGATTCATCGCTTTACACATGATTTGTGTTAGAATGATTCCAGAAGCACCCACAAGGGATCCAGAAATGATAAGAACATTATTATTAAGAACAAATCCGGTAGCTGAAGCAGCAATTCCCGAATAGGAGTTAAGAAGGGAGATAACAACCGGCATGTCAGCTCCACCAATTGGAATCACAAGGAATATACCAAGCAGTAAACTCACTCCACTTAAAATCCAATAAATAGATTCATCCGTTGGTTCTAAACATCCATAAACACCAAGACCAATTGCAGTAAGACCGATTAAGATTTTTACCAGTTGATCTCCAGGATAACGAACTGCTTTTTCTGTAATAAAACCTTGTAACTTACCGAAGGCGATAAAACTTCCAGAGAAGGTGATACCACCAACAATGGCAGAGAAAACTATGGAAACAATCTCTTGGTAATTAACTGCGGTTGCATACTTAGGAATGGAAAGTTGTAATGCAGCACCTGCAACAAAAACAGAAGCAATTCCACCAAATCCATTTAAGACAGCTACAAGTTGTGGCATGGCAGTCATTTGGATTTTGATCGCTAAGATGATACCGATAAGAGATCCAATAAGAACTCCAACAAGGATCCAATCATAAGTTAAGATGGCTTGGTCGAAGAGAGTTGCAACAACGGCAATGAGCATACCCAAGGCACCGAGTAAGTTTCCTCTGGTTGCTGTTTTTGGATGAGCCAGCTGTTTGATTCCCACAATAAAAAGGATGGAAGCAACGAGATATGTTAGGTTAAGAATGCTAAGTAGTTCCATTATTTCGGCGTATCCTTTTTCTTAAACATTCCAAGCATTCTGTGAGTTACGAGAAACCCACCTACTACGTTGATCGTAGCAAAAATTACCGAGAGAAGACCCAAAATTTTGGTAATGTTACTTTCTTGGATTCCGGCAGCATAAAGAGCACCAATTAAGGTAATGCCGGAAATGGCGTTGGAACCCGACATAAGCGGGGTGTGGAGGATGGGAGGGATTTTTGTGATGATTTCAAATCCCACGAAGATCGCGAGGACGAAAATCGTGACGGCTGTAACAAATATTTCCATATACTAGTAGTAGTTATGGAAAAATTGGCCATTTTGGAAACAAAATTTTACACAGTTTCCCCACCCACTCACCCTCTATGGGTGGTTTTCCCGCATTTTCGGGCCTTCGTTCCCATTCTCTTTCTTCATGGGATGGAAAATCTTCCACAAATGGTTTTGTTCCCATTTCCATTTTACCAAATCCAAATTTCCATAAGGGCTTGGCTAAAATCAACCCGTCGTTCAATAACGTGATTCGTTTTACGATACACCAACGCCTTGTTAGTTTTAGTTTTCTCTTTGACAAAACCCAAAATCTAATCAAAGTTCGGAATGGGTGAATCATGAAATCCTATCTCGTTTTGTTTTTCTTTCTTTGCAATTGCCAAATTAGTTGGTATCACACACGTGTTTCGCCAAATCCAGGTAACGAACTGCCTCTTTCTGAAGGACCAAATGTTCTGGGAGAGGCAGGGACTTCTTGTTTTGTTTCAATTATGAAGTTCAAAGAAGCAAATTCTGCGAATGAAATCTCTCCTGAAAATTCAGGTGCCATCGATCCTCAATTCATAGAAAACATTCGTACAAACTTAAAACTCAAAAATACAAACACGAGACATATTAAACAAATTTATGGAATCCCTGAATCTTGGCCCCATAAAAAAGATCTAGAATCATTTCGTACAGAGAGATCATTCGAAAGGTTCAAACAAATTAAAAACATAACTGCGACACCTCAAGATAAAAAAACTCTAGTGAAATATGCAGAAATTACGGATGCAGATACATTTTTTTATACCTCGGAAGATATCTCACTCATGTTTAGCGATGTTGAAAACTGTGATACATACTATCACTTGTATTATTCAAAACGAGAAAAAGATAATTACAATGTGATTCTATTTTTAGTTTCACTCGGAATCATTCCCGCAGTGAATTATGAAAATCATTATTTCACAGTGCAGAAAAGAAAACCACGTGAACTAAAACCAACCTTCACCACCTATAAATTTGGATATCGAAGACTCATCAGTTGGCTTCTATTACCAACTTTTAACATTTTTAATGAAGTAGAAAACTACAATCAGGACAACCGATTTTTTGATCGCACTAAAGATAAATTTTTGGCTACACTAGAAAACAAAAATGACCAATCTATGCCGGTCAAACGATTGTATCCAGTGTATGGTGATGTATTGGGGAACACATATTCTTCAGATTCCGAATTATTCAAAACACAAATCCCTGTGGATAAACGTTATGCAGTACTTCGTGATGGAAAAAAGAATGTCAGTTTTTTCGATCCGATCCATGGGCTTTTTAAAATTCAAGCCATCAACGTGAACGAAAAAATAAATTCAGACATCATTACAGATGGTATTGAAAAAACTCTAAAAAACTTTATCACTACCAATCTCGTAGATAAAATAAAGAAAAAATATCCTCAGTCTGGAATTCTCAATGAAATCTATTCATCAGATTATCGTGACGGTACATATACCTTTACTTTGGAAGTGGCAAAACCAGAACCAGGAAAAGATCAGTTTAAAAAGGAATACTTTGTTTTCTCTTGTTTCAAATCTCAAAGCCAAATTTATATTCTATCGAGAAGTTTGCCGAACGAAACAAATCCAGAAACCTTACCTAAGTTAGCAGAGACAAGTATATTGGATTTTTACCCACAAGTTAGATTTCAATCCAAATATATAGAACCAAAACCTCTCAACTTAGATGTCGCAATGAATGAGGGAAAGAAAAAATCTAATAACGGAGATGATGACGACGACGACGACGATGATGATGATGAGGAAGATGAAGAAGGGGAAGAACTTGCCGGAGGAGGAGGTGGCGGCGGAAGTGCTGGTGCCGAAATTGACCTTGGTGGTTTATTTTCCCTCTTAAAAGAAAGAACCTATATCCCAAAAGGGAAAATGGATATCAAACCGGGGCGGTTCAAATTCAACAATGCACGTTTCAACACACCTAAGATGAATAGTTCGAAATTTCATTTTAAACCTGCACGAACTAAAAATTTCTCCAGTCCCGGAAAGTGGAGGCGGTAAAATGTTTTGTCACTCGCTAATTTCTTACCCATCCACCTTTTACTTAAATTTCATAAGAAAGGCATCATAAGTTCCTTGTATCGTTCGACCATCAAAACTTCCGTTAGTTGATCCAGAAACAAATAGAGTTCCATATTTATCGGAAGAGATTCCTCTTCCGTAGAGAGTGGAGCCACTACTTCCCGAAGGTCGAGTCCATATTAAATTTCCGTCGCTATCGTATTTGGTTAGGTAGGCATCTTGGGTCCCAATGCGAGTGACTCCATTTAAATTACCCGTAGTATTTCCCGTCGTATAAATATGAAAGGTGTTGTCCGCAAATACCTGATTCCCATTAGTTACCGAGGCACCGCCGCCGCCCAAAAGGCGAGTCCAAAGTTTATCACCTACAATATTGTATTTACTTAACACTTGTACGGTGGCTCCACTTTTTGTCTGACCATCTAAATTGGTATCAGTATCTCCCGTAACATATATTGATCCTTTTTTATCTACAGACAATGCCCTAATATTTGTAGAGGTAGTACCTCCAGGCATTCCCAAAAACCGAACCCATTGGCTAGCACCGTTTGTGTTAAAAGAAATTAAATAGGAATCCATAAGACCACCAGGTATTCCGTTTCCTAAAAAAGTTCCTGTTCCTGCAACCTGTCCAACTAACAAAATACTTCGGGAATACGAATCATACTGAACTTGATATCCATAAGAACTAGGACCACCGTTGTCTAGAAGTCTTGTCCAAATATAATCCCCATTACGATTATATTTGAGTAGATATGTATTTCTTCCGCCTGCTGCCACTTCCCCGTTGATCAGTTGTTCTTCGGTATTCCCGGTGATGTAAACATTACCTTCTCCATCTGTGGTGACACCAGATCCTAAGGTTTCACTTGGTGTCGGCAAAATTCTTGTCCACAAAACCACACCAGAAGGATTCAGTTTGACTAGTAAACTTCCAGCACCAGTGGACGTAAGTTCATTAAAAGGACCTCCAGAAGTACCAACTACATAAAGATTACCAAACATATCAATATGAGCGAGTTCTACATACGTAGATGCCACACCTGTACTTCCCATCTGTTTGAGCCAAATGGCGTTTCCCTCCTGATCATATTTTGCTATAAAAATATCAGTAGAAGAAGATACTTTTGTTTGTCCGAGTAACGCTCCTGAAGTAGTACCTACAGTATAAAGATATCCGGTTCTTTCGGTGGCAGTAGATTGTGAATAGGTTTGGACTCCACCGGTCTGGCCAAGTAATCTAGTCCATTCTTTGACACCTTGATTGTCCTGAGGAGTCTCAAGGCAATCAATTACTCCCAAAAAACAACGTAAAAGTTCTTTTTCCCAAAAGGCATCTGAGTGAACATCGGAAGGATTATTAAATGGCAAAGCCTTACATTGCCAGACAATTAGAATCACTATCAATAGTAAATTTCGCAATCGCATATAAGACTCAATCAACTTTGGAAATAAATTGACTATATACATATTTCCTTCAAAGAGAAGGATCTGTCATTCCTAATTCAGCAAATCCCTTGTTTCTTAAAGTACAAGAATCGCATTTTCCGCAAGGTTTTCCTTTGATGGGATCGTAACAAGAATGCGTTAGGTGGAGTGGAGCTCCAACTTGAATTCCTAGTTCGATGATTTCTTTTTTTCCGAGACGTAAAAGTGGAGTTTTGATTTGGATGGAATCATCCGCCTCACTCACACCTTTTTTGGTTCCGAGATCTGCCATCTTTTGAAAGGATTCGATAAACTCCGGCCGGCAATCTGGATACCCAGAATAATCAAGTGCATTGACTCCAATATAAATAGAATCATATCCATGGCCTTCGGCGAGTGACAATGCAAAAGATAAAAATAGAATATTCCTTCCAGGAACATAGGTGTTAGGAATTTCTTCTTCGATCCCACTAAACAAAGATTTTGCGTTCTTTCTCACTTTGATTTTTTTTTCGGTGAGAGAACTTCCTAAAAAAAATCCAGGATCCAATTTTTGGATCACATGTTTGATTCCGAGAAGTTTCGCGATTTTTTTACTTTTGATCAGTTCTATTTTATGTTTTTGAGAATAATCAAAAGAAAGGGCAAGTAGTGGAAGGTGTTTCGATTTGGGATATCCATAATCTTTTGCTGCTAAATACAAACATGTGGTAGAATCAAGCCCACCTGACAGAAGTACAACGGCACCTTTTTTTTCAGATTTGGATTTAGGAGAGGAATCCTTAACGGAAACCATTTATTTTTTTGGCCCTCTGTACACACAAGAACTAGTGCAAGTTTCGTACAAAGTGATTTTATCCAGTAAAGGTAATTTGGGTTTTAGTTGGTTCCAAAGCCAAACGGCAATGTTTTCGCTCGTTGGGTTTTCAAGTCCTGGAACATCATTCAAAACATAATGATCCAAATGTTCGTCTAAGATTGGTTTTACGATGGATTTTAATTCGCCGAAGTCCATGATCCAACCAGTATGTGGATCAATTTCTCCTTTGAGATACACTGCAAAACGAAAACTGTGGCCGTGCATTCTTTTACATTTATGGCCTTCGGGAACATTTGGTAAAAAATGTGCGGCTTCAAAACCAAAGGTTTTGGAAAGTTCAATCTCTTCCATTACTCTTCCGTTGCGTATTCCGTAAATAGAGACTTTTGGTTTCCTGCATGGTCTTGGAATTCCACTGGGTAATTGGATGTAAAACAAGCATCACAAAACCCACCACCCTTGTGCCCTTCCACTGCTTTGTGCATTGTATCCAATGTTAAATAAGCAAGGGAATCCACGCGAAGATACTTTTGAATTTCATCAATACTATGTGTGGATGCAATGAGCTCTTTATGAGTAGGAATATCAATTCCATAGTAACATGGAGATACCGTTGGTGGTGCGGAAACTCGGAAATGAATTTCTTTAGCACCAGCATTACGAATCATTTTGATGATTTTGCGGCTTGTAGTTCCTCGCATGACCGAGTCATCAATGATGACCACTCGTTTCCCGTTTACCACTTCTTTCACCACATTGTATTTGATTTTGGCTCCAAAGTCCCGAATTTTTTGATCCGGTTCAATGAAGGTACGACCAATATAATGAGAACGAACAAGACCACTTTGGTAAGGAATCCCTGACTCTTCACTATAACCCAAGGCCGCAATGTTTGCAGAATCTGGAACTGGAATGATTACATCAGCCTCTACGGGCATAACACGTGCCAGTTGGCGACCGAGAGATTTTCTCACTTTATAAACTGATTCTTCAAAAATATAAGAATCAGGTCTTGCAAAGTAAATGTATTCAAAAATACAAAGGCTTGGTTTTGCTTTTGGAAACGGATAGAGAGAACGCATACCGGTATGATCGATAACAACCATCTCTCCCGGTTCCACATCTCTTACGTATTCCGTTTCTGTGATGTCAAAAGCACAGGTTTCAGATGCGAACACAATGGCTCCATCCGAACGTTTCCCCATCACGAGTGGTCGGAAACCATTGGGATCCCGAACAGCAATTAGGTATCTAGGAGTTAAAACTAACAGAGAGTAGGCACCCCGAACTTGCGCTAGGGATTCACAGAGTGCTTCAAGAAGATCTGTTTTATGGCTTTTTGCCATAAGGTGGACAATGACTTCCGAATCGATGGTGGTTTGGAAAATAGATCCGTCTCTTTCGAGGCGATTTCTAATATCCCAGGAGTTCACCAGGTTTCCATTGTGGGCGAGAGCCACAGGACCTAAGTGGGATTCCACTCGGATGGGTTGAGCGTTCCGGAGAAAACTCGCTCCCGTTGTGGAATACCGGTTGTGGCCAATGGCCGCATCCCCAATGAGCTCTTTGATCTTCGGTTGAGTGAAGATATTTGCCACAAGGCCCATGTTGGCATACCGGTATAAGTGGGAACCATCCGTTGTGACGATCCCACTGGACTCCTGACCTCGGTGTTGCATCGAGTACAAACCTAGGTAGGTAAAATTAGCAGCTTCCTTGCTATTGTAGATGCCGAATATGGCACATTCTTCTTTTGGTTTGTCAGATTGGAGAATCATTGTTAGAATGACAATTGCAGTATTTCCAAAATCCCAATTAGATGCAAATCAATTCCAACTATATTCTCGTTGATACGGCAAAAGCTTTGGATTTGGCTCTGATCAATCTCAGACAGTCCAAAATCATGTCCATCGACACCGAGTCCTCCGGTTATTACACGTACTATCCCAAAGTTTGTCTCATTCAGATCAATTCCAATGGCAAAAATTACCTGATTGACCCTTTAAAAATCACAAATTTGTCAGCTTTGGGTCCTTTGTTCGAAGATGAGAACATTCTCAAAATCTTCCACTCGGCACAAGACGACATCAAGGCCTTAAAAAGAGACTTTGGGTTTAAATTTGTGAACACGGCAGATACAATGATCAGTTCTCGTTTGTTATCATTAGAACAAAGTTCGTTATCACATGTTGTCGAACATTACCATAAAGTTACACTTTCTAAAGTAGAACAGAAGTCTAACTGGGAAATTCGTCCTCTCCAAAAACAACAACTTAAATATGCAGCACTAGACACTGCTTATTTAGAATCTATTTGGTTGAAAATGGAAGAAGAACTCAAACGTAGAACTCTCTACGATGAGGCAAAATCTGAATTTGAATTCATTGCATCCGAAGAGTATGTGGCCAAAGAAGGCGAAGGATTTTCTCTTGGAAAATTTCCTGACATTCTCAATTTCACTCCACTAGAAAGAAGAAAGATTTTAGAACTGCTTCGTTACCGTGACGAAAAAGCAAAACGAATCAACAAAGCAAGTTTTCGCGTTTTTAATAATGATAGATTGTCACAAGCAGTCAAAGGTCATCCGAACGAAGAAAAATGTGTGGAATGGTTTGGGAAAAAAGACGGAACCGAAATCTTCAAACTTTTAACAGCCGAATACAGTGATCCTATCGACACATCAGAACTTTCTAAACGTCATGGCGAAGACTTAAATGAAGACGAAAATCATAAATTCGAAAACGCTAAAAAATGGCGACTCCGTATTATGCGCGCTAGACGAATGGAACATTCACTTCTTCCTTCAAACAAACAGCTGATTAGCATTTTACGAGCAGCACCAAAAGATTTGGAAGAATTAAAAGCTCTACACGTATTTTCTGATTGGAAAGTACAAAACTATGGCCCTAGTTTACTTGCAGCCATTCAAGGGTTATCTTTTGATTCAATGATCAACCGTTTGGTGGCAATAAGATCCAAAGAAGCATTTGTTGCCAAACGAAAGAGAAAACAAAATCAAAACTCAAAAGACGAGGGTTGATGTTATCCTACCAGTCCTTTGTAAAAAAACTTTCAAGGGACTTTGAAGAAATTCCAGATACTAAGGAAATTAAGTCAGGGGTAATTTTTCCGCTCTTTGGTTCCAAAGAATTTGCGGAAGGAATCATCCTTACCGAACGTTCCAAACATCTTAAATCCCACCCGGGCCAAATCTCCTTTCCTGGTGGTGTCAAAGAAGAAGAAGATCCCAATCTTCTTGTCACTGCCCTTCGGGAATGGGAAGAAGAAATGGGGGTCCATCGTTCCAGCCTCAATGTTTTAGGAAAACTAGAGGGGCTTCATACCAGAACTGGTTTCCATATTACTCCGTTTTTAGCCATTTATGAAGGTGATTTTACCTTCCAACATAACACAGATGAAGTGGATCGGGTCATCCTTCTGCCCTTTTCTGATCTTTGGACAAAACCTTTTTACGCCATTCAAATCCCTGGCCGCGATCATTTTGCCTATTACTTTGATCTTGGTGATGGCCTTCTTTGGGGTGCCACTTGTGAGATGATCTTACGTTTCCTAAGAGCCTATTCTCCTTTTGATCGAACTCCTCTTCTTGTGAAACCAAACCTAACCAAACCTCCCTTTTTAGATCCCAAATCCCTCTAAGGTCAAATTCGATTTCCGCCGATGGTGTACAGGTGTGGGAAAAAATGAAAATCCTAGGTCGGCGATTTCCCAAATTCTGCGGAATCCTATGTTGTAGTTTGTTTTTACTTTCCTATTTCCCCCTTTCCACTCAATCACAACCTAACAAAAGATATGTGTTTATACTTGATGCCAGTGGTTCCATGTCAGAAAAATGGGATGGCAAAACACGGATGGTCGTGGCCAAAGAAAAACTTTTACAATTACTTGGTGGTTTACCAAAGGATGTAAGTGTGGGTCTTGTGGCTTACGGAAACCGAATCGCTGGTTGTTCCTCTGCCCGATTGTATCATCCGATCCAACGAGGTGGCGCCTCAGTTGTGAGTCAAAAAATATCCTCCATTGTTCCTGCAGGATCCACACCCATCGCACAAACTTTGAATGTTGTGGGTGAGTATCTATTAAATGAAATCCAAGAAACAGAAATTATTTTTATCTCCGATGGAGTGGAAAGTTGCGATGGCGATCCGAAAGCTGTTCTTTATCAATTGAAACAATCGGGAAAAAAATTTAGATTACAAGTTCTTGGAATTGATATTGATCCTAAAGGAGAAGAAGATCTCAAACGACTTTCGATCCTTGGGGATGGAAATTATTTTCCTTTGAAACGTCCAGAAGACTATGATTCTTCTTTCAAACGAATCTTTTTGGCACAAGAACCAGAATCTGTGATTCTCTCCAATTCAGAATCAAAACCTTTACAAACACAAGATACAAACCTCCCCACACAAAACCAAATCAGAATTCTAAATATCCTTCCTTATGAAGATGGTTCGGAATCAGGCTACATTCTAAACTATGAATACTCGGGAAAAACCAATACTTCCTATATGATCCAATTGTATCTTTATCCAGCAGAGGAAAAGTTACGCAGTTTCCCCATTCCTCCTCTCAGGGAACGGAGGATGGGGGATCTTACCAAACACCAAATTGAACTGAAGTTGGGCCCGGAAGGGAAAGGGAGATTTGTTTTTCCACTCCCCAAAGGAAAACGAATGAAAGCTTCCGCAGAATTATGGGATCTGACAGGAATTCCCAAAATTCTTGCTCTCTCCGAAGAAAAACCCGTTCACGAGAATCTCGGTTCCGACCGAAACTGATAGTAATGAGACAGAATTCTACAGTTTGGCAATTATGGAAACGGATCCTTTTCGTCCTCGGATTCCTTATCTCTATGGGAATTCTACCCCTTGTCGCCGATCGTTCCGTAAGCCAAGTTTTTGTCAGTGAACGAAACAAACAGGGAGATCTCCTCTACCAAAAGGCGAAAGAATTTTTAGAAGACAGAAACCACTGGCAATCAGTAGAATCTTGTAAAAGTTTTTTAATCCTCTATCCAGGCCATTCTAAAACACGGGAAGTGAGAAAGACCTTGAGTTCCAACTACCGAATGACGGGAGATATTTTGGCTCTGGCCGAAAATGAACTCAAAATATATAAAGAATATCCTAATACAGAAGAAGGTCTCGAATCCTACTTAATTTCAGGCAAAGCCTATGTCCGAATGGGCCGGGAAGACAAAGCCCATCAGATTTTTCAGGACATTATCAAAAATACGTATTCTAGTAAAATTGCACAAGAAGCGGAATTAGAACTGACTCAGATGGAAATTTTAGGAGAGAGTAAAAATAAGTAATTTTTACGAAAATATTGCCCTAGGGATCTCCGATAATAAACTAGGCACGTTGAGCAAAAAGGGTTCAGAGATTTAAGAATGTCGTTTTTTCAAATGGTTACTTTCCCAGCGAACTCCTACATCATTGTAGAGGGGAAAAAGGATGCGAACAATTTCTATATCATCCGTGAGGGTAAAGTACGTGTCACTCGTGAGACTGCTGTAGTCGGAGAAGATCCCAATCAAGTTTTAGGACCTGGTGACTTTTTTGGTGTTGTTGCCGCCATGAGCCAACATCCACAGATTGAATCAGCGACCTCCCTCACCAACGTTTCCTTAATTTCCGTCAGTTATGACCAGTTTGGAACCTTAATTCAAAAGTCTACTGCCGTTGCGATGAATATCATTCGTTTCTTCTCTATGAAGTTACGCCAATTTGATACAACAATCACAAGGTTGTCCTTTAGAAATGCTGTTGAAGAAGATCCAAACGAACTCTTTAAAATTGGTGAATACTACTTCCAACAACAAAATACATCGCATGCTACCTTTGCTTATCAAAGTTATCTAAAACATCTGCCCAATGGACAGTTTGTCCCTCAGGCTAAATTGCGTTTACAAACCATAAACCAACCATTCCAATCAGCTCCGATCGATTACAATAAATTCAATCGAAACTATAAAGATAGTGAGATGATCTTTTGTGAACACGAACCAGGTAAGGAATTATTCATTCTACAAAGTGGAAAGGTAAAAATTTCCAAAATTGTAAACCAAAACGAAGTGATGCTCGCCGTTCTCCAAGCGGGAGATATCTTCGGCGAGATGGCCATCCTTGACAACAAACCTCGTTCTGCCTCGGCAGTGGCAGCGGGTGATGTGGAACTTCTCGCCATTAACAAAGCCAACTTCGAGGGGATGGTGAAAGCCCAACCTCAATTGGCAACTAGGCTGATTACGCTTTTGTCTGAAAGGATTTGGATTGCTTACAAACAGTTAGCAAACTTACTCCTAAAAGACCCACAAGGCCGTATCGTTGATACTCTTATGACTTTGGCAGAAAAAAACAGAATCAAAGTGGCTCCCAAACAAGCTTACAATTTTGAAATTGGAACCAAAGATCTTCTTAAGATGGTCGGCCTCACCGATCCAAAAGACGAACTCATCATTTCTGATATCATGAAGAACAATAAATTTATTCGTATGGACCTTGGAAAAATTGTTTGTTCGGACATGGCTGAGCTAGAAAAACTCGTCCAATTCTATCATAAAAAGGCTAACATGGAGAATAAGCTCAAGAAGCTGAAATAACTTCTTGCCAACTTTCCCCTCCTGACTTACGTTAGAGGCCAACGAAATATGAGTGATAAGATACTAGTCGAAGAAAAAGGAAACACGATCCGCGTTCGCTTTATGGATCAAATTCTGGACGGAAATGCGCCAGAACTCCGCGAAATTTTGGCAGAAATTTTAGAAAAGAACGTTCAAGAAATCTATTTGGATTTGGAAAAAGTGGTCATTGTGAGTTCCCTTGGAATTTCTCGCCTTCTTTCTTTCAAAAACAAAGCGGATGAAAAGAAAATGACAGTGAAGATTGTCAACATCCAAGAAAAACTAAAAGAAACTTTGAAGAAGTTGATGTTGGATCAGTTTTTCGGCCTTTAAACCAACCTAATTTTTCATTTTTTAAATCATTGAAACCCAATCTGAAAACCTACTCTTACTCTAGAGTTGGTTATCATTGGGTTACTTGTTAATTCCCATAAAACTACACCACAATCAAAACAATTTGAATTGATTTTCATTTGTATCAATTTTTAATTTCCCGTTATGTCCAAACGCATTCAAAAAATCCTAAACCGGTTACAACTTGTCCATCTCACTAAGGGCTTAAGTGATGAAAGTGCTCGTGCTCTGCGAGTGAATGCCACTTTCCAAACGATCATGTTATTCATTCCTTCTTTGCTCATACCTGTCATTTATTTTACAGAACCACCCGAAACCCACTTAACTTCTTTTATCTCTTATTTTGTTTTAGTAATACCGTTGGCTTATTCTCGTTACCTTTTATATAAAGGAAGTTATGTGATGAGCGCCGTATTTTCACTCGCTTCTAGCAATTTTCACATAGCCTCACTTACCGTATTCCAAGCCGATGATCCAGCTCCGCTTGGATTTTTACTTTTTTCCGTTATGCCTTTTTTGATGATTCCCAGGAAAAATATTAAACTACGCTGGTTCTTTGTAAGTGTGGCTGGGTTTTTATTTATATGTTCCCAATACTATTACCGGGTTATGGGCAGTGAAGGTCTTTATGGTCCACCAAAATGGGTTGTACCTGCTGATTATTTAATGCCACCTCTGATATTACTGGTGATCTTTTTTATTCTTTTAATCAATCAATTCGTAAAAGCAGTCAATAGGGCCGAAGACAAACTCATCGCAGAACACCAAAAGTCTGAAAGTCTATTACTAAATGTATTACCATTAGAAGTTGCAAGGGAACTAAAACAAAATGGGGTGAGTAAACCAAAACATTATTCATCCGCTACAGTTTGTTTTACTGACTTTGAAGGTTTTACAAAAATAGCAGAGACACTTTCACCTTCAGAACTTGTAGGAGAACTCGATCGTTGTTTTTCTTATTTTGATAGTTTAATAGAACGCCACAAACTCGAAAAACTAAAAACCATTGGTGATAGTTATATGTTTGTTGGTGGGATTCCCAAAACAAATTCTACACATGCTATCGACAGTGTTTTAGCAGCCCTCGAAATCCAGGCTTTTATGAACCAAATGAAGGAAATCAAAGAAACTCAAGGATTACCCTATTGGCAACTCCGGCTAGGAATTCATTCAGGGGAACTGATTGCAGGAGTGATTGGAGATAAAAAATTTGCTTATGATGTTTGGAGTGATACTGTAAATACTGCTAGTCGGTGTGAATCTTCAGGAATGACAGGAAAAATCAATATCTCCTCATCCACTTATGAACTCATTAAAGATTTTTTTCAATGTGAATATAGAGGAGAAATTCCTGCAAAACACAAAGGGAATATTAAAATGTATTTTGTAGAAGGACTCCTTCCCGAATTACAAAGGGAAGGTCATCCTCAAATTCCAAACCAAGAGTTTGTGAATAGGTACAAATCTCTTGGTTAAACTCACCTATGAAAGATCGTTGTGAGTGATTAAAAACCTTGATCCTTTAAGTCAGCTTTCATCATGATTTGAACCAATTCTTTAAACTTAACTTTTGGCTCCCAACCTAACTGACGTTTTGCTTTTTCTGGATTTCCAATGAGAAGTTCAACTTCAGTTGGTCTATAGTATTTTGGATCAATTTTAACAAGAACTTGACCGGATTTTTTGTCCTTACCTACTTCCTTGTCGTCTTTACCTTCCCAAACTACTTCGTAACCTGCAATTTTATAAGACTCTTCGATAAACTCACGCACTGTATGAGTTTCGTTTGTTGCTACAACATAGTCATCAGCTTTGTCTTGTTGTAACATCATCCACATCATTTCTACGTAGTCTGGAGCATAACCCCAATCCCGTTTAGAATCAATATTTCCCATAGTAATAAAAGGAAGTTTTCCCGCTTTGACAGCAGAAACACCAAGTGTGATTTTTCTAGTCACAAAGGTTTCTCCGCGTCTTGGAGATTCATGATTAAATAAAATACCATTTGATGCGTGCAAATCGTACGCTTCTCTATAATTCACAACCGCCCAATAAGCATAAAGTTTAGCAACTGCATAAGGGGAACGTGGGTAAAATGGTGTTTTTTCTGTTTGTGGAACTTCTTGGACAAGGCCATAAAGTTCCGACGTTGAGGCTTGGTAAAAGCGGGATTTGATCCCAGTTTGTTTGATGGCATCTAAAATACGTAAAGTTCCTACTGCGTCCACTTCTGCCGTGTATTCAGGAACCTCAAAGGAAACCTGCACATGGGACTGAGCCGCCAAGTTATAGATCTCAGAAGGTTGGATTTTTTCTAAAATTCGGTTTAGGTTAGAGGAATCTGTCATATCTCCGTAGTGAAGGTGGAGATTCGGGTTTCCGTGCAGATGTTCAATGCGATTGCGATTGAAAAGGCTGGTTCTGCGAACGATTCCGTGGACTTCGTACCCTTTTTGGAGCAGGAGTTCTGCCAGGTAGGAACCGTCTTGGCCTGTGATTCCGGTAATGAGTGCTTTTTTCATAGATCAGAGATCAGTATTTTAGGTTTCTTTGGTAAGAAAAGGAAAAATGAGTCGGAAAAGGCAAATATTGCCAAAAAGTCGAAACAATTTCTTTTTGACTTTCTCGAGTCATTCTGATACGTACAATCATTCCAAAAATTACAGATATGTTACACAAAATTCCACATCCAATCCGTGCGGTATTCCTACTTTGGTGTATCTATCTCCTTCCGCTTGCCCTGAGGGCCCAAGAAAAACCAGAAGCGAAAGTCGAATCCAATGCGAATACAGCTAGTCCAACAAACCCACCAACCGCTCCTTCCGAGCCGGTAGTGGCTACACCAGAAAATAAATCCAATTGGGAAACCGGCCTCGGAAAAGGAATCAAGGGCACTTCCACTGACGGCAAACATAATATCCAACTCCGGTTCAGATCCCAAATCCAAGGAAACCAAAGTTTTCAATTGGACCCTTCCCAGGACACAACGAATTTCTTGGTTCGCCGAACTCGATTACAACTCAAAGCAGGTTTATTCAACGATACTTGGCTTGTGAATTTGCAAATGGGATTTGCAGAACGAGATATGGAAAGCCAAAGACGAAACTCATTACGGGATGCAAATATTATCTACAATCAATATCGAGACGTGAAAATTGCCTTTGGTCAAATGAAGGTTCCGTATAGTAGACAACGTTGGAATTCTTCTGGAGCGTTACAAACAGTAGACCGCTCTTCTGTAACAGCCGAGTTTAACTTAGATCGTGACGTAGGAACTTATCTATTCTCCGAAGATCTATTCGGTAACAAAAGAATGTTTGCTTATTATTTAGGTGTTTTCGGTGGACAGGGTAGAAACCGCGTGGAAAGACAAACACCCGGAGTATTAACAGTTGCTAGGTTTATTTTTTCACCTTTTGGAGGAATGTCAAAATCAGGATCCGATAACGATTGGTTATCAGAAACAGATTTTGCTAGATACAAAGAACCCAAATTGTCCATCGGTGTTTCTGGTGCTTATAACAAAAATTCGGACAGATCCTTAAGTACACATGGAACAGAATTTACATTTGCTAAATTCAATTATAGTCATGCGGCCGGAGACATTTATTTTAAATGGAGGGGTTTTTCCTTTCAATACGAATGGTTGTGGAGAAGAGCAAATACTGCTTATATAGAACGAACTGTGGGTTCTGCACTTTCTAGAGAATATTCTAGAAGTGGACAGGGACATTTTGTTCAATTCGGATATTTATTCATCAATAATTATGAACTTAGTTTTCGATTTGGAGAGTTTCGGCCTTTAGGAGAAACCGATCCCAGTTTGAAGTATTCTAGGGAAGTAGGAGGAGCTCTCTCCTATTACTTTGCAGAACACAATTTGAAATGGCAAACGGATTATTTCTATTATACAGGAACGCCTACAGCCGCAGAAGGGGACCATGTGGTTCGAACCCAAATACAGGTATTCTATTAAAATGAAGCCAAATTTTAAACTCACAATCACTTTACTCCTGTTAGTTTGTCATTCTCTCACTCATTGTAAGGCGCAAAGAGATGATAAAAAACAAGAAACACAAAACCAGTGTTTACAAACTATGTATCTTGCAGGCATCAATGCAGGAAGGTCTGGTTTTACTGGTACTTTTCAATTGTTAGGATCTTGTTCGGCATCTTCTAATTATTCACCATCTTGTTTTGAACATTATTCGACTACAAAAGAAGAGATCAATTGTGCTCCTCCTTATACAAGATCCTCGGTAAAATGTTCCGTTCAAAATTTGGTAGGAGTTTGTCGTTACCAACCTAATGGAGACACAACAAAGGTAAATACAGTGGTGTATGTGAAACCAAATGACAGTTATGAATCTGCCATTGCCAATTGCCAAAGTTATGGGGCAGGTGCCATCTTTTCCGAAACCTATTTAAACCCCGGTGACAAGGTAACCTCTACGGATGGCATTCTCCTCAATGCTTATCTTTGTATAGAGAAAGCACAAAAAAACTAAAACAAATCTTCATATACTTTGGCTTTCTTTGTAGTTAAAAGAAAAGGACGGCCAAAGGAATTGGTGAGAGAGGCTTCGGGATCCACTCCTGCTGCTTTATAAATGGTGGCAACTAAATCCCTAACATGGAGTGCTTCTGTTGGTTTTAAAGGTTTCGATCCTGTTTCGTCCGTTTCCCCCAAAACATAACCTTTGGCAAAAGGGCCACCACCAAGTAAGGTCGACCAAACTTTGGGATGGTGGTCACGGCCATCCCTTGACCCCACATCAGGTGTCCTTCCAAATTCACTGGTAAGCACAAATAACGTTTGTTTAATGAGACCAGTGTTATTTAGATCTTCTAATAACGCAGCAATCCCCATATCTGTTTCTTTCATGATTTTTGTGATTTGTGCTTTGTTGCCCGTATGAGTGTCAAAACCACCGATGGAAATATGGATGAAGGGAACTTCCTGAGTCGCAAGTCGTTTGGCTAACAACATCGCTTTACCTTGCCAAGTCGTTCCATACCGTGCCCTAGTTTTTTCATCTTCCAAACTGATGCGAAAACTATCGATGTTTTTAGAACTTCGAAATTCTTCTGCGGCCACGAGCATATTTTTCCAATGTTTCGACTCATTCGTGGGATAAGTTTTAGAAAACTCTGCATTTAAAAAAGAAACCAAATCCTTTCTTCTAAGGATCCGATCTTCGGAAAATTTTCCATAGGATGGATTGAAATGTTGGATGGGTTCATCTACATTGCCAACATGATAACCAGAATAATCGATTCCTAAAAATCCAGAATTCCCATTTTTCCCTCCCCTACCCCCAATCGTCACATAACTTGGAAAATATGATGATTTGATTTTTGATTTTTTGGCATAAGCAATCACAGCACCAAAATGGGGAATATCAGGAAAACCCATAGCTTCTGTCATTCGGTATCCGGTTCCGAGTAACATCTGGGCAAAACCGTGATCCCCTTCTTCGCTCCAAGTGGATTTGACGATTCCAATCGTATGTAATTGTTTGGCGGTAAGAGAAAAAGGTTCCAATAGAGAAAGCCCAGAGATACTGGAATTTACTTTCGCAAACACACTATTTGGTTTGGGATCAAGGGTGTCTACATGGCTCATTCCTCCCATCATTTCGATAAAGATGACTGACTTTACCTTAGAAGGAAGAACTATCGATTCCTCTTCTTCTGCAGCTCGTAAACTACCAAAAGGATTGGAGGAAAACAAAAAGGGACTGATTCCCAAACTAATCATTGATTTTTTAAAAAATTCTTTGCGATCCATTGTAATTCCTTAGTTAGTATGTTGGAACTCTTGGCTGTTGATGAGAGCCCAGAGAATGTCTTGGAGTAAGTCTTTATCAAAAACATTATCTGGTTTGACCATAAACGTTTTTATTTTTTCCTTTTCTGCATTCGAAGGAAGACGTCCAAGAAGTCGGTAATAAAGATTACCAATTATTTGATCCATTGACTTTACTTGGTCAAATTCTTGTTTTACAAGGGACTCTTTACTACCAAAATCCCAAACGAGTTTCCCAACCACACGGCCATTCATTAGTGTTAACATTTGTTCTATGGTCAACTCATCAATATCGTCAGAGATATCCACACGAGGACCAGAACCAAATACCGATAACATCGTGTGATAAGGAGCAGGCCTTTCCACTTCGACGGCGTTTGAAAATTCTTTTAAGTTATCTTGAGGAAAACGAACTGAACCTGTACCAGTTAAATCGTAAGGTTTTTGGCTTATAAGACCTGTAAACCAAGATAGATTTCTTTCACGAATGTTACTGATCTTTTGGGAATCAGAAATTCGGATAAGAGAGTTAAGAAGTTGGTCACTATCCAATCGTTTGGGTGCAAAATACCGAATGGAATCTTGATCGTTTACACTACTTGTAAGAGAACGACTATATGCATTCGAGGTTACAATGTATAAAATCAATTCTTTTAGTTTGAAATTGTTTGTTAAAAAATAAGAATCGAGGTGGTTTAGAATCTCTTCCCCAGTCACAACAGTGTCTTCATTCCAATCATCTAAAGGAGTGAAAAAACTCCAACCCATGAGTTCCGTCCATACTCGATTGATGATCACTTTGCGAAAGCGATCATTGGATTTATCAGTCAACCAATTGGCAAAAACCTTTCTTCGATCATCGCCAGGTTTTAATTTGGCTTCTTTTCCATCTAAAAATTTGGGTCGAACTAAATCCCCACCGGGTGCATCATCTGTATGGGGGAACCGTAAACCAAGTTTTGGTTCGTAGTATAACGTTGCATATGTGACTTCATGTTTTTTTTGGTAGTCTTTTCTTTGTTCATCCGTCCATTTGTTCCAATTGTCTCTGTTCCATTCATTGTTTTTATCTTGGAGATTTTTTTGGTCTTCCATTGGAAGATGAACTTCTAATTCTCTTGGAACATAACTAAAAGATTTTCCATATCGATTGACTTCCCAAGAACCATCACGAAAGAATTGTTGGCTAAAAAATGCAGCGAGTGCATAATAATCCCTTCTTGTAAAATCAGAAATATACGGATGATCATGACACCTAGCACATGCTACTCGTTTTGCATAAAAAAGTCGACCGACATACTCCGCTGTTTGTAAAGGATCTGCCCCATCCCGAATGTAAAATAAAGTGGCCGGCGATTCATTCACCGAACCACTAGAGTTTAACATCTCTTGTACCAATTGGTCATAGGGTTTGTTTTTATGAAGAGAACTCGCAATGTATTGAAAAAAAGCACCTGTTGGAATTTTTCGCCCTTTGGATTTGTCTCGTAACATTGAAGTAAACTTAGTTCCCCAATATTCAGCAAAGTCAGGTTGTTTTAGAAAACTGACTGCAAACGATTCTAGGTTTTGATCCTCAGGTAAGGAATCTAATTCTTTCCATTCACTCACACTAGGAATCACACCACGTAAATGGAGGGAAAGCCTTCGAAAGGAAATTTTCCTATCCACCTTAGCAATATTAGGTGATAATTTCAAATACAAACTATCTAATGGATGAACTGCATTCTGTTTTGAACGGGAAAAAACATAACCCACCGAAAGAATTAAAAAGAAAATTGAGAGAATTAAATATCGGAATTTAAGAATTAGATTTAGTACCAATCTCATATCCTAAGGATTCTAGGTTGGATTTTGGGATTTGAAAATATTTTTCTTGCAAAAGTCAATTTTTTGCGGATAAACCTTGGTTGCGATGGCAGAAGAAAAAATCTATGAAATGCTTTGGGACTGTGAATTCTGCGGTTCCAAAAAACTACTCGGTAAAACGCATAGGCATTGTCCCAATTGTGGAGCCACTCAAGACCCAAACCGTAGATACTTTCCCAATGATGCAGACAAGGTGGCCGTCCAGGACCATATTTACTACGGCGCAGATAAGGTTTGTCCTTTTTGCCAAACTGCCAATGGTGCCAAAGCCACTTTCTGCGGAAACTGTGGGGGTTCGCTCGATGGGGCACAAAACGTAAAACTGCGATCCGACCAAGATGGTGTTACTGAAGACTCTGTCCAAAAAGCAAAAGAAGATTTAGCTTTTGAGAATTCTGAATTCATCAAACCCCATCCGAAAACTCCCAAATGGGTATTGTGGTTATTGGGAACCATTGTCTTCGGTGGGATAGGATTTGTTTGTCTCGGTGTTTTATGGACAGAAAAAGTAGAACTACAAATCACTCATCATGAATGGTCTCGTTCCATTGCCATCGACCAATTCAAACCTGTCTCCGAATCAGAATGGTGTGACTCCATGCCTATGGGTGCGTACAGTGTGTCCAGAAGTCGTCAGATCAGAAGTTACAACAGTATCCCTGATGGAGAGGACTGCCATACAGTTCGTTCGGATCGTGGGGACGGAACATTTTCCGAAAGTGAAAGTTGTTCCACTAAATACAGACAAGAACCAGTCTACGATGATCATTGCAGTTACCGGATTGATAAATGGGCCTTTGATCGCAATGCAGTAGCGAAAGGATTTGGAACAACGCAAGAACCATATTGGCCCACTCCCCAAATTCGCGAATGTTCCAGTACCAGTATTGGTTGTGAACGTCTCGGGCCTAAAACAGAAAAGTATATGGTTTATTTTGCGGAGTCTAGCGGAGAAACGAAAGGGGAAAAACATGACTGCGAATTTGACCAAACAAAGTGGAAATCACTTCCAGCCAAAGCTTTATACCAATCAGAAAAAAGTGTCATCTTTAATTACATCACATGCGACACCATACAAACGTTAGAAGGAAGTGCGACAGAGGAATAAAATGGACCAAACGTGGTTAAAAACAACATTAGAGCGTTTTAAGAACGAACAAGATCCGATTCGAAAGTTCTTAAAAGAAACAAAACTTTTTGAAGAAGCCCTTGCTAACCAAGAGTTTGAAAAAACAGATCTTCTCATTCGAAAAGAATTGGGAGGAATTCTCACATCCTTTAAAGAAAGTTTTCGAAAACTAGAAGAAGGTTTTGTACAAAAGGCACAAATCCAAAATATCGGAAAAACCAACTCGGCAACTACACTTCTCGATCGAATCATTATGAAAGTAAATTCTGCTGGTTACGGATTAAACGGCCTTGGCACTGGTGTCAAAGCCACACAGGAAGAATTAGAAAATTTACTGAACCATGATTTTGGAATGTTAACAAAAGTAGGAGAACTCCAAAAAGAAATTTTAGATACTCTTCCCACATCGTTCGCCTCAAACCCAGAAGCGGCAATTGAATCTATAAACAAATTGTTTTTAGATTTTGAAACACAGTTCGAAGCAAGAAACTCAATCTTTTTAAAAAAATAAGATAAGGAAAAAGTAAAATGGCACTAATAGATAGAATTAAATTCGAAGGAAGTCCCAATGAAATTGTTTGGAAATATCCCTCTGACGAAATCAGTACCGCAGGACAACTCGTCGTTGACGAAAACCAAGAAGCCATCTTTTTTAAAGAAGGAAAGGCTTTGGATACCTTTGGGCCAGGGACTCATACCTTAAAAACAGGAAACATTCCCATCCTCGAAGCTCTCGTCAATCTTCCGTTTGGTGGCAAAACTCCCTTCACAGCAGAAGTTTATTATGTAAACAAAGCCATCTTTGCAATGAAATGGGGAACAAACACACCTATCCCTTTAGAAGATCCTAAATACAAAATTGTCCTCAACATCCGTGCCTTCGGTGATTACAAATTTCGTATCAAAGATTCTAAATCCTTTTTACTCAATGTAGTCAAAGGAGGAAATAGAACGACAAACGAATCTATTGATGAATTTTTAAAACCAAATATCGTTCGTGGGATTGGTGATTTCATTTCTGAAGTGATCCTAAACAACAATACATCTGTTGTAGAAATTAATAAGTTTAGAGATGAAAGTTCCACGGCCGGAAAAGTCAAACTCGCACCTGAATTTGAAAAATATGGAATTGATTTAACAGAGTTTAACGTTTCATCGGTGAACTTTGATCAAAACGATCCCAACTACCAACGAATTCAAAAAATCATTACCGATAAATTCGAAATCGATATGCTCGGAGACAAATACCAACAAAAGAAAATGTTCGATATTGGACAAGCAGCTGCCGAAAACGAAGGCCAAGGTGGTGGTGCTATGGGTGCCGGTATGGGCATGGGAATGGGGATGAATATGGGCCAGATGATGGGCAATATGATGAACCAAGGGGGAGGCGGACAAACTGGTGGTGCAGCACCGGCCGCTAATGATCCAGCAGCACGGATTGCAAAACTAAAAGGATTACTGGATCAGGGTCTCATCAACGCAGAGGAATTTGAAGCGAAGAAAAAAGAGATCCTTTCCTCTTTATAAAAACTGATTTTACTCATTTCTAATCACAATCTAGAAAAAAATGTTTGTTAGGTTGTGATTAGAAATATTCAAATTTACAATTCTAATCCAATAAAATCATATAAATATAAAATTTACAGATTCATTTTCTATTATGAAAATAACTGTTTGATCTCTGCTAAATTGGCTTCGGCTTCTTGTTCACCCTTATCAATGATCTCTTGGTAACGAGCAAAATCAAATAACTGAAATTCCTCTAAATGGAAGTGAACAAAAAGATCCAGTTTGGGGCGCTTGAGCCTAGTGATCTCTCTACCTTCCAAAGTGATGGTCCTTGTCATAATCTGTAAAATCGGTGGGTATTTGAGAGTATCCCAAATATATCGAAAGAATCCTTTTTCTGTTGTGTTCCGATCTTCAAAAAGTTTTACCGGGACAATTTCTTGCATAGGTGAAACATTAATACCCATAACAACATCCGCACCTTTTGTACGAATAAGATTTTCAGGAACGTTATTGATCATTCCTCCATCAACTAACAACTTTTCACCAAGCTGGTAAGGAGGAAAAGCACCTGGTAAACTCATGGCACTTGTGAGCGCTTCCGTTATAGGGCCTTGGTCAAAAATATGTTCTTTCCCTGTTTGTAAATCTACAGCAGATGTTGCAAAAGGAAGTGGAAGTTCTTCAATTCTTTGGTCCCCAAATCCTTTCTTTAACATTCGCTTCATTCGTTTTCCTTTGAAAAAAGCAACGACTGGCAATGTTGGATCAAAAGCACTCTCTAATCCACCAAAGAATTTTTTGATCATTTCTTCTATTTCTTCAGGAGAGTTTTTTCTCGCATACAAAGCAGCGATCACAGCACCCATAGAAGCACCCGATACAAAATCAAAATGGATTCCTTCTCTATGTAAAACTTTCAATAGCCCCACATGTGCAAGGGCTCTGGCGCCACCACCACCTAAGGCCAGTCCTCTCGTTTTGGAGACCAAGTATCTTGCGAGTGTATCTTTTTGGTAAAAGTTTTTGAGAGATTGGTCTTGAGGAAGATAACTTTTACGAACCCCACTTTCCATCATACGAATGGCACGACCTTCGAAGTTACGAATTCGACTTTTCCAAAATTGAATGATTTCCTCTTTTTCTTTATAGAACTTTTCAGGTTCATCTTCCCAAAAAACAATGAAGTCTGATTGAACTACCAAATAATGTAAATCCATTCTGGATGTGGATTCATCAAAATAAATATGAAGTAAGGGAGTTTTGTTTCTAAGATTGGTTAGATACTCTGAAATTTGAGTAGGGTCCATTCCTTTAAAAGTAGAAATGGGAATCGCAGACGAAAGTTTTTTGGTGGCTTCACCATATTCATCTATAAACGATTTAACTTTCTCACCAAAATGGTATTCAGGTTCCAAAGGAACATGAACACATAACCTGCGTAATCCGATAAAACTGTCTTGATGATTGGATCTGTTTAAGTTTTCTCGCATCCGAGATCCCATCATTTGAATGATGTTTTGTGCAAAAACTTTTTCCTGAGATGCCAATTGTAAAAACAATTTTCCATTCAAAACATAAACAAGAGAATCAATCACAGCAATGGCGGAAGTGGAATGGTTGGAACTGGAGATGAGTGAATTCTCAGCCAACACTTGGCCCGAACCCACATATACATGACTTTGGCCAGATACGTTTTCTAGAAGAATTTCACCATATCTAACAATATAAATCGATTCCGAAGACTCTCCTTTGTAATAGAGAGCTTCGTGGCTTCGAACTAGTTTTTCTTGGACATTGTTAGAAAGTCGTAATAAAACGGCAGGGGGAAGTTTTTTGAACAAATCCACAGACTTTAAAAATTTTTGGATGGCCTGCCTTTCTAATTCTGTTCGTTTCATTTTCCCCTCGTTCTATTAAATTCGTATGTTCACCCACTCCTTCTTACGAAATTTTCTGACAAAAAGCACTGCCATCAGTAAAATCCAAATAAAAAACGCAGACCAGATTCCATAATTTCCCCATGCTAGGACTATCCCGAGTAAATAGGCCAAAGGTAACATAATCAGAAAGGAAACGATGAGATAAACAAACATCACATAGTACATCATTCCCGCGCTACGAAGTGCCGAACCAATGACCATATGATAGGCATCTCCCACTTGGATGAGGGCAACAATACAAAGAGCAGGGTAAGCTACTTTTGCAACCGCAGGAACATCGGTAAACATACCAATGAGCCAAGGGCCACCGATAATAAAAAATAGCCCCATACTTCCCATCACAATCGCAGAAAAAGTGGCCGAACGCATGGTTCCTTCATAAGCCAAACGAAGTTTTCCCTGACCCATAGATTGACCGAGAATGGTCGTGGCTGCAATTCCAAAAGAGAAACCTGGCATAAAAGACAAACTAAGGCATGTTAATACAACACTAGCCGAAGCAAGAGTGGTTGTGCTAATCATTCCTGCAATTTTATAAAATCCAGAAAACGCAAAGTTTACGAGTGTTCCTTCAACAGCTGGTGCAAACCCAACCATACAAAGTTCTTTGATTGTAGCGATACTTGGTGCAAAGATTTGATACTGAAAGAATTTGATGACATCTTTGCGGAAAAAATAAAATACCACGATAAGAAGGGAAGGTATAGAAGACAAACTCGATGCGATCGCTGCACCCTTAACTCCCCAAGCCGGAAATCCCCAATTTCCGAAAATCAATAACCAGTTAAAAAAGATATTTGTAACCGCCGCTAACATAGAAGAAATCATACCCACTTGCACAATTCCAATTCCGTCAAAGAATCCACGCAAAGCGAATCCCACAAAAAAGAGAACGGTTCCTAAAAATCGGTAGGATAGATATACACCTGCTACTTCAATCACTTGTGGATCATCTCCGATCCAACCCATAAGTTCTGGAGCGTAAATGAATCCAAAATAGGAAAGTAATGCTCCTAAAACAAAGGATAAATAAACAGAATTGATTAGTGTGATTCCTACCCCTCTATCATTTTTTTCGCCAAATCGACGTGCGACGATGATTTGAACCGCCATGGACCCACCCATAAGGAAGGCAAATATAGAGAAATAAACCATTCCTCCGAATCCAACTGCGGCGAGAGGAACCTCTCCCAATTTTCCCACCATAGCAGTGTCTGCTACCATGATGGCAGTATAACTGATCATTCCAAAAAAAACTGGGATTGCTAATCCAAGAATTTTCTGATTCAATCTAGTTGGCTGCAAGATGCGTCTAATTTTGTGAAGCATAGTTTTGTCATTCTTATATGTATTGCGATCTACACAACCACCTTTATGGATGTTTACCCCCTGAAACTTTGTTCCGAATTGGAAAAAATAACCCCGACCCTCGTTGGCATTTGTATTTAGATTCCTACGAAAAAGCGTATGGAGTAAAAATACGACCTTCAACGTTTTTCGAAGATTATGCAGACCTGAAAGATTTTTCCAAACTCTATCACTTTCGAGAAAAGGCACCATTTTTACATTTCCAAGCAAAATTCAATCTTATCATCGCCTTAGTTAAGTTTGATGAAAGAGAAATTACAGAAGTAACCCACGATGTTGTGTTATCTAATAGTTTGGAAGATATTAGTTATGCTGAATATCGTTTGATGTTTGGAAAGGAAGAACCAAAAGAAATTTTTTACACAAAACTTATGGCTTGTTTGGAAGGACTCTCAAGAGGAGAAGAATCCGCCAAAAAAGAAGGGAAATCCATCCAAGGAAAACTTGTGATGTCCTTACATAGAGATATCAATTTTGAGAAACATTATGATTGGATGAAAAATTGGATGGAAAAAGAATCTGCCATACGTAATGGTCTTGTTGGAATTGATTTCTGTCATATAGAAGAAGGACATCCACCTAAAGACAAAAAAACTTTTTTCCAATCTGTAATTAAGGACAACAAAGTAGGTCCAAGTACTGCCCTTTCGATTCTCTATCATGTTGGTGAAAGTTTTAGAGACAAAACTCCCTTTTCAGCCGTTCGTTGGGTTTTAGAATCAGCAATGAATGGAGCACATAGACTCGGTCACGCTTTGGCTCTTGGAATTGATTCGGATTATTTTTTAGGGGATGAAAGAACGGAACTTGTATCGGAAGCCAAAGACCAAATCGAATGTGAGTTGGATTCTTATGATGAAATCACAAGTTTTGGTCCGTTCTATGCAAAAGAAGAACTTGAACGCAAACGAAACGAACTAAAAAACAAATCTGATTCCGAACTTCTCACAATTCCTTTTGATGAAACACAATCCCAATACTTACATACCTTTCAAAACTATGTTATGTCTACTATAGCGAATACAGATACTGTCATTGAATGTTGTCCTTCTTCAAATTTGTATATTGGAATGTTAGAATCACATATTGATCACCCCATCTCAAGGTTCTTACAAAATGATTTGAAGTTAACGATTGGTTCCGATGATCCGGGACTATTTGGAACCACTATGTCAGAAGAATATGGACATGCACATACGGCAGGTGTTTCCGAAAAAGATTTGGAATCCATCCGGGAAAAGTCATTTTCTTACAGATCCACCAAACTTTCTGGTCGTGAATTGGATTGACCCTGATACGGATAAGGTAAACTGGAATGTATGCGGGTTTTTTCCCAAATATTTGTGCCAATGATTGTAATTCCTTTGGTGATGGGGCCACTACTTGGCCAAACCAAAGAAGGATTTTATGACACAAACAATTATGACCTAAGGAACCTTCCAAAATCGGATCCAGAATCCAATGTTTTGCAAGATGTTACACTTCCTCCGAAGTTCGAAACACCAGCGCTTGCCACCCCAAAAAACGTAAAAACACAATATAGTGGAATTGAATCCATTCCTGGGGCAGGTGCTTTAACCAATTCCAGAACCACAGCCAATTCCAGCCAAACTGCATCCAATCCATATAGTTTGACTGGTTTACAAAACTCACCGATTAACCCATTAACCGGCGAAATTAACGAACAAGCACTCCAAAACCAATTACAAAAAAGTAGAACCAAACAAGAGTTAAAGAAAAAACAAAAAGAAGAGTTCGATGAAGAAGCTGTTTACGAAGAAACTAAGTTTCGCAGAGCATATATCATTTTCTTTTTAACCTTACCATTTGCATTGATTGCCTCTGCAGGTGGAGTGGCACTACTTCCTGTAGCTATGCAAAAATCTGCTTTGGCAAGTGGAATTCTAATTACAGGTAGTACAGGCCTTTCTGGAGCAAATGCCTATGTAGATAGGCAAAGATTAGAAGAACATCGCGAAAAGAAAAAACAACTAGCTGAAGTTTTCCCTTGAAGTTCAAACGATTCTTCGTTCTTTTAGCACACCTTTTTCAATACTTAGATACCCAAAGATATGAGATTCGAAAAGTTTATATAGAAAACTTTCGTTGGATCGGAAGAACCATATATATTTTATTTGGATTTTTATCTGTTACCATTTTGATTTTAGATTTTGGATTCTATTATTCAGAATCATGGAAGATCTATGTTACTTTTTCTATTCGAACACTCGTATCATTTTTTATTTTTTATGAATCCATTCATTTAATTTTTACAAACAAACGATGGAAGGAATACATCTCTCTTCATAAAATAGAACTTATCATTTTACTTATGTTAGGATTAGAATTTATCTATGAAAAAGATATAATTTCTGTTTTAAAATCTTATCATATTTCTGGAGATGATACCACACTCATCTTTTTATCAGCCAACCAAGTTTTGTTTTTGTTTTCCAATTTAGCACATTTCTTTCGGCTTTCCAGAAAAAATAATTCTAAAAAATTAAATCCATCCATTGTATTTGTATCTTCTTTTGCCTTTATCATTCTACTGGGTATTTGTTTTTTACATTTCCCAAAATCTACAAATGGAACTGTAAATTCCATTGATATTGTGTTCACAACAATCAGTGCCACTTGTGTGACAGGTCTTTCTACTGTTACATTGGGGAGTCAATTCACTTTAACCGGTCAATTGGTAGTATTACTTCTCATCCAAGTGGGTGGACTTGGTCTTATGACCTTAACCAGTTTTTTTTCCATCTTTCTTGCCGGAAAAGTTTCCGTAAGTGATACAATGATGATCAAAGACCTTCTTTCGGAAGAAACAATGGGTCGCGCTAAAGAAATTTTAAAACAAATTACCATACAAACACTTGTCATTGAATCGATCGGGGCTTTATTATTGTTTTATAGTTTTCCTTCTAACTATCCCATAGCTTTGTCCGAAAAAATATATTATTCTATCTTTCATTCTATTTCTGCATTCTGTAATGCTGGTTTTAGTTTGTTACCGAATGGACTTGCAACAGAAGCCTTCAAACATTCGGAAGGATTTTTATCTGTAATTATGTTTCTCATTATTCTTGGGGGACTTGGATTTCCTGTTTTATTTCAAATTCGAACGAGACTTTCTAATCCTTTTGATTATAAGTTTCGATGGTCTGTCACATCCAAACTTGTATTTTGGACTACCGGTTCACTTTTGTTATTTGGTTGGGTTTCCTATTATTTTTTAGAGTTAAACTTAAGTTTAAGAGGACTCACAACTACAGAACAAATTTTTCATTCTTTGTTTTATTCGGTAACCACAAGGACGGCCGGGTTTAATACATTAGAGTTAAGTCAAATGGGTTTTCCCATTACCTTTATTTCCTTCTTTTTGATGTGGGTGGGTGCCTCTCCCGTTTCCACAGGAGGTGGAATCAAAACCACAACCTTTGCCATCTCTTTGTTAAACATTACCAACGAAATACGTGGAAAAGATAGAATGGAAATAGACCACCGAACGATTGCCAACTCATCAATTGCAAGAGCCAGTGCAACCATCGTTCTTTCTTTATTTGTGATATTTATTGCCATCTTTTGTTTGTTGTTAACAGAGAATGCAAATTTTATCGATTTATGTTATGAAGTGGTGTCTGCTTTCGGGACTGTTGGTTTGACCCGTGATCTCACTCCTCATTTAAGTGATTATGGAAAAATCATCATTTGTACCGTAATGTTTGTAGGAAGAGTCGGAATTTTGACCTTACTTGTTGCCCTCTCTAAAAAAGTAGATCGTATCTCGTATGAATATCCGAAAGAATATGTGGTTGTAGGTTAAATTTGGTATGCAAAGAAAAAAGATAGCGGTCATTGGAATTGGAAGTTTTGGAAATTTATTTGTTCGTTATCTTTTTGATGATGGGCATGAAGTCATTGCCATTGATAAAGACCCAATGATCATTGATTCCATCAAAGATTATGTAACCATTGCAGTCACCCTGGATGCCACCGATGAACATGCATTACGATCGCAAGGTATTGCTGATGTGGATTACGCTGTCATTGCTCTTGCTGATGATTTTGAAACTTCTATCATCTGCGCTGATAGTTTAAAAAAATGTGGTGTCAAAAATATTTACGCACGTTACCAAACTCCATTACAAATGAAAGTTTTGGAACTTCTTGGAATCAAAGATCTTTTTAATCCAGAAGAAAGAGCAGCAAGAAGTATGGCAGAAACATTATCCTTTTCTGGAATGCGTTCTAGTTTTTTACTTTCTGATGAATACAGTGTGGTTGAAGTGACTGTCCCCAAAGGTTACATCAATAAAACAATTGCGGAAGCTGACCTACGTCATAAATACAATATCAATGTAATCACCATCAAACGCCCCACAATCAGTAAAGAAGCCAAACGTGTTTCTGATTCCAAAAGCGAAAAAATCTTAGGAATTCCTCATGGAAACACAGTTCTCAAAGAAGACGATATCATTGTTTTGTTTGGATCTCAAACTGATTTAGCACGTTTTTTGGAAACTTAAACCATGGGTCCAGAAAGAATCATTTGTTTGACCGAAGAACCAACAGAGATGTTGTATCTGTTAGGTGAAGAAAAGCGAATTGTAGGAATTTCGGTTTATACGGAAAGACCATCAAAGGCAAAGGAAGAAAAAACAAAAGTCTCTGCCTTTATCAGTGGAAATCTGAAAAAAATAACCGCCCTCGAACCAGACCTAGTCATTGGTTTTTCTGATATCCAATCCCAACTTGCTAAAGACCTCATTGAACGAGGGTTAAATGTTCTAATCTTCAACCAAAGATCCATTTCTGAAATACTATCCAATATGCAAATGCTAGGAAATCTTGTGGGCCAAGCCGAAAAGGCAAAATCTCTCATCGAAGAATGGCAAAATCAGATCACCCTTTGGAAACAGGAAAACGAATCCAAAACAAACAAACCCAAAGTATTCTTCCAAGAATGGGACGAACCCATCATCACGGGAATCCAATGGGTGAGCGAAGCAATCGAACTTGCTGGTGGAGTAGACAGTTTTTCGCATCTAAAGGACAGAAAACTAGCCAAAGACCGGATCATCACGGCCGAAGAGGTTACAGATGCCAATCCCGATATTTACGTAGGTTCTTGGTGTGGGAAAGTTATGGACTGGGATTGGGTGCGAAACAAACCCGAATGGCAAAACATTTCAGCCATCCAAAATAACAAAATTTTTGAAATGGATCCAAGTATTATATTACAACCAGGTCCTGCTTTGTTTCTAGAAGGAATTCCTAAACTGAAAGAGATCTTTTCCTCATTCTAATTTCCCTCTTTGTCATTTCTCTGTAATCTATTTGTAACAAGGATATTCTAGATTTGAAACATATCAATTAGATATGGAGACATTCATGAAATTTTCATGTAACCAGACAAAAGCGAAAGTCACTTTGTCTTTTGTGATCGCCCTCATCACAATCTTTACTATTGCAGGAAAACTCGAAGCACAAACAGCACCTGCTGCACCAACAACTGAATCTACACAAACAGCGGAAACTCCGACTGAAACTGCTGCTCCCGTTGCAGAAGCTCCTGCCGAAGCACCACAAAAAGAATCTGAAATCGGACTCGTAAGTTTGTTTTTGACTGGTGGATGGTCTATGTGGCCACTGCTTCTTTCTTCTATCGTTGCATTTGGTGTAATTCTAGAAAGAATCTACTTTTTCTTTACAGCAAAACTTTTGAGAAAAGGTTACAACCAAGATTTACAAGATGCAATTGATACATCTGGTATGAAAGGTATTGAAGATTTCTTAAAAGCAAACGAAGGCCAACGAATTACTGATGTATTAAAAAATGGTATGGAAGTTTCTCAAAACGATCCTGAGATTTTTGCATCTGGTATTGAAAGAGAAGCTGGTGAAGTTATGACACTCCTCGAAAAAGGTCTCACAGTTCTTTCTGCTGTTTCTACCATTGCACCACTCGTTGGATTCCTCGGAACTGTATCTGGTATGATCAACGCATTTGATGCAATTGCGAATGCTGACCAAGTAAACGCGAAAGTGGTTGCTGGTGGTATCAAAGAAGCGTTAATCACAACTGCTGCTGGACTTATCGTTGCTATTCCTGCAATGACATTCTACCAATACTTACAAGGTCGAGTTGCTTTCTTTACTTCTGAAGTAGAAGAAGCTGCAAACAAAATCTACAAAGAATATTTAAAACTCAAAGCCGGTCACAAAGCGTAAACTACGGAAAGTAACTAACCATGATTAAGTTAAAGAAAAAACAAGAACTAGAGGAAATATCGGCAGCATCTATGTCGGATATTGCCTTTCTACTCTTGGTATTTTTTATGGTGACTGCTGTATTCTTTGTAAAGGAAGGACTTAACATTTCTCTTCCTCGCAAACAATCCGAACCTCAGCCTTTTTTACGTAAGAATGTATATGAAATTTTGGTAACCCAAGACAGATACAAAATGCGTAATACAGCATTCGGAACCAAAGAATATTCTAGTTTAAAAGAATTTCGTGATGACCTAAACCAAATGGAAATCCCGGATCTTAAAAACAAACTAGCGCTCATTGTTACAACCGGTGATACCAAATATGCAAAGATGTTGGATGCCTTATCAGCTGTCCAATTACGTGGATTTGAAAAAATCTCAGTGAGAAAGAAGAAATAATATGTTACGAAGAAAGAGAGTCGCACCTTCAGTTCCCGTAAGTTCGATGGCAGACATTGCCTTCTTACTTCTCGTGTTCTTTATGGTAACCTCCGTATTGGATTCGGATCCAGACCTTCCCATCAATCTACCAGATGTTCCTGGTGGAGAACAGTTAAACAAAAAGATTGCCAATCTTTATCTAACTGCTGATGAAAAGAGAACTGTCTATTTCAACTCTGTAAAAATGGAACTAAACGAAGCCATGAGTGAAATTCGCGCAAAACTTTCTACCACACCGGACTTGAAAGTTTTGATCCATGCGGATCAAGATTTAACTTACGAAGAGTTAGATAGTGTGTTCGAAACCCTCAGAGAAATTGGGGCCTTAAAGGTTTCCCTTGTCACCAAGACCACCCAAGGTGGCGGATTACAAGGGAAGTAACGTGAACGGAACAGTTGTTACACATAAAAGATCCAAACGAGAAAGGATCCATCGGTTCATCGACAGATACCGAATTGAAACCGGTCTTGCGATTTCAGCGTTTCTCCAAGCCATCATCATTCTTTTTTGGTTCACTCCTCATTTGGATACAGATAGTTTGGATGACCTTGTGGAAGAAGTAGCCTTCATCGACAACGTCCAAATCCAAGAACCATCTACTGATTCCAAACCAACTGATGGGGATTTTGATCTTACCGATAAAGAAAAAGAAGATAAAAAAGAAGACCCGCGTATCGCTGGAGCTTCGGATCCAATTGTTTCTGGTGCCACATCACCTGTTGATTTATCCCCTAATGTTCGACCTGAATATACTTCTGATGCAAAAGCTCTGGGTGTTACAGGAACTATGACTTTAGAAGTCATCATTGGAAACACAGGCGAAGTTTTACGAGTAAGATCCGTAGGAAAACAGTTAGGTGGTGGACTCGAAGAAGAAGCTATCAAAGTTTACCGAAAGAAGCGGTTTTCTCCCTCTATCTTAGAAGGGAAAGCCATCACAGTAAAAGTGCTCGTTCCGATTCGATTTACGTTGAATTAAAGAAACAACCACTGCTAACAAACTTTAGTAGTGGTTATTTAGCTTTTCCTTTAACCCAACCAGATATACTTTCACTACTATAATTTTCTAAAATAGAATGTTCAGAATCGAGTGATTCTAACTTTCCATTTTCAATGTAATAAATGTAGCTAATGGGTGCCTTGAATTTGTGAATTCCAGCTTTCATGTAGATGAAGTTATGTTTAAATTGCCATTCTCCTGACTCTGAATCTGAATTGCATCCGCCCTCATCACAACCTCCAAAAAAATAAGCAGAATACACCCCATATTCTGAAAATTCGATATAATATGTATCTTTATTTGATGGATCCCACCAGCGACCAACCAAATCCTTGTTAGTAATTCTTTGGCCTTGATTGATACCATGATCGTGGCAATCCCAAGAAAGGAACCCTTCAAAGGCCCATCCAAACCGATCGTTGAATTTAACTTTTGCCCATCTTGCTTCTACGTTACCAATCTTTGTGTATTCCCTCGAAAATTCATATATTGGGAGTATTGTTTGGTAAGGGATAAGATTTATTTTTTCAGAATCAGTTGTTGGTTGATCCCGAATCCTAAGTCCTGATTCGGCGTTTACACATAATTTATCAATTTCCTCTTCTTGTTTTGTAGGAGGTGATATAGGATTCGATTTCTCTCCACTGAACGCAGTTTCCGTTGGTTTGTTACAATCCAATAAAAACAAAAATACTAAAAATAAGGTTTTTTTCACAGCATTTTACTCGGAGTTAGGTGTGAACTATTTCAATAAACACCAAAACTCCCCTATTCCGGTAATTCCAATACCTTATCTTCTTCTTCCATTGGTTGTTTGGGAATTTCTATTTTTTCAATTCGAATTTCGTGAACAAAGTCAGGATCATCAAAACGATCTAAAATACTAATTCGTCTGGGATATTGTTTGTCGTTCCAAACTTCATAGTATCCGTATTTGATCACACCTTTGTAGAAACTAAAAAGTTCGCGGTAAGTAAACTCCATCCATTCTAAGGCACCACTTGTTTTTTCAAAGTAACCAACGTATTGGTCTGTGTCGGGAGTGGCATTTGTTTGGACGGATGTAAAATAAACCACTTCATAATCTTGGCCTAATTTTTGAACAGGGCCTGCGTACTGAATGATAGGATATTCGGTAAGTCGCCAAGGGAGTGTTAGATACAAACGAAGAGATTCTAAATAGACCCGAACCTCATCGTCGCCCGTAAAAACTTTCCCTGTATCAGCAGCAATTTGGTAGGCATCTTTTTTAACAAGACCAAGGATGAGACCTTTTTTTTCACCACCAAGAAATTCCACTTCCATAGCGTCTTTTTCAAAATCCAAATACACACGGAGTCTTTGTTCTGGTTCTTTGATGGGTGTAAAAAATCGAACAAACTTAGAATGCCAAACATCTTTCAAAACGAATTGGATTTGTTTGTAACCTTTCCAATCGCCAGGTGTGAGTTCTTTCACAGGTGGGCTTGTAATGATCGATAATCCCTTTTTCTTTAAATCAGGATTCAAACCTTCTTTTTGTAAGGTGGGAGGACGTAAGTCGGCTAAAGAACAAGAGATAGAAAATAAAGAAATAAAAATGAATGATAGATAGAAACGAAACATTGATTCCAGGATGAAGTGAAAAGAATCATCTGTCAATAGGGAAAGTGAATCTGATGAAATTGAAGTGAGTGAGATAGGAGGTTTAGATGTTTAAAGTGAGAGTTTTAAGAAATGAATGAAAGATAAAGAAAAGAGAAAAGGTCGGGATTCCGACCTCCTCTTCTTTAAAGAAACTTATGCTTTTACAGCACCTGTTTTTTTGATAGATTCCGCAACTTCATTGATTTTTGCTTTTACGGATTCGATTTTTCCTTCAGGCATTTTTGCTTTGATTTCTTCTGCAATTTTGTTGTAGTTGTCTACGATTTTAGAACGAGTTTCGTCGTAGTTTTTTCCAGCAACACTAGAGAATTCTTTAATGTCTGTTAGGATTTTGTCAACGGATTGGCGAATCTTTACAGAATCTTCCGTGTTGTCCAAAGCACCTTTGGATACTAATTCGTTATAAGTTGTTTCCAACTGAGTTTTTGCTTTTTCAAGACCTTCTTTTCCTGATTGGAAAAGTCCGATACCTGCGTTAAGAATGTCCATGATTTGTTTTTCCATAATTTAGCTCCTGGTTTTCACCTATTTGTGCAATGCACAACACAGTTATGTGCGTTGCACAAATTAAGACAAGTACTTTTTCTAGGGGAAAATCGATTTTTTTTAGATTTTTTTCGTAGTCCCATTTACGATTCAATTCCAGGGAATTCTCCCCAAAGGGAAAATACCGCTATCCGCATCTTTTACGATTCGAATCCTCTGGATTTAGGTGGATAGGTTGTGACTTGAATCCAACTTCCAAAATGAAAACTCTAAATTCTCCAGCTAAGATGCCAACTGAAATCAAAAACATTCCCATGATCCACTTAACAGATGTTCATGAGGATGATAAAAATCCTTATTATTATGCCGGTCGATTAGAAGAATTGCCAAATGAATTTCAGGACTTTGATAGTTCCCATAGACATTCCTATTATGCCTTGTTTTATTTTACAGAAGGACAAGGGATCCACTCCATCGACTTCCATTCCCATTCGATTACAGAAAACAGTCTTTTTTTCTTAAGACCGGGCCAAGTGCATTCCTGGACTTTTTCCAAACCAGTAAAAGGTTTTGCATTGAAGATTTATCCAGATTACCTCTCCGAACATGGAGGACAAGTCACCAGTTTTCAAAACTATCCATTTTTCCAATTGGGAAATGAAAATTCTAAACTTACCATCCAAGATGGAGACCAATTCAAAAAAGATTTTGAAAGATTACTCGTAGAAAAAAATACAAAATCTGATTCTTCTATGACTTTCCTTTTGATTCAATTGGTTTTGCAACAATCATTAAAAGAGTTTAATTCATCCTTTACTGACAATGTTACCGTTGCTTCTAAGTTAAGGGATTTTTTTCGGTTATTGGAAAATCATTTCAAAGACCAAAAAACAACTTCCTATTATGCAAAACAAATTGGGACATCCTCAGGAAATTTAAACCAACTTTGCCAAAAACAATATGGAAAATCAGCAAAGGCAATCATCCAAGAAAGATTGGTTTTGGAAATCAAACGGCTGTTAATTCATTCTGATTTGAATATCAATCAAATTGCTTTGACCTTGGGATTTATAGATAATTCCTACTTTAGTAAATTTTTTAAAAATCATACAGACAACTCACCAGAAAATTTTAGACGGCTGAAACGAAAACTACCATAAAAATCAAATTCTCTCCATTTACTAACTTTCTGTTTTTCCGTAAGATAAAACACATCAAGGAGAATGGAATGTTAGAAAAGTTATTCTACACAGAAACAAGTTGGTTTTTTACCTTACTGAGATTGGTTTTAGGTCTTGTGATTTTACCACATGGATTACAGAAATTATGCGGATGGTTTGGAGGGTATGGGTTTTCTGCAACTTTAGATTTTTTTAAATCGGAAGGAATCCCGTATGCCATAGGTTTTTTAGTCATTGTGTCAGAATCCTTTGGTGCCCTGGGGTTAATTTTGGGACTGTTCACAAGAATTTCTTCGTTGGGAATTGCACTTACCATGATCGGAGCTGCGATTTATGTGAGAAAAAACGGCTTTTTTATGAATTGGTTCAACCAACAAGCTGGTGAAGGATTTGAATACCATATCTTAGCCATTGGAATTGCAGTAATTCTAATGATTTCTGGCGGCGGCCACCTAGCAATTGATAGCTGGATTGCTCATAAAGTTAAGTAATACTAAACTAAATACAAAGTTTTAGATTTTTATGTTACAAAACATAGAAACCACTTTGAATCTGAAATTCTTTGTATTTAGATTTCTAAAGCGCTGATTGGCTCTTGTTGTTGGGCCATGATCGATTCCAAAAACTTTACATAAGCTTCGCGGCCTGGATACTCAACCTGGTTCACACCTGTTTTAACAGCGGCTTCTGCCACTGCGGGAGCCACATGGTAAAGAACTCTTGAGTCCAAAGGTTTTGGAATGATATAATCGGCACCAAATCGAATTTCTTTTTCGTTGTAAGCTTCTGATACTTCGATAGGAACTGGAAGTTTAGTTAGTTCACTTAAAGCATAAGCTGCAGCTAACTTCATTTCCATATTCACTACTTTTGCACGAACATCAAGAGCACCGCGAAAGATAAATGGAAATCCAAGTACATTATTAACTTGGTTAGGATAATCACTCCGACCCGTTGCCATAATCAAATCTGGCCTTGCTTGTTTGGCATCGGGATAAGGAATTTCTGGATCGGGATTGGCAAGAGCAAACATAATTGGTTTGTCAGCCATTGTTTTTACCATTGCTTCAGTCACTACATTCGCAACAGAAACACCAATAAACAAATCGGTTCCAGGAAAAATATCTTCTAATGTTTCTGCATCAGTTTTGCGAACAAAAGGTAACTTGGTTTCATGAAGATTGGCTCGTTTGTGATTGATGACACCACGTGAATCCAACATAAAAATAGATTCATGTTTGACTCCGATATGTGTTAACATCTCAGCAATGGAAATGGCAGCAGCACCTGCTCCATTGATCACAACTTTGATGTTACCAGCTTTTTTACCAGTGAGTTCTAATGAATTGAGTAGTGCAGCAGTGGAGATGATAGCAGTTCCATGTTGGTCATCATGAAAAACAGGAATCTTCATACTTTCATCTAAAGTTTTTTCTATATGAAAACATTCCGGAGCACGGATATCTTCCAAGTTGATACCACCAAACGTTGGTTCAAGGGCTTTTACAATGGTAATGAATTTTTCAGGATCTGTTTCGTTGATTTCGATATCAAAGACATCGATGCCAGCAAATTTTTTGAATAAAACTGCCTTTCCTTCCATCACTGGTTTTCCAGCGGAAGCTCCAATGTTGCCAAGACCTAAAATTGCAGTTCCATTGGTGATGATTCCGACTAAATTTCCTCGGTTTGTGTACTCATAAACGAGTTCTGGTTGTTTTTCAATTTCGAGGCAAGGGTAAGCGACTCCCGGTGAGTAGGCCAAGGACAGGTCGTAACTGTTCTCCGTTGGTTTTGTCGGAACTACTTTGGTTTTTCCTTTCGGAAACCTAGAGTGATACTCAAGTGCGCTTTGTTTCATGGTCTATTTTCCCACGATTTATGATTCAACGGAAAATCCTAGAATAAATTGGAGGAATGCTCGTCCAAAAATGGTTGCGGCTGGTTCTATGTCCCTTTAGATAAAGTCCTTACGAAAAGCCAAAGGGGGCTTAATTTGGAACTTGTTGGAGAATTTTTTGGTACTGCCGTTCTCATTCTACTTGGTGACGGTGTGGTCGCCGGCGTTTTATTAGAAAAGTCAAAGGCAAAAGACAGCGGATGGATCACCATCACAACAGCTTGGGCCTTAGCCGTTTGTTTTGGCGTACTGGTAGCAAAAGCTTTGGGAAGCCCCGGTGCCCATTTGAACCCTGCTGTCACCCTTTCGGTTTGTATTCAATCCGGTGATTTTTCGAATTTTCTCCCCTATAGCCTAGCCCAAATCGCCGGTGCTGCCCTCGGAGCCACTCTCGTATATTTGCACTACCTTCCTCATTGGAAAGAAACCAAAGATTCTGGAACCATTCTAGCCGTGTTCTCTACATCACCGGCCATCAAACATACGGTCTCCAATGTCATCAGTGAAGGACTTGGAACATTTCTCCTGATCCTAGGAATCCACGCCATCTTTTCTCCGTTAAATGGTGGAGCAGAAGGTATCGCTGGGACTGGTTTCGTAGGACTACTTGTTTGGGCCATTGGTTTTTCGCTAGGTGGCACCACTGGTTATGCGATTAACCCCGCACGTGACTTAGGCCCAAGGATCGCACATTGGTTATTGCCAATCCCCAACAAAGGAAATTCAAATTGGAAGTATGCATGGCTCCCCGTGGTCATTCCGTTAGTGGGTGGTGGACTAGCGGCAGTTGTGATCAGGTGGTGGATAGGATAAGGATAGTTTGATTGCAATCATTTGAGGGAAATGTATGGGTGTGGTTATTTTACGTTATGCGACATACGCTAACCACTATCCATAACTTCAAGGCAAATGTTTGTTTATAATGCCAATAATAGAGACATAACAACCGTTATTTTAATGTTTACATCCAACCCCTTACCCTTCACTTTAGGATCCAATGACCTCAACTAACAACCTAATTTCGGCCGCAGCATCCATGAGTGATCGATACATTGCAATGATTTATGATGCGATCTTCTTCCTACTGATTATCTTCCTTTCAGCAAAACTCATTTTATTCCTGAATATCGATGGCCGAGTCGCCCAATATGTCTTCTTTGTTTTTCTATTTTTATACGATCCCTTATGTGTTTCCCTTTTTCGGGCCACACCAGGACATTTTCTCAAAGGCTTAAGAGTTGTTTCCACGGATTCTAAAAACTTGAATTTCTTCAAAAGCTTCGTCCGTTATATTGTCAAAATCACTTTAGGAATTTTGTCATTAATCACAATTTTGGGCTCCAAAAAACAAGCAATTCATGACAAACTAACATCGTCTTATGTGGTTTATAAAAATAAATTATGAAAATGAATATGATAAAACAAATTCTAATCATCACCTCTATACTATTTGTTGGATCTTTGAGTGCGGAAGCAGTTAAACCAACTCTTGATTGCACAAACACTGTCCGACCCATTTTCCCAGCTAAGAAAATCAGAATGGTTCATATAGACACAAATCAGAAAGTTGGCGACACTGTTCAAGTTGGACAAATCGCAGGAACTTTAACCGATTATCCAAAAATAGTTTCTCAATCATACGAAACGCAATATAGAAAGGCGGAACAATTATATACCGAAAAGGAATTTAATGAAGCAATCTCCATTTTAGAACCAGCGATCAAAAACGAGAAGAAGAATCCTTTTCTATGGAATCTATATGCGAGATCTCTTTATGCTGCAAATCGAAAAACGGAAAGTTTTTCTGCATACCAAACTCTTCTTTCGATCACTGATGTTGACGAATCTTTTAATGAAGACGGCTCGCCAGACCTAGTCGTTTTAGATGCATGGTTTTTGGAAGCTTACTGGAAAATTAGTACTCTTTACCTTGATAAAGAAAGTTTTGAAAAATCCATTTTCTATAATAGAAAAATGTTAGATGTTGTAACTCTCGCAAATACATATTATAACCCCGATCGAATGGCATATAACATTTCAGCTTTGAGTTATTTAGCGGAAGCTTATTATTTTTTAAAGAATAAGGAAGCAAACCAGTATTATGTTTGTGAAACCCTAAAACTGGATCGAGAAAATAAATACGTTTTCCAGTTTTTATTACTTTAAATATTTAATCTAACGTATAACATTCGTATACTGCGATGATTTCAGATATTCAACCTTCCTAATTCGTTAGGTGGATATTGAATCAAATCTAAGGGAAATCATATAAAAAAATGAAATATAAATTAAGCTTTCTTACGCTACTTGCTTTTCCAATCCTCACGATTTTCGCTACAGAATCGGAATCTTCAGATACGTTCCGAGGCATCAATTTCTCTGCCACAGAAGTGCAACAAGTAAAGGCGATGACCATCACCGTCCCTAAAATTGCAAAACGCTCTGATTCAATCCATATGAAAGATAAGTTTCCGATCACTTTCTTCAAAGCCGATTGTACACAAGAAAAGGAATGTTTTTCACTTTTGATTTCGGTATCCATTTTACCCGCATCTTTAAAATCCTTTGAAACTTTGGTGGAAGATTCTAAAGCTAGCGACTTCGGGGACACACCTTACGAGGTCAATAAATGGGTGGAACTTCTCACCTTCAAAACTGACAAAACAAAAATTTTAATGGGGCCTGGTGAATTACTCGGCACTAAAATCAATGCGTTTTATCACATTAAAGAAACAAATGAAACTTATAAGGTTTCCATCAATCTGATCTTTCATCCAAAATTTCCAGATGAGGAATGGAAGGACATTCTTATGCATTCCTTTCTAATTCTAAACAGCATCAACATTGAATCTAAAGTAAATTAAAGATTATTATCATTAATTCATAAAGAGAATCATATATGAATTCATACGAAGTTAAATTCAATCAAGTCATCGATGAATATAAAAACCTATTTGGCAAATCTGCCTTTGTAACCATACCCTTTGAGAATAATCAAAAATCACAAAAAAACGTTCGGCTCTTTAATTGGTTTAAAACAACAAAAAACAAAAAAATAGATTTCTATGATCGATTCGGTGATATTGAAGAAGATAATGTTCTAGATAAATACATTATCGATAATGGAGATGATCAAATTTTTGCACCGGAACTACGTGAAGGAGTTGTTCCTTTTGCTTACATCATCGATGACTGGGCCACAGGTAACGACTACCAAGTAGAAGGTATTTTAATGATCGATCTTCGAGAATCAAAACATCCAGTTCTCATTGCCGAAGTTGATGGTACCATTGATGGACAAACTCCATTTCAAAATGTGAGTTTTAAATCATTAAATATCACTTCTGGTAAAATCAAAGTCGATGATTAAGATTTGGTCATTACAAAAGAAATTACATGTAAACTACATCTCATTCTTTCTAAATTTATAATATAAGGAAAAAACGTATGAAAAATCTAAAAACACTACTCATCGGTCTTTTGATTTCTTTATCACCATTATCTGCGGAAGATGATGTTCTTAAAAAAATTAACAACCTCAAATACCAAACAGGTAACGTCACCATTGGAGATAAACTCGCTACGGTCAAAGTTCCAAAAGGATTCAAATTCTTGGATGGGAAACAAAGCCAATTCGTCTTACATGAGGTGTGGGGAAATCCATTAAACGAAGGAATACTTGGAATGCTTTTTAAAGCCGACCAATCACCTATCAGTGACAATTTTACTTATGCCATTACCTATTCTTTTTCAGAGGATGGATATGTAAGTGATTCTGATGCCAATGAAATTAATTATGATGATCTTTTAAAATCGATGAAAGAAGATATTTCTGAAGGAAATGAAGATCGCAAAAAAGATGGTTATCCTGGATTAGAATTAGTTGGTTGGGCCAATAAACCTTTTTACGATGCAAATACGAAAAAACTTCATTGGGCAAAGGAAATCAAATTCGAAGGCGACGAAGTAAATACTTTAAATTATAATATTCGTATCCTTGGAAGAAAAGGGATTCTCGAATTGAATGCGATTTCAGACATTCAAAAACTTAAATTAGTTCAAAATGACATTCCAGCGATTATCAGTTCTACAGAATTTAACGATGGGGAAAAATATGCTGACTACTCTCCGGGTATCGATAAACTCGCGGCCTATGGAATTGGTGGACTAATTGCAGGAAAAGTTTTGGCCAAAGCAGGATTGTTTGCTTTGTTACTTAAATTTTGGAAAATCATTGCTATTGGAGCTGTAGCAGCTTTAGGTTTTTTGAAGAAATTTTTCTCTAAAAAATCAAACGATTCTACGGAAGGATAAATCTCATTTAACAACTGCTTACCGTTTGATTTTACGGTAGGCAATATCAAATTCTATAATTAAACCTCTTCATTTTCTATTGAAAGTTGAGTGTGAATCATTTCACCTAACTTAAAATTTTGATTTTTGTTTTTTGATTCCATAATAGCCAGTGCATTGGGAAACCATAGAGCCACCTGATTGGTTGATGGATCCACACGGATCACTTCCCCTTCGAGAGAATTTGGTTTTCCTTTTGGATTAAAAATCTCAATGGGATGTCCACTGGATACAATTTGGCCTTCAGAAATCAAAAATACTCTTTTTGATAATTTAATTACCTCCGTAATCTCATGACTAATCAGAAGGATGGTCATTGCGAATCTATTTTGCAAAGAAAGGATCATCGAATACAATTGGTTTCGAATCCTTTGGTCCAAAGAAGAAAATGGTTCATCCAAAAAAAGGAACTTTGGCTTTTGCACAAGTGTTCTTACTAAGGCGATTCTTTGTTTTTGTCCTCCAGACAACCCTTCGATTCTTTTGTCTAAAAGGTCTTCAATTTCCGCAAATGTTATGAGTTCATTTAAAAACTGTTTGTCTTCATTTCCTTTACGAAAAGCAAACTCTAAATTTTGACGAACATTCATGTTGGCAAGTAATGAAGAATCTTGAAACAAAAAACCAAGAGATCTTGCAACAATAGGTAGATTGATTTTTTTTTCCGAATCAAACCAAATCTGACCATTAACAGTAATGTTACCAACATCTGGTGTCAATAGACCTGATAACATTTTTAAAAGAGTTGTTTTTCCAGCACCTGATTCTCCAAAAAGAGAACTAGTTTGTTCTATAGGAATTTCGCATTGATAATTTAATTTGATAGATTTTGTACTACGAGTAACAAACTTTTTTTGAATATTAATTTTTATCATTCTAAACTCTAATGAACTTAAACATTCTCGGCTAACACCATGGAAACACTTCGTTTATAACGAAAGAGAACCAAAAGAACAATCATAGAAATGACAACCAACACCGAAGCATATATATGTGCAGCATGATAATTCATTGCCTCCACTTCTTCCAAAATTGCAATCGAGGCTACTTTGGTTTTACCGGGGATACTTCCACCAATCATCAATACCACCCCAAACTCACCAATGGTATGAGCAAAAGTTAAAATCATTCCAGCAAGAATTGCTGGTTTACAATTTGGAAGAATCACTCGAAATAAAATTTCGAACTTTGATTTTCCAAGTACCAACGCGGTTTCAATATGAGTTTTCGGAATAGAAGAGAAACCCACTTGTAACGCTTGTAACATAAAAGGTAAACTGAATAGAATCGACCCAACGAGAATGCCAAAAAAACTAAATGCTATTCGGAAATGAAAAACATCTTCGACCCATCCTCCGATCCAATGGTTTGGGCTAAAAACAAGAAGGAGGTAAAACCCAAGCACTGTTGGCGGCAAAACAAGTGGTAAGTTCAGCACGGCTTCCACTATGAAACGGTAACGAAACGAGGAAAAGCTAAGCCAATAACCAATGGGTATAGTGATCAGAGTCAAAACAATGGTTGTGAGAATGGCAAGCTCAAGAGTCAACCATATGGGATCGAAACTGAATATCATAGAATAAAACCCTCGAATGAAAAATTCCTAGTTATGATAATCACCAAATAATTGTTACTTTTCTGGAATCTTATATCCATACTTTAATAGAATTGATTTTGTCTCAGTTGAGAAAAGATAGTCAAATAACTTACTTATGGCTATTTTTTGTTCCTCTGACTTCGGTTCTTTGGATTGAATGACAATCGCTCCTTGGTGAATTGTTGAATACGTTTTAGGATCAACTTGTTGCGAAAAACGAAAGTTATCTTCATTCCCATATAATGCTGAAAAAGAAGTAAAACCAACGTCTGCCGATCCAGTGGAGATGAATTGATTTACCTGAGTGATACTTTCTCCAAATACAAATTTATGTTTTAGTTTTTCGTATAAACCCAATGATTGTAATGCCTCCACTGCTGCTTTTCCATAAGGAGCAGTCCGTGGGTTTGCGATTGCGATGAATTTTATATTTTCGCTTGAAAGAAGTTCTGAAATGGATTTTGTTTTTTCGATTTCTTTTTGAGAAAGGAGAACTAGAACTCCCACCGCATACACCTTTGGCCCTTGTAAACTATATCCATCTTTATAAAGTGCTAAAGGGAAATCCATATCGGCAGAAAGGAATATATCCGCTGGTGCACCATTCTGTATTTGAGTTGTTAGTTGGCCCGATGCGCCGAAAATAAGTTTTACGTTGATTTCTGGATTTTGTTTTAGAAAGGATAAACGGATCTCCTCCATTGGATTTTTAAAATTAGCAGCCACCGCAACAACAATCTCTGTCTCACCTTTTGGAGTTTTAACTGGTACAGGGTTTTCGGCAAAAATTCCAAACACAAAGAGTAAGGAGAATAAAATAGTAATTCTGATGTTTTTCATAACCAATAGATCCTTATCCAGAAATTAGAAAATGGTAGGAATCATGCCATTCTTTTTTAGATGGCAAAGAATCAGAATGGCAAATCAAAAATAGAGAATGGATTCAATGAATCAATACACAGTCTCGAACCGAATGATATTGGAAAATTCCTCTTGTTCAATTTTCTTTGATTAAATGTATTTTTAAATATCATGTTTGGGTAATCGTTTCCAGCCCTAAACATAATATTTAAAAAATTAGTATCAAGTGAAAAATCTAAAGATTCATTTCATGGAACTAAGACCAAATAAATTGCCTTCAGAATCTTCACAGATTGTTACCCAACCGAATTCTCCAATCGAGAACTTTGACCTTACAATTTTACCTCCGTAACCAACAACTCTTGATTCTTCTACGGAACAGTCTTCCACGTTGAAATAAACCATTGTGCCACCAACTCCCGGATTCGAATAGTTTGACTTTACTAAGGCACCTGCTGCACCGTATAACGTCATATCTGCGGGGAAACTCATCATATTAGTTTCTCCTGTTGGATCACCCATTTTTTCCAGTTTTTGATTGAATACACTCTCGTAAAATGCAGTAGCCCGAACTAGATCATTTACATAAATATCAAACCATCCAATTGCATTCATTGTCTTCATAAATATCTCCTTAAACCGTTATCCTAAAATCTTGGAGATACTATAACCGTTAGGATTTAGTCTGTATTGTATAAATCAGACATTAAAACTTTTGAAAAATTCTGCAGGTGTGAATCCTGTAATTTTGCGAAAGGAGTGAATGAAATGAGACTGGTCGGTATATGACTCTAAATAATGTCCTCTGAAAGATTGTTGCAAACGTAAGACTTTGAGAAAGTCATGCGGAGTAAATCCAGTGGTTGTTTTCAGGGTTCGTTGTAATTGACGAGGCGACAAGTTTGCTGAAGCAGCCATATCGGTTACAGTATCAATGACTTCAATATCAGCCAGTATCCTTGCCGTTACGAGATTATTTATCACGATGTTTTTTGTAAGGAGTCGACGAACCAATTCTGATAAAACGAGTTGGCCGGCAGAAAAATCCAATTGAGTTAGTTTTGTTCCTGTTTCCACAAGAGGTAAGGTTCCGCCATAAGGAGTATCTACAAACCCATAAACAATTTCATCACGGTTCCCTTGCCACATACCCGGTAGAAACTGAATGCCAACATAGTGAAATGATTTACCAAGATTCAGCACTACATAGGTCGTTTGTCTTGCTGTTATCGCAGCTATTTTTGGATCGCACAAATTGAATAAAAGATTAATACAAGCATCAGGTAAAACATGTAGACAAAAGTCTTCTGCCAAAACTACTTCTGTTTTTAGCTCCCAAAAACTATGCACTAATCCAACTAAATCACTCGGCGGTTTCGCCTCGCTATATATTACAGATCTTACTGTTTTTTTTATTCCATCTTTGACAGGATCATACATACAAAAAAAACAAAAACAGATTTTCCTAAGTTTTAATTTCTGTTCTGGATCTTTTGAAAGGCCAGACAAGAAGGAACCGTTTCAATTTTTCCTTCTTGTAAATCTTTACAGCTAAACTTTAATATTTGTGTATGACATTCTTTATAAGCCGTTTGTATGGCCAAAGGATCAGCTCCTATCAACTTATAAGCATTACTCTCACGAAATCGTTTTTGGCATTGTGTTTCTTCTAATCTTCCTTCGGTGAACTTTTTTAAGTTCTCAGGGATAGATTTCCATTCTTTATCAGCGCACTCTCTATACTTTGTACAAATCTCTGCTGTTAAACTCAAAGACTCATTCTGCCATTCCAAACTTAGTATGCCTTTTTCTTTTTTACAAGATACAAAAGACATCAATACAATTACAGATAGAAAAACAGGGACTCCCTCCTTCCAGTTTATAGTCGGAGATAAATGAAAAGTTCGAATGTTAACCGCAATTCGTTTAAAAACCAATTCTCCACTAGGAATCATTGCAACGCGTATATTCCCCCAAACGCGCTTAAGATAAGCATTACGTTTATCTACTCGAAAAATCAAATTTAGTATATTCTGTAAGTTCATCCTTTCTCGTAATCTTCCTTTGGTTATTTTGAATTCTCTAATGTTTCTTTTTTACGAATGAGAATTTCGATTCGTTCTTCTTTGGCTTTTTTTTCGGGAGTGTCCGATTCTTTTGCTTTTTGAAATACCGCATAACCTTGGACAGATACTTGTTCCTTAGGTATGCCATATTCATTTACTAATTTTTCAGCAAGCAATGAAGCTCTATGGGAATGATAATCCCATGAATTTTGAAATTTCGATTTATCAATTTGTGATTCATATGGAATTTGTACGCGAACCACTATGTCAATATCCATTCCTTTGGATAAAACAGCTAATTGTTCAAAGGCAAATTTGAGTTCCGGATCTGCTTTCAAAATATCATCCGAGGCCAAATCAGAACCAGCAAAGGTCAATTTGAGTTCTTCTGTTTCGGCAAGACCTAATTTTAACTTAGCTTTTTCTCGTAAGGTTTTCAGAGCAAAACCGATTCGCTCCCAAAGCCGAAACACTTGAGATTTTGGTTCCATCGTATCATCTTCTAAAATTCCAGAACCACCTTCCAAAATAGCTCCAACAGAACTGACATTCAATCCAAAACCTCGTTTGATATCTTTTGCTACTTCTGTTAGGCGGTTGGCATCAACCTTACTTATGGCATAAAGTATTATAAAAAGTCCTAGAAGCAGAGTAATCATATCTGCATAAGTCAACAACCAACGGTCATGGGCTTCTATATGTTCTTCTTCTTTAGATACAAATCTGGAACGTCTTCTCATATTTCCTCTTTGAGGGTCGGGAAGGCTTTATATAAAAATTCCCATTCCATTTTCTTTACCTTCGCATAGAACTCGTCAAATAAATCCTGATTTACTGGTAACGTAGCATAGTATCCTTGCTCCACTTTTTTAAACAAAGGATACACACCAAGTAAACGAGACATCATCGCGGCGGGTTTGATAATATATGCACTTACTGGTTTGTGTGCCAATTCATAGAATTTTTTAAGATTAAAGAGTACAACTTCTAATTGTTTTTTTCGAATCTCTCTTTCATCCAATTCGCAAAAAAGTGCAAAATATTCTTCTTGGTTCATTTCCTTTCCTGGTATCCAGTTTTTCGATAGAAGAAGTTCCGCCATCCGAATGTCCAATTTATCAGTGATGGCATTCAGTTCCATTAAACGTTCAACACTCTCCCTAGTGCCTTCCTTCATCATATTTTTTACTTTATCATAAGTAGTGAAAGCCAGTGTCTCCCATTCTTCCTTTCCATCTAAATTATAAACGGTTTCAAAGAAGAATTTTGCCATCTCGATTGTTTCTTTACGATGAAAAAAATCGTAATAATAAAGATGAAATCGATCCACTTGGATACGAACAATCTCCCTTCTGGCAAGTGTGACTTCTTTCGACAGTTGGTGTTTCATTGACGACTAGTTTGTCGGTGCTCCCAAATGATAGGAAGGAAATCCTTGTTGGTCACGTTCAAAAGGTACAACTGAAAATTGGTTAGGAATCGAAACTATCTCTTGATAGAATTTATAAGTTGAACGAAATAGAATTTTTGGTGTCGCTGATTCTTTTGGTGTATAATAAAATTTCACACCATAACGAAAGTTATTGGCCCATCCTTCCTTTGTTACTTCTAACAACGGATACTCTGCTGGAATTTTTTTGTTGGAGACAACATTATAAACAATATCACCTTTTTTATACAACCGAACACCTTGACCCTCAACTGCCAACCGCACACTACCTGCCTCGGGAAAGGACAAAGAAAGATAACTCAAACTAACATAGTTACCTCGATTCTTTAATTGTAAAGTTACCAAAGATTCTTTCCCAATCTCAAACTTTGGTGTTATTTCCAAAGATACAAAAGATGGAACAGGTTGCATTGGGAGGTTCGCGATCATTTCCCAACCATTAAATACAAATTCTTGTGAATAGTTTGGATTGGTTGGAAATATACGAAAGGATTTGTCTTTAGCGTTGTATTCAAAATCCACTCGTTTACTGCGTTTTAACTCTTCATGTTCTTTCAGTTGGAACCCGTCCCAAATTTTTTTTCCTTTTCTGTATCCCATTGGAACAGAAAATAAACCTAACGGTGGTTCTTCGGCAAGCACTTCAATGAACACGGAATTAAAATTATCACCGGGAAGTTCAGCAACTACAATCCTGCGAAGACAGTCACCAGCAAATGAAACCTTCTCTTTTCCTGGGGCAGATCCTGGAACCCAAGATTTGAGTTTCCCATCATAAAACATCTCTCCCAAATTCTTCAGAAAAAATTCCAACTTCCAAAGAAAGGTCCAACTCGATCCATCTTTACGAAAGGCCGCAAGAACCTCGCTTGTCCCCGATTGGAACAGAACCAAAGTTTCCATTTCCGGATTTTCATCTAAATTGATCTGTTTTTGGCCCAAAATACGAACAGATTGGCCAGTATCACTGCCGTAGACAGCTTGTCGAATTTCTGAATCGGAAGGGACTTCCTTTTGTGAGCAGGATACAAAAGGAACAAGTGCGAAAAGTAAAGTGACTGTAATTCGAAACAAAATGGATAAATTCATAGGAATTCTTTCATTCCATCATACCAAAACTCCAATTCAACCTTTTTTGCTTTTCCTTTCAAACTCCTGTGGTTTACTCGTCTAAGTATTAAGAATTGGGGACGACATTGGTTTCGACTGTTGTTGGCTTGGATTCAGTGGCACGTAGGGGTGAGGGACCTCTTAAAAACCTTCAAAACAATAACTGCAAATAACGAATTTGCTCTAGCAGCTTAATTTTAAGCTCTACGGTTTCACTGGCTGTTTCCTTAGGTGGCCAAGAAACCGACACCTCTCTAAGGACCTTTCGGATTTGTCGCCCGCTTCGAACCGAATTGAACTCTAAGTAGGATAGGAATTAGTCCCCCGTTTGTAGGGTAAGTCTTTCCGAAATTTATTTGCAAACTAAACGTGTAGAAGCTGCATTTGAGGATGATAGGACCCGGGTTCGACTCCCGGCGTCTCCAAAATCTATTTTTAGTATCATAGCTCCACTTTCGTATAACAAATAATTTGCGACGGGAGTCGAACGACTGCGAGAGTAAGAAACAGTAGCGACCCATAGGAAGCGTGAAGCTGTTTCTGTCGAAGGCAGGATGCCTGAGACCTCTCGAGCAGGACGGGTCGGAGGTTGCCTGACCCGGATGGGAAGGCACCGAAGACCGACTCACCGTGCGTCTCCAGATTACGGCAGCGTTCGCCTGGCCCTCCGTGGCCAGAGCTCCCGCGCACGTCCATCCTTGGACGTTGTGCACAACAAACGCCTTCATTGGGTTATCACCTAAAGTATATTAAAATTCTTATCTGTTCCTGGCTTCCTGATAACAGCTAACAAATGGTGTACGATGAGAGTTAAACACTGCAGGAGTAAGAAACCGTTGGGAATTTCTTTTTTTCTATTTGAATTTGATCATTTGATGCGATAGAATTGAGTGATCCATTTTGAAAACATCTTATCAATCGAAATTCAAATCTAGTGTTGTTATAATAGTTGTGATTGGCTTACTCTCTTTCCTTTGTAAACCAGCTTACGAAGAAATTAAAGTAGAGTATCAAGGTAACAAAGGTCAAAACATTACTGCCGTGTATCACAATCCTTCAGATGGGAAAGGTACCTTCTCTGTAACTCTAACAGTTCCCAATGGGCAATCGATTACATTAAATCAAGGTGAGTCAGCCTCAGGAGTTCGTTATACTGATGACAAAACTTTAGTTTGGTGGGCAAAAGGGGATGGCGCATTTATGATGGAACCAGATGGAAAGGGTGATTGGGAGATAATAGATACATTTAAAGAAGTATCTATACCACGAAATCGTTAAATTAAAAATCGACTTCAATTCCTGGATGGTAAACTAATTTATATTATGACAAAGTAATGAGTATCATTTTATCTTTTTTACATTCTTCTCAAATACCAATACTAATCACCTTACCGCATAACCAACTCTCGTAATTTTTTTGCGTCGCGTGCAGGAGAGTTACCAAAAAATCTTGTATATTCTCTGTTGAACTGAGAAGTACTTTCGTAACCAACGTCTAATGCTGCATCGGTGACAGAATAACCACTGTAAGTTAAAAGTTTGCGTGCTTCGAGAAGTCTTAATTGTTTTTGAAATTGAATGGGACTTAGACCAGTGATGGATTTGAACTGCCTATGAAAGGTAGTAATTCCCATACAAGCCTTGTTCGCAAGATATTCAATTTCAAACGAATGAGCAAAGTGTTGTCTAACCCATTGGATGGATTGGTGAATGCTCGATCCTTTTTGATGAGATTGAAACAATTGCCGAAGACGCCATCCCTCAGGACCAATCAACACATGATATAAAATTTCTCTTTCGTATACTGGTGCCAAAACCGCAATGTGTTCAGGAGTTTTCATCAATCGAAGCAATCGTAACCAAACCTCTAAAAATTCCTGAGTCGCAGGGCAGGCAGAAAACTCATTCGTATGATTATTAACAGCAACTGTGTACGGTGTATCCTTTAACAAATCAAGTAATACTTTCTGATCCAACTGAATCGCAACAGATACGTAGGGACGACCATTGGTTGCTTGTCTTACATAACCAGTTGCCGGCATTTCTGTTGGAATTACAAAATAAGCAGGACCTTCCAAATGAACCACTTGTGTGCCAATCGAGATGGTTTTACCACCTTGGACAACTAGACCAATAAGAGGCTCATAAACTGCTGCTAGTTGGTGTTCTGGAACTTCACCCTGAATCATCAACACACGAGGGAGAGCCGTTTTTGTGGGTTCGGTGGTTGCGCTACGACAAAGTTCAGTAATCTCATTCACTATCGTTTGCATATTTCCAATATACCACATATGACTCCTTTAGGCATTTTAAAAAGGCAAAAATTGAATTTATATTGAAATTTTTTGATCAAAAAAATATACATCGGTAGTTTTAGGCAATTATTAGGCAAAATCCGATCTTGTTCTTGGGAGACAATTGGGTTATATTTTCCTTAACTTCACTTGCCCGGGATGAGCCAACTTTGGAAGAAAACCTAACAACCGTTTTTATCCAACAATCAAATCTCATTTCCATTCAAGCAAACAACAGGAGAATTTTATGAAAGTAGCAATCATCACTGGTGGTAGCAATGGTATTGGTAAAGCAACGGCTCTGGAATTAGGTAAACGAGGAATCAGCGTGATTCTCACTTACAATTCGTACAAAGAACGTGCAGAAGAAGTTGTGATTGAAATCGAAAAAAATAAAGGAGTTCATGCTGTGGCACTGAGGTTAAATCTCACAAAAAAAGAAACCTTTGATACATTTCTCGAAGAGGTAAAAAACAAACTCTCTACAATTTGGAATCGAACCAGTTTTGACTTCTTAGTAAATAACGGTGGCATTGGTGGCCCGATGCTCTTTACCGAATTAACAGAAGAGTATTTTGAAAAAATTCTAAATACCAACTACAAAGGCCCTATCTTCTTAACACAAAAATTAGTGGCTCTTATGGAAGATAATGGCGCCATCGTTAACACTTCCAGTTCCTCAAGTTCAAAAGCTTTTGTTGGGTATTCTATTTATGGATCTCTCAAAGCAGCACTTTCCACTTGGACTCGTTATCTTGCCAATGAACTTGCGCCTCGTAAAATTCGTGTTAATGCCGTGTCACCAGGCCCAACACATAGTAATTTTGGAGATGGAGTGTTTGATAAATATCCAGAATACATCAAACCATTAGCAGATCAAACTGCCTTTGGTCGTATTGGTTTACCAGAAGACATTGGAAAAGTCATTGTGAACCTTCTTTCTGATGACTTTGGATGGGTGACTGCACAAGACATTGAAGTATCCGGAGGACATTTACTATAAGATTCTAATAGAAAATGAAACAGCCCTCTATTGCATTAGAGGGCAAGTTGGTTTTGTTAGATAACAAACTTTGATTAACAATGATTCATTTATGGATTTGGATTCGCAATATTAATGGTTCCCAATTTATTTACTGAATATTGTAAATTGGGGTAATCATCACCCATTAACAAATAATTAGATCCACTTCCATCAGTATCACAATAGGTATAATTCAATCCACCGTTGACTGAAAACCTAGCCACATAAGAAAAACCAGTCACACCTGGACGAGCATAAACTTGTGCCATATACTCTGCATCATTAACATTTAGATTGAAATCAGAGACATTGAACCTGGCGTTAGAATAAGTCCACAATGCACTTGTTCGAGGATCAGTCCCCAGCGGTCCAATTCCTATCTGTCCTGAAACAGCAGGGTTTTCTACTGATTTATTAGTAAGACCAGGATAATAAACCCTAGCGTAAATCATCTCCGTCATCCCAGGTACTGGCATAGTGATTGAATGTGGATGTTGTATTAAACAATAGGGAATTTCTCCATTAGCCTCACCGGCGCCATTTTTTGTAACAGTCATCTTTGCTGCTTTCACCAAAGTAAAGTTATGGTATGGAGCATCATTTGTGACTACTACATCCATAAAATATCCATCCAAACTACTAATTGGTGTAAACGTACAATTGAGTGTATATTGGTTAAACCGAACACAAGTTGCTTGGCTGGTTCCATTTGGAGTGGTAATATTCACTTGAGGATTACTACCGAAAAGAGCTTTTATATATATATCAGCAGTAGTTGACGACCCTAAAATATATTCATTCCGGTCAACAGTAATCGAGAAGGTATAAATTTTATAAGTAACTGTAGTTCCAGTAGGGCTTGTTAAAATTAACTCCTTAGCCAATTCATTTTCATTTTGTCCTAAATGGATTGCATCACCACTAACATAGGGAATCGGCGTATAACCTGGATGAATTATAGAAACGGTATTTTCTGTAGTGAATACTGCCGTCGAATCAGGCCCATTGGCTTTGTAGACAGCAATATGTATTGTTTTGTTTACTTCATCAATGACACCCTTTGCACCATATTCAGGAATCTCAAAGGAAGTAAACTTAGGAATCAATTGTCCAATTGTATAATTTCGAACCAATACTCCGGAAAGATTTCCTGCGCGGTCTCTCGCCAAAAATCGATACTCTAATACAGCAGTGTTCGGAGTGATGATAGAACCTGTATACAATTGACCATTCACAATCGAACCTGAAACATCGAAGGAGGGAATGGATCCATTAGAAGTATAAATGATTTCGTGACAGCTCGATTGTAAGTCTGCACATGTAATCGTCAAAGTTTGCGCAGTTGTATAGGTCCCACTATCAACAGAAGCAGAAAGAGTGGGGTTCGTTAAATCCACTGTTAAGTTTACTGTAGTCCCTCCTTTAGTGCCAACCAAATTAGAAACACAAACAGCTATTGTTTTAGAACCTTCAGAACCAAAAGATGTAACTGGAATTTCCGAACTAATCGATTCGTTCGCAGCAACAGTACCAGATACATTTGTTCCTGTAAGTGCAGTCCCCGAAGCACAAGAATTTCCTAATTTTACTTCATAACTACCAGCTTTGTTCGACTTCCAACTAATAGTAGAAGTTTGCCCTGATTTTAAATAGTTAGAAGGCAATACACTATTAATTGTTACTGTGGGAATGACTGTATCTACAGTATAAGTTTCACTATAAACAATGGATTGGTTCCCTGCATTGTCACAACTTTTGATTTTGTATGTAGTCGCTGTTTGATTTGGTGTTGATATGGAAGTAGAATACAATGTTCCATTTGTAATCGAACAATTGGAACCAAAAGAAGGAGTGGAACCATTAGAAGTATAAATTACCTTTGCACAACCTGCACCACCAACATCAGAACAATTTAATACAACTGATTGTATTGTTCCAAAACTTCCTCCAGAAGGAAGGACTGTTACACCTGGAGTTGTATCATCTCTTGTTAATGAAGCCACTCCAAAACCTTTCACTCCACCACTGGTCACACAAACTCGAAGGGCATTGGTTCCCAAATTCAAAGAGGAAGCTAAAATGGAACCCGAATTTTGATTCACATTTGCCGTTACGTTTCCTGAATCAATCGCAGTTCCTGTATTACAATCAGATGCATTTTTTCGAATCGTATAGGTTCCTGTTTTGGAGGAACGCCATGTGAAGTCAGTGGCATTAATAGAACCACTGAGTGTACTAATAAACGGAGAGGTTACAGAACTAATTGTAATGGCAGGAGCAAGAGATGGAACCATCGGATCTTCAAAGTTAGGTGCTCCATCGCCATCAAAATCTGCATTGGGATATGCAGCAGTGATCGGATCCGTTCCTAAAACAGCTACCAATTGATTTAAAAGAGGGCCAAGGACTCCGGCATTGGCCTGATAGTATTCATCGATACTGGAATAACCATAATCTGCATAGTTTGCCAATTCTTCGATCACTCGATCTGCTACATTCGAAACAGATGTGGGATTAGTCATAATTCCACTAGATACCAGCCAAATTTGTATGTTCAGTCCCGCACCAAAAGAAAAATGAACCACTTCCACTTTTAGAGTGTTAGTCGAATAATCGACCGATACCTTCTTCATTTTTTCTAAGGAGGAATCATCTTTAATATAATACATACCAATACTTCGTTCTTCAATTCCTGCTTCGACAAAATTACCTTGTTCATAAGCAACTGAAAGCAGAGCTGGTCTGGAAAAATGTAAACCTTCTGGTTCAAATTTAAATACAGGGGTGGTCGAACCGAATTCAACAGGAATCGATCCGTTAGGTGAAACTTCTCGAGAAATTGTTATGATTTTTGTGTCACTCAAAGCACCGGCAGGAATTTCAAAAGAGAAACTTCCATCTGACGCTCGCAAACTGCCACCAGATGGACCTACTTCAGCAGAGACAGTCCTTACATGATTAGGATTCCCCAAAAATATTCCAAGAATGGCCTGTAATAAAGACTGGTCTTTGTTTTCTTTTTCAGGAAGTAATAACCCAATACAATTAAAAGAGAATACACCTAGCATTAGTACGAGTAATAGTTTTCGATTCATTCAAATAACCTTTTTTCATATTCACGCTTTTTCCTCTTTTGTACACAAATTAGAAGGATTCAGAAATATTGTCAATGGATTTGTTAGGTGCAAATAGACAAACAAAACGTAGATGACCAAAAAAGGGAAAAATAATAAATCCTTCTAACCTCTCATAAATGGAAATAAATCAGAAACAATGATCTCTCCTAGTTTGAGAACATCGTTTTCGACTTTTTTCCGATCTCTGTCTTCTAAAGCTAATGAGGATAACTGATTGATCGAACGATTTAAAGGCAAACGAATGGCGTCGAAGGTGCGACCAGAAATTCCATCGGCCCTTTCATTTCTAAACAAAGAATTTCTAATAAACGAATCTTTAATTTCTTTTTCCAAATACTTTGCCACTACCTGATCTAAATCTTTCTCCTTAACTTCTTTATCATTTTTATCAAAAAAATTAATGATCATATGGGAAAAAATAGGAGATCGCAAATTCAGAAAATTTATTTTTTCTTCCTTTGTCGTTGGATTCAAATGTTTGAAGAGCTCCGGAAAGTATTGGTTTGTGAACCGAACTAAATTGATCACTGAAGATCCATTATTAAAGTTAATCGGTGGAATGATGACATCACTTAAAGAAATGGCAAGCATGGAATAATACCACCAACCCGGTGGACTATCAATGATCACTACATCAAACTTACGATGTAACGGAATCGTAGATCCGGGTTGAGGAATTGTAATTCCTTGTTTCATTAATTTCGAAATCGTTTTTGCCGAACTATTGATTTTTGTAATACTTCCGGAAAGACTCGAGTATTTATTGAGGTTTCCTTTTTTCATTGCTTCATTGGAACTTTCATTTGCTTTTGCCAAAGCCAATACAAGATTTCCATCGCGCATACTCATTGCTTTCTTTTTGTCTTTTTTATCGACCGTTCCTTCTAACCAATCGATCACATCATAAAATTCTCCAGAATCCAAATGAAAGAGCCTGGAAAAATCAGATTGTAATGGATCGAAATCAAGTGCTAAAACCGATTTCTTTTTTACTTTTGCTAAATAGTTTGCCAGTATATAACTGACTGTGGTTTTACCAACACCTCCCTTATTATTATAAGTGGTGAGAATCACTGGTTCGTTTAATTTTTTCTTTATCGTCTTTACGATCTCGTTCGACCAATAAACTACACCTTTTCCACTTTTTAAATTTTTGATATAGATGATGGGAAAAACCATCCCATAATAATTACGAACAACTAAAATCCGTTCTCCATCCGTAAAAATACCAATGGGAATATAACTTTTATTTACATTATCATAAAACGTACGTAAGTATTCTGTGAGTTGTTCAAAATCAGATACAATACCTGTTTCCGGATTGAACTCAGGAAAATCTTTGGTTCCATGGTGTTTGACTTCAACAATCAGACTGAATTTTTGATTGTCACCTAATGCCAGTATATCGGTACGTTTTCTCGTACCTTTTGGCGAATCTTGACGAGTCATGGCATCTTCATGATACCCAAAAAAAGTTTTTAACCAAGGTTTTACAAATTTATCTTCAACAAATGCTTCGTTCCTATCCGATAGAGAATCTATCACCTCATTCCAATCGATTTTTTCTTCTTTATTCTTCACAAGATACTCCGCACCATTTCAAAAACCGATTTAAGAGATATTTTCTTCAAACCTAAGGCGTGCCACTTCTGCTTCTTTTTCCCAACGAAGATTTCGATAAGCTTCCATCCAAGTTTGTTTGTGATATAACTTTCGAAAAATCCATTCCCCAAAATAGAGAATTCCAAAAACAAACGGAGAAAACAACCTTTGTTGGCGTTGGTGAACAAACTCGTGTATGGCGATTCCTTGCCAGTATTTTCTATTTTTGTAATCGATACAAGAACAACTTAAAAAACAAAAACAGAGAAAACTGGCTCCTTCCGCATATAAAATGTGAATAGAACCCAATTTTCCTTGGGGAAGATACACTCGAATCTGGGGGATAAAACAAAAAATCCAAGTCAGGCAAAATAAGATTAAAAAAACAAATACAAAGGTGATTTTACTGCTCCACACATAAGATAACGGATGCAGCATTACAACTTCCTAATGTAGAAGTGAAGACTGAAAGGCTATTTGCCGCAACACCAGCATTACCAGTTCCTGTTCCATCCGTCCAACGATTGCAATGATTATTTGTGCGAGTTGTCCAACCGCCTGTCGCAAGACCAGTTAAGGTATTCGTGAGTACGTTCACATCCACATGTACTAACTGCGAATTGAAGATTCCAAAACTATCTGTAACTGCAAACTTTGTTAAATCTGCAGCTCTAAAATAGGATGTATCTGGCTTTAGGATCCAATCCGTATGTTCAGATACCCCACCACTACAATTGGAAGTTGTACAGGCAATCCGATTCACATCATCCACAAGAAATGCTTTGTATACCGCCCTCGCTGGTTCCGTCGGCTTTTTGGAATCACTCATACAAATCGCATCGGCTCCGATGATTCCCCCACGTGCCCCGTTATAAGTTGTACTCGTGGAAAAAAAACGACAATTGGTGCAAACGGGAACTGCTAATCGGCATGCAGAAGTCTGCCCTGTCAAACAAAGGATTGTTTGGTTTTCTAAATAAGAATCAGTTCCAAAATCACTTGGATTATTGAGTTCTGGCTTTGAGCATTGGATCAAAGTGACAAGTACGAAGAGAAAACCGAAACGCATCCATACATTCTATCCTGATTGACTTTCCAATCAACTAAGAATTCCAATCATTCCGATAGAATTACCCAACTTACGTTTGGAAAGATTTTATTTATCGAAACATTTGATTAATAGAATCAATTGAAGTTTCAATCATTCAAACCAAGATCACTGTTCATAACCAAATATCCATTATGCGAAATTAAAAATAAAAACATAACCCAAAATTTGAATTCGAGTTTGTTATAAGAAGGAAACATTTACCTTCAAAAACTAATCTTGACAATAGAATGAGAATCCATTCAAAATAAACATCGGAAACTTTATGCCATTTGATACCACAATCCAATGCCCTTGGTGCAAAACTCAATATTCCAATTCAAACATAACTAACTGCACCAATTGTGGAGGAACCCTCGAATACTCTTTCAACTCCGACGATCTTGGCTCTGAACCTCCTATGGCTCCAAGAGTCCTTCCAACAAAATTCAAACGAAGGATCAAATACACAGGCAATGTGATGACCCTCATTGGTATCATTTTCACGATCCCATTTTTTTGGACGATTTTATTTCCCATCATTGGGATCTATTGTTGGCGAAGGGGAATTCGAACTGCAAATGATGAACTCATTCCCTTAGAACAAGGAAAGGCCACAGTTGGCGAAATCATAGACATTCGTAAAGACTATACTCAATCTTTAAATGGTAAATCCCCAACGATTGTTGAATTTGTATTCGAAGTAAGTGGAAAAAAATATACAGGAAATGTTGGCAATATTTATGAATCAGTTCATCTAACAAAAAAAGTCGGTGATAAACTTTGGATTGTCTTCATGCCAAAGGAACCAGAAAAAAGTAGTGTTTGGCCCCCAATGGTTTAGCTTTTGGGCGTTCCCAATTCCCTTCTATAAAACCATTTTATTTTTGAAAGGGTCAGGCTCCTCCGGGGTGCGCTAAACGCTCCCGTCCCCAGCCATCTAACGATGGCAGGTGACCAAGCCCTACGTATCCTTAACGCGGTTTTATGGGTATATAAACAAATTCTTCTGAACTAGGATCCTCATTTTTGTATTTGTCACCGAGTACTTCAAAATGTGGTCGATTGTCCAAATCGTATTCGGATTTAGGAAACCATTCTCTAAAAATCCATTGGAAAAACGGGCCGGCTTCACTCGCCAGACCTTTGTAAAGAAATACACTATAAAGTCCGGCTGGAATTTCCAAAACTTCCACTCCTTCCGGCAAATCCATTAGAGAAGAAACTTCTACTCCTGCCCATTTGATAAATTTTCGATTGGGATTAAAATTTTGAAAATAATCGGTCGGATACACTGACAAAGAAATCATTTCTTTGGAAACTCGGTTTTGAATGGAACCAATGGAAGGAACAAAAGATTTCCATAAAGTCGGTGTTAAACTTTCAACCAAAGACATTTCTATTTTTTTACCAACTAAGTATTTTTTCTCTATCGAGGTGATTTTAGAATCCATAACCAATCAATCTTTTTATGACTCCATATTTCAATCAGGATTCTTTACGCAATTTTAACCACAAAATAGAAAGAAATCCAAAGATTAAAACTTTCATGAATTCTTTAAAGAACGAAAGAAAAGAAACATCCTGAAGGTCTCGACGATGTTAACAAAATTCTTGACCAAATCGGAAACGGACCATACAACTTCCGAAATGATCACTCAACCTCAAAAACCCTCTGCTGCCTTTATTGGAGCTTCCTGGCTTTCTCTCGTTATTGGTATGTTTACATTCATCGTAGGAATTTGGAACGCCGACATGATGTTAAACGAAAAAGGTTTTTATATTACAATTTTAATGTACGGATTGTTTTCTGCCGTTTCTTTACAAAAAACGGTAAGAGACCAATTGGAAGGTTTATTTGTTACCGGTATCTATATTGGTTTGTGTTGGTTTTCCGTCGCTTTGACTCTCTCACTACTTTTCATCGGACTCTGGAATGCAACTCTCGCTTTAAGTGAAAAAGGTTTTTTTGGAATTTCATTTGTTCTCAGTTTATTTGCTGCCGTTGCTGTTCAAAAAAACGTCCGTGATTTACGAATGGCCGAAGGAAATATCAAACCAGAACTCTCACCAAAAGACAAAACATAATTGATCGAACGAAATCAAACCGTAAGGCAAACAAATGACATCAAACAAATTCGAACAGTCTCTAACAAACGGTGCCCACAAACAATTACAAAGTTTGATTGGTAATTGGAATGGAAAAACCAAAACTTGGTTTGAAAAAGATGTTTTAGCAGATGAGTCACCCGCTGAGGTCACCATCACGAGTCTGTTTGGTGGCCGATTCATTTCTTTAGATTACCAAAGTAGTTTGGAAGGGAAACCCTTTGTTGGAAAGATGGTCATTGGATTTGATATCCCTTACCAAAGGTTTACAAGTTCTTGGATCGATAGTTTTCACATGGGAACACAAATTATGTTGTCTAGTGGAGAATCAAAAGGAAATGGCTTTTTTATGAATGGTTCCTATGGCAACCCTGAGTATGGTGAAAAACTCTGGGGTTGGAGAACCGAAATTCAGTTCATCAGTAATGACGAATTTTCTCTGACAGCTTTTAATATCTCTCCGGAAGGGGAAGAAGCAAAAGCAACGGAGACATTCTACAAACGAAAGACTTAGAATGAATAAACGATGCGATTCCATATCCAACCACCATCCCGCCAGGGATACGGAGGGCTTGGTCCGAGAAGGCGAAAAGCCTTCCGAGGACGGGAGCGTTTAGCGCACCCCGTAGAAGCCCGGTCGGTTTTCGAACCAATCCAGATTTGGAATCCAATTCGAGGCGGGCAGACCTAAAAAAGTACTTTACAAATTTAAACGAACGGTCGTACTTTTATTTGTGAGTAAAGGTGAGGAAACAAAATCCATAATTCTGGAAAAAGCGGTCCAGGTAGCGAGTGTCCAAGGATTGCAAGGCCTCACTATAGGCACCTTAGCTGATGAATTGGGGATGTCCAAAAGTGGACTTTTTGCCAAGTTTGCCTCCAAAGAAAATCTTCAAATTGAAGTGTTACGAGTGGGAAGTGAACTCTTTCGAAGAAATGTAGTATACCCTTCTCTCAAAACCAAACCAGGGATAGCTAGACTTAAAACTGCATTTCAGATGTGGTTGTCGTGGGCACATACAGATAGTTTACCAGGCGGTTGTTTGTTTTTATCTTCTAGTTCTGAATTTGATGACAGGCCAGGTGTTGTCAGAGATCATTTGAAAAAAACACAACTCAGTTGGCAAAAGACTTTAAAACAATTTGTAGAAGATGCGAAAAACACTTTAGAATTATCTTCCAATACAAATGTAGATAAGATGGTCCAAGATATTTGGGGTCTCATTTTATCTTTTCATTTTTACAACAGACTTTTGGAAGATAAAAATGCCGAAAAAAAAGCCAAACAAAGTTTTAACGAACTTATCAAACGAAATCAGTATGAAGACAGTTGGGACTAACAGAAGTATAAGGATTAAGTTATGGAAACAAATAGCACGATCGTTCGTTCTTTAAATAGAACTTACCCTATTCCGATAGAAGAAAAATGGGCCTTTGCCAGAAGAAAGCCGATGTTTTTTGGTTATGTGGCCGCTCAGTATTTTTTATCAACGCAAAAACAGAAACCATCCCGAAAGGAAATGGATGTGTTGGCACTGGCTGAACAAAAAGAATTCCAAGAAAACGAACATCGCATTCAATACTTTCATTGGAAGGGAGAAGGTAAAACCATCCTTCTCATTCATGGTTGGAATGGAAATACGGGGAACTTTGCAAGGATTGTTCCTGCACTATTGGAAGAAGGTTATAATGTTTTCGGGATCGATTTGCCAGGACATGGATATTCTACTGGAAGGTATTCCAATATTGTTCTTTCGGCAAAGATGGTCCGCAGGCTTGTCCAGGAAATTGGTAATCCTGATATTATCATCACACATTCATTTGGAGGTGCGGTTGCTACCGTAGCACAAGAATTAGGTGTCAGTGCAAACAAACTAGTTTATATTGCACCGCCTTTGCGATTAGAAATATTAAGAAAAACGTTCAGTGAATACTTTCGATTAACGGAAGAAGAACAAGAATCCATGCGAATCCTTTTGGAACGAAAAGTAAAACAACCGTTGAGTAGTTTAGATTTAGGGGCAGCCGGTCCTAAGTTTAGTAACTCTCTGCTTGTTATCCATGATGAAGATGATTTAGAAATTCCATTTTCTATGGGACTTGCTGTTTCGAAAGCATGGAAAAAATCCAAGTTAGTACAAACCAAAGGGCTCGGCCACAAAATGATTTTGCGAACCGAGAGTGTTAAGGAAGAAATTCTAAACTTTTTAAAAGAGGATTAAAAAACTAAAGGAACTTTGGAAGGGAAATTCCAAAGTTCAGACTAAGTTTTGGTTTAACTCTGGCTCATTGATGCCAATTTATTGGCTTCATCTTTGATCATTTCAATATGTTCTTCTAGATCTTTGGAGGCGCGACTGATTTCGTTGACCTCCATTTCTAGTTGAACAATGCCTTTTGATGCTTCTTTTTGACCAAGTAACTGTTCTTTGGTGGACTCTGAAATTTGTTTGGATAGTTCTCGAATTTGTGCCAACTCCACTAAAATTGCAGATAATGTATTTCTTTGTTCCAAATACAATTGATTCATGTTTTGGATGGCCACCAATGTTTGGTTCAATCGATCAATTTGAGATTTTGCTAATTCACCGGTACTTTGTGAAGCATTTCTGGCATTGGTAATGATCTCTTTGGAACTTTTAACAACTACAGCAATTCGTTTTACGTTGTTTTTGGTGAACTCGGCAAGTTTACTCACTTCGTTTGCAACAACCGCGAATCCTTTTCCTACATCACCAGCCCTTGCTGCTTCAATCGATGCATTTAACGCAAGTAAGTTTGTTTTTTCCCCAATTTCGGCGACAATATTATTGATTTCGTTTACTTGATCAAAGGAAGATTGAATGGATTCTAGATGGGCAGCGGTTTGGTCAGCTACTTCTGTAACCGACATACTTTCTTTTTTATTAATCTCAGCAATTTCTACCAAACGTTCACTTTGTACAAGAATTCGATCTACAGTTTCTTTTAGAATTTCTGTATCGGATACCATTCCTTGTACTTTGTTGTTTTGTTCTTCAATCGAAGATCCATTAGATTCAAAGGAACTCGATAATTCAGAAATCACTGCAGTAATCTCTTCTAAGGAAGCCGCTTGAGATTCTAGTTTAATCGAAGTTTGTGAAACAAAATCGCTAAAATTTCTGATCGAACTTTCTAATTTTACAGCTGCGTTAGAAGAAATTTTATTTCGTTCCTTAGATTGACTAAGTAAAAGTTCTGCTTCGTGTGCTTTAATTTCTGCAAGAGAACTAATCTTTGTTAATAATTGAACGAGTAAACTAGCAATATAACCGGCAGTGAAAATAAACACTGGTTTTAATATCTCACCTGTAACACCAATATAACCAGGTTTACTGGAAAGTTCTGGATCAACAGAAAGTTGAAGTCCAGAAATAGTAACAGCACAGTAAAGAGCAACGGCAGATAAAAAAGCACCCAATAGAGAGTTAATCAATACAAATTTGCGATCACCCAAAAATCCTGAATAAATTGCGTTGAAGAAAAAGATAAAATACACAATAGCATTGGCAAGGGCTGCCTCTGCTTCCTTAGCACTTAACGTACAATCCATGATGATGGTTCCCGAAAGAACCAATGTATCGAGTAAGACTAAAAGTTTATGAAACCAAGTTGGAGGATTTGTTTTTTTTTCTAGGATATAAGCAATCGCACAATAAAATCCCATCGTGCAGGTTCCAATCATATGGATCACAAACATCTTTGGTTGGAATTCGTCTTTGGCACCTAACATCGCAAAAACGAATAAAAGAACCAGACCAAACCTGATTCTGTTAATAATGATTTTTCCTTGTTTCCAAAGATCTGCAATCGTTAACACTGAATACCCTCAATTCATTACATCACCAGAACGGCGATTAGGCCAATTTTTTATTGGTTGTATACATCTACGGATCAAAACCGAAGGAAATGATCCGCATTTTTTCCATTTTTCAATGAAATCTAGATTTTTTAAAGAAGGAACGAACTGTTTGTATTCTAAATCCTCAGTGAGTAAGGAGGATTTAGAAAAGCTCTAGAGAAAAATTAATTATGTCCGAAAACTGGGACTTTCATTACTCATTCAACGGTTCATTACAAAGAAAGGATGCTGGTTTTTCAAATTCGACTCGGGCTTCTGAAAAATCTTTGTTTAAAATGGCATGTCCAGGAAAACGAATTTTGATCATTTCACCTGCGGTCCAACATTGGTTGTCTACGGATTTATTTATGGAACAATCGCAACCACAATCCGAGTGAGTGTAATTTACAAAGACGGTATATTCTTTTTTCTCTTTGTTATACTTTTGATACCAAGCATCAAAAGTATCAGTTGAATAATCGTCACCAATACTATAACTCAAGTCTCCTGAAATTTCCGACTTATCTGCTTTGATGATTTTATTATTTTTAAAGTAATAATGGATGATTGCCGGATCATCGATTGAATATTCGTATTGGTTTTTAATAGGATCATAACCACCTTTACCAAACTTCAATGCCAAATAAACACCAGCTTCTTTTGCAGAATCAGAAGCAAATTGGTCGATGATCTCTGTTGCTTTTTTGGGAAGGGTTGCTGAAAACTCTTTCATTTTTTCTGCACCATCAAAAACTTTTGGAAGTTGTTTTGATTTTACATGAAACTCGTTTCCATTCTCTGCTATTAATTTAAAAGAAAGAAATTCTTCATTGGGAACCGATTGGATTCTTTTTATGATCCATTCCGTATTGGGAACAAATCCAAATTTCAATTGGACTTGTCTTGGTTTTTTAATTGTAAGTGTCCAATTCTTTTTAGTAAGAGTGATTGTTTCTGCATTGGGAACCACTTCTTCGGGAGGGAGGGGATCAAAAACAAACTCTCCTGATTCCATAATCTTTTGAAAAGCTAACTCTTGTAAGTAAGGAATTTCTGCAGATGTTTCGAATTGATTGGAAATTTCTTTATTACTTCTTTCGATATGAAAGAAAGTATCCAAATGTCTGTTGATAAAATTGACATAAGCCGATTGAATTTTGGGTTCGTTTAAAATTTCTGGATCGATGGGATGACTTGCGATAAAAGATTCAATTTCCGCTGGATCTGTTTGTTCACTTAAAAACTTTAAACTTTTATGAGTTCGCTTTAAAACCTTTTGCGATTCTGGATCAAAAGTTTTGTTTTTCCAAGTTTCAAATAGATAATACAAATTCACAAATGAATCTTCACCAGTAGTTTCATTTACCTTTATCCAATCTTTAAATACATCCTTATTAAATCCAGAAGTCGGAACCTCGGCATCATTTTGGGTTAAAAAATTTAAAGTCTCTGCTGCAGATTTTACACTGGATTGGGGAATGAAATACCCATTAGGGCCATAAGAAGGGTTTTCGCCGTAAGAGAATTTTGGATTCATCAAAAAGGATCCTCTGGAAAGAATCGCTTTTTCTTCTGGGCATTTCCATTCACTCAAACATTTGATTTGAAAGTAAAATAATTCCTTATCATTATCTTTTTGGGGGATGAATCTATGTACACCCTCTACTTCAATGACTCCGCGATAGTTTGTGAATCTTTTGATCGGAGTTTTTTTGTCTTCTAAGTTAATAATTTCAAAATCGGCACTGGTATACACAATCAAAGAGTGGGGTTCTGTAAGAGGGATATATTCAGTTTTTTTGGAACAGTGAATCGTAAGGATTAAAACTACAAAGAAAGGAAGATTCGATAAAACCTGGAAGAATTTCATGACAGAATTCTGGGAATACAAATACCTTCGTCAATATAATTTTTTCCTGTTTGGTGGACATTCCATTCTCAATCAAACCCTATGGTTATTGTAGATTTTAAATTAATAAACTAACAGTATTTTACCGATACCAGTGAAAGATTCCTCAACACGGGAGAGATTTATGGCGGCCGGCTATTCAGGAAAACCACTCATTGAAAAATTAGGGATCAAAGAGAGTATGATCCTACACTTTATCAACCTTCCGTCCAAAGATTTTATCAAAGATTGGGGAACACTGCCTAAACAAATTCAGATCTTAGACAAACCAAAGTCTGGATTGGATATGATTCATTTTTTCACATTATCTTCCAAAGAGTATTTTCAAAAACTACCGAAACTCATAAAATTCATCAAACCAACGGGAATGATTTGGATCTCTTGGCCAAAGAAGTCTGCCAAAATTCCTTCCGATATGAATGAGGATCTCATTCGTAATTTTGCCTTAGAACTTGGGCTCGTTGATATCAAAGTTTGTGCCGTAGATGAGATTTGGTCTGGATTGAAACTGGTCATTCGGAAAGAAAATCGATAAAAAGATTTATGATGTTCTTTTTTTGATCTCACTCGTTAGCCATTCTAATGCTTCTTCTTTGGTATCAAACAGTTTGAACTTTTCATCCCCATTGAGGACTTTATAAACCTCTAATATTGCGACTTTGGCAAAATTAAGGCCGATAACAGCCGTTTTGATGATCTTCTGTTTGCGTAATGCGGTAATTTCTCCATTCATCATTTCCGAAATGTACTCTTCTGATAAAAAACTATTGGTAAAGTCGATCAGACTATAGAATTTTTCCGGTTCAAGCCGGTAGATTTGAATGATTTCATCCAATCGCTCGATCATTTGTTCTCCGTCCAAACCCCGATAATTCGCATAAAATACTTTTTGTCCTTCGATTTTAAACCAACTCAAATAGATCCTCCTGAACGTTACAAAATTCCGTTTTGGAAAACCCAAAACCGATTCAAATTCCTCTTTCGTTTTTAGACTATTTAGGTGAATGTCCGAAGGTCTTAAAAACGGCAGTACAGAATGCCCAAAAAAAACGAAAATTCCAACACGATCCAAGATTTCATAAGAATCACTCAAATATGTGGTTTGACAAACCCCGTCTACGAATCATGACATATGATTCTATTTGTTTTTGTTAGGATACCGCAAAATGAAATTCAATAGCCTTAAGACTGTCATTGTCGCTCTGAGTGTAACCGTAATTATTGTAATGGCTCTTGGAATTTCCTCCTTCGCCTATATCATCGGTAAATCCTACATTGTAGATGCTTATATTGGAGAGATGAAAAACGTAGCCAAACTCTCCGGCAGACAGATTCGCAATTTTTTTGACCAACAATTTCTATTAGCAGAGTTCACAGCGAGTAACCCAGAATTTGCAGAAAGATGCATCAAAAAAGATCGCAAATACTTAGACCCACTCCTCGCCAATTTAAGCCAAAAGTTCGGTGTTTATGAAAATGTATTTTTATCCACTGCAGAAGAGAACCCAATGGTTTTTTCCGATGCCACAGGAAAAGCAATTGGTTTTCGTTGGGGAAATACAGGTTTCGATGCAAATATCAAAGCCGTTCTCGAAGGAAAACCTCTCCTCAGTAAGGTGGCCCGCTCCCCTGTCACACAAGAACCAGTTGCAGTTCTAACTATGCCAGTATTCCAAGGCAAACAAGTTGTGGCCATCTTTGCTTTCGCCGTTTCTTTGAACCACCTTACCGATGAAGTAGTAAAAGATGTTCAGATTGGAAAGGAAGGTTTTGTTGCCATAACAGACAGAGAAGGCCAAGTCATTGGACATCCTGACAAAAAGTTAATCCTAAACCTCGACATCAAAAAACTAGATTGGGGGAAAAAACTACTCGAACTCAAATCAGAAGAACATATGGAATATTTCTTTGGGAAAGAAAAAATCGCCACAGTATTTGATTTAGAAAAGTATGACATTCGTTTGGCGACTATTGCTTCGAAGGGAGATATTTTAACAGTCGTTCACGATATGTTATTCAAAATTGGAATCTTTGTTTTTATTATTTTGAGTATTTCGATTTTTGCTCTTTCCCGTTTGATTACGAAACGACTCAAACCAATATCTGGTCTTCGTGATTTATTTAAAAAAATGTCTGCTGGTGATTTGTCCCAATCGTTAAATATCACACACAATGATGAAATTGGAGAGCTTAGTGGAGATACAAACTCCTTTTTAGTTAGTCTTCGAAAGATCATATCCGAAATTCAGTTTATTTCTCAAGAACTTGCTTCGAGTGCGGGCCAACTTTCTTCTAGTTCTGATAGTTTTTCTGGTGGTGCACAGGCAACGGCAGCTTCCACAGAAGAAATGTCAGCTACTGTAGAAGAGATGTCAGCGAGTATGGAAAACATCACTGGTTCTATCGATATCCAACACAGAAACATTTCTCAATTTCAAGTTAAAATCCAAGAGTTAGCAAACAGTGTGAAACGAGTCGGTGATGAAATCGACCATACCCTCACGAGAATGAAATCCATTTCCAACCAAGCTAAAGAAGGCGAACAGTCTCTTACGGGAATGAATGATATGATCAGTAATATCTTAAAATCTTCTGATGAAATGAAGGCTATTATTGCGATCATCAATGAAATTTCGGATCAAACACAATTATTGGCTCTCAATGCTGCGATTGAAGCGGCTCGTGCTGGGGATGCAGGAAGAGGATTTGCCGTAGTTGCAGAAGAGATTTCGAAACTTTCCATTCGAACTGCTTCCTCTATCAAATCGATTTCCGAAATGATCAACAAAAACTCCCAAGAATTGGACGGTGGGGCAAAAAGTATCCAATCCTCTACTTCTCTCATTCAGGAGATTATTAAAAGTATCAATGATGTTTCCCATGCAATGGATTCTCTTTATAGCATTATGGATTCTCAGGCAGAGATCAATCGTTCTGTATTAGAAAACTCAGGGGTAGTGAAAGGAGAGTCTGACCAAATCAAAGTTGCTGCCGATGAACAAAGAGGAGCCGTAAGAGAAATTACCGATGTGATCACCCAAATCAATGAACATACCATCAACACGGCCGCTGGTGCCGAAGAGATGTCTTCATCGGCAAAGAACCTTTCCAATACCGCAGACAAATTAAAAGGAATCTGCGACCAGTTCCAATTATAAACAATTAGATCTAAGCGGGAGGGATCGCAGCGGAAATCCTTTCGTTTACGAAAGATTGCAGCGTAGAGCCCGGTCCACCACCGCTTAGGTGGTGGACCCGCCCCACCTAACACTAAAATTCATTCAATCAAAACGAACTCATTCATTTGGAAGGGTCGTTATGTTTTTGTCATAAAACTCTTCTAGTTATATGACAAAGTTAGTTTTTGTTAAAAAAATGCTTAAAAAATAAGCCTTTATGGTCTCTGTAATCAATTTGTAACAATACCGTCATCCAAACCCAACAATACTTCAATACGTTTGTAACTAGACTGAAACATTGAATCAGGTGAAACCCACCGTTTGTAATAAATCCAAATCAGTCACAAAGAATTGAATGAAGACTATTTTAAAAGCCATTTTGGCCGTCCTCTTCCTGGTGAGGGCAATTTCTGCAGAATCAGAAACTTCCAAAACCAATGAACTGACCCCCGCCGGAACTCAACCTTCGGAAGCCAAAGAACATAAAAAAGAAATCAAAGAACCACAAGCGAAAGTATACCGAGAACTCTATGAAGATACGGAATCGGGCCAAATTTTTACAAAACCAGGCCCTAACCGAGTGAAGGTGGAATACAACCGTCCGCTCCCTAATGGAAATTCAAGTACCCTTCCTGATGCTTTTGCACATAGACCAGATGATACCTCCAAAGAAAAACTAACGATTGCAGGTCGAATGCAATTTCGTGGTGTTTCTGGATCTGAAGATTCCCTCTACAATAATGGACATCGTGATTTTAACTCTGTTGATTGGAACTTTCGTAGACTTCGACTCGGTGCCCAATACGAAAACGAATGGTGGGGTGCCAACATCCAACTTCGTTTGGAAAATATGCTCAACCGAACCGATGTGGTACAAACAACAAATACTTTGAATTATTTGGATGCAAATGGAAGGCCAGCCACTACAACATATGTAAGCAATACAAGACTGAAAGACAACCGTGGTTATGTTCATGAGGCTTTTGCTTATGCAAAAATTCCGTATGGTGGACTAAGGTTTGTCTTCGGCCAATTGCCAACTCAGTTCAGTAGAGAGTACATTCAGTCGTCTGCTAATTTTGTAACGTTAGAACGCAGTATGATTGTGAATGCCGTCCCACAATTTGATAACGGGGTGATGCTCCAAGCCACTCCACTCAAAGAAATTGATCATAAATGGGAACGTTACTTACAAGTTTCCTTGATGGTGGGTAACGGTAAAGGTGGCGGTGGAGATTACGGAACTGGAAGACGACAAGACCTAACTACTGCAAATCGGTACGGTGCTGTGAATACTTCCCCAATTTACTATGCACGGGCACAAGTGAATGTGTTTGGTGGGCTCAAACGAGAATCTGATGGTAAGATGGTGAACTGGCAAGAAGGAGAAGAAATTTTCCAACGTGAGCTGAAATGGTCTATCGGTGCAGGTTATGTACAAACTCAGAATTTAATTACACCATCACTTTATGTTCCGGAATACACTCCTGGCACAACAAGTGGAATCCAATTACTTACATCTCAAGGGGCAAATCCAGATCGCGGTAGTTTGGACTCCAATGGCAATCCTAATTTCCTTGTCCAAAACTCAGTTCCTACTCTGGGCAGACCGAAGATGGGTCTTATAGGACATACTTATGATAGTACCTTTACTTACAAAGGTTTCTATTTAAGTGGCGCCTATACCACATTTGGCGGGGCCGCTTCAAATGATTTGTTTGGATACCATGGAACGATTGGTTACAATATTCCCTTTTTGGATAAATACTACATCATGCCAGTGCTTAAGTATGAGTACATTCAAGGTGACTTTAATCGGAATGGGAAAGTAGATCCGACGGATTCTTTACGAGTGTATTGGGCTGGTCTGAACCTATTCGGAGACAAACACCATTTCAAAGCACAACTCTATTACCAAGTCCTTGGAAACCAGTTTGATGTGAACCCAAGTACTGGAAACGCAATGCCAATCGATGACAGAAGAGTTTACCTACAATTGCAGGCGAACTTTTGGACCGGGGTTGTTTCTCCGGAAGCTTATAGTTATAGACCCAACTAAGAAGGAAACAATGAACTTAAAAAATAATCATATGAAACGATTCTTTATGATCCTAGTGATTTCTAACTTTCTTTTGAATTGCCAATCCAAAGAACAACATCGAGAAGATATCTCCTCTCTCGTGGTCAACAACCTACTAAATGGTGTCGCAGATAGAAATAAATCTTTAGTGGTAATGGAAGTGGCAGATCTCGGTGGATCGTTCACTGGAACTTGTTATGATACCTTTCAATTGAATGGAGGAACAATTGGGTCCACTGCCTATTTTAACACTCCTCCCGGTGGTGCCGGTGGACTTCTTAATACCAATATTAAAAAATATGCGGTGTCCACTTCTTCTTGTTCGGATCTAGGATTTGCCAGTGGAACTAACTTTGGTTCTACATCTCAAAGACCCAATCCAAATGATACATTTACCTTTAAGATGTTCACTTGTGATCCGAATAACAACCCATGTGCGAAGTCGGCAATCGCTGCAGCAGGCTTTTAAATGTGATGATGGAATAACGATTAAGATCAAAAGGTGACCATAATCATTCCACTGTTGAGAATTAACTAATTATATTTACTGGCTTGTGATGAAAATACAAGCCAGTAAATGTATCAAAGATTACAAATGACCACTTACCACTGTTGGTACATTTGTTCGGCAAAACCAGCCAGGTTTTTGACTTCTAATTTTGTACCATTATCAAGCACCACATAACCGTTGTAATGACCAAAGGCTTTGTTTAAATAAGCTTCTGTTTTGAGTAAATCTAAAATCTCTGAAAAACTAAAGTTTTGGTATAATTGTTTCAGAAAACCAAACATTCCCATAAGATCTATGTCTGAATGGAGAACATAAATCGGTGTGAACTCCAATTCCAATCTACCTTCGTTGCTTGTAAATTTCCAAGGTTTTTTATAATCTTTGACATCATATTTCCAAATTACCTTATCCAGTTTATGAACCTTACCTTTGTAAACGATCCCATTTTCTGTGGCATGATCAGGAGTTCCAAATCCATAACCCAAATTCAGACTGAGTAATTCTCCTTGGACAAATCCAGCACCTGCAGCCCAAAGCCATTTGTTTTTTTCCGGCCAAGTGCCCCTTCCCCAATCCAATACCGCATAACTTTTGTCATTAAATTCATAAGTGATTTTATTATACTCAATAGAACCCTTACAAAGCAGACTTGGCATTTTGTATTCATAAAAAAAAGTAGATTCAGAAAAAGGAGTGATGACTGCTAAAGCTTCTGATGCTTTTTCTTCTAACTCAAAATTTCCTTTGATGGATTCGGTTTGAGAGTCACCAATAATGGAATACTCTATCACTCTTTTTCCTTTTAGTTTTTTAATACGAATGAACTGATCCCCTTTTTTAAATTCTATGGGATCTGTTGTATTGGTAGGGAAAAAGATTTCGCCCGGTCGCACTAATTCTGTTTTCGAAAAAATGGTTTTCCCTGTTACAAAATCTAAAAGTTCAATACTACCCATTGCTAAATTTCCAATGTCCGTGACCGTAATTGCACCACCAAACTTTTCATTATAAAAAGTATAATGTTCCCAACGTTTGTATCGTTTAGGATCTACTTTGATTTTGGATTCATCAATTTGAAAATATGGATATCTTGCCCAACCAGATACATTCAATTCTCCATTGTCTTTTAAAAGTGAAACATTAGATTGGATTTCTGTTTGTTTTGTCGGACTCAAGTCCGGTTCAGGAATGAGTGAAATGATTTTCCCTTGTTCATCTTTTACTTCGTTTGGTCCTAACTTTGAATTAGAACAAGAATAAAATAGTAGAGATGATACGATGCAGATTCCAATAAAGAACGGCAACATCGAATTTTTTTTGATCATAGATTTTCCCCGTGAGAGGCAATTAGAACATTAGCAGGTACTAATCGTCAATCTTTCTAGTAAATCTAAAGGGAATTCTGTATTTGAAAGTTAAAATACAATGGGTGGTCTTGGCAGAGATAAAATGAATGTCATAAATCGAATGACATCAATGCGAATCTAGAACCACATCTATAAAAAAAGAGTAACCCAACTCATTGACTTTAGAAAATACAATGACGTTCTTTTTTAATTCTTTATCCCAATACGGATCACTTACCTGCCAATTGTCTGCATCTCGAAAGACTTGTTTGACATGTTTATAAAAAAACGGCATATACGACCAGTTTTTCTGTAACAAAGATAGGTTTTCGGCAAATCCAAATTCACTGGTTCTCACGTAGTAAGGAGACACTTGTGTTCCTAACCAATCGGTAATATAAACACGTTGGATCTGTTGGTTTAATTTAAAAAAAGAATGTGGGTCGATGACAACTCGGTTTTCTAAAACTAAAGTTCGAAGAGAAAGATGGCTCAGTTGGAGTTTGATATTTTTTTCAAATTCAATCTCTGTCGCCACTTCGATTCGCTTTTTTTCATGATACAATTGTAACTGCGGAACAACGGTATCACAAATACTTTGTTTGTCCTGGTTGTATTCAGAAGGTCTTCCCAAAAAATAACCTTGCAGAAGGCTTGCACCAGAACTAATTGCACGAAACAACTCTTCTTCGGTTTCAATTCCTTCAAACAATAGCTGAGATCCAATACTAAGTGAAATCTGTTTTAAATATTCTAAAATAGATTGGTATTCTCTTTTTTCGATGGATTTCTTCAATAAATTCAAATCAATTTTGATGATATCCGGTTTGATTGCACCTAATCGTTCTAAGTTGGAGGATTCAGACCCAACGTCATCCAAAGCAATTCCAAAACCCTGTTCCCGCAAAAGTTCCACTCCTGCTGCCAAAACATCAGTTCCGTAACTTCCTGATTTTTCTGTGATCTCAATAACAATTCGATCCAGAGGAATCCCATAACTATTCACTAAATCAGAAATTGGTAAGGAATTGGAACGGCTTTCCTCATATTCTAAAATGACTTGGTCAGGTGACATGTTGACAAACAAACGATCGTTTGTTGAGCGGATTCGAGTCAAAGCAAGTCCAAGTAATTGCCGATCAATGACACTCATTCGCAACGGTGATACATGAGGATCACTGAATTCAGGAATCGAAACTAAATTCCCGGATCCGTCCCGTCTACGGCCGAGAGACTCGTAGGCAACCACAGTCTGTTCCTCTACGGAAAAGATGGGTTGGAATAAAGGGACATAATGATTCAATTGTATGGATTCCAATGTGTATAGCCTTTGTCAGGACAATATCTGTTTTAACAGAATAAAATTCAATAAATTAAACAATTTTCGAATTTTAAGCAATCCTTAAATCGAACTCGGCGAGCAGATGGACAATTCTTGACCCTCTTTCCGACATTTCTTAGACTCATCCGATGCGTCAGTACCTCACCCTAATCGGAATTCTCTTCCTTTCTCTTTGGGCAAGTCCTACACCGGGATTCGGATTCCCTACCATCAGTCGTGAAAGGACAAATACCGCCGATCCGAATGCCGCTTGGCAAATCCATTCACGAATCACTCCTAACATAGATGGACAAAACATTTTTAGCATCCAATACCATAACGATGGAAAATCGGCGATCATTGGAACCACTGATTTTTACATTTATCGTATTAGTTTATTAGATGGAAGTTTGATCTGGAAAGTACAAGCAAAGATGTACTACCAAAAGGAATTTGATGGCCCAAAAATTTTTGATGTATCGCCCGATGGAAAAACTTTTTTAAGTTTTGGTCAAACGGATCCCGAACGCCAATCATCCGAACGTTATTTAGTTTTGCGATCATCAGATAACGGAAGTATAACGAAAAAATTTCCTGCGGAATTTTCAACTTTCTATTCACACACTGCTGATATAGACTATCGATATCCGGGAGATGAAAGTAAAGACAATCGAGAGGCCGCAGGCTTATCTCCTAATTGGATACAAACAATAGATAACGCTAAGTACATTGATGGTGGAAGAAAAATCCTTGTTTCTTATAAACACAATATGGATGGCCCGCATTTTTATGATCGCAGATTAGTGGTTTATGAAACAAACTCAGGAAAAAAATTAAACGAATTTCAATTAACATCTGATCCAGAGTCTGCAGATTGGACTCAACCAGCAGGATTTGAAATTGCTCACCATCAATTTTCTTACCTACATGTTAATAAACGTAATACAATTATTTATGGCAACGCCCATGGACGAATTCATGAAGTCAATGAATCTGTTATGGTCCAAAATAGTATGATCCCACTTGTAGAAGAGAAACCAGCTGGTCCCATCGTTTATATTCCACTTAGCACTTCCTCTGATTTAGAAACCAAAGATAGACAAACTGTTCGTTCTGTAACCGTTTCTCCTGATGGAAAGATATTATATTGTTCTGCAGGGATCGAAGGTGGTTATATTCAAGTTTATGGATACAATTTAGAAACAAAAAAAGAATTGTTTCAATCTTCCTTTTTTGACGCAGGCGAACTCATTGCGCCTTCAAATGATATACTCATAATCGGAGGATTGTTTTCTTCAGGAAAATTCAACATAGTGGATACAAAAAAAGGAATTTTACTCTTTGCATCCAATGATGAAGATACTTACATCCATCCTTATATTTTTTCTGTACATCCAAAACTAAGAGAAGTTTTGACTTTGTCTTCAGGAAACGAACTTCTTATCCTTCGTCCCAGGGGAGCGGTATCACCATGGTAAAAAATACAAAAATGAAATTCTTAATTCAATTCTTATCTAACACAATTCTCTTTGTTGTGTTAACATTTCCTTTGTTTGCAACGGAGTTAGATTTATCGCAAATGAGAGATCCCAAAACCATAAAAGACAAAGTCAATAAAGGTTTTGATGTCAATGCCAAACGTTCTGCAGATGGATACACTTTACTCCATTACGCAGCAGAATTAGGCAATCCTGATCTAACCAAATTTTTATTATCCAAAGGAGCCAAGGCCAATGAAACAATGATTCGAGGAAACACTCCCCTTTCAACAGCCATTGGATTTGATAAAACAGAAATCATTAAAATTCTTTTAGAAGCAGGGGTTGATCCCAATGAAACATTAGGTGAATTTGATTACAAAAGATCCCACTTTCATTATTATATGATCAAAACAAGAAAGTTTGATCCTAATATCTTTCGTTTATTTATCTCGAAAGGAGCTAATATAGAAACCACTGATTCCTTTACAGAAACACCTTTAATATCTGCAGCCTCTCTCGACTTTAACTACATCCATCACGCAAAAAATTTAATGGATGCTGGGGCCAATACCAATGCCCAAACTAATTTTGGAAAAACTCCATTAATGGTCTCTGTCTTTATACGACACTTTGCACTCGTAGACGAATTCATCAAACGAGGGGCGAATATCGAATTAGAAGACTCAGATGGCAACACAGTACTACTTGCCATGATCAATACAGGGAATGATCATTCAGACAAACCAAAACTGTTTCAAATGCTTTTGCAAGCAGGGGCCAATCCAAACCATCAAAACAAAGAAGGGGATACAGCATTACATTTAAGTGTTATTGGTCATTCCTACGAGATCTTGGATTTACTCACCAAACAAAATGTAGATTCAAATTTACGAAATTCAAAATCCGTCACAGCCCTTGGCCAGGCCATCATCAATGAAAATTGGAAAGCGGTAAAAATTCTTCTCACTATTGAAAAAAATATCAACGGATTAGACAAATACGGATCCACCATGTTACACAGTGCGATTCTAAACGAAAAAATGGAACTCATCAAACTTTTGTTGGAAGCAGGAGCGGACCCGCAAACAAAGGACCAATGGGGAAAATCTGCGATTGAATTTGCGGAAAGACAAAACAATCCCAAGGTTCTCAAACTATTAAAGAAAGAATGAAACAAAAAACCAATACCCGTTTTTTACCAAAAGGTCTTACGATTTTACATGAAGACAGAGATATCCTTGTCGTAGACAAACCAGCGGGACTTCTCACAATCGCAACCGAAGCGGAAAAATCAAAAACAGCTTACGCTGCCCTTATGGACTATGTGAAAAAGGGAAGTGAAAGGTCTAAAAATAGAATCTTTATCGTACATAGATTGGATCGGGAAACATCGGGAATTTTGGTATTTGCAAAAACGGAAACGGCGAAACAAACACTCCAAGAATCTTGGGAGAAAACAAAAAAAATCTATCTCGCTGTGAGTCATGGCGTTTGGAAAGAGAAGTCCGGTGACATCCAATCTTATCTTATAGAGTCCAAAGCCCACCGTGTTTATTCCACTGATGAACCCGAGTTAGGAAAACTTTCTAAAACCAAATTCAAAGTTTTAAAAGAAACCAATTTATATTCTCTATTAGAAATTGAACTACTCACTGGCCGCAAAAATCAAATCCGTGTACACCTCTCTGACAAAAAACATCCCATTGTCGGAGACACTAAGTATGGCAATGATACAAGATCTTATCCTCGTATGGCACTACATTCTTTTTCCATCCAGTTGACTCATCCCTTCAATAAAGAAATACTTACTTTTGAAACTAAAATCCCAAGTTTTATCACAGGACTTGTTGGCGGATACGAAAGGAATACAAATGAAACATAAAGGATTTATCTTTGACATGGATGGAGTTGTTGTTGATAACCACGCCTTTCATTTCAAAGCATGGATGGAATTTTCTAAAAAATATAATTTCCCACTGAATGCAGAAATTTATAGAGATACGTTTAATGGTAAAACCAATGCAGACCTCTTTCGAATGATCTTTGGAAATATCTCCGATAAAGAATGTAAACAGTATGGAGATGAAAAAGAAAGTTGGTACCAAGATTTATACCGAAAGGAAATGAAACCACATACTGGTCTTTTGGATTATCTACAATTTCTAAAAGAAAACCATCTAAAGATAGCCCTTGGTACATCAGCTCCCACAATGAATGTAAACTTCACTTTAGATACTTTATCATTAAGGCATTTTTTTGATATCATTGTGGATGGAACTCAAGTAAGCCAAGGTAAACCCCACCCACAAGTTTACGAACTTTGTGCAAAGCAATTAGGACTTAACCCTAAAGATTGTGTGGTGTTTGAAGATTCTCTAGCGGGTTTACAATCGGGAAAATCAGCAGGATGTTCCATCATTGGTGTAGCCACTTCACATACAAAATCGGAACTAAAAAGCCATGTAGATCAAATCATTCATGACTTTAAAGACCCAACTGTTTTTCAGTTATAAAAGTTACTCTTGAAAATCGGTGAGTAGGTTTCCTTTTTTGTCGGATAGATCAATGCGAATGACTGCGGTTCTACCCTCGTCCGTATAAGAGAGGTCATCAAAAGACAATTTACGTGCCATAAAAATTCCACGCCCATGTGTTTTGAAGGCATTCTTTGTCATGGCTTCGACAGACAAATACCTCTGCCAATCAAACCCCTTACCTTGGTCACTAACTCGAATTTCTATATGGTGGTCATTTTTTTCAAAAGTAATTTTTACAAATTTATCTTTAAACTCAGGTGTATCTAATCTTCTAAAAATTTCTTCCATCAGTTTGTCATTATCGTGGAGTTCTGATTTTTCTTGATAAGAAATACCTAAGTTTCCATGTTCAATGGCATTGTTTAAAATTTCCATAATCCCAGTTAACACACGTTCAGGATCAGGACAAGCATTGGCAAGAAGTGGTGCCAATTCATGGGATTCACGAATGGAACGAATGCGAAATTCTCCCGTGAGCATATGGCGAAGCGCACCCATACCTTTATGTAAATCTTCTTTAGCACGTTGGAGTTTGATAAAATGTTCAACTGCCGTTTGTACAATGCGAACTAACAAAGTTCGAGAATAAGGTTTTGTCAGATAATAAAAAGCACCAGCATCCAAGCCTTCCGTCATATCTGTGACAGAACTCATCGCTGTTTGGAAAATAACCGGAATGTCTTTATACTTTTCAGAACGTTTGATTTTTTTTAATAATTCAATTCCATCCATCTTTGGCATCAATCGATCCAAAATAATGGCATGAAAGGCTGTTGAATCTGAACTAAGGATTTGAAATGCTTCTTCACCGTCTCTAGCTTTCACAACGGTAAATCCTTTATCAGAAAGGGACTCATCAATGATCATCAAATTGATCATTTCATCATCCACTGCAAGTAGGTTAATCATCGAAGTCCCTCGCGAGAACAAGGAATTAACATAGTAAAAATTGCTCCCTTTTCTTCATGGTTCTCGGCATACAACAACCCGTGATGGTCATTAACAATCTCTCTGGAAATGGACAAACCAAGTCCCGTTCCCTTAGTTCCTGCTTTCACTTGTTTGGACTGGATGAATTTTTCAAAAATTTTATCCAAATCTTCGGGAGGAATCCCCGGTCCAAAGTCACGAATTTGTATTCCGATACCTTTGACATATGACTGAGTTTTTCTCGGAATAAATTCTCTTCGAACCATACTAATTTCAATATTAGTGTCATTTGGAATGAATTTTAATGCATTGGATAAAATATTTCGTATCACCTGTTGGATTCGCTCATAGTCGAACTCCGCTTCCCAACGTTCTTCCTTATCTAATAAAACAACTGTGATCCCTCTTTTTTCCAAAATTAAACGCATTTCATTGATCACAAATTTTGTAGTTTCTTTCAGGCAGTTTTTTTCGAAAAGATATCGCATTTTACCAGACTCTAGTTTGGCAATATCTAACAAATTTTCTAATAAACCTAACAATCGTTTACCTGAAGAATCAATGATCTGAAAGTATTCTTTAATTTTTTCAGGCGGAACCGTTGCTGATTTTTCTTCGCCAAGTTCGGCATAACTCAAAATGGCGTGGATTGGTGTTTTGAGTTCGTGGGAGATATTGGCAAGAAAAAGAGACTTCATATAAGAAGCCTCTTCTGCAATATTTTTGGACATCTTTAAGTCCATGGTTTGGCTTTCCACCAAATCCTCTAAATGATTTCTATATTGGTATAGTTCTTCTTCTTGTTGTTTCCTAAGGCTAATATCCCGAAGAATCCCTGTAAACATCTTACCTGCCTTGGTTTTAAACTCGCCGACAGACAATTCACAAGGGAACATTTCACCTGACTTACGTTGTGCGACAAGTTCTCTTCCAACACCTAAAATATTTTGAAGGTCTGATTCTTTATATTTTTTTAAAAAAGTATTATGTTTCCCTTTATACCCATCAGGAATGATAATCGATATATTTTTACCGATGACTTCTTCTTGGTCATAACCAAAAGTTTTCTCTGCTGTTTTATTAAAAAATTGAATGATACCATCTGCATTGACAATGACGATAGAATCGGCTGCGTTTTGAGCCATGGAAAGGAATCGAGATTCACTTTCAAGGAAAGCACTTTCCAAACGTTTCCTTTCTGTGATGTCCCTATGGTTGGACATGATGTATCCTTCATACAGAACTACAAAACGCACTTCCACATGACGAATGTTTGGTTCAATTCCGTAAGAATACTCTTTCCAAAATACTTGGCTTTTTTTCTCGGATAAGTAAGCGAGAGCCTCGGCGGTGATTTCGCGAAGGTAAGGTGGTAGGCCCACATCGATATGTTTGCCAAGAAGGGTTTCTGGTTTATCTCCAATGTTTACAAACCGAGACGTTTTATAATCTACAATGATTCCCTCTCTATTGATTTTGAGCCAAAAATCGGGATTGGACCTAAGAAGGTTTTCCAATTCCCGTAATACAACTTCCGCTGGAAAGTCGGAAGGATTTTGCCAAATCCGGGAAAATGAAGAATTAGGTGCCATTCTATAAAGTCCTGATAATGAATCTCTGAAAGATCGCTATTTTCGGAAAGAAATTGTAAGAAAAGAGCGCGAAAAAAGAATCAACGTAAGGATTCTCCTCTTGTTCTACAACCACCTCATCAAACCAATCCTGTTTCACTTAGATCCAGAATCGGCACACCATCTTGTGTCAGGTTTCCTCTCGCTTTCCCAAAAAATTCCTTTTTTCCATAAAACGCTCTCTTCTCTCTTTGAATACAAATCGGAAAGACTGAAACAAAACATCCAAGGAATCCATTTTCCGAACCCTTTAGGCCTTGCGGCCGGTTTTGATAAAACAACAGAACTTTTTCCCACTATGATTCATATGGGTTTTGGTTTCATCGAAGTCGGAACCATCACTGCCAAAGAACAACCAGGTAATGACAAACCTCGTCTCTTTCGTTATCCGACTCACAAGGCACTCATCAACCGTATGGGCTTCAATAACCCAGGTGCCGACATTGCCGAATCCAATTTAAAGAAACAACCAAAGTTTGGAATTCGTGGGATCAATGCTGGTAAATCCAAAGTCACTGAATTAGAAAATGCAGTCAGCGATTATGTCTATACGTTAAAAAAACTTGTTCCTTATGGGGACTATGCAGTCATCAATATCAGCTCTCCTAACACTCCAGGTTTACGTTCTCTCCAATCCAAAAAAACTCTCATTGATCTCATTGAAGGAATTCAATCTGCTTTTGATCACAAGTTTCCGATTCCCTTATATTTAAAATTTGCTCCTGATTTATCAGAAGAAGAGTTAATAGAAAATCTAAAGGTTTGTTTGGATTACAAAATTAATGGCGTCATTCTCACAAATACTACATTAAATAAAGATGTACTCGGCGAAGCAAATCCACCGGAAGGAGGACTCTCGGGTGGACCACTCTTCGAAAGGTCTCTCCACTTTGTTTCTCTTGCCTACAAAACTCTTAAAGGAAAAATACCCATCATTGGAGTTGGAGGGATTGACTCAGGAGAAAAAGCACTGCGAATGATTGAGGCTGGAGCCAACCTCGTTCAAATTTATACAGCTTATATTTATGAAGGACCTTTTTTGCCTTACCAAATTTGTTCTTATCTCGACAAAACACTGAAACAAAAAGGACTTTCGAATATCTCCGAACTTGTAGGAACCGGAAACTCATTATGACAACAACCAAACCCGGTACAAAAATCTGTACACACTTCGGAACTTGCGGAGGATGTAATTACTTAGATATTGATTACACTAAAGAACTTCGTAAAAAAGAACAGAACATCAAAGAACTGTTTAAAAGCTATCGCCACTTAGAATTTCGTACCATAGTTCCAAGTCCCTCACCAGAGAATTACCGTCACAAAATCCAACTTCCTTTCGGAAGAAGAAACATTGGAAATAAAACACTTCTTACTTTAGGTTTATTCAATAAAGAATCCACATTTGTTCTAGACCAAACCGAATGTGATATCCAAGATCCAGGGCTCACGGAAATTGCTCTAGCCGTCAAACAGTGGGCAAGGCGAGAAGGGCTCCTTCCTTATAACGAAAAATCCAAACGTGGAATGATGAAGTATCTTGTAGCGAGAAAGTCTTTTTCTACAGGGGAAATCATTCTCGGGATTGTCACTGCAAAGGAAGACCTACCTCACTCTAAAGATGCTTCCAAACGACTTCACACTGCTATCCAGAACCGAATTGGCAAAACAGGAAAACTCGGAAAAATTGTTGGTATCATTCAAAACATCAATACAAAACATACCACGATGGCCCTCGGACGCGAAGAACACTTGTTATGGGGAAGACCTTATATCCATGAACATTTTGGAAAACATAAATTCCGAGTTGGCCTTTCTACTTTTTTGCAAGTAAACCCCATCCAAACTCCAAGTTTGTACAATTTAGTCTTAGATGAAATAGAACCAGAAAGCCGAGTGATTGATGCCTATTCTGGGATTGGAACTATTTCTTTTTGGATTTCTGGAAATTGCAAAGAAGTGATGGGAATCGAAGAAAATCCCAATTCCCATAGAACAGCACTAGAATCGATTAAATACAATAAAGTACACAATGTACGGTTTCGTAAAGGAAGAGTTGCCGATGTATTACCTTCTCTTTATGGAAAAAACTACGATACCTTGGTTCTTGACCCACCCCGAACTGGCCTTGGAACCGAAGTTGCGGAAACCATTTTAGGTATGGGATTTAAAAAAATTGTTTATGTATCTTGTGATCCAATGAGTTTACGTGAGGACACAAATTTACTTGCAAGACAATACTTTTTAAATTCCGTCCAACCAGTCGATATGTTTCCAAGGACAGATCACGTAGAAACTGTGGCAGTATTTAGAAATAAAAATATCACATAACATCCATTACAAACTCAGAGGCTTTTTTACTAAAAGCCATAATGGTAAAACTAGGATCTACACTCACTCCGGTAGGAAATACGGAAGAATCAGCAACAAACAAATTTTGAAATCCATGAACTTGGTGGCGTGAATTCACCACTGAATTTTCTGGAGATTTCCCCATCCGACAACCTCCCGCAGGATGAGGAGCGGCCATTGGAAATTCGGCAGGCCTCCATGCTAAGGCATCAATTTCTTCTTTTTTAGGTAATTTCGAATATTTCTTTAGCTTCATTCCGGCAAGGAACACTTCCTTAGCACCAGCTTCAAAGTTTAACTTCATTTGTTTATAGGTAAGATCGCTAAATATTTGTTTGGTGATATTACCAAAAGGGTAATGAATCTTACGTTTTCCAAATAGATCGACTTCGATAGAACCAAGCTCTCCATCTACATCATCGATCCAACCTATGGTTCCTCCTAAATGTTCCATTTGTTTCATATAATGAAAATGGTCTTTTCCAAAACTAGGTATGAGGGCAGCGAGGGTTGCTGGTTGTAACTGGTTTGGCATAAGCATATATCCACCTTCCCGGTAATTACCATTTTGGAATCTTGCTAAACGAAACCCTTCCACTCCGTAAGCCGCAGGAATATTGCGCCATTGGACTATTGGTTCTTCATATAACGCATGTACCATGGGAGAGGGATTGATTGCTAGGTATTGACCAAGAGCAGGCAAACGTTTTTTTAGACCGTTTCGTAGTAAAAAAGTAGAACTTCCAAATCCGCCTGCCGAAACACAGACTGCCTTTGTTTGAAATGTAATTTTTGTTTTTGTAGGCCGTAGGGTACGCCGATCAATCACTACAGCTTCCAACCCCGTTACTTTCTGACCTATATATATTAATTTTTCAGCACGAAGATCTGTATAAATATCCGTTCCAAGTTGCACGGCCCTTGGAATGTGAGTCACAAGTTGTGATTGTTTGGCGCCAAATAAACAACCTTGCATACAATGTCCGGACTTTTGACAGTTCTTTCGTGCCTGTGGAACTGCGTGCCCTTCCCAACCTAATCGTTGTGAGGCTCCTCGAAACAAACGATTCATCGGATTAAAATAGTCCTCACCGGCCGGTGTGACATGGAGGTCGGATTCCAACTCCGGCCAATAAGATTCTAAATCCTCCGGTAAGTGGTGTTCGATCCCGTATTTGCGGTTCCATAACAGCAATCGATCTTCTGGTGTACGGTAACTGTCTGCCCAGTAATGAACAGAGGCACCACCTAAATTGTTTCCATAAACAAGGTTGATCCCGCCATCAGCGGTTGTATGGAAATTTCTCTCTGCCGAAACCTTTCCTCCCATATTTAGTTCATTGTTGTCAAAGGTTCCTGTATGATAATTACCTCCTTGTTCAATAAGAGCCACCTTCCATCCCTTTTTGGAAAGTTCATAAGCCATAGTAGACCCACCACAACCAGAACCAATCACCACAATATCGGCTTGGATCGTTTCGTTTGGCTGATAAGATTTATAATCACGATATACACCTGGTTTCATTCTAAACCCCTCTCCCTTTCACCAAATTTTGGTAGTGAATTCTTGCTTCACTCCACTTCTCAGGTGGATTGGCAAAAGGCCCGGGATAGGAAATGGAATTCCATGTAGATTTATGTCCGTAGTAAACAAGACAAACCAAAAGTTTTAAATTGCCGACAACCGCTCTCAGAATATCTGAATCTGTATTTGCCAATTCGAAAAGTAGGACTTCTCGTTTTTCTAAACTAAGGTTGGAAAAAAATGAAAATTGTCCATAAAGAATAGGTAGGTATTCCAAAACCATCACTGCGGAATGAAAATCTTCCTGGATTTCCTCGGAGACAAAGTACAATTCTTCATCCAATCTTCGCATAACATTTGCTTCATCTAAACTTGGCATTCCAGGTTCTCTAATAGGCAAAACTACTTCAGAAAATGCTGTAACCGTTTTTGTTTCCGAATCACTAAAATAGAAATAACGAATTTTAGATTTGATGCCCGCACAAAAGAGTAATAAGGCCAAAAAGGATTTTCTAGAGAAAAAGTGCATAGATTCTTCCTTGGTTTTTTTCTTCCCTTACAATATTCAAAACTGATTTTCCCCCAAGGGATAAAAAGGCATCACCACTTGCATTCATATCCCATAAATCTCCCCGGAAAAACACGTTGATTCCAGCTTTTACTTTAGGATCTTTCAAACGTCCCAACATAGCGTATTTTTTCCAAGCAGTCCGTTCCGATATAGAGCCTATATCTTTTTGGTCTATATCTTTCGGATTCGCATAACCGTTGTAACCGTTCCATTTGGTGGTCCAAGAATCTGCTGGTGCCACAAAGGAAGGAATTGCCAAAAGTTCTGCTTCCGATTTCTGTAATTCTTTATACACCTCTGGGAACCAAGAGTCAGCACAAACCATAGTATACAACTTACCAAGCGAAGTTTGGTAAGTGACATTCTCTTCTAATTTTCCTTCTTTTAAAAATTCTTTCTCTTCTGTAATGGGAAAAAGTTTACGAACAATTTGATCATCTACTCGGCCATCAGGATGAAAATAAAAACTTACATTTTCTAATGGGCCATCCGTCGGTGTAATTTTTCCTTCAATGACTTTAGGATGAGGAAGGACAATAGAACCTGCGACAATAGAGACCCGATACTCTCGAGCCAATCTAGCAAACACGGATTGGTATCTATCGGACATTTGCCAAGCTTTCATCCGAAAGAGTGTCTCTTTTAATGTATCAGAGGAATACGATGTGCTAAACAAATAATGCCAGAGAAAAGAACCTAAGTTTTGTTTTACCAAAACCTCCATTGCCTCCTGAATTGTATTCGCTGCAAAAATGGATTTGTCATCAGCGGTGACCACAAGCCAAGTTCCTAAGTATTCTGGTAAAACGATGATACTACGATCGACAAAGAGAAGTTCCTTTTCTTTTGCCATGCGGAAGTAATTACCAAGGGCGATATAAAAACTATCCTCGGTTGCGTAACTGTACTTGTTAAGATAGGGCTCTATCCCTACAAAACTTCCGCGTTTTCCTCCTCCCTCCTTTTGGATGTATATCTTTGGATTAGGAAGAAACTTTAAGATCTCCTCTTGCGGTACAACTTGCTTTTGGCAGTGGATCGTAAAAACGGCAAGGTTTGCAAAAACGGAAAAAGAAAGGAGAAAACGCATCCACCAAATCTACTACACAACTTCGTTTCAGACAATATTTAATTGTGTTCTTAGTTTTTTCTTTTATTTTGACCTTATTCTATGAAAGAGAAACCTGCTCCCAAAAAAATCGTTCTCGCTTACTCCGGTGGATTAGATACCTCCGTCATCCTTGCTTGGTTAAAAGATACCTACGGTTGTGAAGTCATTGCTTTTTGTGCCGATGTTGGTCAAAAAGAAGAGTTAACCGGTCTCGAAGAAAAAGGAAAAAATACCGGAGCTTCCAAAGTCTACATCCAAGATCTACGTTTGGAATTTGCACGTGACTTTATCTTCCCTGCGATTCGGGGAAATGCTATTTATGAAATGCGTTATTTATTGGGAACATCTCTCGCAAGGCCACTCATTGCGAAAGCGATGGCAGAAGTTGCCAACAAAGAAGGAGCTGATGCTTTCTCTCATGGCGCAACTGGAAAAGGTAACGACCAAGTACGTTTCGAACTAACCTTTAAAGCTCTTTCGCCTAACTTACAAATCATAGCTCCATGGAGAACTTGGGATTTTGGTGGCCGAGCGGATCTACTAGAATATGCGAAGAAAAAAGGAATCCCCGTTCCCGTAACAGCTGCTAAACCATATAGCATGGACAGAAATTTAATGCATCTTTCTTTTGAAGGTGGAATTTTAGAAGATCCATACAATGAACCAAAAGAAGATATGTTTATCTTAACTGTATCTCCGGAAAAAGCCCCAGATAAACCAACTTATTTGGAATTGGATTTTGAAAATGGTGACTGCGTTGCCATCGATGGAAAAAAATTAAATCCTCTCGAAGTAATGGAAACCTTAAATGATTTAGGTGGAAAAAATGGAGTGGGAAGAGTTGACATCGTTGAAAACAGACTTGTCGGAATCAAATCTCGAGGAGTGTATGAAACTCCTGGTGGAACCATTCTTCATATCGCGCACCGTGATTTGGAATCCATCACCCTTGATCGTGACACCCAACACAAAAAAGACGAACTCTCTCAAGAGTTTGCTCGATACATTTACAACGGTCAATGGTATTCCAACCAAATGAATGCTCTAAGAGCTTATATGGATTACACACAAAAGTATGTAAACGGAACTGTAAGAATTAAATTGTATAAAGGAAGTTGTACAGTTGTCGGAAGAAAATCCAACAAATCCCTTTACAATGCAGGCCTTTCCACTTTCGAAAAAGAAGAACTTTACAATCAATATGACGCCGAAGGTTTTATCAACCTTTACGGACTTCCTATGAAAGAGTGGGCAAGGGTAAACAAATAAGATGAAAAATATCGCCGTATATCCAGGTTCTTTTGATCCGTTCACAAACGGTCATCTCGACATTATACGGCGAGCCCATCCGTTATTCGAAGAGATCATTATTGCAGTAGCCATTAACTCTAAAAAAACTTCACTCTTTTCTTCTGAAGAGAGAGTGGAGATGATCGGAAAGGTTTTTAAAGGTTGGGATAAAATAAAAATCGATACCTTTGAAGGACTTACTGTCGATTATTGCAAAGCAAAAAATTCGCGAGTCATCTTAAGAGGACTTCGTGCTGTAACTGATTTTGATTACGAATATGCAATTTCTCTTATGAATAAAAAATTAGCACCGGAAATCGAAACTTATTTCTTAATGGCAGATAATGAATACTCGTTTGTGTCTTCGACAATCGTCAAAGAAGTAGCAAGACATGGAAGAGCTGTATCCAACCAGGTCCCTGATGTTGTTGGTGATGCTCTTGCAAAGAAATTTTCCGTTTAAGGCGAAAATGAGGACTTTATGAGAATACGTTCATCTTTTTTCTATGGTTTCACCTTACTTCTATTTGGTTCTCTTGGTTACTTCCTCATTGAAGCAGGGAACCTTTTAGAATCTGCTAAAAATATCGTTCTTGTAACAAATGAACAATTGGATACGGAGAATTTTTTCACCCGGTTCCATCACCCACTCCCTCTTCTTTTCCTTCAGATCATCATCGTTTGCGGATCTGCAAGATTTGTAGGTTATATATTTTCTCGTAAACTCAAACAACCGTCTGTGATGGGTGAGATTGTTGCAGGGATTTTACTTGGACCATCACTTCTCGGTTACTACTTCCCAGATACCATGGGCTTTTTGTTTCCGCAGGCAAGTTTACCAACACTAGGAACTTTAAGCCAAATTGGTATGGTCCTTTTTATGTTCATCATTGGGATGGAACTTGACCTTTCTGTTCTCAAAAATAAAGCTCACTCTGCCATCATTATAAGCCACGCCAGTATCATATTTCCTTTCTTTTTAGGAATGATTTTGGCCTATTATTTTTATACTGACTATGCACCAGAAAATGTAGGTTTTCTATCTTTTTCCCTCTTTATGGGAATTGCCATGAGTATCACTGCCTTTCCAGTGCTTGCAAGGATCCTGCAGGAAAGAAACCTCACTAGGACACCACTTGGGGCTATGGTTCTCACTTGTGCTGCTGCTGACGATATCACAGCTTGGATCTTACTTGCGGTCATCGTTACCATTTCCAAAGCAGGAAATCTCAATACAGCACTGTTTACCATTGGATTGTCCTTTGCTTATATCCTAACTATGATTTATCTGGTAGCGCCATTTCTTAAACGATTGGGTTCCATTTATATCTCTCGTGAAAACCTAACACGAACTGCTGTGGCCCTTATCTTAATGATACTTTTCTTATCTTCTCTGACAACAGAAGTAATCGGAATTCATGCTTTGTTTGGAGCCTTCCTTGCTGGAGTCATTATGCCGGCTGAAGGAAATCTAAAAAAACTCATTGCAGAAAAGATCGAAGACATTGCCGTCATTTTATTTTTGCCAATTTTCTTTGTCATCACTGGGCTTAGAACAGAAATTGGCCTTCTCAATGGTTCCCACCTTTGGTTGGTTTTTGGTTTGGTCATACTTGTTGCGGTTGTTGGAAAATTTGTAGGAAGTGCTTTTGCTGCAAAAGTTTCAGGTTCCAATTGGGAGGATGCACTTTCCATTGGTGCTCTCATGAATACACGAGGTCTTATGGAACTTGTGGTTCTCAATATTGGTTATGATCTTGGAATTTTAAGTCCTGAGATCTTTGCTGTTTTTGTCCTTATGGCCCTAGTGACCACTCTCTCCACAGGGCCACTCCTAGATGGGATTCAAAAGTTCTTCTCTAAATCAGAAAAAAGAGTGACCACTGAAAAACCTTCAGATGACAAATTACGAGTGTTAGTGGCTTTTGCTCAAGAGAAAATGGGAAAAAGTTTAGTTCGTCTTACCTATTCACTTTCTGGTAACCAAAAGAAAAATTTAGAAATTACTGCACTTCACATTTCACCAAACGATTCCCTTTCCAACGAAGAAATTCGTCGCTATCGTGATGCTAGTTTTGAAGCCATTCGCCAAACAGGATCTAGTATGGGAATCCAAGTCCAAACGGAATACCGCATCACGGACAATGTAACTTATGAAATTGTCAATTTTGCCAAAATCAAACATACTGACACTTTACTCATCGGTGCCGCCAAACCATTATTTTCCCGCAGTTACACGGGTGGTAAAATCAAAGGAATTCTAAACTATTGTCCTGCAACGGTTGGGGTTCTCATCGACAATGGTCTCGAGTCTGTGGAAAAAGTGGCCATTCTCTATAAGGGAGAAAAAGATCCAATCCTTGGTTTTTCTCAAAAACTAACTTCACTGAAAGGAATGAAGTCGAACAAAATCAAAGTGGAAGACCTAATCCAACCCGAAACAGATTTGAATCCTTACCCAATTTCTCTGAATAAAATCACAGGGTATTCACTCATCCTCATCGATTTGAATGTTTGGGAAGAAATGGGATTTGAAAAAATGGATCTCCTACCCACCTCCTTCCTTTTGGTTCGTTTTTTAACCACCTAAAGATTCGATTGCTTTTTTGGGTTTCTCTAAGGTACTGGAGATATGGAAAGAACTTTTATCATGCTTAAACCCGATGCTGTGAAAAACAAACACATCGGTGACATCCTTCAAAGAATTGAAAAAGAAGGATTTAAAATCCTAGGACTGAAATCCTTAAAACTCAGCCTCGAAGACGCAAAACAATTTTACGCAGTTCATGCGGCTCGTCCCTTCTACAATGACCTTTGCACATACATGGCATCCGGCCCTATCGTTGCTTGTGCTCTAGAAAGAGACAACGCTGTTGCTCATTGGAGAGATGTGATTGGCGCAACTGACCCGAAAGAAGCAAAAGCAGGAACCATCCGTGCGTTATTTGCGGAAAGCAAAGAAGCTAACGCCGTTCACGGTTCTGACTCTGTTGCAAACGCTCTTCAAGAAATTGCGTTTTTCTTCAAAGGGTATGAACTTAACTAAGTTCGAACCGACCAAACGATCGGTTCTTTAAATAGAACCGGTCTTTCCTGTGTTAGCACCTTTTTCAGAAATTCTAAAAACCTCCAAACAACTCTTTGATTCTTTTTTTGAATCTTATACAAAAGAATTATTTTCTCCTAACACTCGCATAACAGAAGCATGTTTGTATAGCTTACGAGCCGGCGGAAAACGTATCCGACCCATTTTTGTTCTAAATTCTTTTTTTAATTCAAGTAACTTACCGGAAGAGATCAATCTTAAAGATCATAAGTCAGTTTACTTAGCTGCCTTGGCAGTAGAGTGTATTCATACCTATTCTTTGATTCATGATGACTTACCTGCAATGGACAACGACGACACACGTCGCGGTTTACCTACATGCCATATTCAGTTTGATGAGGCCACTGCCATCCTTGCTGGAGACACTCTCAATTCGATTAGTTTCTATTTGTTATCTTTGATTGAGGCCACCGACTCAAACACCATCCGGGATTGTATTCAGATCCTTCATGCTGGTGCCGGAATCCAAGGGATGATTCTTGGACAAATGGAAGATATCGAAGAAGAAAAAAATCCAAGTTCCAAAGATAAAGAATCTAAACTCACATCCATCCATGAAAAGAAAACGGGAGCTCTCATCGAGGCATCCTTCCTATTGGGAAATCGACTCCGACCCGATTGGAAAGAAAGGAATTCTGTGATTTCTAGTTATGCGAAAGAAATTGGTTTATTATTCCAAATTACCGATGATATTTTAGATGTAGAAGGAAACCTGGAGGACCTTGGAAAAACTCCTGGTAAAGATGCCAAAGCCGGTAAACTCACCTACCCGGGCCTTTATGGTATGGATACTGCAAAAAGATTCAAAAATGAGTCCCTGGAAAAAGCAATCTCTCTTGTTACAGGTGTTCCTTCCTTAAACAATGAATTCTTTTTAGGATTACCTAAATACATTGCCGAAAGAAAAAATTAGACTCGATGACTACCTCGTTCGCGCAGGTTATGCGATTGATTTAAAAATTGCACAGTCTCTCATTTTATCAGGTTCTGTCCTCGTAAACGATGTTGTTATTTCTAAAGTGGGAACAAATATCTCCACTAAAGATATTGTTCGTACCAAAGAAAAAATCAAAACCTACGTATCACGAGGGGCCTACAAACTTCTAGGTGCTTTCGATGTTTTTTCCAATGTGAATGTTCAACACAAATCGTGTATTGATCTGGGCTCCTCGACAGGGGGATTCTGTCAGGTACTTTTAGAAAAGGGGGCTTCCCGTGTCATTGCAGTAGACGTTGGTTATGGCCAATTGGCACAAAAGATTGCGAATGATCCGAAAGTTACAGTTTTTGACCGCACGCACTTAAAAGATTTAACCATACCCCAACTAGAGCCGTTGACACCAGAAACATGGATCACTATGGATTTAAGTTTTATCTCTTTGGTTCCTGTTTTTGGATCACTTGTCATTTTATTTCAATCGAGTCCCAAAATTGTTTGGCAAGGTATTTCTTTATTCAAACCACAATTTGAAGTCCATCCATCTAAATTGGATCGAGGTGTTTTGAAATCTTCGCATAATATAGGATATACGATACGATCGGTTTGGCGAAAGATCAAAAAACTGGATTCTAATATAAAATTTTTAGGACTGGCTGAATCCCCCATCCAAGGTGCTGATGGGAATCGGGAATTTTTAATTCGATGGGAATGGAAAAGTTCTGTCGAAAATCTTTAATTGGTAAAACTGGAAACTGCCACTTTTAATTGATCCGTAGTAAAGGGCTTCATTAAATACGCATAAGACGGATTCAGGTCTATTCTTTGTTTGGCTGTATCATCCAAAAATCCTGTCAAAAATAGTACAGGCACGGAAAACTGCTCACGTAAAGATTCGGCTGTATCAATCCCATCCAAAGGACCTTCCAGATTGATATCCATCAGTATAAGATCCGGAACTTTTTCCGAAACTATTTGGAAGGCCTCATCCCCAGAAGGCACAACCGCAATCACATGAAAACCAAAGGATTCGATTTTCTGTTTGATATTGAGTCCGAGGAAGGGTTCATCCTCGACGATGAGGATGTTCTTTTTCGTCATATATGCTTTATTTTATAAGGGGGGGTCTGTTAAAAAGTAAAAATACTCTATGGCAGATAAAAGTAGCAAACAACCGGAAAATGTCCCAGGAAAATACTATGTCGACCAGACCTGTGTGCCCTGCAGCGACTGCATTAAGGAAGCCCCGAACCTTTTACAGTACAACGAGGACGAAAGTCACATTTTCTTTAAAAACCAACCAACAAACCCGACAGAGGAAAAACAAGCAAAAGCAGCGATGGCGATGTGCCCTGTAGACGCTATAGGGGACGACGGAGAGTAATTAAGAATTATAGAATATTCTGATGTTGCTAGCAACAATGTCTGGTTTTTCCAAATGAATTGCATGTCTCACTTTTGGAATCCATACCAATTTACTTTTTTTGATATACGATTTCATTTTTTTCATCATAAACGGCGGGGTGATTTCATCTTCCGCGCCAGCCAAAATTAATGTAGGAATTTTGATCCCTTTCATTTTTGAATCAAAAAAAATCTCATCTTCCCTTCTTAAGGTATTTTCTTGCAGGTATTCATTCGGTTTTTCATTCCAAATTGTAACAAGAGTATGACGAAAAAGATATCCAGGTTCCGGAAATTCTTCTCCATAAAGATAACGAAGTAACAAAACTACTTGTTTTTCCGTTTTTGGAAAAAGTATCTTACGCATCCTTTCTCGTTCTGGATGGGGAATTCCACCGGGTGCCAAAAGGATTAGTTTTTTGACTCTTTTTTGAAGATCCTTTAGGACCAAATGTTGGGAAGTGAGCCCACCCATAGAATGCCCCACGAGGCAAATGTCTTTTAATTCTAACTTTTGAAAACATTCTAGGAGTAAGTCTGCCCAAACATCTATTTGGTATAAATACTTTACAAGTGGCAACTTACTCTGCCCATACCCTGGCAAATCAAAGATATAAAGCGGAAAACCGTCATCTAACAGTTCTTTAACGACTCTTCGGAACCCAAAACTCTCATCTAATAAACCGTGGAAAAAAACGATTGGTTTTTGGTTGCCATTTCCAAATTTCCAGTAAAAGATTCTATGTCCACCCATATCAACGAAAGACGGTATACCACCCATATTTTTCATTGATTTACGTCTCTGGGACTGATAGTTTCTAAAAAGGCTTTGGTAAAAGTATTTTATCATAATGTTGAATCTAAAAATTGAAAGATTATCGCAGCTTCTCTCCCATTCCCAGAATGGATTAGTTTTCGTCGATCTTAAATCCAAACAAATCCTATATATCGATGAAAACACGATTCAACGATTACACTTTAAATCTCCCAAAGCTTTGGAAATCCAAAATCTCTTTTACGATCATGAACTTTTGCTTTCTGAAATTCATATGCATCCGCAATCAAAAAGTGAATACAAATGGTTTCTGAAAAATCAAAATTCAGAAAAGGTTACTGTTTCTGTTCATTTTTCCTCGTTAACGGAATTCTTTGATTCTGATACTGAAATTTATTCGATCACCATCAATTGGAACCATGAGTATACAGATGATAATTCTGAAATCATAGACAATTTAGAAATTCCGTTTCTACAAGCCGACATTAAAGGAAATTTACTTTATGCCAATGCACGGTTAATTCATTTGTTCGGATTAACTCCAAACCCCATCCAATCATACAACCTACTCAATATACTTTCCTTATCAGAATCCGTAAAAAAGGAAATTTTGGTTCGAAACACAAAACGGATTATAGAATTCCAACCTAACGTTGGGAAAATAATTACCTTCCAACTACAAAGTTATATCACAACAATAGAAGGAAAACCCGAGGGCATTACCATTCTCTTACTTGATCTTTCAGAACTACAAAATGCAGAACGTATTGTTAAATACGGCGAAGATAAATTAAGAACATTCTTTGCTACCATGAACAATGGTTTTGTGATCATCAACAAGGAAGCAATTATTTTAGAAATTGCACCTATTTTTAAATTTTTATTATTCCAAGTATTTGCTTTTGAAGTAGGAGAAGATATTTTTCATTTTTTTGATACAAACATGAAATCAAAATTAATGGGAGTATTAGATTCTGTTATCGAAAACCAAAATGTACAAACAACAGAATTTGAATATTTACTACTTGGTGAAGAAAGGACATTTGAAATTCGCTTTATTCCTGTAAGGCGATATGACCCAAATGATAAAAAAGTTATGTTGGTATTCTCCGACATAACCGAAACAAAACGGTTGGATCGACAACTCGTCGAATCCATGAAATTCGCAAGTATCGGTGAAATTGCCGCCGGCCTTGCCCACGAAATTAACAACCCTTTACAAAGTGCTCTCTTATATCTAGATGATTTAATTACTGTTGATGAAACTGATGCCAATGAACGCCGTAATATTTTGAAAAAAGTTGAGTCTGCAAATTTGCGGATCCGAGATTTGGTAAAGGCCTTACTTGATTTAGGAAGGATGGAAAGTCCCAACCGGGATTTCGTTTCACCTTATTACATTTTGGTTCGAACCAGTGAACTGGTTGAAGTCAGTTGCCGAAAGAAAAATATCAATTTTACAAGGCATGCCGGTCCTAATTTACCGGGAATTTTTGTGCGTTGGCAGGAAATTGAACAAGTATTGATCAATTGTGTGGTAAACTCCATCAATGCTCTTTCCGAAATGGAAAATGCGAGACAATACCCTAAAATCGAATTAGGTATTGATTTAGTTAAAAATCAAAAAAAAGAATGGGTCGTGTTTTCCGTAGAAGACAATGGACCTGGAATCGATGACGATACATTGGAAAAAGTTTTTTTACCGTTATTTACAACAAGAAGAAATAAACAAGGAACTGGTTTGGGACTTTCTATTTCAAAAAAGATAATCGCCGAACATGGTGGAGAAATCTATATTAAAACAAAGGAAGGAACAGGAACCAAGGTAGATATCTATCTTCCTGCCCACACAGATGATAATGGATAAAATTTTAATTATAGATGATGAAGAAGACATTCGAATCGCTTTAAAAAGAGTTCTATCCCGCGAAGGGTATCAGATCGAACTCGCAGAATCGGCATCGGAGGCGATCCGCAGAATTTCGTCAGGGGAATCCTTTTCAGTCGTAATTTCTGATATTCTAATGTCTGGGATGTCGGGAATAGATTTCATTAAATTCATTGCTGAAAAAAATATTAATTTACCTGTTGTTTTGGTAACAGGAAATCCAAATCTTTCCTCAGCAGAATCCGCCATTCGCTATCATGCCTTTGAATATATATCCAAACCTGTAGACAAAACACAAATACTATCCGTTGTTAAACGAGCATTAGAACAAAAAAACCAAAAAGATTCCGATTTAGAAAAATTAATGTTATCGGAAAAACTGGAAAAAGCTCTAAGAACTCAAAATTTAGATTTAAACAGACAAAATGCTGCCATACTCAATGCAACTTCTGATGCCGTAATCACAATCGATTCTAAATTAACTATTGTTTCTGCAAACAAAGCAAGTTTTGATATGTTTCGATTTAACATACCCTTGGATCTAATTGGACAATCCGTTAAGATTCTATTTACTGAAAATAAAATGCAAAAGTATATGAGTCAAGTTGCTAAGGTTTTGAGTGAAGAGGCAAATAAATCTACACTCCAATTATCTGATGCCACATTATTACGTTCTGATCATACTACATTTTTAGCCGATATTGCTATTTGCTCTTATAGTTTGGATGGTGATACATATTACACTGGTGTCATTAGAGATGTAACACAAAAAAAACTTATGGTAGAACAACTCATCCATTCAGAACGCAGAGCATTTTTATCTGTAGTGGCTGCTAGTATAGGACATGAAATCAACAATTCGTTAACTGCCATCCAAGGTTTTGTGGAAATGGCTTCTAGAGAAAATGCAGACACTATGTTAAAAGATAGAGCTCTGAAAGTTACTCTCAACCAAACAGAAAAGTTAAGAGCGTTAACTTCCAATCTATTACAACTAGGAAAATCATTAAAATCAACTAATGAACAGTCCAAAGTATTAAATCTAAACAAAGAAATTTCCTCTGTCCTTCAAGTATTCAAAGAAACAGCAAAATTAAAATACTGTCAGATTAAAAGAGAAGAATCAACGGAAGACATTCCTATTCGTATGAATTCAGATCAATTTGCTCTACTATTATCAAATATTCTTTTGAATGCCGCTGATGCCACAAACAACATTGGCACAATAGAAATTTCCTCCTACCAAGATCAAAAATATTCTCATTTAGTTGTTACCGATGATGGGGAAGGGATGTCGCAAGAAACCTTGGATAAAATCTATGAACCTTATTTTACAACAAAAGAATTAGGAAAGGGTACAGGGCTTGGGATGTTTGTCGTCAAACAAATTGTAGATAATTTTGAAATTCGACTACAAATTGAATCGGCCGCAGGGAAAGGTTCTAAATTTCATTTTATTTTTCCAAAGGTTTCTGAAACATAGTTGCTTAAGTGTATCCAGGATTCAATGACTCCCAACTAGAATTGCTTTTTTCTCGTTATGGAAAAGATTGTAAAGTTTTTCCACTGCAAGAAGAAGCATCCACAAGACGTTACTTTCGTATCACAACTTCTGAAAATATAGATGTTGTTGTTTGTATTGACGAAGTGGTAAACGAAGATTTTATCATTATCTCCGAATTTCTAAACACCAATGGAATTCATGTTCCTAAAGTTTTGGATGTCAATAGAGAGTTTGGACTCACGTTTATGAGTTTTGAAGGGTTGGAAGATTTTAGTACTTACAATCTCAGTGATTACAAAAATAAATTTCCTATACTCATCGATTTAATTCTAAAACTCCAATCGCTCGAACCGCCTCCTCTTGTAAAAAATAGAAAATTTGATACTGAAAAACTGAGTTTTGAAACTAACTTAACTTTGGAAAAATTTGAAGGATTTCGTAAACAATTTCAAATCAAAACAGAAATTTCTAATGAAGCGAATGCTTTTATTGAAGAAACTGTCGGATACCTAAACAAATATCCGATTAATGTTTTTACTCATAGAGATTTTCATTGTCGAAATCTTTTGCGAGCACCTAACTCAGAATATGTATTAATCGATTTTCAAGATGCAAGAATGGGTGTTCCACAATATGATCTGGCTTCTATTTTGTACGATGCCTACTATCCACTCCCCAGAGATTTTCGTTCCTTAATGCTAAAGTCCTTTCGTGAACGAAACCAAGACCAAACAAAAAAATTTAACGATACTTTTTATCTACAAGCTCTACAACGATCCTTCAAAGCGCTGGGAACTTATTTCCGAATGCTCACCGACCACAAAAAAGATAAATTCAAACCATCCATTATTTCTTGCTTAAACCAACTAGAGGAAATCATTCAATTGGGAATGTTTGCAGATTCATTGTTTATTTTTGTTCGAAGTTTACGAGAAGAACTCAGTCGCCATAAGGACTTTAAAAATCTATGAACGCATTTGTTTTGGCTGCAGGATTCGGCAAACGAATGGGATCTCTTACTGAAAACACTCCTAAACCCCTATTAAAAATTCAAGGTGTCAGTCTTCTCGATTATAGCTTGTATTTATTAGATCAATGGAAAATTTCCAAGGTTTGGATCAACACACATTATTTAGGTGAACAAATCAAAATTCATGTACAAAATTTTAAACGATATCCCGTTGAAGTTTTAGAAGAAAAAGAAAAGATTTTGGGGACGGCCGGGGGAATCCGAACTGGGTTACCAGAAAACTCTCTAGAAGAGCCGATTTTACTTATCAATCCAGACACTTTGTTTTTTCCTAAGTTAGATTTTTTACCTAATCTTAGTTTGCCGAATGATAAAAAAATCCATTTATACCTACTACCGACACCTCCTGGTCAGAGTTATACAAAAATCAATATCGATAAAAATGGATTATTAAAATTTGGAAGTGGATCTTATTACTATATTGGGCTCGCAATTTTAAATCCAAAATGTTTAATCCATTTAGAAAAAAATCAATACCACGACCTTTCTGATATATTTAAAGAATGTGCGGAAAGAGGAGAAATTACCGGAGAGGTATTCCCCGGCACCGTTTTAGATTTAGGAACTAAGGAACTTTGGGATTCCTATGAAACAAAAAACATTTTTGGACATGAACTTTCTAAAATCAAATCCTTTATCAAATCTTCATATATGACTTAGAATTTCGTTTTTTCGCTTTTCATACCCTTTTTTTCCAAGTAAGGCAAACATATTGTTTTTATAATCTTCCACACCTGGTTGATCAAATGGATTTACCCCTAACATATATCCAGAGATACCACAGGCAAATTGAAAAAGATACAAAAGTTCTCCAATCGTTTCTTCGCTTAATCCTGGTAATACGATTTCTAAACAAGGTACTCCACCATCCTTATGAGCAATGAGAGTTCCAAGCATAGCACTTTGGTTTACTTCAGAAAGTTTTTTGCCGGCCAAATAGTTGAGGCCATCGCGATCATCAGTTTTTTCAGTTAGATAGACGTCTTGTTTTGGAGATTCTACCTTGATGACCGTTTCCATCAAATGACGTTCTCCATCTTGAATGTATTGCCCCATAGAATGAAGATCGGTGGTGAATTGAACAGACGCAGGGAAAATTCCTTTACCATTTTTTCCTTCACTTTCACCAAACAGTTGTTTCCACCATTCTGATACAAATACTAAAGCTGGTGAATAACTTACCAAAATTTCTGTTTTTTTCCCTTGGGCATAAAGACCGTTACGCATACTCGCATAATACGTTGCCAAATTTCCTTCGGAAGCCGACTTTGTTTTTAATTCGCCTTCCATTTGTTTGGCGCCATCAATGAGTTTGTTTATGCTAAATCCAGCGGCAGCAATCGGTAATAATCCAACTGGTGTGAACACGGAATAACGACCACCGACATCATCAGGAATCACAAAACTAGGAAAACCGTACTCGTCAGCTAGTTGTTTGAGGGCTCCTTTCTCTTTATCAGTAGTTGCATACACTCGATTTTTGAGATTTTCTCGTCCATACTTTCGTTCAAGAAGAGAAAGTAATAATCGAAAAGCAATGGCAGGTTCTGTTGTGGTTCCCGATTTTGAAATCACATTCACTGAAAATTCTTTGTTCTCCAAAAAAGCAAGTAAACGTGCATGGTAATCCGCATCCAAATGATGGCCCGCATATATGATCTTTACTGCCTTCTTTTGTACTTCTTGCGCGCTGAATTCTGGAGTTAACGCTTCAATCACAGCACGGGCTCCCAAATAACTTCCACCAATTCCCACAACGACCAAATATTGGGAATGGGATTGGATGGTTTCTGCAGCGAGTCGAATCTTCTGTAATTCATCTGCACTGGTTTGACCAGGAAGATCTACCCAACCTAAAAACTCATTTCCGACTCCTTTTTTTTGTAATAGAGTTTGTCGGGCTTTTTCGGCATTTTCTAATTCTTTCTGAATCAAAGTTTCAGTAAGAAAAGATTTCACAAATCGATCCGAAATTTTTAGGTTCGACATAGCACCTGTCCTAAAATAAAGTATGGCATCGAAAGGAAGATGAAGTGGATTCTTTTAGAAGTAAAGAAAATTTGAATCGATTTGAATCAATATTTGGAAAAACAAAACAACTCCCACGATTGTTTCAAGCTCCCGCTAGAATCAATATAATTGGGGAACATGTAGATTATTTAGGTGGAACGGTACTTCCTGCTGCTATCAATTTTGCCGTACAGGTTTATCTTCGCCCAAACGATACATCCACCTACAGATTACACTCCGTCACATACAATGAAACTGTAGAGTTAAAGAAACCTTTAGTATCAAATCCAAAAGCACCATGGTCGGACTACATAGCAGGTGTCATTGTTGAAATTGAAAAAAAAGGTCATACAATTCCTGGTTTTGATTTATTAGTCGATGGGAACATCCCCCAAGGATCGGGTCTCTCTTCCTCCGCTGCATTAGAAGTCGTAACTGGTTATGCGATCAAAGAAACATTTGAGTTGGTTATTTCCAAAGAAGAAGTCGCCTTAATTGGACAAAGGGCTGAAAACCATTTTGTTGGTACCAATTGCGGAATTATGGATCAATTCATCATTGCAGTCGGCAAAGAGAATGATTGTATTTCCTTAAATACGGATACTCTAAAGTATTCATACCACCATTTTGATTTGGGAGATTACGAGTTTTACCTAATCAATTCCAATGTGAAACATAGTTTGAAAGACAGTGCGTATAACCAGCGCCGAGCGGAATGTGAGTCCTCATTAGTAAAAATACAAACAAAATATCCAATTTTTACACATTTGTACGATGTGAACCTTGAGGAATCAGAACTCGACACATGTCACCTAACGAATCAAGAGTGGAAACGAACAAAACATGTGACTTCAGAACGCGAAAGAACAAAAATTGTCATCAATGGTTTAGAATCCGGGAATTTTAACGATGTGGGGTCGGCCCTTTTTCAAACACATTGGTCTTTATCTAAAGAATTCGAAGTGTCCTGCCCCGAAACTGATTTCATTGTTGATTCTTTACAAAGTTTGGGTGTCACTGGTGCCAGAATGATCGGTGGTGGATTTGGTGGATGCGTACTCGTACTAGACAAGAAGGATCATTTTTCTAAAATCGAAGAAGTTTTAAAAAAAAGTTATCAACAAAAATATAACCTTGCGATAGACTTCTACAAGTTTCAAATTTCAGATGGGGTAAAGGAAATTTATATATGATCGAAAACTGGAGTGATTACACAGTTGAAAGTGGTGACTTCAAAATGGAAGTCCTCCATCAGAGATATGTCCCCCTACCAGAAACTGCTGTATACTTTGAATTGTCTGGAGAAATCAATCTCTACAATTCACAGGTCATGAAAGAAAATTTGGAAATTCTCATCTCCAAAGGGATCAATAATGTCTTTTTAAACTTTGAACAAGTCAGTTATATCGATAGTTCTGGACTGGGAGTTTGTTTAGGGATTCATTCTAGACTGATGAAACAAAAAGGGTTCATCCGTATCATTTCTCCGTCTGAAAAAGTGAGATATGTTTTAGAACTAACCAAACTAAAGAGCCTGCTCCAAATTTATCCGACGTTGGAACAGGCCGTTCAAGCAACTTAGAAATAAGTAGGAAAAAGAAATTTCAATTTTTCAATCTGTTCTGGATTTCTTTTTTCTGGTGAAGTCACCAAAGAAAACTTTGTACTCCCCACAAGACTGGTATCATCCGACTTTCCTAAAAGATCAATAAGCGTAGAAAGTAACTTCTTAGCTGTTTCTGCATTTTTACTTAGGTTACCCAACACCATTTCCAAAGTGACATGGGCTTCATCTTCTTTCCAACAATCGTAGTCAGTTGACATACAAACCATTTGGTAAAGAATCTCCGCTTCTCTTGCTAGTTTTGCTTCTGGAAGGACAGTCATGTTGATGATGTCGGCTCCCCAAGACCTGTACATATGAGATTCTGCTCTTGTAGAAAATAAAGGCCCTTCCATACAAATTAGAGTTTTGTTGGAATGAATCGGAAGACCAATTTGTTTTGCAGCTTCTTCTACTTTTTTTCCAAGTCCTGGTGAAAATGGATCGGCAAAAGGAGCATGAGCCACCATTCCATTTTCGAAAAATGTAGATGGTCGTGCTTTAGTGCGGTCAATGATCTGCGAAGGAATCACAAAATCTCTAGGGGCAATTTCTTGGCGTAAACTTCCGACAGAACTAAAAGCTATAATTTCTTCTACGCCTAACTGTTTTAATGCGGCGATGTTCGCTCGTGCTGGAACTTCGCTTGGATTTAATGAATGTCCTTTTCCATGCCTAGGTAAAAATGCAATTTCTTTACCTTTAAAACGACCAATGGTGATCGTGTCCGATGGTTTGCCCCAGGGTGTATCAGGATGGATTTCTTTGATAATTTCCATTCCATCAATTGAATATAGGCCAGTTCCACCAATGACCCCGATTTTCACTACATTTGCCATATGAATCCTCTTAAAGTGCAGTTTTCCCCTAACGATTTTGGTTGCATTCGTTTTTTACATTCGAAGACTGTAGAATGCTCATGGGAGAATACATGAAATCCAAAATATTACCCTTAACCACTCTAACACTCCTGATTTTTACAGCAGGCATTACCTCTGATTCCGCATTTGATATGTCCACCCAGTCTGACCGCAAATCAGTCAGTGTTACCATTTACAATGGAGGGATTGGTCTCGTTCGGGAAACTCGCGTTTTAAATTTATCAAAAGGAATTCGTACGTTACGTTTTGAAGATGTCCCTTCTCAAATCATTCCACAAACTGTAAGGGTCAAAGGAGAAGATCAAAAAAAACTGACAGTGTTTGAACAAAACTATGAATACGATTTAATTTCCCCTGAACGCCTTATGGACAAATACATTGGAAAAGAAGTCACTCTTTACAATGAAACAAAAGAAAAAACAACTTCCGTCAAAGCAACGTTAATCTCTAATAATGGAAACCCTGTGTATAAAATTGGAGATGAAATTTCACTTGGTTACAATGGACGAGTGACAGTTCCTACCATTCCGGAAAATCTTTATGCAAAACCTACTCTTGTTTGGAAATTAAAGAATGATCTGGAAAAGGAACAAACCTTAGAAGTTTCTTACCAAACTCATGGCCTTGGTTGGTCCGCTGACTATATCCTGGTTTTGGATAAAGAAGAAGAACTTTGTGGTTTGAATTCTTGGGTGACCTTGAATAACAACTCCGGTGCAGAGTTTAAAAATGCAACGTTACAACTTGTGGCAGGAAAGGTAAATTTAATCTCCAACCAAGTGAACTCTTATGCAACACAACCCCGCGCAGTAAAAAAAACAATGATGAAAGAGTATTCTGAATCAGCAGATGCTCCAGAATTCAACCAAGAGAATTTGTCTGAATACTACCTATACACTTTGGACCAACCAACCAATATCGGTTACAACCAAACCAAACAAGTCCAACTGTTCCAATCCGAAGGAATCGAAATCAAAAAGTATTTTGTTTTTGAAAACCTTCCTATGTACGAAGGGAATGAAAAAAACTTCAATAACGCAACCATCAAGTACATCTTCAAAAATGCGAAGAAAAACAATTTAGGTCGCCCACTCCCACTAGGAACCATTCGTGTTTTCAAAGCTGATTCTAAAGGAAGACAACAACTTCTGGGAGAAGATACAATCGATCACACTCCTGAAAACGAAGAAGTAAAAATTCGAACAGGCCAAGCTTTTGATGTAGTTGCTAACGGCAAACGACTCTCAAACGAAGTGTTCAAACTTTCTCGTGGAGATAAATCAACTTACTCAGCGGAAATTCGAAACCGAAAAAAAGAAACAATCGAAGTTCGGTTCTATGCGAGTCTTTGGGGTGATTGGAATATCACAAAATCCTCTCATAAATTCACAAAAGAATCAGCAACGAAGGCATATGCGGATGTACCTTTAAAAGCGAATGAAACGGTAACTGTGGAATACACTGTAGAAACAAAATACCAATAATGGAAAACAAATATGACGTAATCATAATCGGTTCTGGTATAGGTGGCCTTACGGTCGCCTCTATCCTTTCTCAAGTAGCCAAAAAGAAAGTATTGGTTCTGGAACGTCATTTTAAGTTAGGCGGATTTACTCACACCTTCAAACGGTTTGGAAAATTTGAATGGGATGTGGGAATCCATTATATCGGGGACTTAGGCGAAGGTTCGATGTTACGAACTCTTTTTGATTCCATCACAAGAAAAGGTGTAAAGTGGAACAAAATGGAAGAACCTTTCGAAGTCTTCGATTACCCTGAATTTAGTTTTCCTGTTTATGGAGAAAAAGAAAAATTTGTTTCGGACTTAAAACTCAAATTCCCTTTAGAATCTGAAGCCATTGATAGATACTTTCGAGATGTCGAAACCTTCACCCAATGGTTTGGTAGGCATTTTACATTAAAAGCTTTGCCTGCTGTATTTGAAAAGGCAGCCAAGTTTTTAAACTTAAATCACATTCCCACACCTTACATCACTACCAAAGAATATATGGAAACCAACATTCGGGATGAAAACTTAAGAGCCCTTCTTTGTTCGCAGTGGGGTGACTATGGCCTCCCTCCTTCCGTTTCTTCCTTTGCCATCCACTCGATGATCGTTACACATTATTTCCATGGTGGGTATTTTCCGATTGGTGGATCTTCTAAAATTGTAGATTCCATTGAACCCATCGTAGAAGAAAACGGTGGGAGTTTAAAAATCCTCCACACGGTGAAAGAAATCCTTTTGGAAGGAGACAAAGCTGTCGGTGTGAAAGTAGAAGTTCAAAAAGGAAAAACCTTTTCCGAACAAGATTTTTATGCGGATGTGATTGTTTCCGATGCCGGAGCCTACACAACGTATAACAAATTATTACCAAAAGAATATTCCTCTTCTTTCCAAAAACCTTTGGAAACTCTCAGCACACAAGGAACCACTTCCATTACACTTTATATTGGATTTAAGGAATCTCCGACAAAACTCGGATTCCACGGAGAAAACCATTGGATCTTTCCAGATATCAATCATGACGCTTGTTATGCGAAAAGAAACGATTTGGCAGACGGGAAACCTCCGATGATGTATTTATCTTTTCCTTCCTTAAAAAATCCAGAAGCCGAAGACCACACCGCCGAAGCTATTAGTTTTGCTGATTATTCTTTATTTGCCAAATGGAAAGATGAACCCTGGAAAAAACGAGGGGAAGACTACACAAAACTCAAAGAAACCATCACCGAAGGTATGTTAGAATTTTTGGAAAAACGATTTCCCGGATTTAGGGATCTCATCGAATTCACAGAACTCTCCACACCCATCACTACAGAATTTTTTACCGGTCATAAAGAAGGTTCCATTTACGGACTTTCCTGTACACCGGAACGCTTTGAACAAGAATGGTTAGGTGTGAGGACAACGATCGAAAATCTTTACCTAACGGGAGCGGATGCCTGCTCTCCTGGTGTGGCCGGTGCTCTCATGGGCGGAATTGCGGCTTCTTCTGTGGTTTTAGGGCTTACGGGAACACTTCGGCTCATGAAAGAACTTTTCCAAAAGAGCCAAGAAACCGGTTGACAATTGGTTTAAGATTTGATAGTTTGATATTAAATTAATGGGAACAAAATTCAAAGGATCCAAAAAAGAAGTACAGGCGTTGGATGCGTTCATTAAATTGAAACGTGCGGCCGAGTCTCTGTCTTCCCGACTGATTTCTGAGTTCACAAAGTGGAGCATCTCAGAAAGCCAATTTGGGGTACTCGAGACTTTGTACCATTTAGGTCCTCTTTGTCAAAAAGACCTTGGGGATAAAATTCTCAAAAGTACAGGAAACATCACTCTTGTCATCGACAACCTAGAAAAACGAAGTCTGGTAGAACGTGTTCGTGGTGTGGAAGACAGAAGGTTTATTTCTGTCCACCTAACGACCGAGGGGAAAAAACTGATCGAACAAATTTTCCCTGACCATGTAAAACGAATCACATCTGAGTTCGCAGTATTATCACCTGAGGAACAAGAAGTCCTTGGTAAGATCTGCAAAAAACTTGGTAAAAAAACAGACGCTCTCTGTAAGTAATTTAATCTCGGTAGTCCATCACCAATCGAAATCCTGCTCGCCTATCTTCGGATAGGTTAGGAATCCCTCCATAAGATCTAGCAGTTGCTGTTGAGTTTTTCGCAGAGTCTGAATACGAACCTCCTCGAACTACTTTGTAAATTTTCCCAAAAGAAAAGTTTTTAATATGATGCCCTGGATACAACTGATAGTCACTGGAAGTCCATTCTGGAGCATTTCCACACATTCCAATGGCTCCATAAGGACTTTCCCCTTCTGTGGAGAGCACATGAACAGATTGTGCCTTTCCTATTTTTGATTCCCTCGTATTACAATACAAAGAGTCGTATTCATCGCCAAAAGGATATTTAGTAGCAATGATTTGGTATCCCAAGGTTTCATCCCGATTGGTAAACTCAATCACTCCTGGACCCCGAGCTGCTTTTTCCCATTCCCATTCAGTCGGAATTCGTTTCCCCACCCAACTCGCATAACGTTCCACTTCCCGATATGTAAGATGAACCACAGGAAAATCGCCTTCTCCTTCAGGGTATTTCCCCCCAATCCAATGTGGAGGGCTCTGGGTATTGGTTTGTTTTAAAAAGTAAGCATATTCTGCGTTAGTGACTTCAAATTTATCAATATAAAAGGAAGGAATCTCTTTTAGATTCGAAGGTTTTGGTTCTAAAAAGTAGGGATTAAAACTGTCACTCGAAGGATCTGTACCTTGACCGTATAAAAAAAGTCCGCGTGTGATAAGGACCATTTCTTTTCTATCTTTAGGATGAAATACCGTTTTTCTAGGAGGAGTGTATCTTCCTTTAAAAAAGGCATCTGGTTCGGTAAAAAAATCTTCTTCAATATAACTAGAAATGTAAGCATCTGTTGTGATCTCTTTCATTTTGGAACTGAGATCTGGTTTATAATCACCGACTAACACTACTTCTATGAATTGATTGTTTTTGTTAATATTTTTTTCTTCCCAAACAGTATCTCGAACCACGAGGATTCCTTGTTTAAGATTCGTAAGTTTTTGATACACAGGAAATTCTTTTGTATCAGCAAATAAAGATTTAATTTCGTTCAAAGAGAGTTTGGATATTCGTTGGTTGCGATAGATTCGAACTTTGATCCACAATCTATTTTTATAAACACCAACCACTTCCCCTTTCCAGAGTTGGACTTTCTTTTTAGTCGATGCAAAGGGTGATTCTTCCGAAGTTTCCTCTTGCGAAACAAGGGGTGCCGCAGCCATCCCTAAAACGAATAGAATCAATAGTAATTTTTTCATACTGTCTTTTATCATCATCGGCGTATTTTGCAGAAACCTTTTGATTGAAATTTCCTGTGCATGTATACAATCTGTGGGAAAGGGAAATGCCACATTGATCGAGTTTCAATACAAACGAGAGAAGGAAAACATCCTAATTTCCCTAAAAACGGATTCTACCCAAATTGGTACCTTCCACCGAATCGCTACGATCATTTATGCTCTGAAAATGGACATCCTTTCCGGTGAACTGAGCACTGTAATCGAGAAAGGAAGGGAATTTACAATCGATTCGTTCATTTTACAAGCAGATGGTGGTGATACTACCCAAGCCGCTTTCAAATTAGGGATGATGATGGATTCCTTATTTTCTAAAAATACTAAGTTCGAAGAAATTTTAGAAAAGTTACAAATCCAAGAACCTGCAATCGCTACCTTCTTTCGAGAAACACCTGAATTTATTTTTAGCGATCTTCCCGAACGGAATGAAACTTGTTTGTATTTGGAAAGTAGTGCAGGAAGGGGTCTGTTGTATTATGTTTCGCGAATTCTAATGCAAAACCAAATCAACATTCGCAGTGCTACGATTGAAACCGATTTCGAAACTGGCCGTGCGAAAGATAGTTTCTATTTAACAGATGCATCGGGGAAGATTTTTGCTTCTTCTGACCTTGCGGACAAAATCAGAAGAGAAATTCTAGCCCCGATCCAATCAAACTCTCGTTAGAGATTAGTTTTTACAAAGAACCTTTAAAGAAGTAGCTTTATCAACTTTTGGTGCTTTTCCGTTAGAAAAACGGTAAGCTAAACCTGACTTCTTATCCACTTCTGTTTTAGTCCAATATTTCTCTTCGCTTGATTTAATCTCTTTTGGAGCCGTTGCTGCAAATTTTACGAGATCATCTTTAGAAGGAACCACTCCACCTACGGATTTACAATATGCTGCGGCTTCTGACCATTTTTTAGAAGCTACTTTGTCCACGAGGAATCCAGCAGTAGATTCTTCTGGAGCCGGAGTCTCTTCTACTTTTTTCTCAGGTTCTGCAGCCACTGGTTTGGTCTGTGCATCAGCAGGAGCAGATGTAACAGCTACTGGAGCTTTTGTTTTGAAGTATTTTACATATCCTAAATACCCGATTGCAAGCACTCCGGCCAAAACCAAAAATAGATACACTCCATTTCCGGATTCTTTTGTACCATGGGAAGATCCGTCGGAATGAGATACCGGGGATTGAAGGGAAACTTGCGCGGACTCATCGTTTCTGAAAAGTGATGCACTTTCGTTTCTTGTAGATTGTTTCTTAACCGTATTTGTTTTCTTAGCCGCTTTTTTGACAGCCTTCTTCTTAGCGGCAGATGATGATTTTTTCGTTGCCATAATGATAATCCTTATTGCCGAGACAATTCTAATTATAGTTATCACATGAAATCAAAAAAAGCTGAAGAACTTCTTCTCAAATTTGTTTTTTTTTAAAATTTTTTTAAGTGTGTTTCCTTTTCTCCTACGAAATCGTGATCCTAGATGAAAGAAGTTCGTATTGGTCTATTGGGTGCCGGAGTCGTCGGCACTAGCTTACTCCAACTCTTGGAAAAAAACCGAGAAAAAATCCAAAATCATTATGGAATCAACTTACAACTAACGGCGATTGCTACTCGTAGCCCGGGAAAACTCCAAGGTAAAACAAACGTTCAAGTAACGGACGATGTACTATCTGTTACAAATCGTTCGGATATCGATATGATTGTTGAATTGATAGGCGGAACCGATATGGCCTACAAAGCGGTTCGGTCTGCTTTAGAAAATGGCAAAACTGTCATCACGGCCAATAAGGCGTTGTTATCCGAAAAAGGTAGGGAATTGTATCCGATCTCTACTAAAACAGGAGCAGAACTGGGGTATGAAGCAGCGGTCGCAGGTTCCATTCCTATCATCCGCACTTTAAGGGATGGTCTTTCCTCTTGCGAGTTTGAAGTGATTTGCGGAATTCTGAATGGGACTACCAATTTCATCCTAACCAAAATGGAACAGGAGTCTTGGGATTATTCCACTGCTTTGAAGAAAGCCCAAGAGTTAGGATTTGCGGAGGCAGATCCCACCTTTGATGTGGAAGGAATAGACGCAGGTCACAAAATCAGTTTGCTTGCGAGTCTTGCTTTTCGCGAGTATGTTTCGTTCTCCTCATTATCGGTAAAAGGAATCTCTGAATTACAATCATCTGATATCCAATCTGCCCTTTCTCTCGGCTACCGAATCAAACTTTTGGGAATCTCTAAACGAAGTTCGGCGGGTGTCCTTACCAAGGTTCACCCAACTCTTGTTCCCCTCGACCATCCTTTAGCAAATGTGATGAATGAATCCAATGCAGTATTTTATAAAACCAAAGAAGCAGATTCAGGAATGATCACAGGAAAAGGAGCCGGTGGAATGCCTACAGCCAGTGCCGTTCTCTCCGACATCATTTATTATGCAACACGACTGGGTAGTAAAGACATCGCGAAGGAAAATAACCTTTTTCCGGAAGCCAAAGCCTTTCCAGAGCCAGACAATTTGGTTCGTTATTACCTACGTTTTTCCACGGTAGACAAACCCGGGGTTCTTGCTGAAATTTCTCAAGTCCTCGGCCGTCATAATATTTCAATTGCATCCGTCCAACAGAGAGAGTCCACTTCCGAACCTGTGTCAGTGATTGTTGTCACACACGCAGCGACCGAAGGAGAATTTCAGAAATCTCTGCAGGAAATTGATACTATGTCTTCCATCATCAAACAAAAAACTGTGGCCATTCGGCTCTTGGAAAAGTTGTAAGTCGCGATGGCGAATTTACAATTTCCCTCTCTAGATTTAAAAACAGAATTCGTCGATATCAAAGGCGAACGAGTTCTGGTTGTTTCGTTCGTGGGTCAGATCACAAATACCAACGCTTATGAAATCAATCGGAATATTTCCGTCATCTTTCGGGATGCCGTTTACAATATTATCTTAGAACTCACAAAACTGGACTACATCAATAGCATTGGGGTCGCCACACTCATCGGAATCATCAAAACGGTGGAGAGCCATCATGGCAAAATTCTGATTGGAGGACTGAATCACTTTTTAGAAAACGTGATTCGCCTAATGGATTTGCCACGTAAGGTTCAAATTTTTAATACAAAACAGGAAGCCATCACTCACTGGGAGTAGAAACGAGAGTCGGTTTTTGTTCTTTTGTTTTCCAAATTTCCTCTTCAATCAGACCTAAAAGATGGGAAAGGCCGGCGCGTGTAACAGCAGAAACAAGTAAAACATCATTTTTTTCAAATGAGGCACGTGTCTCTTCATCCAACCCATCCGCTTTGTTAAAAACTACCATTCTCGGAATTTCATTTAATTGTAATGAATTAAGAATGGTGTCTACAGCTTCCATTTGTTCCGCATAACTTAAGTTTGTGGAATCAACCACATGCAGTAACAGATCCGCATCCCCCAATTCCTCGAGGGTAGCTTTGAAAGCTTGCGAGAGATCTGGTGGAAGATCATGAATAAAACCAACTGTATCAGAAATGATGATCTCTCTTTCTTCTGGAAAACGAATTCGACGAGTTGTAGGATCCAAAGTAGCAAAGAGTTTGTCTTCTGCTATGACTGTAGAATTGGTTAAAGCATTGAGGAGGGTTGACTTCCCAGCATTTGTATAACCAACAATTCCCACAATGGGGATTTCATTTCTGGAACGTGACTTACGGTTCAGTTCCCTACGGCGTTTTAGATCTTTTAATTCATTTTCCAAACGAGTGATTTTTTCTTCGACTCGTCTGTTTCCAATTTCTAATTTAGTTTCCCCTGGCCCTCTTCCACCAATACCACCTGTTAGGCGACTCATATTGTCATCTAATTCAGAAAGCCGGTTTTTTAAATATTTGAGTTGGGCCAGTTCCACTTGGAGTTTTCCATCTCTCGATTTTGCATTTTTCGAGAAGATATCTAAAATGAGTTGGGTGCGATCAATGATTTTTAAATCGCTGGCATCGGAGATTTTTTTTGCCTGAGAAGGTGTAAGTTCTAAATCAAAAATCAAATGTTCTATATCTTTATGGACTGAGGTGAGAATGATTTCTTGTAACTTTCCTTTTCCAACGACGGTTTTGGGATCGGGATCTCTTTTTTGAACATAGGTATCCACAACATGAATGCCAGCAGTGCGACAGAGTTCTTTAAGTTCCGCCATCGAATGATCAGGCGACCGTTTCATCTTCCGGACATCATACACACCTACGAGGAAAGCCCGATTTTCTTTTTGGGACTCCTTTAAGGTCGACGTCTTTTTAGTGAATTCAGATTCAAGTGCTTCCACTTGTTCTGAGTATCCATACTTCAACTGCCCTGGATATTGTTTGGGAGATAGGATCCAAGGTTCCTTTGCATCTGGATCTGGATTAATAAAGGCAGAAAAAAAGTATTTGGGAATTCCGTCAGAACCAACACAGGCTGCAGTGATCGAATCAAAACGGTTCAACACAAGGTCCATTAAGTCTTCTTGGTTTAACGGGTGTTCTTTGAGGTGTGTATGAAAGAGCCGCAGCCCTCGCAGACGAGAATGCGCCACACGATAACGATCCAAATGAGGAATTTCGATGGAGTTGTCATTACCAACAATCAAATGAGTGACATAACCTGTCCTCTCAATGAGAAGGCCGACTTGCCTACGAATTTCTACCGAAATCTCACCTACGAGCCGTGCCAGGTCCATAGAAATGATAGAATCCTCTCTCAGACGCCTTTCGGAGAGAGATTTTAACTTTTTTAGTTGGTTTGGCTTGAGACCAGCTAGATTGCCGCTAATTTTACTTATAGTAAGTATCCGATATTCAAAGTATGGAAGTAGGCTATCAGATGTTTCAAAAGGGTCAAGACATAATTTGGAAGAGCAGTTTATGGGTGGTCCTTGTTCTGTTGATAGGTTGTTCCACTGCAAGGCCATACCAGTTAACAGACGTTTCACCAAGGTATCAAGAATACCAAGGAACCGATTTAGATCCTCATAAAACAAAACAAGTATTGGTTCCAGTAACAAACAATCGTAAGTATGATGAATTTATCCAAGAAGCACACAGAACCATTGCACTTTTAGAATTTGGGGAAAACGTAGCTCTTCGTGCTGATAGCAAAAAAACTGTGGGGGAACCGGCAAATCAAGAAATGCAAGCCGCAGCCTATTTAGAAGAAGACCTCCCACCTATCATTACAAAACTTCCTGGTCTCGTACAAACCAACCAAGACTTAATTGAAAGCACACCCAACGACTTTGATGGGCCTGCCATAGGTCGTGTGACTTATGAATTAGGTAATATTTTAGATTCTCTAAAACAATACAGCCCAAAAGCTATTGGAATTCAAAATGCTATTCGTAATATTCGATCGGATTCGGCTAACTATGCCAAAGGAAAAGACATTGCCGATCCAGAAATCAATCCTGTAGTAGAAGATCCCATCATTATAGATGATAAAAAAGATAAACCAAAAAAACCAGAAAAGATTATTACTAAAAAAGAAGATGTTGGTTCTAAAATTTCCATTAAACGCCTCAATCGCAAAACGAAAGTTACAGGAAAGGCAAAAGTTGACGAACAAATTAATGAATTAGTCAAAAAGGAAGAAGAAGAAGTTTTTTCAGACGAAGAAAAAAAAGACAGAGAATACACTGACCAAATCCGTACTGGTCTTGTGAAAGTTTTCCAATGGGAATACTATCGAAACTCCAAAAACTTAGAAAAAATTCTGGCCACCCATCCGATCCCCCGTGTTCGTTCGGCAGCAGCACTAGCTCTCGGTCGATTGAAAGCCGGCCGTGTGAGTTTACAAACCGCAATTGATCGAGATGGTTACCAAGTAAGACCAGCGGCTTACAAAGCTTTGTCGGATCTTGGGGACAAACGTTCATTGTCTTATTTTATTGCAGGAACCAAAGCGGAAGATCCTGAAGTGATTGCTGTCAGTTACGAAGGACTTGGTAAAACGAGAGACCCCGCTGGTAGAGAAATGATCCTCACAACAGGACTTGCTTCCGAATATGTTGTCATTGTTTCCGGATCCCTTCGTGGACTCGCCTATCATAAATTAGATGCTGATGTAGAAGTATTTGATAAATTTTTAAAGTCCAATGAACAAGAGGTCAAAGAAGCAGCATTGGAAGCACTTGCCATTCACGGCAGTCGAGAAAGTTTGCGGATATTGGAACGAGTGGTGGCCGAAGAACCAAATCTTGCTTTATTAGCCGTTGATGAAATTAGTAAAAATCCAACTCTTTCGGCAACTTTTGCCCTCATTCGTTTGAACGAAGCTCAGACTGATGAAAAACTTGGGAAACGAATTGGAGAATCATTACTTCGCAGAAAAGCTTTTGGAAAATATGCAATCATTCTCGTTGAAGATGACTATCTAAGAGCAGAACCGAACGAACGATCCAGACCTGTATCTTATATTAAAAACAAAGAAATTGGTCTCATTCTTTCTGAAACGAAAAAGGAATTTGCCGTTCGCATTGGTGAAGACATACTTACAGACAAATACATCCAAGTTAAAATGGAATCTACCCTTCCAGGAGCCAGAGGAGCTTTTGTAACGGGTTGGATATTCTATCCAAAACTCGATATCATTGAAGTGAAACAATTAGGAAGTGATGGAAACTCAGGAAAGTATTCCAATTTGAAGAAAGGAAAACATAACAATCTCTTCAATCCAATTGAAGAAATCAAAGTTCCTAAAAAGGATTAGATTTTCCTTTTGAGAGGGCGGTGGGAACCCATTCCACCGTTCCTTGTTTGAGTGGGACTTTCGGAATCATCCAATGTAGTCCACAAAACCAAGGCAAAAACAAAGAAGAAAATGGCATCACGCCAAAAACATCGAATCCAGTGGAAGCGATGACAAGAACTCCCTTGTAACCCGATTTGTAAATTTTACGCATCATCCAAAGACCTGAGGTTTGCGTTTCCATAGTCACATCAGAAACTACCATATCGTAATTTTGATTTTTAGAAAAAAGGACCAGTCCTTCTTTTGCATCCACTGCTCTGTCTGATGGAATATTTCGAGAATCAAAATATGATTTTAAATTGTTCGCATAACGATCATTATCATCAACAATTAAAACTCTTTTCATATTTGGATCTCCGCATCAGCAAATTGACTGTCATATAATTTTTTATAAATTCCATTCTCTGCCAAAAGGAAGTCATGATCTCCCTGTTCTTTAATCTCACCATCTTCAATCACCACTATGTTTTTTACACGACGTACTGTCGACAGGCGATGGGCGATAATGAAGGTAGTTCTATTTTTAAAAAGGCGTTCCAAAGCACGACTGACTAACCTTTCGGATTCTGCATCGAGGGCACTTGTTGCCTCATCTAAAATCATAATTTCCGCATTTCGTAATAAGGCACGGGCAATCACCAAACGTTGCCTTTGTCCTCCACTGAGATCGAGCCCTCGAACCCCAATAACAGTGTCGTATCCATTTTCCATATTAGTAATGAAATCATGGGCATTGGCAAGACGGGCTGCACGAACCACTTCCTTACGTGTTGCAGCACCCGTTCCATAAGCAATGTTCTCTGCTATGGTTCCGTGGAAGAGAAAAATTTCCTGAGTCACAATTCCAATTTTTTTACGAAGGGATTTAAGAGAGTAGTTACGAATGTCAATCCCATCGATGCGAATTTTTCCTGCTGTAGGATCAAAGAACCTTGGAATTAAATCCATGAGTGTGGACTTACCAGAACCACTAGTTCCAACAAAGGCATAAGTTTCACCCAGTTTGATATCTAAGTTGATTCCTTTTAGAACTTCTTGGTTGGTTCCCGGATAAGAAAAATGGATGTCATCAAACTGAATCCCCTCCTCTATTTTTTCGAGAATGGCTTCATCTCCATGTTCTACTACTTCAGAATCCCGATCGATGATTTCAAAAATCCGTTTTCCTGCTGAATTGGCTTGGGTGATTTTTCCCACCATTTGGGAGAGTTGCGTAAGAGGACGAAGTAAAAATAACAAGGTAAGGAGAAATGCCATAAACTCCCCTTGTGTGAATTTACCGGAATAAATAAATTTAGCACCCATTGCAAAGTATCCAAGAACCACAATGGAAGATGTCAACTCCACAAGACTGGGTGCCATTTGTAAATAGAACTGCCCTTTGAAAGTTCGTCGGTAAACTCTATAGTTAATGTGATCGAATTTTTTAAGATCCTGGTTTTCTTGGCGAAAGGTTCGGATGACCTTAATTCCTGAAATGAATTCTTGAATATGACTGTTTAGGTCGGCCAGTTTTTCTTGGAACCGAGCAGTAGAAGAGGAAATTTTCCGCGTAAATAATGTTACCGGCAATATCACAACCGGAATAGTAAGACAAGCTAGGACTAATAATTCCGAATTCAAATAAATAAGAATCATTAGGTGTGTTAAAACATAAAAAAAGTTAATCACCGCATCACGTAAGTTACTCGAAATGACAGCAGCAACAATCTCAGCATCGTTAATCACACGGCTCATGATAAGACCCGTTTTTTCTTTATAGAAATAAGTGAGAGGTAACCTTTGGACTTTTTGAAATAATTCTTGGCGAATGTCTCTCACTGCTTTATAACCGGCAGTCGCTATACAAAAAACAGATAAAAGGTAAGTTCCTAGTTTTAAAAGATAAAGTGGAAATACAGCAATACAGACAGCCCAGACGACTTCTTTTGGTTCCATATCTTCTGTGAATTGATTGATTTGGAGTTTTGCAGAAATAATGACCCGTTTCAGCCGTTCAAGCCCATCCAAACTTTCTTCACCCAATAGAACTTCTTGAACGAGGATAGTTTTTTCAGGCAGTGTTAAATCCAAATGAAAACGATTGTTTTTATCGCCACCTAACGAATCAAAAAGGGGGATAAGGGCCGTAAGAGAAATACCATTTAGAACTGCTGTCAAAAGGGCAAATACTAAACCCAAAACAAATCGTTCTCGGTAGTGCACAGAATAGGACAATAGTCTTAAAAAATATTTCATTTGATAACTTCCTCATAGAAGTTACGGAGTAATGTTTCCCCATGTTCGGTGAGGATGGATTCTGGGTGGAATTGTACCCCAAATACCTTATTCCATTTTCTGTGACGAATTCCCATTATGACTCCATCTTTTGTTTCCGCTGTCACTTCCAATTCGTTTGGCAAAGAAACTTTCGAAACAGCCCAGGAATGATACCTGTTCGCTAAAAATCCATTAGGAATGTTTTTAAACACCCCTTCGCCGTTGTGTTGGATCTCAGAGGGTCTTCCATGGAACACTTCGGGGGTTTGTTCCAAACTCGCTCCGGAGGTTTCAGCAATGGCTTGGTGACCGAGACAAATCCCAAGCACAGGCATTGTCTCATACACTGCCTGTATATGATTCATTAATTTTCCGGAAGTTTTAGGAAGCCCTGGACCCGGCGATAAAACAACTGCCTGGTATTTTTTTTGTAAATCTACGGGTAAGTCTTCATCATGTCGCATGACAGTGGTTGGTATGATTTGGTTCAGGTATTGGTACAGAATATAAGTGAATGAGTCGTAGTTGTCGATGAGAAGGAACATATTAGGAGAGGACAAGTGGATTTGGTTTTAATTCCACCTGTCCTAATTCCAATCTTTATGCGTTAGGAGTTTCGATCCCAACACCATCATTGAGAAATTTAGAAATGATCACACGTTGGATTTGTGAAGTTCCTTCGTAGATTTGGAAGATTTTTGCATCACGCATTAATTTTTCTACAGGGTATTCTTCGTTGAATCCGTAACCACCAAAGATTTGAACTGCATCTGTTGTGACACGCATTGCCATATCAGCACAAAATACTTTTGCGATGGATGCTTGGTATGTATTTCTAAATCCGTTATCAATGAGCCAAGCCGATTGCCAACAAAGGAGTCTTCCGGCTTCAATGTCACGAGCCATCTCAGCAATCATAAAACTCACACCTTGGTTTACAGAGATCGGTTTACCAAACGCATTACGAGTGTTTGCATAACGAATGGAATGGTCAAGTGCTGCACGAGCCACACCAACGGCTCCAATTGCCACTGCAGGACGGGTTTTATCAAAAGCGCCCATGGCAATTTTGAATCCTTCGCCTTCTTTTCCGATCATGTTTTCTTTTGGAACTTTTACGTCTTCAAAGGTAACACCACGAGTGTCGGAACAACGTTGTCCCATATTTTTTTCTTTTTTACCGATGATGATTCCTGGAGTTTTTGCATCTACGATGAATCCGGTCATACCTTTGTGGCCAGCATTAGGATCTGTTTTTGCTAAAACAAAAAACCAGTCCGCATGACCTGCGTTAGTAATCCACATTTTGGATCCATTTACAATATATTCATCACCCACTCGTTTGGCTGTGGTTCGAATTCCTGCAACATCCGACCCAGCACCAGGTTCGGTAACCGCATACGCAGCAAGAGTAAAAGTTTCAGACATTGGTTGGATGAATTTTTTCATTACATAATCATCTGCACCGAGTAAAACAGGTGCTAATGCTAAATTGTTTGCTAAAATGGCAGTCGCCATTCCCGAACATCCGTAAAATAACTCTTCTGAGGCGATAAGTTCATCCAAAACACCGAGGCCTGCTCCACCGTATTCTACCGGGATATGCATATTCATAAGGCCTACGTCAAAAGCTTTCTTTAAAATTTCTTTGGGATATTCACCGGAGTGGTCATGGTGTTCCGCCTTGGGAATCATTTCATTTTTGGCGAAATCTCTTGCTAAGTCGCGGAGGGCTTTTTGTTCATCGGTGATGGAAAAGTCGATCATGGTGTGCCTTGTAGATGTTTTTTTACAGTACTTTGGAATTTTCTCTCTGAGTCAAGAAACTAGGGCGACTTAAATCTGTTGAAAAATCTTTTGAATCCAAAATCCTAGCCTTGGGAGAAAACAATGTCAGGACACTCGAAATGGGCGACGATTCGAAGAAAAAAGGGAGCTATTGACGCCAAAAGAGGCGCCATCTTTACAAGGATTGCCAAAGAAATTTCTGTAGCTGCCAAAGATGGTGGTGGAGACCAAGAAGGAAATCCAAGACTTCGCCTTGCCGTAACAAAAGCAAAAGCTGCCAACATGCCAAAAGACAATATCGAACGCGCCATCAAAAAGGGAACAGGCGGACTTGAAGGTATGGTGTATGAAGAGTGTCTGTACGAATGTTACGCACTTGGTGGCGTAGCCATCATGGTCGATGTCCTTACTGACAAAAAATCACGTACAACTCCCGAAATTAAAAGCATTCTAACCAAACTTGGCGGTTCCCTAGCCAATGCCGGGGCAGTCTCTCGTCTTTTTGAACGTAAAGGTCAAATCACCCTAAAAGCCGACCAAATTTCTGAAGAAGCTTTATTTGATTTAGCGCTTAGTGCAGGTGCTGAAGACATCCAGGTCAATGACGGTATGTATACGGTAATCACAGCTCCCGCTGAATACGAAGCAGTTCAATCTGCCCTTTCCACAAAGGGACTGAATATGGAAGAGTCGGAAATCAAATACATCCCTATGACTACTGTGGAAGTGAACGACAAAGAAACGGCTGAAAAAGTGATGAAGCTCATTGAAAACTTAGAAGCCAATGATGACGTACAAGGTGTGAGTTCCAACTTTGAGTTAGGCGATGGGGTGGAGTTAGATTAAACCTTACCCTCATAGGCAGGGACGATTTATGTCGCCCTGCCTCTTATATTTTGGGATCCTCTGCTTTGCTACAGCTCTACAGAAAAATCCACTACAAAGGGTTTATCTTTTTTTAATCAGACCTGCGATGAAAATCAGCAAAATCGATCCTGCCACTGCCACCAGCAGTTCTGCAATAAGGCCATAAGAGCGAAAGCCCAAAAGTCCAAATACAATCCCTCCTAAAAAGGAACCCACCACACCAATTACCAAATTAGCAATGATCCCAAATCCCCTTCCACGCAAAATACGACCAGCAAGCCAACCTGCTGCAAGACCAATCAGTAAAAACCAAATAAAACTAAACATAAGTTACTATCCTTGTTGCCTTTTCTTTTGAATTCTCATAAATTTACAAGAAGTCGTTTGAGAATCAAATCATATACGAAGGCTACATTTGAAAAATCAACTATTAACAGGTCCCTATTATTTTGGTATGAAGGACTTGGATGTGTTCAAAAAACATTTTATCCAGGAAAACCAAGGGAAGCCGCTCTTCCTCATTCGTTTCGAAAACATTAGTGGTATTGAACTAACTGATTTTTTGGATCTACTCCGAACCGAATTTTATGCCTGTTTGGATTTAGAAGATATTTGTTTCGGGTTTCATTACTTAGAAAAAAGAAATATATTGATCATGGGAATTTCTCCACTCTTTGAGTGGGACATTGAAAAATTTCCTAATATTGAAAATGCTGTTGGTAAATTCCAACAACAATGTATGCAAAATAAAACTGCATCTTTTCATTTTGGAGTTTCAAGAACTCAATCTAATTTTATCTCCGATAATGATGAAATTTATAACGAACTTTATAAATCCTCCGAAAAAAATCTAAACGATAACTTAGTGCGTTGGAGTTGGACCTACTACAACAAAGCTAACACCTATATTTCTGGATCGGTTCATGAAGCCATGATCCAACCCACTGTAATCTTCAACCCAAAAGATAAAACCTATTCTGTTAAAGGGGGGGAAGTATTCCTCGGTGGTGGAGCATACATTGGTTACAAAGATTTAATCAATGACATTCCTTCTGACCAAGATCTAAACCGAATCGAACTTTTGATTTTAGAAAAACTAATCATAGCCTGCGAAGGGGCTCCGGGACTTTTAAAATTTAATATTTCGCCACAATCATTAATTGATACTTTTTCCCATGTAGGTCGTGTCGATCGGTTGAAAAAATTAATCCAAAACAAAGATCTACTGCCTGAAAACATTCGATTTGAATTGGTAGAAAAACCATATGACGATTCCCATTATCCGTTAAAGGATGTTTGTCATGCTTTTTATTCTCATGGAATGAGTTTTGCTGCTGACGACTTTGGAGTCAAAAGCCAGTCTCATCAAATTGTTTTGGATTTAGGAATTATGATTAAAGAATTCAAACTTGATCCAATCAGTTTTAAATTCAAAATCGAAGAAGATCAAATCAAGTTTTTGGACAACTTAGCATTTATCGATTATTGTAAACGTCTTGCTGACAACAGAGAGGCCGTGATCACCGCAGAAGCCGTAGAGGATTACGATACCTTGCGGTTCCTTATGGAGCACCAAATCTATCAATTCCAAGCAAACATTCTATTTGGAAAAATGACTGTGTCTGATTACAAAAGAGATTTTGATCTTCTGCATTCCATTCACGAAGATATAGTGAAAGAAGTATTGACAGATAAAATTTTGTCAGAAAAACAAAAGAAAGTCGGGAATTTGTTTCGAGTGGCATCGGAAGAGGGTTTGATTTAAAAATAATTATGCATTTCATTATGGCGATTGAAAACGATCTAAATTCCGCACAGGATTTGGAAAATATCTTTCTTGGTTTGCGCCAACGTGTTGTCATAACAAAATTTTCGCAAACAGTCCAAGAGTATGTAAAATCCTCAAACCCGGATATCATTCTTATGGGTTTAACCTTTAAGGATAAAAAAGAATTAGAATTTGTTTTAGAACTTCGTCGGGATGTGATCACTCACAATATTCCAATTCTCGCTATGATTCCCAAAGAAGATGCTAACTTTGTCGCAAACCAAAAGGCACTTGGATTTACAGATTATATGGTAAAACCATTGATCAAACAACCACTTCTCGATCGAATTCATTCACATATTGAAGAATATAAATTTAGCGAATCTTCAAAAACTAGAGACAATATGTCCTTTATCGTTGTGGATCGGGGTCATGGTAGAGTTCTATTTCAATGCCGCGCCAATCTTAAACGGTATGTGTTTCCGGAATTTAAAAAAATATTCACTCCTAACTTTTTAAAATCCATTCTGGCCGAACGTATCTGTTTTGATGTTCGTGTAGTCCCCGAACTTGGAAAAGAAGAAGTAGAAGTTTTTGAAAGAGTAATGAAACTCTTTATGGGTCATGAGAAGGTTGTGTTCATTGCCGGTCGCCACATGGGTGCATTCATTGAACACGCATCAGATGATGAAAAAATGTTAGTTTTTATGGCTCCAAACGAATTCGATGAATACGTTAAAATGGAAGAACAGAAGATAGAAGAACAACGTAAGAAAGAAAAAAAGGAAAAGTTTGCAAAAGATAGTGCCAAAGAAAGTGCACCCACCCCACCTACATCTTTAGGCGATGTAAAAATAGAAATTCCAATCGGAGGACCGACTCTTCCATTGACTTCTGAAGAACCAATCATTTCGGAAACACCTCCTGAGACTCCACCTAACTCAGATTCGACTGAAAAACCTCCGCAATCATAAATTTTAAAATTAAAAAAACAAAAGAAGTAACCAATGAATTACAAACGCGAAGTCATCGACATTCCAAACGGTAAAGGCGAAATCATTCGCTTTCAAATGAACGAACAAAACTCACTGACGGGACAAAACATGAGAGATCTCGGTGAGATCTTAAATGAAATCAAAGCCGACAATTCTAAACGAGGTATTATCTTAACTACGGATAATCCTAAATTTTTTTGTAACGGACTCGACGCAGAAAATTTACTTTCTACTAGTCGTGACAAACTCATCGATGAAGTCGGTGGAATTGTTATTCTTTTTGGTGAACTTGTAAAGTTTGATAAACCTTTGATTACTGAAGTCACAGGTCATGCGATGGGTGGTGGCGCTGTCATCACTGTAGCATCCGATTTTAAATATATGCTCGATGGAAAAGGACGGATTGGTTTTACAGAAGTAAACGTAGGCCTTCCACTTCCAGGAAGTTTTATCGATCGTATTCGTATGTGTGTAGATCCAAGGTATTGGGCTGAAGTTTGTTTGGAAGGTTCGACTTACAAAGGTGCAGAGGCCAAAAGAATTGGACTTATCGATGAAATTGCACCAACTCCAGAAGACATAAGAAAGATTGCTTTAAAAAAATTAGAAACACTTTCGAAAGTTCCGCAAGCGGCATATCGTTCCACTAAAAATACTTTAAACGGAGCACTTCTAGCAAACTTAGAACAATATAAAAAAGATACGATCAAATCCTTCGAGCAGCCAGGTGTTGTTGAAAATCTACTCGAAGCAATGACGGCTCTTAAGGAAAAACGAAGACCCGTTTTTAAATAAAAATTTCATCGATCGAGGGGAAAAATACGACAGCCCCTCGATTCTTATAAGTCTTTTCACCATAAGCGCCGAAAATAATAGTGAAATCTGATGTTGCGCTCAATCGTATTAGTACTGATACTCTCTCTTTATCCACTCTCTGCAATATCTGTATCTGATTTCCCTCCTGGTTTTGTTTTAAAAAATCCATACCTTTGGCCAGTAAAAGGTTATGATTCGATTACAGGTGCCTTTGGAGAATTTCGAACCGGCCATTTCCATATGGGACAAGATTTTTCCACCGGCGGGAGAATAGGTGTACCCATCCTAGCCGTTGCGAAAGGAAAAGTAACAAGAGTACAAAGAAGATGGACTAGCATTGGTTATGCGTTATTTTTACAACACGACGATGGAATGACTTCTCGTTATGGTCATTTACATAAATTCTCACAAAAAATCATCAAACAGATTTTAAAATCAAAACAAGCAAAACGATATAAAGACAGAACTGATTTTGACATTGCTCTTCCTGAAGCTGTAGAGGTTGATGCGGGAGAAATCATTGCATTTTCTGGAGATACCGGAGTCGGTCCACCCCATCTTCATTTTGAACTTTTTAAAGACAATGTATATTACAATCCCATGCATTATGGTTTAGGTTATAATATAGCAGAACCAATTGTGTTTAATACAATTCGTATCACTCCCCAAACACCTCGTACCTTTATCAATGGTAGAAATGAAACCATTGAAATTCCATTTTATGAGACCAGTGGAAATCGATTTGAACTCTCAGAGTCCCCAACACTTTTTATCCAAGGAAAGGTTGGAATTCAAATTGCACTCCATCAAAAATCCAACAATAATCGTTTAGGAATTTTTACCTTAGATATGTTAATTGGTGAAAATGTTTTACAAGGGTTTCAGCTTTCTAAAATTCTAAAAGAACATACAAGAAAAAATGTTTTATTGTATGACAGCTCTGTCAGTAAACCAAATGGAAATCCTTTTTCCTACTATCTACACACCCGCGACGGAAATGATCTACTCGGAATGAGAAGTAATGGCCGAGAACAAGGCCTCTTGGATAGCGAGCAGATGCGTTTGGGAGAACCAAAAGAAATCACAATTCGTGCCACGGGCATGGGTGGACAAATGTCTTTTGCTTCCTTTTATATCCTAAAGGACCAAGGGGATTATAGTCATATTGTCACCAAAGAATGGAAGTACAATGTGTACTATGACCGTTATACTACATTCAAATCCAAAGATACAAAAGTGGAATTGTTTTTTCCTGTAAACGCTGTATATTCTAAAGCATTTTTTGAAATCGAAGCCCAAGAACAAATTCAAATCAATACAAAAGGCCTCAATCAACTTTCTAGCGTATATAAAATTGGTCCTGATTTTAAAGATTTTAATTTAGGTTACGATCTTTATGTAAAAGTTCCCAAAACTAAAGATATCAATTCAGCAGATTTATATGAAGTATTGGCAGATGGAAATGTAAAAAAAATTAACGGATCTTCGTTTAGTTCCTGGGGTCAATTTTTCAAAGTAAGACTTCGTAAAACAGGACTCTTTGTTGTTTTATCAGACCAAACTCCTCCTACAATTTATCTACATGATTTGATGAATAAAACAGTATATCCAAGGGAAGACTTTGCTTTGTATTTAAAAGCAGTCGATGTTGGATCGGGAATTATGCCGGATGGATTTGATATCACCGTAGATGGAATTCCAGGCAAAGCAGAGTTTTTTCCGAAAGACGGCCGATTGGAAATTTTTGAACCAGAAATTTTATACGAACCGGGAAAACATACGGTGCTTGCCAGTGTAAGAGATTTTGCAGGGAACTGGAGTTCTACTGTGCGGTATGATTATGAAATCCAAACACCACCAATTCCTGAAGAAAAGAAAAAACTATCTTTAGAAAACCAAAATCCAGATACGATCAAAGATAAAAAGAATACAAAAGAATCAAAACCGAAAGAATCTTCGCCTAAGGTGCAAAAGGTGGTAAAACCAATTACAATCGCACCCAAGGCAAAGGATAAAAAATCTACATCCCGATAGCCGCACCACCGTCTACACGGAGGTAAGTTCCAGTAATGTAAGATGCATCGTTACTTAAGAAAAACTTAACAGCGGATGCAATCTCTTCTTGTTTTCCCGGACGTTTGAGTGGGATCACAGAAGGATCAGTTAACTTATCTTGTACTTCTTTAGAAAGTGTTCCAGTCATTTCAGTTTGTACGTAACCTGGGCAAACTGCATTTACTAAAACGTTTCTTCCTGAAAATTCACGAGCAGAAACTTTTGTTAACGCAATCACTCCGGCTTTAGAAGTGGAATAGTTTGCTTGGCCTGGTTGACCTGTTAATCCAGAAACTGAGGAAATGTTTACGATCCGACCTGAGTCAGATTTAAGAATTAGTTTACTAGCGGATTTAGTCATAAGGAAAACTCCCTTACAGTTAACATCCATTACAAAGTCATATTCTTGTTCAGACATACGAATGAGAAGATTGTCTTTTAAAACTCCAGCGTTGTTCACAAGAAAATCTAATTTTCCAAAAGCTTCTTTTGTTTTGCTGATGGCAATGTCACAATCTTCTGGTTTCGTAACGTTACAAGCAACTCCAATTGCCTTAACACCAAATTTAGCTTCTACTTCTCTTGCAGCTTCTTCAATTTTTTCCTGATTCAAATCAACAAGCACCAAACTTGCACCATGCGATGCGATTCGGTTTGCGATTGCTCTTCCCAAACCAATGGGAGAGGCAGCTCCCGTTACCAGTGCTACTTTTCCTTCGAATTCTTTGGACATATGCCCCCCTAGGATTTATTACTAGATTCTAAACTTGAATTTCGAACATCGTTCGGCAATCGTAAAATTCCCAGTTGAAACAGAAGTTTCTAATGAAAGACTGCCCTTATGATCGATCGTTACAGCCATCCAGAGATTTCCGCCATCTGGGAATTAGAGAACAAATTTAAAATTTGGACAGATATTGAAATTTATGCCTGTGAAGCCCGTGCCAACCGCGGTGAAGTTCCCAAAGAAGACCTAGAAACTATCAAGCAAAAGGCAAAATTCAATGTAGATGAAATTCTAGAAATAGAAGCAAAAGTACATCACGATGTCATCGCCTATTTGACAAATCTAAATTCTTATATAGGACCAGCAGGCCGTCATGTTCACTTTGGTCTGACTTCCAGTGACGTTGGTGACACAGCACTTTGCGTACAAATGGTTCAAGCAATGGATCTTCTCATCCAAAGAACCGAAACCCTTTTACAAACAACAAAAGAAAAAGCAAAAGAGTACAAAGACCTTCCTTGTATCGGACGTTCCCATGGAATCCATGCAGAACCAATGACACTCGGACTTAAGTTTGCTCTCTTCTATGCAGAGATGACTCGCAACTTAGAACGGATGAAAGATGCTCGTACACAAATTGCCGTAGGTAAATTGTCTGGAGCCGTAGGAACTTATTCCAATATTGATTTAGAAATTGAAGAATATGTTTTAACCAAACTTGGCTTAATTGTGGATCCAATTGCCACACAAGTCATTTCACGTGACCGTCATGCTTTTTATATGTCCGTGCTTGGCGTGGTTGCTGCTAGTTTAGATCGAATGGCAACAGAAATCCGTCTTTTACAAAAAACCGAAGGACGCGAAGTAGAAGAACCATTTGCCAAAGGCCAAAAAGGTTCTTCGGCAATGCCTCATAAACGAAATCCTGTTGTTTGCGAAAGAATTTCTGGGATCTCACGAGTGATTCGATCTAACGTAAACGTTGGATTACAAAACGTTGGGCTTTGGCATGAAAGAGACATTTCTCACTCATCTGCTGAACGAATTGTCCTCCCTGATTCCACCATCGCTCTCGATTATATTTTGGAAAAAATGAACTTTGTTTTAAAAGGCCTTCATGTTTATCCAGATGCCACCGAACGTACATTGAACGTAACTCGCGGACTTATTTTTTCGCAAAAAGTTTTGTTATGGTTAATTGAAAAAGGCGGAATCACAAGGGAGGACGCCTACCTCATCGTTCAAGAAAATGCAATGGCGGTATGGGCAGACCAATCCAAAAACCTTCGTGACCTTTTGAAACAAGATCCAAGATGTTCCGCCATCCTGAAAGAAAGCGATTTGAATGAAATTTTTCAAATCAAACCTTATTTGGAAAGAATTCCACTCATCTTCAAACGATTGGGGATTATTGATTAGTCAGTTTTAAAAAAACGAAAGTATAAACTTTGAATTGGGTTAGTTCGATTTCAATATTGATCTAACCTTTTTTATTTCTGGGTATGATTTTAGTCTTCGTCTAATTGCAGATAACCTGCGGATGATATACGAAATACATATAACAGCGATCGCATATCAAATTTCTGGGTCGAGGGATCGCGAGTAGACTATAACCAGATTTCTAGATGATTTTTTAAGTCTAAATATAAAATAACTAAAAAACTTCGAAACTCAAATGAAAGATAATTTCTCTTCTCAGTCAGATCAATATGCAAAGTATCGACCAACATACCCATTAGAGTTTTTTGAGTATTTAAATTCACTGTTACCAACAAAACAAAATGTTTGGGATTGCGGAACAGGAAATGGACAAGTTGCCTATGAACTTTCAAAGATGTTTTCGAAGGTTTATGCAACCGATATCAGCAAATCTCAAATTGAAAATGCGATAAAAAAAGAGAATATAAATTACTCAGTCCAACCTGCTGAAAAAACAAATTTTCCCGATCATACATTTGATCTGATTACAATTGCACAAGCAATCCATTGGTTTGATTTTGATCAGTTTTACGCGGAAGCTAAGAGGACAGCAAAAAAGAATTCATTCATTGCTGCCATTGGCTACGGACGAATCCAAATCGCGCCAGCGATGGATACAATGATTGATGATTTTTACCAGAACGTAATTGGAATTTATTGGGATAAGGAACGAAAGTACATTGATGAGAATTATAAAACGATTCCTTTTCCTTTCGAGGAAATCCAGACACCAAGCTTTGCGATTCAATTGCTTTGGACAGAAGAACATTTGATTGGATATTTAAATACATGGTCGGCCGTAAAACATTATATCACAGCCAATGGGCACAATCCGGTGGATGAATTAAGAAATAAAATGAAACCCTTTTGGGAAAAACAAAAAGAAATAAACGTTCAATTTGAACTTTTATTAAGGATAGGAAAAATTATATAACTCCTAATTAATTTTGTCCTACTTCGCCTTCCATCCATTGGATTAAATCTTTTAACATATCGCGGTTGATACTATGGCCCTCTTCATATTCCCTGTAATGCGGATGAATTCCCAATGTTTCTAAATAGTTTTTTACCGATCTCGCATACTCCACTGACAAAACTCGATCGTTTGTGCCGTGTGATATAAAAATCTTTTTGTTTAAAACATCTTCTGTGACTTTCACTAGTTCTTTATTTTCTTCTAACAACCTTCCACTTAAAGCTATGATCCCTTTGAATCTTTCTGGATATAATAATCCCAATGAATAAGACATGATAGCACCTTGGCTAAAGCCACAAGTCCAAACATTCGATTCATCAAATTGATAATTTGATTTAAGATAATCCAGAAATTCTATCAAGAGTCTTATACTTTCTTTTTCCTGCTCTAAATTGATCTTAGGTTGGCCCGTTGTGAATAAAACTTCATACCAAGCGTAACTTTTTGGTGCTAAAGTGAGAGGACCTCTGGCAGAAACAATGAGAAAGGATTCAGGTAGGTAATTGGATAAGGAAAATAAATCCTCTTCATTACTTCCAACTCCATGTAACAAAAGCAAAAGTGGTGGGTTTTCCACTGAAACCTTTGGTTTGCGTACTAAATATTCTAGTGGTTTCTCCATAACTTATCCCTTTTGACTCGGTTCCAATCTTACGGAAGTCATAGTCAAAGCACCGGCAACAGGTTTGTCGTTAAAAAAGGAAATAGAATCTGAATCCAATTTTGTTCCTAAAGTATAAAGTAATGGCAAATAGTGTTCCGCAGTCGGAATGGCCCATTCGAATTCTTTTCCATATTTTCGAATTTGAATTAAGGAATCGTTGTCTCCAGCAAGAATCCAATTTTTGACCTTTTGATTCACATCGAGGGCCCAATCAAATCCATACACTTCGTTCAATCTGTCCCAGGCCACCATACGCAAGTTATGTACAATATTCCCACTGGCAAGAATGAGTACACCTTGGTTTCGAAGGGATGATAATTCTTTGGCTAATTGAAAATGGTCTTCAGGCGAAATTTTATAGGCCATACTTAGTTGCACAACGGGAACGTCAGCATTTGGATAAATATGTTTGATGACACTCCAAGCTCCGTGATCCAATCCCCATTCATAATCCAATTGAACTTTTTGAGATTTGACAACAGATTGAATTAGTTTTGCGAGTTCTGGGCTACCCGGAGCCGGATATTGGACATCAAATAATGCTTTTGGGAACCCACCAAAGTCGTGGATAGTCGGAGGATTTTCCATCGCGGTTACAAAAGTACCATCGGTCACCCAATGTGCGGAAATACAAAGAATGGCTTTTGGTTTGGGGATCGTTTTACTCAGATCTCGCAATCCTTCCACAAATTCATTTTCCTCAATTGCATTCATAGGACTTCCATGTCCCAAAAAAAGCGAAGGTAGTGTTTCTGTGTTTTGAAATATTCCTGCATTCTCTTTAGTTTCTGCTGAGTTCATCTGGTTTCCGGAATTTTGAAATTCCGACTCCTCTATTTATATAGTTTAATATTAAATCATTTATTGTCAATCTATTCTCCAGCAGGAAAACGGAAAATTATTCTTTTCCTTGCTTATGTTTCATTCCTAAACTGCTCTATTCTAAAGAGACTCGACGGTTATGAAAGCAATTAAATGGAATTCAGGGTTTGGATTTTTTAATTGGTTTCTAACATTTTGAATCTCGATATACTTCCATTAAAATGAAAAAAATCATCTGTCTCTCTCTCAAAATATTTTTTGCCTACATACTAATCTCCTCCAGTTATATCATCTCTACTGGTCTTGCTGAAGTAGACGATTTAAGTTCGAATACAGCTCTTATACTTGGTAATAAAGTCGAGTTAGACGGCACACCTTCCAATCGATTGCAAGCAAGATTGGATAGAGGAGTTTTACTCTACAAAGAAAATTTGATTCAGAAAATCATAGTCTCTGGAGGAATTGGAAAAGAAGGATTCGATGAGGCTAGAGTAATGAAAAATTATTTAGCCACCCAAGGAATTGAGACGGATCATATCATTGAAGATAATTTGGGTTACACAACTGAAAAATCTGCAACGAATCTAAAAGATATAGTAAGATCCAATGTTTCGGAACCAATTCTAATTATATCTCAGTATTATCATCTTCCGAGGGCAGCGTTCTTAGTGAAGAAAGCAGGTTTTCTCAATGTCAAAACATCTTATGCTAGGTATTTTGAATTCAGAGATTTCTATTCTATCTTTAGGGAGACAATTGCCTTACCTTATGTAATTGTTGTAGATTTGATTTTACATTAATGAAAACTTTCCCTATATAAAATATCTAAAGTTCATTTGTTCAAATATTCCTCTTCACTTACAGGCTGAAGCCAAATAACGGGGCCTACTTGCATGTTTGTTCCGATTGCAATATGGCTAAATTCTTCCATTGTGGTTGCACCATGCCAATGAATTATATTTGGAGGACATTTAATAATATCACCTGTATTTACAATACGAACGGCATTTCCTTTTTCCTGATAATATCCAGGACCTTTCGTTACCAATAAAATTTGACCACCTGGATGATAATGCCAATTAGTCCGGGAACTAGGCGAAAAAGTAACATTGCCAATTTGAGTATTCCAGGTTCGATCATCACTCACGAGCATTTCAACCCAAACTTTACCGGTAAAGTTTTGATTTTGATAAGAGATATCCACTGACAAAGTGTTAAATTTATTCTTATCTCTCTTAATTGTGTTGTCCAAAATATTTTTCGCCAATTGACTATCTTGCCAACTAACTTTCAATTCAAGAATGCTTATGAGGTTTCGCAGTTGGTTTTCTGTAAGACCAACATTAAGAGCAACTTTTATATGAGAACGTAGTTGAGCTTCTGCTCCACCTAGACTAGAGAGAATGGAAATAGTGGCAATTTCTCTACTCTGAAAATCTAAAACATCGCGACTAAAAATATCTGCAAACAAATGTTCTTTTAAGAACAAATCAATCACAGGAGCAAAAGTATAAACTTCTCCGCGAATTGGTTCTCCAATCAATTTGGTTTGAATTTCCGTTCCAAGTTCTAATTTACTTTTGTTCGTTGGTATAGGTAAAGCATCCCTTCCCTCTTTGTCTTTGAGTCCCTTTTGTTTGCGTTCTTTCAATACTTGTATTAGAACGTTTAACCCATTTAAACTACGAGGAAATCCAGCATATGCATAAGTATGTATTAAAATCTCTTTAACTTCGCTAATGTTTAAGCCAACGTCTAAACCTTCATGAATCGCTTGGTTTAATTCAACTGGTTTTCCCTTTGTTGTAAAGGCGGCTATGGTAACAATCGCTTGTTGACGTAAACTTAATGATTGATTCAAATTTCCAACGTTTTCAGCATTCACCTCTTGGTAGAAAACGACTAACAAGATGATAGATGCTATTCTTAAAAACATCTTCAATCCAAACCTTTTTCGTGCAAATATTCTGACATAAGATCAGCAATTTGGATATTGTTAAGATCTGAAAACGGAAAGTGAGTATTGCCATGAATCCCTAATTCTGGCAGATGTATAAGAGTAACATTTCCTCCGTGTCGGTTGATCACATCCCGCCAAAGTTTGGCCATTGCAAGGCGAACCCGCCAGTTGTCTTCACCCGGACTTTTTGTCGGCTTTTCCGGTATGTTGTCTCCATAGTAAAGAATTATCGGGATTTTAGTGAGTTTCTCGAATTCACCGACAGGAATGGAAATCCCTTCTAATGTACCTGTTGCACTTGGCATTGGTGACGGAACTTCACCTTCTGGAAAAACAAAACCGCTACCTGGCTCAAAGGAAACAATCGCCCGAACATTTTGATTCTTGATAGCAGTCATCCAACCAGGTCCACCCGCTTGAGAATGTGTTACCAAAATAGCTGGCCCTATTTTAGTGAAGAGTGCAGAGACAGCATTTGTGACTATATTCGTATCAAACAAACCGATATTAGGTGTCATTGATCGAAAATATTGATTTAATGCTTCTGGATTGCGGGAAAATTGAACTCCGGGGAAATAGTTAGGCCAAATACCTATACGAAACATTCCAAATAACAATTGTTCGTCAAAACTAGGTTTAATGGTACTCTCTACCGTACTTCGACCTGCATTACCCCGTCTTGGCTGATCAATTACATAAACACCAAAACTTCGTTTGAGAAAAATTGTTTGAAATCCTTCTCGGCCATCGGGAGTGGTTTCCCAAGTTTTTGAGAATTGTCCTGCTCCATGCCAAAATACGATTGGCAACTTACGGCTGTTCTCTGGAATCTGATAAAAAACATAGGCATGATCTCCATGGAAAGTTTGACCTGCTGTAGTTGGATTGTATGGATCAAAACTACCGGGGTTTATATTGATTGTTCCTCCTACAGCAAAGCTACCTTGCTCACTAAGGATAATTTTATTTGTTTCCGTTTTTCCATCAGTAGATGTAAAAATAACTAAGATTACCAGGAGAACGAATTGAAACTTTATTAACTTTTTCATTTTTCTTATCTCCCAACCTGCTTTTGTAAATGTTCTGGATAACGGTTGCCTTGTATTTCGACCTTTGATATTGTTTCATGAATATCCAATAAATCTCTAGCAGTCAGTTGAACTTCTGTAGCAGCCAAATTTTCTTCGAGTCGAACGAGTTTTGTTGTACCAGGAATTGGAACAATCCAAGGTTTTTGAGCCAGAAGCCATGCCAGCGCAATTTGTGCAGGGGTTGCCTTATGTTCGCTAGCTATTTTACTTAGGACTTCGATTAGAGTTTGATTGGCTTTTCTCGCTTCCACAGAAAATCGCGGAACTATATTGCGAAAGTCTTTGTTATCAAATGCAGTAGACTCATCGATTTTCCCCGTCAGAAATCCTTTACCCAGTGGACTAAACGGAACAAAACCAATCCCCAATTCCTCTAATGTTGCTAACACTTCTTGCTCCGGTTCGCGCCACCAAAGGGAATACTCACTTTGAAGCGCTGTTACAGGTTGAATGGCGTGTGCACGACGGATGGTCTGTACCCCTGCTTCAGAAAGTCCAAAATGTTTTACTTTTCCTTCCTGAATCAAAGTTTTTACTGTTCCGGCTACATCCTCAATTGGTACCTCTGGATCTACTCGATGTTGATATAAAATATCGATGACATCAGTCTTAAGTCTTTTTAGTGCACTTTCAGTAACAGTTCGGATATTTTCCGGCCGACTATCCAACCCAATTTGTCCACCATCAGTTCCAAATTTAAAACCAAACTTTGTCGCAATTACGACATCTCGGCGGTATGGTGCCAATGCTTCTCCAATTAACTCTTCATTGGTATAGGGGCCATATGCCTCTGCAGTATCAAAAAATGTTACACCTCGTTCAATTGCTTTATGAATTAGCCGAATCATTTCAACTTTATCATGGGCTGGGCCATAACCAAAACTCATTCCCATACAACCTAAGCCAAGTTCGGATACCTTTAATCCACTTTTACCAAGTTCTCTCTTCTTCATAATCGTATTCCTATTTCATCCTAACAAAAAATGGATTCAGTTTGTTCATCACTAAGTTTATATATGCAGGTACCCAGTATGTTTCGATATGTGTGGCACCTTCGATCAAATACAATTCCTTATCTTTTGTTCCTGTTGCCTTTAAAAAAGCATCTTCAGTCATATATAGGCTGTCTGCTTTACTACCAGCAATCATTAACAGTGGTTTATTGATTAATTCAATGTGATCGGTGGCATCGAAACTCATAAGATCCAACAGACTGCTTGTTGTATATTTAAAGGTTGAATTTGGATGTGCGTGTGTCTTCCAGTAGTATTCATAACCTTGTCGATACATCTCAAATGGTAGTTTGGCGATCTGCTCATCAGTCAAATTGGCATCTCCCGAATACAGTACATCTCCACCAACAGCTTCCTTAGCCCTGGCATCAGAAGCTTGTTTCAAACGCTCTTGGATGGTATTCAATTGAGAATCAGCAAAACCATTTCGACGAACTCTTCCAGAGTTGAACATACTCAAGGTAGCAATCATTCTAAAACGTTTGTCAGTTTGTCCCGCTTTCAATGAATATCCACCACCACCGCAAATACCAAAAAGGCCCAACCGAGAAGGATCGACACCTGGATATTGTGTAATAAAATCTGCCATGCCATGAATGTCTTCGATGCGATAGGCAGGTTTGTCTACGTTACGTGGTTTGCCACCGCTCGCTCCTTGAAATGCTGCATCTGCGGTGATAGTGACGTAACCTTGTTCCGCCAATCGCTGAGCATATAAACCGGAAACTTGTTCCTTTACCCCACCATTCGGGTGTGCCACGACGATTGCGGGATATTTTTGATTGGGATCGAAATTTGCAGGTGTGTATAAGTTTGCAGAAATATCTAATCCGTTGAGTTTATAGGTCACGGGATGAATGTTGACTTTCCCAGATTCATTTTTTGTGATCGCACCTGCATAGGTCAGAGTATATGGATTCAATTTGAAATTTTCAGCAACAGTATCCTCAGTGAAGAGGCCGATCATGAATATCAATAGAGAGGTCATCAATAGATTAAGTTTCATACGAACGCTCCTTTTATTAAACTTCGATTTTGCGTTCACCCAACCACTTCACCATTGATGGGTCACGGTGATCGAAAAAACTACTTACCTTTCTATCCAAAGTTGAGATTACATTCATATCTTCTGGACTTATCTCAAAATCAAATATCAGAAAGTTTTCTTTCATACGTTCTTTGTTTACCGATTTCGGAATGGCGATGATTTCCCTTTGTATCAACCAACGTAAGATGACTTGGGCAACGGATTTTCCGTATTTTTTTGCAATCACTCGTAAACTTTCATTTGTGAAAATATTGTTTTTACCTTCAGCAAAAGGTCCCCAAGATTCAATATGCACATTGTTTTCTATTAGAAATTTTTGTGTTTCTATCTGCTGATGGAAAGGGTGGGTTTCAATTTGATTGATTGCAGGAACTACTTCATTATGAATGATCAAATCCATTAGTCGATCAGGATGAAAGTTTGCGACACCAATCGCTCGAATTTTTCCTTGTTTGTATAACTCTTCCATTGCTCGCCATTCACCATAAACATCACCGTAAGGTTGGTGCATGAGGTAAAGATCAAGATAATCTAATTGTAAACGGTTTAAGGATCGTTCGAAGGCACTTTTCGTATCTTCATAACCTTTGTTCTGAATCCAAAGTTTTGTGGTGATAAACAGATCCTTTCTTGCGATGTTACTTTTTTTAATCGCATTGCCGACTGCTTCCTCATTCATATAAGAAGCTGCTGTATCAATGAGTCGGTAACCGACATCCAGAGCGTCCAAAACACAACGTTCACATTCTGCTGCCTCTGGTATCTGAAAAACTCCAAAGCCAAGAATAGGCATTGAAACGCCCGAATTAAGTAGTATATTTTTCATTATAAAATCTCCTGTAGTCGGTGTTGATCTTTTATGAAATTAATCCTAACTCATCTGAGGGAACTCAACAATACACATTCATGCGGAAGTATTGCCTGTTTCTCCGACGTCTAAAAAATGAGTGCTTTTTTTGATAGTGAAGGTAGTCTGATGGATGAAGTAAATATGGACTCTAGTGTAATTTCAGCGAAAGGCCAACAGATAAGGGAACTCTACAATGTATTGGTTCCTAAACCAGCTGTTATTTCCTCTTTAGTGGAAGGTGTTAAAATCTATCGTGCTACTGAGTCTACCCCAAGAGAACCCAAGGCTTATGGAGCAACTTTAGTATTTCTAGCCCAGGGTCAGAAACGTATTTTCCTTGGAGACAAATCTTTTTTATTAAATCCTTCCAATTATCTTCTACTATCAGTACCTCTACCGGTGGAATGCGAGGTGATAGCAAGTCCTTCAACACCCACGTTGGGTCTCTCTGTATATCTGACATCCGAATCCATTGCACAAATTCTCCAGAGCTCCGATGAAGACTACGCAGCTACAGACTATGTACCGTCGGGAATACATACAGCAAAAATGACCGAACCAATTGTTGATACTTTCTTACGACTTTTACAGACAATGACTTCTACAAAAGATGCTTCTATCCTAGGCCCGATCATATTAAAAGAATTACTTTATCGCGTAGCTTATGGTGAACACGGCGAATCATTACGCGCAATGGCATATCAGAATCGACGTTTTTTTATGATCGCGAGGGTATTAGATAAAATACACGAATCTTTTTCTGATGATTTAAATATCAATACACTGGCGATATATGCTGGAATGAGTGTATCCACGTTTCATGCTAGCTTTAAAGCCATAACAAATTCCTCTCCACTGCAATATATAAAGAATGTGAGATTACATAAAGCTAAAGCTCTAATGACACATGATGGAATGAATGCAATTACAGCTGCACTCAGAGTAGGATATGAAAGTCCATCGCAATTTAGTAGAGAATACAAACGTTTCTTTGGAACTACACCCGCACGAGATGCAGGCTTTGTCATGAGTCAAGGTATTAGTTAATCATCTCTTTACTAATTAATCAAATTACATTTGACATAATCAATTGTAAAATTCCATTGCAACTTATTTGAAAATTAACTTTTTTTGAATCAAATTCATTAATAAAACCAAACGAGATTGAATCAATAAAGAACCGTTAATTTCTTCCGAACCCATTAATAAAGAGTTGAAGAATTCTAAAGCAAATAATTAATTATCTCTGTTTTTCGATCATTCGTTCAGAAATTTATGAACATACCATATTCTAACAAATTGTAGTAAGGGGAATGCCATGGCAGCACCAAAGAAGAAAAAAAGTAGCGGAACCAAAACAAAATCCAGTTCAAAAAAGTTAGATTATCGTGCCAATCCTACGCATAGCATAACACCCTTTCTTATGTTTAATGCAAACATTGAAGAAGTGGCAAAGTTCTACGCATCGGTTTTTAAAAAATCCAAAATCATCACTGCCAACCCAATGCAAGGGGAGTTCATTTTAAACGGACAAAAGTTTACAGCTTACAATGGTGGGCCTGAGTTTAAATTCACTTGGGGTGTTTCTTTTATGATCAGTGTAGAAACTCAAAAAGAAGTAGATTATTATTGGAATGCTCTTTTAGCAGATGGTGGCACAGAAAGTATGTGTGGTTGGCTTCAAGATAAGTTCGGTATGTATTGGCAAGTCACCCCAAAAATTCTTTTACAATTAATTTCTCACAAAGACCCAATCAAAGCGGAACGTGCCACACAAGCCATGTTAAAGATGAGAAAAATCGACATTGCGACATTAAAAGAAGCAGTTAGTTAATCAGTATTTGTTCTTACTCTTTTACAAAATGAACAAAATTCAAATTTCTATTTTCTTTATCATTGTTTTAACGTTTTTTTTGCCATTTAAAAGTAACGCAATCAATCTAAACAAAGATACAACCAAACTCGATTGTCAAAAAAAACTTTTAGGTGTATTTGAATATACTTATCCAATTCCAGGTAAGTTCAATGTTGCTGATGTAAAAATCATTTATACAAAAAACAAAGTTTTCACTTTTAGAGAATATCCAAACTTTTATTTTGTCGAATGCATTGAATGGGTAAGTCAGTGTACTTACAAAGCATACAAATGCGAGTTTCACGATCCTATTCTTGATGAACAAACGCAGGACACATCCATTGCAGTTGAACAATTCACAAAAATAGTTGGTAATAAATTCTATTTCAAAAGATTTAACAATGAAAAACTTACAAATGAAGACTTTATTAGAAAAACCTCAAACGATATACCGAATGAATTTAAATAACAATTAAACTGTTAAAAATTCCAAACTAAACAGCTGATACTTGTTTTTCAGTAATCAAATTGTATTTCAATTTAATCTGATCTATCTTCTCTTCCATTGACTTCCAGAGTGATTCTTTTTCTGGATGGAAAGTACAAAGTACACCTTGTCTCACCAAATCAATAATTTCATCGATAGAAAAATCTAAGAAACGGTAGAGTTTAAAGAATTCATATGTAAGGTTAACATTAAAGATATCAGGATCATCTGTATTGATACACAACATTAGTCCCTGGTCGTAATAATAACGTACTGGATGGTTTTGTTCTTTACGAACGTATTTTCCCGTAAAAACGTTAGAAGTAACACAAATCTCAATTGGGATTTTGTTTTCTTTCATATATCGAACAAGTTCTGGATCTTGGATGGCCGAAGTTCCGTGCCCAATCCTTTCCGCCTTACAAAGATTGACAGCATCCCAGATAGCCCAAGGCCCATCATCTTCGCCGGAGTGAGCCACACAGCGTAAACCTGATTCGCGAGCTACTTTGAATACTTCTGAATAATCTTTTGCAGGACCCATAAGTTCTGCACCACCAAGCCCGATTCCAATGACTTCTTTATGTTTTAATCCCAAAACTCTTTTGAGATTATTCATAGCATTTTCAGGGCCGAAGGAACGAGATACATCCACTAACAATCGTATAGTGATTCCATCTTTGACTTCGATTTGGCGAATCCGATTCACCATCACCTCGACCATTTCATCAAAATCCAATCCATTTTGGATGAACTTAGAAGGAGCAAAGAAGGCTTCGCAATAAACAATATTATTGGAACGCAAATACTCTGCTAAACTATCGATAAAATATCCGAGATCGGATGCTTCCTTAACGGAACCTTGTACAAAGAAAAATACCTGAATGAAACCATTTAAGTCTTTAAAATTGTATTTATCTTCAAATTCTTTGTCGGTAACTTCGATTCCGTTCTTTTTGTACAAAAACTTCAAAGTTTCTTTATTCACACAAGCTTCCAAATGTAGGTGAACTTCTGTCTTTGGAATTTCTCGAATGAAATTGATAACATCCTGTTCGTTCGGGTGAGGAACCGAAAGGTCGCCGGCAAGTAAGGATTTTCTCTCTTTGAGAAGAGGTGACTCTGTGGATGGTTCCAACCCCTCTTTGGAAAGTAACCAAAGGGGAGGATGGAGGATCGGGAGCTCCATAAGGGAAACTCTCTCATTTAACAGAGTATTGATTTGTTTATCAAAAGTAAGTTGAATAGTAGGCGAGTACGGCCTGTCAGCTGGCAGACGGCTCTTTAAGCGATTGAGCTCTGCAATGTCACGGTCAATGACTGCAATACGATTTAAAATCTCAGAAAAAGGAACTTCCATGTTCCAGGAAAGAATGGGAAAATTCGTAGGTCTCTACAAGTAGATTTTTAGAACCCAGGTGAAAATCCCTATTCAGCTTTCAAAAATCCCGTCGATAGGAAGTTTGGGAGCGGAAAAGACTGGAAATTTTTTCCGAATTATGTCGTATAAATGAATATGCTCACATCTCGCAAAACATTCCTACCGTTTGCACTTCCTTCCATTTCTGAAGATGCAATTGAAGAAGTGGCACAAGTGCTAAGGTCTGGATGGGTCACCTCTGGACCCAAAGTTAAACAATTCGAGATGGAGTTTGGTGACTTTGTAGGAAGCAAAGAAACCATAGCTGTCAATTCAGCGACAGCTGGTCTCCACCTGGCTCTGGAAGCCATCGGACTTACCTCCAAAGATGCTGCTATCACAAGTGCGATCACGTTCACTGCTACTACCGAAGTGATTTGTTATTTTGGAGCCGAGCCAATTCTTACCGATGTGGATCCAATTCACAATTTAATGACTCCAGAAACTTTACGAGAAACCATCAAAACTAAGTGTGTATGGAACGGAAAAGAACTCAAAAGTAAAAAAACAGGCAAACAAATCAAAGCCATCCTTCCTGTACATCTGGCCGGTTATACATGTGATATGGAAAACCTCATGGCCATTGCAAAAGAATATAATTTATATGTAATCGAAGATGCAGCCCATGCTTTCCCTGCAGTTCACAAAGAGAAAATGATCGGAACCTGGGGTGATTTTACTGTGTTTAGTTTTTATGCTACGAAAGGGATCACAACGGGAGAAGGGGGGATGGTCACTACTTCTCATAAAGAAGCCGCAGAACGAATTCGTAAAATGCGCCTTCATGGAATTAACCGTGATGCGTTCAACAGACCAGGTTGGTATTATGAAGTAGTTGATGCAGGTTACAAATACAACATGACTGACATAGCAGCAGCACTCGGTGTTGTCCAATTAAATGAATCTCACGGATTCTGGGAACGCAGAACAGAAATTGCGAAACATTATAATCAAGAGTTTAGTTCCTTAAGAGGAATCAAACTTCCAAAAGAAGATTCGAATGGAATTCATAGTTGGCATCTCTACCGTATTGAAGTAGATCCTAAAATCGCCAAAGTAGGGCGAGATACTTTGGTTGAAGAATTAAAGGAAAGAAATATTGGCACAAGCCTTCACTTTATACCAATCTTTGAACACCCTTACTATAAAAAGACATTCCAATACAATCGAAAAGAATACCCGAATGCTTGTCTGATGTATGATCGTTCAGTGTCTCTTCCTTTATTTGCTGGTATGACTAAGTCGGATGAAAAAGATGTGATTGATGCGGTAAAAGACATACTCGGTTAATATAGATTAGTTACTTTGATTTGTGATCCGGTTTTGATAAAACTCCGGATCGTACAACTTCAATAAATCAACTAATCCTAAAACAAATTCGGTATCTGTTCCATCAGCCTTTCTGCGAATCCAAAATCCCACAAGTTCTTTGACCACTTGGGCATCTATAGTTTCATCGCCTTTCTTATAAACAAATCGAGATGACTCTTCAGGGTCTTCATTATCTGTAAAGGCCGGATATAAAAACAAAATAAAACGATCCAAATAATAAGGGTCTAATCGATTCTCTTCTACTAACAATATATAACGATCTGCTTCTTTTCTAAAAAACTTAGAATTCGAATCCAACTTTTGGTATACAATAAAGAACTCACGAGCTGTATTTCGAATCAAACGTTCATAAATCGGTAATGTCAAAGTATATAAAGCTGTATTTGTTTTTGCTGGAAGAAGATACTCCCTTAGCTTCGCAGGAAATTCTGGATTGTAATGTCCAAACTCAGAAGTAGAATTTAATTCTAAATAGTATTTAGTATGGGGGCCGGATTCAAAAATCTGAATTCCTAAATATTCGGAAAGTTTCCTAAAACTAAGAACGGTTTGAAGCTTACAAAAGATCTTATGGTAGGAAACTTCCTTCTCACAATACAATCCTAGTTTAGGGAATTGAATCCATGTGGATTCCACAAGTTCCTTAAATTTATTCTCTCGTTCAATGGCTCTGTCTACAAACAAAGAATTAAATTTTTGTCCGAGTCCAGAGCAGGCAAAGAGTAAAAGAAGGGAAACTTTACTTAATTTTGTAAGTAATCTCTGCAGGTAAATTTTCCCATTCTGAATTAACATCCTTACGAAAGTATACAGGAGAAACTGAAGATTTGAAATTCAAACTTTGATATAAAATCAAATCTGTTTCCTTTTTTTCAAAATATCGTTTGTCTGTATTGTTTCCAAGACCCAAATCACCAATGGGAATCCATCCATAACTCAAAAGAAAAATAGATAGGGAATCTTGAATTGATTTTGCTTTTCCCTTTTCAAAACGAATCATACGAAATGGTTGCATTGGAACACCAATTTCTTTCATTTTAGCTTTGAAATCATTGATACTTACGCTAGTTTGACGAGCCAAGTAAATCGCATCCAAATAATCTCTCGGTAAAAGTTTCGATTCCTCCGGTAACTTTTCATAAAAAGATGTAACATCTCCGGGATATACAGCTTCTTTATCCAAATATTCATCAGTAACATAGTACTTAATGAATTGGTTTTTCGAAGAAAACTTATACTTAACAATTTGTTCGCCAGGTAAATCTTCAATTGATAGTTTCTTTAAGTGTACTCGATTCCTTTGGATAAACGTTGGTTGGTAAGTTGTGTCCAAAAATTTTACAGAACGAATTCTTTGTTGTTCGTTAGAAGGAGGGTGGAGGATCGCAATTTGTGCTTTTGAAAGTGATACGGAATCTAGTTTGAATTTTAACGAAACTTCTAAGTTGTATTCTTCTTCACCGGATGCAATGAAACGTTCTGTTTCGATGAAGGGAATATTTTTAATTTCCTTATTTTCACGATCCACCACCCAAAGTTTGGATCCACTGAGTAAAACACCACGTACGGAACGTAGATTTGTTTTAATAGAACCTGTAATTTTTCCTGTTTTGGTATCGTATCGGTAAATACTATTGTCTGCTGAATCCGAAATCCATAAAGAATCTCTACCATAACAAATATCACGTGGTCGGGTTCTATCAGTAAAAAATCCGCCGATCAATAGAGAAGAAGATTGGTCATAGATCTGCACTTTCCCTGAGTCCAAATCCAGAATGTAATAGTAATTCCCGACACTCGCAATGCCCGCAACATTTGAAAGAGGAATTGGGATTTTATCTGTAATCCCGCCAGAGTTAGGATCCAATTTCAAAATCTGTTTTGGTGCCACCACAAGCAGTTTTCCTTCCCGTGAATCAAAACTAATTCCACGAAGGTTAGCTAATCCTAAATTGAAGATCTCTTGTTCACCAATTTCATTGATTTTAATAATGGCACGACGATTGGTGTCAATGTACCAAAAGTTCACTCCATCCCAAGCAAGACCATAAGCCTTATCTGTAAGTTTGTATTCTTTACTTTCCTGAGCGATGAGTCCAAAGGAAAAGAATGTTAATAAAAGTAGAATGCGAATCATTAATTCAACCCAATGTTATCAGTTATCAGACGAAAAATATCTGTAAGAAGAGAGGAATCATTAAATTCTGAACCCAAGATAATCGGTTTAGGTACAAAAATGATTAGGAATGTTACTAACATCGTCGCTCCAAAATAAAAGCGAAATTTACCAATGCCAGATAAGGAATCGCGAATGAATGGATGTTCTACCTTTACCACAAAATAAATAATAAAACCCCAAAGTAACCATGTAAAATGAATCAAAGCAAAAATAAGAAAAAAAACAAATAAACGATAGATCCACTTACGATATCCTTCACCAAACATAGAGTATATGACATGTCCCCCATCCAATTGTCCAAAAGGTAATAAGTTTACGGCTGTAATGAGAAGCCCTACCCAACCTGCTTTTGCAAGTGGATGAGCCTGTATATCCATTGTCGAAAAATCAATGGGACCAAGAATCCACTGAGTCGTAAAATAAGTAAAAAGACTATCTCCAAAAAATAAAAATCCCGACCGATCAAAACCTGCTGGTATTTCTAAAACTTTAGACAAACTAATGCCCACCAACCAAGCAATCATCGAAAGGACCAAACTTGCTGTAGGTCCACCAATCCCAATATCAAATAAGACTTTTTTATCAGGAATTTGTTGTTTGATTTGAATGACAGCACCCATAGTTCCAATCGGACCTACTGGCAGAGGAATGAAATAAGGCCAGGTAGCTTTCACGCCGTAATACCTTGCCGGTAAATAATGTCCCATTTCATGGGCAAATAAAATGAATAACAATGAAACCGAATAAGGCCAGTTTTCAAAAAACATAAGTTTATAATTCTCTAATGTCTGAGGAACCTGTGGATTCAAAAAAATATCGGAGTAAGTTAATGTAAAAAATGTAAGAATGAATAAAAGAATGTGTATTGTTTTTTTTGATTCCAAACTCGGAACAACCTAGAAATTTATTTCTACTCGAAAGGATATACAAGCTAACTATAGAATCAATTAGAAACTCTTTCGACAAAGGAAATTTGAATCGTCCATACGATCTGAACCTCATTCAGTTAGAATTTGAAGTTCGGAATCATTTGGAAAAACTGTGTCAAATCCGACCGAATTTGCAGAGTTGGTTTAGTTTTGAGAACTATCTAAAAGAAAAATTTTCTTCCGGAAAACAGGTCTTCAGAATCCATTGAACAAGTGGATTTTTTGTACAGACATATTGTCTCATTTCCTTTTAAAACTTTCCCAACTCTCGGAAAAGTTGACTCGTCTAATCATTAAAAATAAAACCAACTAATCAATGTTTGAAAATATTAAAATCATCAAAAGATTTGACCCGGCGGCAAAGTCCTATTTAGAAATTATTCTTTGTTATCCCGGTTTGCACGCCCTATGGCTTCATAAATTCGCGCATTTACTCTATAAACTTCGATTGCCCATCATTCCAAGACTTGTGAACTACATTAGTCGGTTTTTGACAGGAATCGACATCCATCCAGGGGCAAAAATCGCTCCAGGAGTTTTTATCGACCACGGGTCTGGCGTTGTGATTGGTGAGACAGCCATTATCGGAAGCGGATCACTTATCTTCCAAGGTGTGACTCTCGGTGGAACAGGAAAAGAATCGGGGAAACGCCATCCGACCATCGGTAAAAACGTAGTGATTGGTGCTGGGGCCAAAGTCCTTGGAAACATCACTGTAGAAGACCATGTTCGTGTCGGGGCTGGATCCGTTGTTATGCGAAATGTACCAGCAGGTTCTACAGTTGTCGGAATCCCTGGTAAGGTTGTGAAAGCAGGTGACCCTGCATCCGATAGTGTAGAACAAATGTTAGAGCACAATCAGATGCCAGATCCAATTGCTAAAGTTTTTTCTGTTTTGTTAGAGAAAGTAGAAACACAACAACAACTCATAAACAAACTATATGAGAAACAGCAACTCTTAGAAAAATCATCAATTGATGCACCTGAGGATGATATGTTCATTCAAGAATTCATCCATGGTGATGGAATTTAAAATTCTTTTAGTAGTTCTGTTTTTTTCCTGTTGTATTCTTCATCTGTGATGAGATGATTTTTCCTCAGCTCTTCTAGTGCTTTTAACTTCTCAGGAACCGTTTTCCACTGTTCGGTGGGTATAGTAATTTCATCTTCTTTGGGATATCGAAAAAGTGGAGGATTAGCGAAAAGTTCAGGAATATCAAAAACAACTACATTTCCATAAATTGCATTTTTAACTGCCGTTTTATCTTTATACATACTTGTATGTTGTTTGTCTTTTAGCCAAAGTTCCGGTCGATAAATTGGTTTGATGTGAGTAGGATGAAAAATTACCCAGTCTTCAAAAGAATATTGCGTCTGAAAGCTGACATTAGTATTCATTTCATGAAATAGTAAAATTAATCCATTCTCTGTACTCAGAATATAAAAACTTGTTTTTAAAATTTTTACATTTGGTGAAAGAATATCATCTACCTTAAATATACAAAGATATACTTTCGGTTCCGGATTAACGCTCACCTTCTCAGCAAATTTTTCTATTTCCGAAAGATATACTTCTGGAACTAAAACATCCCAATCTTCATACGCAAGAACTCCACGTTTGTAATGAATTGACTTTAATGCATTGGGTAATTGCTGAAAATTTTTTGTACTGATTTTAAGTTTGGAGATTTCACTGGGAAAAATTTTTCTCCATTCTTCATCCTCTACTTCAAAAAAAGCCAAAGAGGCAGAAGAATCAATCAGTTTGATTTTACTGGAAAAACTAGAACATCCAGAAACAAAAAAAACTAGAATCAGAACGAAGGAATGTTTTGAACTTGCCGTTAATGAATTTATGAATACGCTAAAAACTGTGTCACGTTTTGTAATATTTCTTTTGGCAGTAGTTTTTGTATCTGGTGAAGAATGGAAAACGCAACCCATGCCACAATTTCAGATGAAGGATCAATATGGGCAATCGTATTCTGACAGCTCAGTAAAAGGAAAACCCGTTGTCCTTATGGGTTGTTTCCTACGAGATCTAGAAATTTGTCGAAAACAAGGCAGAAAACTCTATTGGAAAATGCAGAACCTACTTTGGAAAGATAGTACCAAAGTCCACTTTCTCCTTTATTTGGATTTCCAAGAAACAAACAAACTTGTGGAAGATTATTTAGAGGAATCCAAAACAAAACAATTCGAAAGTATCCTTTTAGATCGCAAAGGTCACCTGGCAATCGGTCTAACAAAAAGTGTATCGTATTTACGAATTTATAATAAAACAGGCAAATTGATTTCATCATCCTATCAGGAAGAAATGGATGAGGCTCTCATCCAAGAAGTATATGGCATTCTTAAAAAAGAGATTTAGATTAGAAAATTATTTCATTTGTACATTAGTGTTTATCAGTGTATCTAACTGTTTTCAAAAAAATGAAAACTACTACACGTTTTGGAAAGGTTACGACCACTTACAACGTTCCATCAAATCCACTGCCAAAAATGAGATTCAGTTTTCCGCATTGGCAGGAAGCCTCAGCGAAGAAAACGAATCCCAACTGCAAAAATCACCCGAAGGATACCCTTTCCTTTCTCTCTATGGAACCATAGACAACCAACAGAATTGGAATTTGCATTGGAACGAAGTCGAACCACCAAAATATGATTATTCGGCAAAAGTCACCTTCACTCCAAAACTTTGGGAAGATAGAGAGATTTATGCCGTGGAAAGAAAGATTGTTCATAAACTAAACGGTTACCAACCCAGAGATTTTTTTAAATGGTTCCATGATTTTGTTTTAGCCATCAACGATCACAATGCTTACCAATCCTTAAAATCATCTTCAGAGAATTTACAATTTTTATGTAACGCCATGGCTTGTCATATCACTGAAAATGCAGAGTGGCATACTTTAGAATTTACCATTAATGAAGATACAAAAACAAAATTCCCAGGGTTTTATCAACGTACAGGTTCTCGTTTAGAGAAAACCAAACTCAATCTTGAAATCTGGGACAAATACAATCCAACGCATAAATTAAAAATTACCAACCAAGGAAAAACGATTCAATTTCATTTTCCCGTAAATCCACCGTTAGATTATTTCCAATCTCCAAAAGAAATTCGTTTTTTAGGTGATATTGAAATCAGATCTTTTGGAATCACTGTGAAAATCCAAAATTTGGAATACAAACTAAAAACAACATTTGATAAACAAACAGATACACTCGATGGACAATTTGTACGGATTGGAAAAAAGGAAATTAACGGAAACTTTTTCTATGTCATTCCACAAGGTTTTGTAAACTTTTTTATCCCTGGAAATATGGATGAATACTTTAGTGAGTTTTTCACTCTACTCATCCAAGGAACCCAAGGCCGAGGTGGTTCTCAAATTCACGCCACATTCAAAAAAACAGCCCAGGGCCAAATCAATACAATCACTACTTATAATGAAAACAAACGAAAACGTTTTTCTTTGTTTGGTGGGGATGATTCCCAAAAAGCCAGCAATGACTTTGACTTTTTTGCTTCTTGGGAAGAAGCCATGTTAAAGGACTTAAAATAACTAAACTAAAAATTAAAAACTAAGACTAAGGCGCACTTCTAGAATTTAGATTGAAATTCAGACGGAAATACGAACGGACTATTTCGAATTGATAAAGTTTCGGAGTAGATCCTTTCCCTCTTCCGATCCAAAAGATTCCGGATGAAACTGAACTCCTTCAATCTTTAAAGATTTGTGACGAAGCCCCATAATTTCCCCTTTCCCTTCTCCAGAAGAAACTCGTGCTGTAATTTCCAAATCCTTAGGAAGAGAAGTTTCTTTTGCAACTAATGAGTGATAACGCATAATTTCGATCCCTTGTGTAAGACCGGAAAAAACACCTTTTCCGTCGTGTTCGATGGGTGAAAGTTTTCCGTGCATGGCTACATTGGCCCGTACAACTTCGCCACCAAACACAGTGGCCATTCCTTGCATCCCAAGGCAAATCCCAAGTACCGGTGTAGTTTTTCCAAGTTCCTTCAATATATCTGCACTCACCCCAAAATAAGCAGGATCTGCGGGATGGCCGGGGCCTGGTGAAATAATGATCTTATCGTAGTTAGCTGATTTGATGGCCTCAAATGGTTTTTCATCATTTCGAATCACATCCAACTGAAAGAGTTCTTCCCTTTCTTCTAAAATTTCTCCTACAATTTGGTAAAGATTGAATGTAAAAGAATCATAATTGTCTAAGATGAGAACTTTCATATTTTATTGTCTCCTTTCTATCGGGATGTATCGTTTTGAATCAGTTAAGCTGATTTATGTAACTCTAAGGCTTTTCGAACGGATGCCATTTTATTAATGATTTCTTGGTATTCATCTTCTGGTTTGGAATCAAAAACAATCCCACCCGAAGCACGAACAAATCCTTTGTTTCCATTCACAAAAAAACTTCGGATGGGAATTGCAAACGTACAATCCCCGTTCAAACCAAAACTTCCCACTGCCCCACCATAAGGACCGCGAGGTGATTTTTCAATTCGTTCAATGATTTTCATCGATTCAATTTTTGGGGCTCCAGAGAGGGTTCCTGCTGGAAACGAAGAAGCGAGTCCTGAAAACATATCTTCTTTGGAAGAAAGAATCCCTACTACTTCACTGGAGATATGTTGCACATGCGAAAATCTTTTTACGTCAAAACGCCTACGTACCTTTACAGTTCCAAATTTTGCCACTCGACCCACGTCATTACGATGAAGATCAATTAACATATTGTGTTCTGCAATTTCCTTTGGATCTGTTAAAAGTTTACGAGCAAGGAATGTGTCTTCTTTGGCATCTGCTCCACGTTTGGTGGTTCCAGCCAAAGGAAAGGATTCCATTTCCCCTTGTCGCAAACGAAAGAGTAACTCTGGGCTCGCACCTAAAATAGCACGAGTTCCAAATTTTACATAATACATATGAGGGGATGGATTGATTTCCCGTAGTGTTTCATAAATAGCTAACGGGTTTCCATCCACTTTGTAGATTTCTTCAAACCCAATTTGGCATTGGAAAGTGTTGCCTGCCTTTACTTCTTCTAAGGCCTCTTCCACCATTTGTTTATGAACTTCTTTGGATAGTCCTGCCTGTAATAGAGAAACCTTTGCTTTCGGTTTTTCGGAATTTTGGTTTGCTGCCAGATTTAGGATTTGATTCACTTCTTCGATTCGGTTCGTTCCATTATCAAAATAAATGAGTTCACCAGTAAATTTATCGTAAATAAGTCCATCTAAATACAACCCGAAGATCATTGCCGGAAAATCTGGATGAGGTTCGAGTTTGAGTTTAGGTTCAAAGAATTGCATACTTTGATAACCTAAATACCCAACAAATCCACCCGCATAACTGATGCTTAGTGAATTGTAATCTACTAACTCGCGAAGAGCGAAATACGGGTTTTCGACAGAATATTTTTTTCCATCAATTTCTAAAACCCCCGTCTCACCCACGAGGAGATGGGATGGGTCGAATCCCATAACGGAATAACGTGAGTCGTATTGGTTGTCTCCCGCTGATTCGAGCAAAAAACAATTTTCATATTTAGCCTCAATGACCCGGAAGAGTTCCCAAAACTCGATTCCTTCCGGCAACGACAAGGAAGTATAATTTGGTTTTTTGGGGATCTTAATTTTCGGAAGTGTTTGGGTCATAAAAAACTCTGTATTAGTTACCAAGATTCATTTTGAATCTTTTTATGAAATAAAAAAGGCAGGAGCCGGATTCCGGAACCTGCCTTTTGACGTGTGATTCTTAAATCCGTTCTTATTTTAAGTTTTGGTTCGCGAAATCCCAGTTTACTAAATTCCAGAATGCTTCTACGTATTTTGGACGTGCATTGCGGAAATCAATATAGTAAGCATGTTCCCAAACATCAATCGTTAACAAAGATTGAAGTCCGTCTTTCAAAGGGCTACCAGCATTGCTCGTGTTTACGATCTCTACGCCGTCACCTTTTTTCACAAGCCATGTCCAACCAGATCCAAAGTTAGTAATCGCAGATTGTGAAAACTTTTCTTTGAATGCATCAAAAGATCCAAAGGATTTTGTGATCAAATCAGCCACAGCACCAGTAGGAGCTCCACCACCTTTAGGGGAAAGAGAATGCCAGTAGAACGTGTGATTCCAAATTTGCGCTGCGTTGTTAAAAATTCCACCAGAAGACTTTTTAACAATGTCTTCAAGAGTAGCATTTTCAAACTCAGTACCTTTGATTAGGTTGTTGAGGTTTGTAACGTAAGTTTGGTGGTGTTTACCATAATGAAACTCTAAAGTTTCTGGTGAAATATGGGGAAGAAGTGCATCCTTTGCATAAGGAAGTTCTGGGAGTTTATGTTCCATGGTGGTCTCCTGATGGATTCAAGTGTAATTGTATTTTGTCTCTAGTATGGATCGCAAAAGCAAATCGTAAACTAAAAAAGTAGAATGATTCTAATCATTCCTCTCTATTAATTTCGACTGACTGTAGAACGAACCGTCTTCAATAAATTTAAAATTTCCGAATGTAAAACTCCATTAGAAGCTACTAACTCCGGAAGTCCGGTATAGTAATGGACTCCATTTAAGTCAGTTAATTTCCCACCGGCTTCTGCCAAAATTACAGAAATGGCCGAAACGTCCCAATGTTTGACAGTCTTTTCCCAAATCGCATCCATTACACCTTCGGCGATAAAACAAGCATCCAAAACAAAGGAACCAGTTCTACGAAACGAACGCGCATAGGTTAGAAATCCGGAAAGGTCTGCCATGATCTCTTGGATCATATGAGCACGTTTTGTGGGAAGGTTGGGAGAAAATATGGCGCGATTGAGTTCCGAAATTCGGGACGTTCGAATTTGTTCCCCATTTTTATAAGCACCTTCACCCATCACCGCAGAATAAACTGACTCTTGTGGTGGGACAATGACCACTCCACCAACTGGTGTTTCTCTATGTTCCAATCCAAAGGAAATGGCATACAAAGGAAGGCCACGAACAAAATTCATGGAACCATCTACTGGATCGAGTACCCATTTAAAGTCACCACCATCTATCGTGGGTTTGTCTTCGCAAATGATTCCATCTTTTGGGAAAGACTTCTGCAAAAATCGAATGAGTATATCACCTAACTTACCATCTGCGGAATCAATTCTTTCCTTTTCATCTGCATCGGTTTCCGAACGAACGGAAGATACTTCTCTTTGAATTTTTTTTGCTTCATGGATGATTCCCATGGCATTTGCTTTTACGTATTCGATCCGTTTGATGGTTTCATCAATGGGGAAACTAATGGTTGGTGACGATATACCCATATTACCTACTTTTTAATTATCGGATGATTTCTGAATGACTTTCCACAAAATATTACCGGACTTAGACTTTGTCCTCTCTACTTCAAAAGAAGAAAGATATTCATGATACTTGTTCAAAGTTTCTTCTGGAATTCCTGCTTCTGTTTCTGTCAGAATGGGATAAAAATTTCGAAACTGTCTGATCGTTCTTGGTAAACTAGGAATTAAAAATCGTAGTGATAAAGATAAATAATCAATTCCAATGGGACTATAAATTCTACCTAATTTCCATATCTCTGGACTGATTCCGAGTTCTTCTCGGATTTTAGCTTCCGTTTCGGAAAAATCAATTTCATCAAAAATCTCAGAAAACCTTCGAATCGGTTTGTTTGCATCTTTTTCTGATTCCACGCGAAAGATTCCGCCTTGAAACCGTTTGGCTTGAAAGTCAGTAATATTTTCACCCTCTTCCTTTGTGGAATGAAGATGAATGATCTTTACTTGGAAATACAACCGGTCCGTCAAAATGGAAGGAGTCATATTTTGGGAACCTGGTTTTTTGATTTCTTCCGAACCCGCACCACCCAAATACAACATATCAACGGAAAAAACATATAAAAACCTAGATGATCCAAATAACATTGGTCGAACAAAAAACAATTTTCCTGTTTCTCGTTTGGGTCTGGGTTCCGGCAATAAATAAGTTCCTTCAATTGCTTCCGGGATGTATTTCAAAACTGTTTGTACAAAGTTTTTAATATCACCAAACTCTGGTTGTGTGCTAGATGTTCCTGGAATCAAAAATTTTTCTGAAAACTGAATGTATGGGGAATGTAGGTTATCTACATAAATTTCACCGGGTTTATTTTTTGCGGATGTTTCATTCAGTATCCGGTTGATGGATTGATAATCTTGTACTTTCATTTTTTATTTTTCAAATTACAAATTTCTATTTTGGTATCTTTTTAATTTTATAACCAAAGGGTTTTAAAATCGAAAGACCAGCCAACTTATACTTAGAGGAATGATTCATTGTGATTTGATAATTGTATTTTTTTCCTTCACGATAATGGCGTTCAATCGTTGCCCCAAGAAAACCAAAAGGAACTCCTGCCCCTTTTAATACCTTTCGGTAAAATAGAATGAAACTTTCAGGAGTTAACGAAGTTCCCACATAATAAACTTTGCCTTTTCCATAAGAATTCACAGTGATGGCTGGTTTTCCAGAATAGAATTTTTTAGAGTCATTATACCTTGCGATAACCTTTGCTGATTTTGGTTCTAGAATTTCGCAAAACTTGGCACCTTTCAAAGGTAATATTCCCATTCGAATCCCAATTTTGTCCGTTGCGGGTGCCTCAAACTGAAAAACGTCTACCCCAGTCATTTCACCAAAAACACCGGGAACTGGTTCTTCAACCATCCAATGGTCCTTGTCTTTAATTCCTGCACGATAGCCGAGAACCAAAGTTCCGCCATTCGCTACATAGGTTTTTAATTTTTCCACAACCTCTGGATCAAACATTGTATAAAGAGGGAGAGTTAATACTTTGTACTGGGACCAATCATTATCTGCACTAATGGGAAGGGAATGAGAGTTTACATTCAAAACATTGGTTCCTGCAAACCAAGTGGCAAGTTCAATATCATATCCTACCTGAGCAAAAGGAACGGGAGCAAATTTCAAACCATCACTTAATGGTTGGTGTTTATAATTACGCGAATTTTCTACGTCGTGTAAAATTGCCACCTCTGCCTTGTAAGGTGAATCAGCGATATCGGCAGCAAACTCTCGAATGTCTTCGATAGTATCTTTTAACTCAAAGTATTTGGCTGTTTTTCTTTTTCCATGGTCTAGAATTCCATAACAAAGTTGTTCTTGGCCAAAACGCGCCGTGCGATAACGAAAGAAATAAATTTGGTTGGCTCCATTCACAATCGCTTGTGTCAACCAAAGACCAATTTGACCCGGTGGTGGAAGGTAACCCAAAGTATCATGACCTTGTACACCGGAGAATTGTTCCATCACAGTGTATGGTTTATTTTTTAAACCTCTCGTATACTGTTGCGTGATCGTAACAAGTGGATGTGGGTATGGTTCTTGTTGGTTCCCCCAAACAGGATAGTTATCCCAAGACACATAGTCCAATTTGGAAAATAGAGCCGCCATATCGGTAACAGGTAAAAAAGGCGAAGGATAAAGATTGGTTGTGAGTGGTTTATTTTTACTAAATTTACGCAGTATCTCTGCTTGGAAATGAATGTAAGATACAAGTTCATCTGATTGGAACCTATAATAATCTTGAATCATGGCAGGATTAAAATTACTGGCTACATGCGCCGCTGGTAATGGAATTTCGTTCCAATCCGTATAAATCACTCCCCAAAATACGTTCCCCCAACGTTTGTTAAGCGAATCTAATGTTTTATATTTGTTCTTTAGCCAAATGCGAAAATTTTTTAGAGCTAGCGGGGAATAATCGACATCGGAACCTTCATGTCCTGGTTCATTGTCAATTTGCCAACCCGCTACGGCAGGATGGTTTCCAAAATGTTTGGCCATGGCGGTAACAATTCGTTCCGTCGCTTTTTTGTAAGCAGGTGAAGAAAAACAGGCTTGGCGTCTTGTACCAATCCCTCGAACAATTCCCTCTTTAGAAACCTGAACAATTTCTGGAAATTTTTTGTACAACCAAGGTGGGAACGTTGCCGTCGGTGTCCCGAGAATGGCAGTCATTCCATGGTCTTGGACTTTCTTTAAAACAGCATCAAACAAAGAAAAGTCGAACTTTCCTTCTTTGGGTTCCATAAGTCCCCAAGCAAATTCTGCGAGTCTTACAGAAGAAAGACCCATCTCTTTCATTATTTTTAGGTCTTCATCCCAATCCTTAGGGTTCCATTGTTCTGGATAATAACAGGCGCCAAAGATCATATTTTTCCTTTTTTCAGATTGCAGAATCTATCTTGTGACACAGACTGAATCAGAAAACACCCCTTTCAATCAAATAATGTCTGACCAAGTTATTTTAGGTATATCCAACACCCACCACTATCGATTCACTTTAGTCGATTTGACAGAAACAGCCAAAGAACCTATGTTTCTTCATTCTCTAAACAAAGAAATGTCCGTATTCCTTTCCAAAACCATGATGGGTGCGTTATTTCTCGCAGAGATGACTAAAAATCAACAAAAGGTTAGTATCCAATGGAAGGATGATTCCAACAAACAGGCTTTAGCCTACAGTGACCGTTATGGAAAGATGAAGTCTGTGGCTTATTCTGCAAGTCATGAAGAAGGTGACATTCGAAACGAATTCATTTTAGGCCAAGGAATCATGAAAGTGATCCGTTGGGATTTTGATTCAGACACATACCAATCTTATACAAACCTTGTGGAAGATACTTTCGAAGTTAATTTTATCAAATACTTAACCGAATCGGAACAAATCAAAGCCATTGTAGGAATGGAAGTGTTCCCTTTTGATTTTCCTGGAAACGATTTTTCCGCAAAAGGTTTGTTCTTTGAAGCGTTGCCCGATGCACCAGAAGAAAGTTTTACTTATCTCATTTCCAAAATCCAACCCTTAGTCCAAAAAGAAGCGTTTTGGGCTTTGAGTATCGATGAGATGTTGGCATCATTACAAACCGAGATTGGATCGGAGTTGGAAGTTCTCAGCAAAGAATCTCCAGAATTTTTATGTGATTGTTCCAGACATAAAGTAGCTGATATCATTGCCTCTCTTGGCAAACAAGAAGCCGATTCCATCATCGATGAATTTGGAAAAATTGAAATTACTTGTGAATTTTGTAGAACGGCTTACCAATTCAATTCCTTTGATGTGGAGAAATTCTTTAATCAATGAAGGCCAGTTTTCTCTCCCTCAGAGAATCGGAACTGAACCCAGTGTTTTTAAGTTTGGACCAATTGGTAAAAAAATTCTTAGAGAAAAATAGGTTCCCAATCATTCTGATTTCTGGTGAAATGGGAGCCGGCAAAACAACCTTCGTTCGAGAATGGTACAGCCGTTTTGGCACAGAAAGTTCCATCAATTCCCCTACCTTTTCCTTATACAATATTTACGATTCGCCTAACTTTCGTTTATACCATTTTGATTTGTACCGACTGAAATCTTCCGAAGAACTGGATGAACTTGGATTCGAGGAAATTTGGGGGAAAGAAGCAGTCTCTGCAATTGAATGGTGGCAAATTGCTGAACCTTACCTACCCAAAACCAATCGGATTCGATTGTCGATTGATGCCGATTCGATCGAAGTCCGTTCCTATACCTTAGAATGGTCGGAAGAAGAAATTCGATGAATGTCCTCTATTTTGACACAACCCAGGACTGGATTCAGGTTCTTGTAGTCAGATCTTCTGAAAACTTAGAGTTTGAAATTCTCTCAGAACAAACGGAAACAACACCAAAAGAATCCTCTTATAAATTGGTGGAACTCATCCGTATCGGTTTGGAAACCGCAAACATTAAAAAACCAGATCTAATCCTTGTCGCGAACGGACCGGGGTCCTTTACAGGAATTCGCATAACAGTCACTACTGCGAGAGACCTTTCTCAACTATGGAAAATTCCAGTTTTTGGAGTGGATAGTTTGGAAGCCTATTTGATTGGCATTGGTGCAAACAATGTTGATAAAGGAAGTTCCCTACTCTGTTTGGATGGCAAACAAGGAAAATACTATACAAAGTTTGAAACTCCAAATGGATTTTCCGATTCCTTGGACATGACTCCAGATAGTATTGAATCTAAAATCAAAACGAATGAATGGACACCTAACAATTGGTACTATACTGGCAATTTGCCTAAGTTTTATCCGAGTACCGCAATAAAAATTGAAGCGACAAACCTAAATCTTTCGTCTATACTACAGTATAGTTTGAAACAATATTTCAAAACTGAACCTAATAAAAACGACTATTTATCTCTCCTGCCCAACTACATCCGCGGGACCTACGTAGATCACAAATGAATTTATGGATACCTATAAAATACAAAAGAAAATCATAGAATTTCTGGATCAAAAATCCGGAAAGGACATCACAAGACAAGAGATCAAAAAAAAATTTACCGAATCAAGTGAATTCAAACGACCCGACCCAAAAACGAAGAAAGTAAAATCCTTCAAACGAAAAGAAAAAGTTCCAAGAAAGGAAATTGAATTCCTCATCGACCAACTTCTCAATTTATTAGAAGCCGAAGGATTACTAATTCCTAACAAAAAATATTTAACTGTAGCAAGTCCCTTTCGCCTAACAGGAAGAATCTCCATTTCTCGTAGAGGTGATGGTTTTATTTCTCTTCCTTCCAAAAACGAAATTTTTGTTCCAGGCCCAATGACCAATTCCGCGATCACAGGAGACAAAGTAGAAGTCATTCCTTTGGGAGTTGGAAAAAGAGACAGGCTCGAAGCAGAAGTCACAAATATTGTAAAACGAGGCCGTGTTCTTTACCGAATGCGAGTGAAAGAAAAAACAAATAAATTTGTTTTTGGAAACTTTTTGGATATGCTCGGCGAAGGCAAAGAAGGAGTCCTTCACGTTAAATCCATTCTCAAAGATACCTTTGATTCTATTAATGTAAACGATACCCTCATCGTAAAATTCAAAGAGGGTGCTATCCCTCAAGACAATCTTTATGATGTGAGTTTTATTCGATTTGAATCGGATACAAAAGAAGACAGCGACTTACAACGGATTTTAATGAAATACAATTACGATCCGGTGCATCCAGACTTTATTCCTTTGGACTTTCCTGAAGAAGTTTCGGAAAAAACGGTTTCTGATTGGAACAGTAGAACCGACTTACGGGATTTATATGCGGTTACAATTGATGGAATCACAGCAAAGGATTTTGATGATGCCATCAGTTTTGTCGATGAAGGAAATCGGTTACGAGTATGGATTCACATTGCTGATGTTTCCTATTATGTAGAAAAAGATTCTCCTCTAGACAAAGAGGCCTATGAAAGAGCCACTTCCGTTTATTTAGCCAACCGAGTGGTCCCCATGTTACCTCCGATTTTATCGGAAGACCTTTGTAGTTTGGTTGCGAATACCAATCGCCTTGCCTTTACCGTGGAGATGGAAGCAAGTAAAACTGGTGAAATTTACAATGCGAAGTTTTATAAATCCGTCATCAAAGTGAATACAAGATACACTTATGAAATGGCCGAAGAGGAAATCAAAGCCAAAGATCCCAAAAATTGGATGTATCAAGTTTCCCAATTCACAGAAGCCCTTCGCAAACGAAGAATGGAAGCGGGACGAATCGATTTAAATTTACGCGAAACCACAATCACTTGGAACGAAAGAAAAGAACCTGTTGGGATTGAAAATCGCGAACGCCTAACAAGTCATTTGTTGATTGAAGAGCTGATGTTATCTGCCAACCTAAAGGTGGATGAGTTTTTGAGGAAACGCAAAGCTCCTTCTTTACACCGAATCCACGAAGCGATGGACGAGGAAAAACTAGAGACTCTCAATCATTTTCTGCAATTGAATGGATATAACATCCAAATCAAAGACACAAGTTACGCAGAAATCATGAAAGCAGTAAAAGAAATCGAAGACAATTCCGTTGGAAAAATTTTCAATTATTTACTGTTGCGAAGTTTTATGCAGGCCTATTACGGATCCGATCCTCTCGGTCACTGGGGACTTGGATTTAAAGACTATTGTCATTTCACTTCTCCGATCCGCAGGTATCCTGATTTAATTGTGCATCGAGTGTTACAGGCAACTCTTTTAGAAACAGAAAGGGCCTACTCTGAAAATGAAATTGCGGTTATGGGACTTCATTGTTCGGAAGAAGAGAGAAGAGCAGCAGATGCCGAACGAGATATTGTAAAAATCAAATCGTTTCGTTATTTGGAATCTACGGGAATCCAAGAGTTCAAAGGATTTATTGTTGGGATCCGACCTTCTCAAATTTTTGTGGAATTAGATATTTCCAATTTGGAAGGAGTGCTCGATAAATCAGAGTTTACCGATGAGTTTGAAGTTATGATTAAAAATGATTTCTCATTTTATTCGAAAAAATATTCCAAAATATTTTTTATCGGTGATCCAGTTTCTGTAAGTCTTGATCGAATTGATTTTGAAGAAATCAAAGTTTTCTTAAAATTAAAAGATTTCAAAAAAGACGAACCAACTCCCAAAAAGAAATAACCAACCGTTCCGAATCTATTTTATAAAGATAGATTCGGAATTTCTTCTCGTTTCCAGATCTTTCTAAAAAAGTTTCGATCCTTTACTTGAATCGACATGATTTTTTGAATGATGGCCTCTTCACTGATTTGGTATTTCTTCATCAAATCGCGATCCAAAGATAATTGCGAATGTGCCACCCACTTAACTAAAGAATGTTTGGTTCTTTCTGATTCTGGCAGTAATTGGTTTACTGAATCAAAAAACATTTCATGACTTAAAAAAAGACCATTGGATATTTCCGGCATTGGTGCTGCCCCATGGTCGGCCGTTACCACCATAATGAAATTATCTCCAAAATTTGTTTTTAGAAATTCAAAGATGGTTTCAATTTCTTTGTCCGTAGCTTTCAGAACTTGTTCCGCTTCTTTGGATTCCCATCCATACAAATGTCCAACAGCATCAGTTGCCTTTAAAGTTACATAACCAAGATCTGTGATTCCATCTTTATCTTTTTTCGCATTGAGAATCGTTTCCGTAATGCTATCACGAAAGAGGGCACCATCCATCTTCGCTTGAAATTCGGATCCTTGGAAATGATGGATTTTTGTAATTAAGTCTACTGGATTTTTTGCTTCGAAATGAGTTGAGATATCTTTTTTATGATTCAAATAGAATTGATACAAATTGTACTTTTGTACAGACTTGGGAACAAGGAATGCATCCGTATAGGTAGACCAAGAAAGATTTTTGATATCTTGCCAATAAACGTAATCATTATCTGGAGAATTTTTTCGAGACTCATTTGTTACAGGATTAAATAGTTTTCCGTGACCAGCCATTCCGACGGCGGCTCTTGCCGCATAACATTGGCTAACGACAATCGGTTCATTGTTGTTGGAAAGATCCCACTCATCGGCAAAACTTGGGACCTCCATCTCACTCAAATCCCAATCTTTGTTTTTCCCTTGGTATACAGGTCTATGGAGGACTTTCCCGTCGGCATAAGTATAAATTTCGTTAGAGAAGATCTTCGAATCTTTTGGAAAAGCACCAGTACCAATCGCCATATGACCGACTGCCGTATGAGATTCCAAATGGGCCACTTTTGCTTTTTTGAAATAGGCAGATTTGTTTTTTAAATCTTCTAGGAAAGGATAAGCTCCTTTGTGAGCTTTGTAAAGTTGTCTACCACCTTGGTCCACAACAACGGTAACAATAATTTCTGGTTTGGTGGTCTCGTTTTTGAATATTTTTTCTAAATAAGATACATCGATTGTATTCTTAAATTTAAAGTTTAAAATTTTTCCGTAAATGGATGGAATATGTTGTTGGTTGATTTCATCCGAATATTGCCCGGTTCGAATCCATTTTGGCCCATAGATCCAAATGGGAATTTCTGTGTCGTAAAAATATTGTGTATAATGTGATGTGTAATTTACTTCTTTCGAAAAATTTTCGTCTTCAGCATCCAATTGCCATTCGTGATTTAACGTTTCCCAAGATAAATTGTGATCTTCTAAAATATTTTTAACTTCTTCCTTTGAATAATGAGAAAGAGTGATTGCGTCCCTTGCCTCTCTATCAAATATATTGAATGGAAATGGTGCTAATATTAAATCCGTATCTGGTTGTATTGATAAATAAGCAGCACGTTTATAATCTTTTTCCCAACCACAACTAAAGAGAACCAACAAAATACCAATTATGAGTGCATTATTTCGTTTTATGTTTTTTTGGTTGATCACGGTTCCCTGCCTATCTTGTTACACTCTACCTGATGTTTACTTTACTAGGCAAGTGCGAATTAAAGTTGTTGGCGATCTCATGTGTCATAACTCACAAATCTCTACCTATTACCGTGCAAAAACAAAAGACTATGATTCCAGTGGCAGTTTCGAATACGTTTCAAATTCGTTACAAGATGCTGATTTAACATTAGGTAACTTAGAAACTACGATTGTTACAGATCCAAATGAATTTACTGGTTATCCCAGATTTGGTTCTCCCATTGGTTATTTAACGGGAATCCAAAATGCAGGATTTGATATTTTATCAACAGCTAACAACCATTCTGCTGATAAAGGTCCGTTTGGAATCGATAATACAATTGATTCAGTGATTCAAAAAGGAATGATCCCTATCGGAACTTTTAAAACTAATTCTGACTACTTAGATCGAAAGGATTTCTTTTCAGAAATCAACGGAATCAAAATTGCGATTTATAATTATACATATTCAACCAATGGAATTCCCGTTAAAAATAACCGAATGGTGAGGCTTCTAAATGAAAAACAAATTAGGGAAGATGTGAGTTTTGCCAAAGAAAATGGAATTCATTTTGTGATCCTTTGGTATCACTATGGCTCTGAGTATGAAGAAAAACCCGATAAATCACAAACCAAATGGGTAAATATTGGGATCGAAGCGGGTGCTGATATAATTATAGGCGGACATCCACATGTAGTCCAAAGAATTGATCAATTCCAAGAAGAAATCAATTGGGAAGACCGACTTGTTGCTTATTCACTTGGGAATTTTTTATCTGCTCAAAATAGGGAAAACACAGATGGTGGGATTATTTTATCTTTCGAATTAGAAATGGATTCGCATCATCGAAAACGAATCAAAAATGTGAGTATGGATCCTGTTTGGATCTATTCACATGGGTATAAAATTATACCTATTCTAAAATATGCACGAAATGAAATTTCTTTGAAACTTCCGAAACATTTAGAAAAAAGAATGTTTGGTTACGAAACGCAGCTTAAAAAAATTCCTGGCCTCAGTTTTTAATCCAATTAACGAGAAATATCTTCCACAATAAGGTCGTATCCTTTTCCCTCTCGGATCAAATCAATTGAGTCATCGTTGATTTGTAAAATAGTAGAAAGATCCATTTTTACAATTCCTCCATCAATGATTCCTTCGACTTGGTTTCCATAAATAGATTCTAACTCATCAATATCAATGATGAATTCATCATCACAAAAAGCAGAGGTGGAAGTGAGAGGAGAATCATGAATTTTTAAAAGTTCAGTCAAATAAATATGATCAGGAATCCGAATGCCGATTTGTTTATCTTTATGATGAACCACTGAAGGTTTAGGTAAATTTTTATTGGCTTTTAGGACAAAGGTAAAAGGCCCAGGTGTCACTCGTTTCATCAAACGATAGGCAGAATTGGGTAAATATTCAATGAAATTGGAAGCCATTGAAATGTCTTTACACATAAGAGAAAGTGGTTTGTCTTTGGGAAGTTTACGAATTGCGTAAATTTTTTCTACACCAAGTTTTGAATGTGCATCCGCAACAATTGCATAAACGGTGTCAGTTGGAAAAATATAAACGGCTCCATCCTTCAACCTTTCCGAAATCTGTTTGAGTTTTCGGACTTCTGGATTTTCTGGATGGAGGTAGAGGATCATATGTTTTCTCAAGCAACTACTGTGCTGTGAGTCCCCCATCTAAAACAATACACTGACCTGTCATATAAGAAGAAGTATCCGATGCTAAATAAATCGCGGCACCTAATAATTCTTCTGGTTTTCCAAGTCGACCCATAGGAATTCCAGCAAGCACCTGTTTCATGATAAATTCTTTGTCTTTGATCATATCGGTCATTTCTGTATCAATAAGACCAGGACAAATCACATTCACTCGGTAACCGTTATTACACCACTCAATGGCTAGTGCTTTTGATAAAGTGATGACTGCTCCCTTTGTCCCTGAATAAACAGATGCTAGTTTACTTCCCACCATTCCCAGAACAGAAGCCACGTTGATGATGTTCCCACCCTCTTTTTTATGGTGTTTGTAATAGGCCTGACAGTTGCGAAACACACCAACATAATTGGTTTGGACTATATTTTGTAATTCATCTTCTTTAAATCCAGAGGCAGGAGTGTTCGTTGCAATCCCTGCATTGTTGATGAGAGTATTTAGTTTTCCATGTTTTGCTCTGATCTGGCCAATCACTTCATAAGCTGCACCTTCACTACGCACATCCAAAACTACACCATTGATACCTTCTTTAGCCATCCATTCAATGGATTCTGGTCTGGAACCAGCACCGTAAACGATAGCACCAGCATCTCTAAAGCCTAGAGCCAATGTTTTACCAATACCTCGGCTGGCACCGGTGATCAAAATTGTTTTTCCTTTTACATCAAACAAACTCATTTTACCTCATGATTGGAAGGATAACAATCGCTAGCTTGCGGTTTTGTGTCTTCCAAAAGTTTTTTATAATCTAAAGTATTATCATCCCGAACCAAATCTCTTCTTATGTAGTGAGTTCCCTTTTCGTAGTAATCCGCTATAGGATTACAATCTTCGATGTCTTCCGAAAGACCTCGTTTGCATCCAAAAACAAAAACGATTGCCCAGAAAAAAATAGCCAAAAGTCGAGGATTCACCATTATGAAATGAAACAATATCCCGTAAGGAATAGCAAGAATTTGTTTATACTCAAATCGACATCGCCAAGACGGATCCAAATACTTACCGACCTCGGTTTTTTATTCCAAGTAGCACCAGCAAACATTGACGAGTCTCAAAAAACATTGGAACCGGCCCTTCAGTATCTAGAACGAATGGTTCACTTAAAATTGGGAAATGATGGAGAGCCTAACTATCTCTATTTGGCCGCTGATACCATGGTTGTATTTGAAAATGAAATTTTACACAAACCCATCGACTTGGAAGATGCAGTCCGCATTCTGCAAACACTCTCTGGGAAAAAACATTCGGTATTTTCGGGGGCTGGCTTACAAACCAGATCAAAGATTGATTTCTTCTATGAAGAAACCATCATTCAATTTAAGAACTGGAATGAGGATCAAATTAGAGATTATATTTTGAGATGCCAACCTTTTGATAAAGCAGGTTCTTATGGAATCCAGGATGCAAACGGCCCTGTTTTAGAACGGGTGGGATCGTATACAAATGTGATGGGATTTCCACTTCGAAGTTTTTTGGCTCGGTCTTCGGTGTGGTTGCCTTATTGGGAAAGCTCTCTTAAGCGTATAGGTTGACTAAATTTCCAGGTTTGTAAGCTGCTTTTGCATCGGGACTCGTTTGTACCTCAGCCACTTTTTTTTCCGTTTCTCCGGAAACGTATTTTGGCTGGTAGGAACGAGATTGGATCGCTTCTACTTGCTCCACTGCTTGGGTATTGTATGTGGGAGACACATACATATACGGTTCCCCTAGTCCTGAAACTCTTGCCACATTACTTGAGATTTCCATACTATGAATATCGCCTCGATCCTATCGAAAGATTAGACCGGATTCACGAAAATGGAAACAAAAAAATCACAAGCGAGAGAATTTAGCTCTCTTTTCCAACTATTCAAAACCCAGACTAGTAACCTTCCGCAATTTTTTGCCTATACGGGGGAAGATTCCTATGAATTTGAACTCATCATCGATCATTACAAAGAAGCACTATCGAAATCTTCCGGAGCCTATGAGATCATTTTGATCGTTTCTGAATCAGGAGAACAGGCAAAACTTTTTGCCGAACTTTTCACACCTGATATGTTCTACCCAAGAAAACTCATCATTGTCAAACAAGCAGCTGCACTTTTTAAACCCATTCTTGATACAAAGGCGACACAAGAATGGAAAGACTTTGCGTCTGGATTTCGTAAAAATATAACAGCCGTTTCTGATGAAATTTTTCTCATTGTTCATTACGATGGAAAAGACATTCCACAAAGTTTGGTTCAACTCTTTCAAGGAACCTTAAACTATTACAAAACTAAGTTTTTATATCCAAGTGATTATCCAAAAGTATTCAAAGAAGTTTGTGACCAAGAACAAGTACATTTTGAACCCAATGCAGCTGATGAATTCATTCATCGAATTCCTGCAAATGTGGGTGCTTACCTTAAAAGTGTAAAAAAACTAAAACAATACCTTCACCGTTCTAAATTTACAATCGAAGATGTTAACTCAGTTCTCTTCAGTCAAAATGAACTTAATACAAATACTCTTGTAGAAACATTAGTACAAAAAAGAAAGGTAGATTTTTTTAAAGAATTCACAAAGTTTAATGACCAAAACTCAGAGATACTTAGTTTTCTAACTAGGCTCACCTATAAATTGGATGAAATTCGTAAAATCAAAGTCATACGAGCAAGGCATAACGGGGAAGTTCCAATTCCACTTATGGATGATCTTTTAAAAACAGGAAGTTTTTCTGATGCCAGAAAAAATTTTGTAAGAAGACAATTGGTTTCTGATTCGGCTTCGTTCACAGATAAAGTATTAGATCAGTTCTACGATCAAGTGATTGAAATGAATATTAAATTTAAATCAGGACTTCGTGATGAGGAAGGGAAAAATTATTTTTTACAGAAAGTCATATATTTATTTTCATTACTTCAAGAAAGATCTTCCAAATGATATTCGTGTAGTTTTCGATATAAATTTCTTTCTGAAATTCCAAGTAACTTAGCTGCTTTTTCTCGATTTCCTTTTGTATAAATTAAATTGGCTTTAATGATTTCTTTTTCGTAGGTTTCTAAACTGATTCCAGGTCTTACTTCCAATTCTGATAATTGGTTCTCAAAAAAATGAGATGGAATTTGTTTCCAATGTAAATGTTTACTAGAAGAAAAACCAACAAGAGCAAAGATCATATCTTTGAGTTCTGAAAGATTGGTTTTAAACGTTTTGTTTTTAAAAAAAACAAAGAATTCTTCTTCAATACCTGTGATTTTTTTACCTAAATCTGTATTTGCCTCTTCCAAAAATTGAGAAACAAACTGTGGTAATTCGGAAATTCTTTTTTTAAGATTGGGAAGCTCAAACCGAAAAGACTTTAGTTGATCATAAAAATCGGAATAAACATTCTTTTGATTTAAAATATCTAATTCGTCGGAATGAATTTCCCAATACAAATATACCTTTGACTTTTCTTCATATTTTTCTGATTTCCACCACTGCTGTAATTGTATTACTTCATCCGGTTTTGCCTTCGTAAGCCGATCAATGAGAAGTGTGACCATTTGTTTAGATGATTTGATTTTTTCTAATGTTTCCGTAAAAAGAAACGGATATTGAAAGTCTAAATGGAAAATAGAATTAGTAGTTATATTTCTTTGTTCTAAACTTCTTTGAATCCAAAAACTTTTGCCAACACCTCTTTCTCCAATGATTAATATTGGTAAATTTGAATTGGATGTTTCGATCCACTGGTTGCGGATCTTTTGGATATCGGATCCGCTACAAATCCATTCGTTATTGGATTTACTTTTTTTTGATGACACTCACTGTCCCTTGGAGATATCCATTGAACTCTCGAATTTTGTTTGTATCTAAGAACTTTTTTGCCTGTGAAGGTTTCACCATCAAGGTTTTTGGGTATGTTGTATTTATTTTTAGTAAGTTCGTTTCGGCTGGCGTATTCCTTACTCCCCAAGTAGATAAAGGATCTAAAACAAAAGTTGTTTGAAATAGATATTCTTTTCCTTTGGTAACAACCACATCATAGGGCAACTGGATCCAAATAGCCTCCCCTTTTGATTCCACAAGAACTGTTTGGAATCTATCTTTTTCTGTTTGGTCTGTATTAGATTCAGTTCGCAGTATATATTCCAAATCAGTTTTGATTTCTTCTTTTTCTAAAACACGTTTGTCCGAAATTTTTTCATAAGCAAGGTAAAGATTGTATGGAGTGATTACATCCACTGCAGCCCGAACCAAAGAAGCGTCATATTTTTTAACTTGGTTTTGATTCCAGTTAAAAGGCATTTGTAATTCTTCAACAGATGAATACACATTGAACTGATTTAGATAGAGGTATTCATAACCTTCTGAAGTTCCAATCTTTTGATATTCGGTAATTCCTACTACGCGACTATTACTTGCCTTACCGATTCGTTGTAGTTCTCTAATCGTACTCAATTCCGAATGGTTAGGAATGAGAAGAATTGGCTCAATTTCCATATGACGAAGGTCATTGAGTGCCATAATCATCGATCCAGATTTGTCCTTCACACTCGAAGAAAGCAAAAGAAACAATTTTCTGGAGTCTTTTTTTCCAGAAGAGATTTTTGATTTTAGACCTTGTAATGCAGCAACTACGGATTCGGCTTGATTGTTTCCTTGCCATCCAGTTTCTTCCAATAATTTTTTAATCTCAGTATGTTCCTTAGTTGGCGGAATGGAAACAGTTTTGTCTTTTTTGATCAGAGTGACACCCAAATACAATCCCTCTTGGTCATAAAGTGCAGATAAACTTTTCAGAATATCTTTCCGGTAATAGGCATATGAGGAGTGGATGTCTACAAATAGATTGATCTCATAATTAGAGACTGCTTTATTCTTTTTTTCGTAAAACCGGGGAGGTAAAAATCGAAAACTTTTTTCATTATGTTTTTCATAAGCTAATACAAAATTAGAAATGAGTTTGGATTGGATAGTTTGTCTTGTCTGGTTTTTACAATTATAAATAACAGTTTTTACAAGGATAGGATTTCCAAAATCAATTTGATCCTGAACCACAAAATGAGAATCCCATTCACTACAGTATGAGAAAAGTTCCTGATCTTTTAATTCTGCTTCTTCATTCCACTCTGTTTCGTTTAAATAATTCTCTATTAGTTTTGGATCGGTTATTTCAGTAAAAAAATTTCGTTTCAGATAGTGTCGTGAAAGTCGGGACAATTCAAAACCCGCCTCACGTCTAGTTCCAAGAACTGAAGGTACCTCACCTGAAATGTATGCAGGTAGGATAGAAATTTCTTTCGCAAAAATAATTTCGGGGAAGAACGCAATAAAAACGAGTATCCATACGTAGGGAATTCGGAAAGACCGGCGAGACATAAAATTAGAATCGGTCCACTTAGGGAAAATGTAAATCTTTATCCTGCAACCATCCTTCGTTTTCTTTGAGAAAAGATTGACAAGGGGTTTTTATAGGATCAAATTCTCCGGAAAAGGAGTAGATTCTTTATGAAGAAATCGCTTATCGTATGTGCCTCTCTAATCGCATTTGTTGTATCTTGCGGATCCAATGATGGAGGCAGAAGAGACGCTACGACCGTAGGTAAAAATGGTTGGATTTTTGAAGGTTGGGCTTGTGCGCCTGATGCCGCTGCTGCAAAACGTGGTGAAAGCCCGGCTGAGTATTGCAAAGGAAAAGAAAAAGAATACGATTATCTTTACATGAAATTTTCTGCACGTGCTTCTGACAAAGCAATCAAAGCTAACTCAGTTGCTATGAAACAATCCACTTGCCGTGAAGCAGCTCGTCTCCAAGTTGCTGGTGATGGTTTGAAAAAAATCTTAGGTGAATATTTAGAACAAGCATCTGGTGTATCTGATGGTCAATCCACAGGTTCCGTGATCGTTTCTGAATCTAAAGGTATCATCAAAGGTGTTGGGGTTTATGACTGCTGCTCATTGAACAACGAAACAGGAATTTGTGCAAATGTTGGCGAACCTGAAACTTGGGAAGAATGTCAGTGTGTTGGATACTTGCGTTATGCGGGTGGACAAAAAGCTCTTGAAGCAAAAGCAACTGCAGCTCAATAATTGACTGTTTAGTTTTTAACTTCAAAAAAGGCCTCCTTTTATCGGGAGGCTTTTTTTTGCCCTGACCTAAAATTACTTTTTTAGTTTTGGATCAAAGTAGTGTTTGTGTATGAATTCCTGAACAATTTTATGTTCTTCCGCCGCTAGAGGTTGGAAAATTACAGACGTCGTTTTACCTGCCGTTCTATGTACCGTTCCAATGATCTCTAATGGATTTTGATGGAGGGAAAATTGAACCTTTACTTGATCCCCTTCATAAAAAATTGCAGTCGCTTGGAAAGCAAGACCACCAGTTCCCAAATCAGAAAGATGTCCAGTCACTGGTGTGTTTTTAGATTTTACAAGTTCCACTGTGCAGGGAACATCTAACTTCACACGTGCATCTTTACGTTTTTGTTTTACACCCGCATACTTACTATAACTATCAGAGAATATTGACTGCTTTGAATCTGCCATTTTAACTTCCTTTACGCGAGACTAACAAACGTTTCACAGTTCATACTCTCGTTTTCTATTTCGCTTGTTTCCAAAAACTTAGAATCCATTTTTACGGATTCCAATCTATCTATAAATTGATTCACATTTGTGATCGTCAAAAGTTCTCTTTTGATTCCATCAGGGAATCCAGTGTTCTCTATATATCGTATAAAGTGCTTTCGAAAAAGTATCAAAGCATAATCATCATCGGAAGGATAAAAATTCAACATCAGATTTAAATGTTCTAAGATGACTTCCTTTATTTGAACCCAATCGATTTCTTCCTTGGGAGTTTCAGAAAAAATCCACGGATTTCCAATGGCCTTACGACCAATGAGTACAAGATCGACACCGTATTTTTTTTTCTTAAACATCGCTTCAGAAAAACTGGCCACATCTCCGTTTCCAAAAATGGGAACATTCGCTTTGGCTTTAATTTCACCAATTGCATTCCAATCAGCAAAACCAGTATATGCCATCGCTTTGGTTCTACCATGAACCGAAATTGCCGATACTCCAGAACCTTCTAATACTTTGACTGTTTCTAAATAATTTAATGAATTAGAATCCCAACCCAGGCGAATTTTGGCTGTAACGGGTAGGCCAGTTTTTTTTCGAATCCCTTCAATCATGGCACCAGCCAAACGAACATTTTTCAAAAGTCCAGCACCTGATCCGTTGTGAGAAACTTTTGCCACAGAACAGCCCATATTCAAATCAATCACATCTGGTTTTTTAGAAGCCGCAATTTCCGAAGCATTAACTACTGTTTCTAAATCAGAACCAAAGATTTGAAAAAAAATGGGTCGTTCTGTTTCTAAATATCGAAACATATCCAATGACTTTGTATTTCCCATTAGCAATTGTTCTGTGGATACAAATTCCGTATAAGCAAAGGCGGAACCAAATCTTCTTGTGATTTGTCGATAAGGACTGTCAGAAATACCAGCCATCGGAGAAAGAACAACATCACCTTTGATTGTCACTCCCCCGATGGTAATCATAATTCCTCTTTATTCCGACTCGGATTCTGAATCTCTAACAACGGCAAAGTCTTTTACAAAGTCATCATCTTTGGTATTCACAACTTTGACACCCATAGCAGAGCGACCCACCATAGATATTGTTTTGACTTCTACCCGAATCGCCATACCGGATTGTGTGATGACAAGTAGTTCATCTTCTTCTTTTACAGAAGCGATTCCTACAGCCCGTCCATTCTTTTCACCAATCTTTAAGTAGGTCATCCCTTTACCACCGCGACCTTTGGTAGAGAACTCTTCAAAATCAGTCCGTTTTCCAAATCCGTTTTCAGATACGCAAAATAAATTAGTTCCCGGTTCGACTTTTGTAATCCCGGCAATCGCATCATCGTCTTCTAACTTCATGGCAGTCACACCGGAAGCAGTTCTACCTTGCGAACGAAGTTCATTCAAATTCATTCGAATCGCGAGACCATTTTTACTACCGATAAACACATCAAAGTTATTTGGATTAGCAATTACATCGATTAGTTCATCACCATCACGAAGGCCAATCGCAATGATTCCCGATTTTTTGGTATTTGTGAATTCATCCAATTGGATTTTTTTCACAAATCCTTCTCTTGTTACCATAAGAAGATAGGACTCATCGAAGTTTCGGAATGTAAATAATGAAGTAATGATTTCATCATCATTTAAGTTGATCACCGCTTTGAGTGATTTACCACGTGCTTCTTTTGTAGCAATTGGTAACTCATATACTTTCATAAGGAAGGCTCTTCCTTTATTAGAGAAGAGCATCAAGTTATCATGAGTCATGGCACTACTTAGTTTTTTAACAAAGTCTTCTCTTTTCGTAGAGATCCCTTGAACACCCTTTCCACCTCGTTTTTGACGTCGGAAGGTATCCATAGGAAGGCGTTTGATAAACATATCTTCTGAAAGTTGAACAACCACTTCTTCATCGGCAATCAAATCTTCTGCATTGAATGTTGAGGATTCCAAAGACTCTAAACTAATTTCTGTAGCACGAGTGTTTCCAAAAGACTGAGCTACTTTTCCAAGTTCTTCACAAATGATCGATTTGACTCGTTCTGGTTTGGCAAGAATGTCTTCTAGGTCAGCAATGAGAAGTCGCACTTGTTCTAGTTCTTCGATAATCTTTTGAACTTCTAAGGAAGTTAAACGTTGCAAACGCATTTCCAAAATGGCATCCGCTTGGATTTCAGAAAGTGAAAAGGTAGCCATGAGGGAACTTTGTGCTTCTTTTACATCTTTCGAAGCACGAATGATACGAATCACTTCATCGATGTTATCAAGTGCAATACGTAACCCTTCTAAGATATGAGCTCTTTTGAGTGCTTTGTCTAAATCAAATTCAGTTCTTTTGATAACAACTTCGTTTCTATGATCCGCATACGATTTAAGAATTTCTTTGAGTGAAAAGATTTTTGGGCGATTGTTTAGAATCGCAAGCATCGTAATCCCATAACTCACTTGTAATTGTGTGAGTTTGAAAAGTTGGTTTAGAATGACTTGTGCGTTGGCATCCTTTTTAACATGAATCTCAACTCGAATTCCCTTTCTATCCGAAAGGTCTAAAATTTCAGAGATACCTTCAATGACCTTTTCATTTACCAAGTCTCCGATTTTTTCGAGTAAGTTCTTTTTGTTTACTTGGTAGGGAATTTCATTCACAACAATGATCTCACGACCTTTGTTGTTTTCAATGATATCCACTTTGGAACGAATACGAATGGAACCCTTTCCTGTTGCGTAAGCTTGGTAAAGGCCTTCCCCACCAATGATCGTTCCACCAGTAGGAAAATCCGGACCTGGTATGATCTTCATCAGTTCAGGAAGTGTGATATCAGGGTTTTGAATGAGGGCAATGACCGCGTTCACCGATTCTTTTAAGTTATGCGGTGGGATATTGGTTGCCATACCCACAGCAATCCCTGTAGAACCATTTACTAAAATATTGGGAAAATTAGCAGGTAATACATCCGGTTGTTGTCTCGTATCATCAAAGTTTGGCGAAAAGCTAACAGTATTTTTTTCAATATCTTTTAGAAGTTCTTCGGCAAGTTTAGTGAGACGGGCTTCCGTATAACGATAGGCCGCCGCGTTGTCACCGTCGACCGATCCAAAGTTACCTTGACCATCAATCAAAGTCTCTCGCATGGAGAAAGTTTGGGCCATACGAACCATAGTTTCGTAAACTGGGGAGTCACCATGAGGGTGATAGTTACCAATTACTTCCCCAACAATTTTCGCTGATTTTACATAAGGGCGATCTGATCTCCAAGCTCTTTCATTCATCGCATGGAGAACACGTCTATGAACTGGTTTTAATCCATCTCTAACATCTGGAAGGGCACGACCTACAATTACACTCATCGCATAATCAAGGTAAGCTTCCTTCATCTGGTCTTCAATTTCCACCGGAATGACCCGCACACCGGATTTAAGAGCACCGGCTACGTCTGGTCTACCGGAAAGATTCAGTGCTAAGGTTTTGTTTGATTCGTTTTCTTGGCCGTTTTGTTCGGTCATTTTTCTATCCTAATTCCGATTAAAGATCTAAATTTGCAACTTTGTATGAATTCGCTTCAATGAAACGACGACGAGGAGAAACTTCATCACCCATAAGGATATTGAATGTATCTTCTGCTTCTACAAAATCTTGTAACTTTACTTGTAACATAACTCGTTCTTTTGGATCCATTGTAGTGTCCCAAAGTTGTTCAGGGTTCATCTCCCCAAGTCCTTTGTACCGTTGGATTGTTACTTTGTCATTGGGTCTTGCTTTTAGGATTTCATCCTTTTCACGATCGGAATAAACATAAACCGCTTCGCGACCAAACTTCAAAAGATATAACGGAGGTTGTGCAACAAACAGTGAACCAGTTTCTATGATTGGTTTCATATACCGAAAGAAAAAAGTTAACAATAAGGTTCGAATATGGGAACCGTCCACATCCGCATCTGTCATAATAATGATTTTTTTATAACGGAGTTTATCGATATTAAATTCATCATCACCAATTCCAGTTCCCATAACAGTGATTAAAGTTCGAATTTCTTCATTTGATAAAATTTTGTCTAAACGTGCTTTTTCAACATTTAAGATTTTACCTTTTAAGGGAAGGATGGCTTGGGTATTTCTATCCCTACCTTGTTTCGCGGAACCACCTGCCGAATCCCCCTCGACAAGATACAATTCACAATGTTCCGGATCTTTTTCAGAACAGTCTGCGAGTTTACCAGGAAGACCACCACCTTCTAAAACAGTTTTCCGTCTTGTTAAATCACGTGCGCGTCTTGCCGCTTCTCTTGCTTTCGAAGCTAAAATACATTTTTCTAGGATCTTCTTAATCACAGCAGGATTTTCTTCGAAGAATCGATTGAGTCCTTCTCCTGTGATGGTTTGCATAAGTCCTTTTACTTCAGCGTTGACTAACTTTTCTTTTGTTTGTGAGTTAAACTGTGGTTGTGGAATTTTAATCGATATCACAGCACAAAGGCCTTCTTTGATATCATCCCCTTGTAAACCATTGGGTTGTTTTTTGAAAAGGATTTGGTCTTTCTTTAAATGGTCATTTAGAGTTCTTGTAAGAGCAGTTCGAAATCCTTCTAAGTGAGTTCCACCTAAGTTGTTGTTAATAGCGTTAGTAAAACAGAAAATATTTTCGCTGTAGGTATCACAGTATTGGAGAGCAATCTCCGCCCAAACATTTTCTTTTTCGCCCACAAAGTGTAAAACTTTATGTAAGGGATGTTTTGCATCTGTAATGTATTCAACAAAGGAAACAATCCCTCCATCAAATTTAAATTCATGTTTCGCAACTTCTTCTTTTCTTTGGTCTTCAATACGAATCAGAAGGCCTTTGTTTAGGAAGGCAATTTCTCTAAATCTTGCAGAAAGGGTATCAAAAGAAAAATCAACAGTGGTAAAAATAGTATCGTCTGCTTTAAAGCGAACAACTGTTCCACGGTGAGTTGTGTCTCCTATGATTTTTACATCTTCAATAGGAACACCAGCTTGGTATTTTTGGTAATGGAGTTTTCCATCTTGGTGGACTTCCACTTCTAAATAAGTAGAAAGAGCGTTCACAACGGATACCCCTACCCCATGCAAACCGCCCGATACCTTATATGCATCGTTTTCAAACTTACCACCGGCGTGTAAGATTGTTAGTACCACCTCAATTGTGGACTTACCTTTATCCGGGTGAATTCCTGTCGGAATCCCACGACCATTATCACGAACTTCAATGATATGATCTGGTAAAATGCGGACATCAATTTCAGTACAATGGCCAGCCATTGCCTCATCCACAGAGTTATCCACAACCTCATAAACCATCTTATGGAGGCCGGACTCATCTTGTGTTCCAATATACATTCCGGGACGTTTTCGGACCGCTTCTAGACCCTCTAGGATCTTGATTTTCGAGGCTGAATAGGCGTTTGGATCGGTTTGGTTGGACATAGATTTATAAGATACCCTATAGGAAGTATCCTAGAAAGACCCTCGAAGGGCAAGTGAAAACGGGGGGATTTAAGTGACTTAAGACCGAGGATTTTGGAATTCGTTTCCCGTTTTAAAGTGAATTTTTTCCAATAAAACTGGGTTCGTAATTGAGTTCACTTTCGCCAAAAGTTCTGTCTTTTGGAACTCCAATTCCTGGGAGATCATGGAATGACGACAAACAACTGTGAGTTTTTTGCCTTCAATGGATTTCGGAAAACTCTGTTTCCCAAAGTAATCACCAACAATATCATTCCAACGAAGACGTAAGGTTTTCAGAATTTGATCCCGAAAGACAGTTTCCCTGTCCATACCCATTTTTTCCAAACTTTGGAAGAGTTCTGAGAGTTCGACTTTTTTCATTTCTCTGAAAACACCTTCACTTTTCCGCCTTCCACTTGGTATATTTCTTTATCAAGTGTTAGGTTTCCGACATATTCATGAATTCCTTCCAAATCTGTAGTGGTAAAAAATGCCTGCCCACATTCCGAAATGAGATTCACAAAATATTCTCTTCGTTTGACGTCCAGTTCTCGAATGATATCATCAATAAGCAAAACCGGAGCTTCTCCCGTGGTATCACGGATCATTTGAAAACAAGCAGTTTTCAGAGCAATGACCGCACTTCGTTTTTGGCCTTGGGATCCAAACCCACTTAAATCTTTATCATCAAATCCAATTGGCAAGGTGTCTCTATGGTTTCCACAACTGGTATAACCGATGGCTCTATCTTTTCTAAGATTATCGATTAGTTTTTGTCTATGTTCTTCTTTCGAAGAGATATTTGGTTTATAGGTTAAAAAGAAGGGATCTTTTCCAGAACTTAACTGTTGTAAATTTTTATGAAAGTATCCGGCTAAACTTTCAATGGTTTTGGTTCTGATTTCACGAATTTCTGCATCATGTTCAATGATTGGTTCGTCCCAGATTCCAATTTCACGGTCTGTAGAATTGTCTTTTTTTAAAGTAGCATTTCGTTGTTTTAACAAACGATCATATTCAATGAGTTGTTTTAAATAATAACGATTGGTGGAAGAAATAAATGCATCTAAAAATCTTCTTCTTTCCACATTCCCATCTTCAATGATGAGGATGTCCGGTGGGCTCATCACAATCGAACGAAAGTATCCTACATAGTCAGAAATTTTTTTAAACTCTTCCCCGTTTACTTTCAGTTTTTTTCTTTTGGAATAAGAATGTTCAATTCCATATTCAAATAAATAATCATTTTCTTCGGATTCAAATTCGGCACGAATGAAGGTATCTTTTGTATCCCAACGAAGGAGTTGGTTTTGGTCAGATTCGCGAAAACTTTTTAAATAGGATAATAGGGAAATGGATTCGAGAAGGTTTGTCTTACCTTCTCCATTGTTTCCAATAAAAAAGATAAGACGTGATTTGAATGTTAACTGAGTTTCTTCGTGATTCCGAAAATTCTTTATGTAAATTTTCTTTAGAAACATTAAAGTTTCATTGGCATAATGACAGAAACAAAGTCGCTATCAGAAGGATCTTTAAAAAGAACCGGGGCACTTGAAGTTGTGAATTCTAAAATGACTTCAGGATCATCCACAGCTTTTACCACATCACTCAAATAGTCTCCTTTAAACGCAATGGTGATTGCCTCTCCACTGTATTCAATTGGCATGTTATGATCAAACATCATAGTTCCAGGATTGGAAGAACTGATATTGACATTTCCTTTTGTAAATGCCAAACGAATTTGTTTCGAAGGTTCTTCTGCAGAAATCAAAGCTTGTTTTAAAAAAGTTAAAAAGTCAGCTTTTACAACGCGAACCGATTCTGAAGTTTGTTTTGGAATGACTTGTTCGTAATCAGGAAAGTTACCATCAATGAGTTTGAAAAGAAGTTCTACGTTTCCAGAAGAAACATAAATTTGTTCTTCTACAAATCCAATTTTAGCAGTTTCTTTTCCTTCCATCATCTTTAACATCTCGCGAACAGCTTTGTGAGGAATGATCACACCATTTTTGAATGGGAATTGTTTTGGAAACTTACGAACAATTTTAGAAAGACGACGTCCATCTGTTCCGACAACAATTAGATCTGTATTATCTGGTTTTAAAAATAAACCATTGAATACAAACCTAGTTTCTTCAATCGCCATTGCATAAGATGTTTTACGAAACATCTCACGAATGGTCTGGCAAGGAAACTCAACAACACTTGCCTCATCTACTTTTGGAATTGTTTTGATATCTTCTGAATCAATTCCATTCACTTTAAACTTAGTGTCCATTTTGCCACTGGCATCAGTGATCGTTGTCTCTGAGTTTTCAGATTGGTCAGTAGTTGTGAGTAAACTTGTATCAAAGTTTAAATTTTTAAAAATACTCGATAGTTGTTTCGCAGGTAAAGATGCTGTTCCCTTTTCTCCAATGGTGGATGGAACAGAAGTTTTGATCGCGATCTCTAAATCGGTAGCAGAAAGATAAACTTCATTTTCACCTGTTTGGATTTTGAGATTGGAGAGAGCAGATTTAATTTCTCGAACTGAGATGACTCCATCCACTGAGTTGATTGCTTTTAGGAATTCTGTAGTATTGACAGTGAATTTCATTTTTCCTCTTCTTCTTATTTATATTATATATCTTTATATATATTATGTCGTTTCCGTTGGTTCTGTCAGTATGTCGATAAAGCCTGGAAACATCAATTTTTATTGAATTATGTCAGGTTTTTTCCTTTTTGCAACTGTCAATATTTATGTCACTTTGAACAGGTTAGGGAAAACTTAAGGGACAATAAGGACAGACTATGTCCTATCGACAGTTTATCGACAGGTAATGGTCGATTTAATCACAGGTTATTGGAAACTTATCTTGTGTTTGATGGTATGAAACAAGTCTTCCCATTGTGGATCCGTTTTCATACGTTCTTTGAATTTATCGATTCCGTGGATGACGGTCGAATGTGTGGTCGAAAAAATTCTGCCAATTTGTGCCTTCGGAACATGAAGGACGTCATGAAGGAGGAGCATACATAAATGCCTAGGCGGGATAAAATCTGCTTTCCGACTCTTTCCTAATAAATCCTTACGAGCAACATTGGACCTTTCACAGACAAGATCAATGACCATATCGGGGCTAAACCCAATTCGTTTTTTATTCGTAAGAAAACGTGCTTCCGCAATTTCCTGAATTTTCTCTTCTGTGAGTAAAAAGTATTCATAGGCTTTTTTGTATAAAACCAAATCGTTTACAATTCCAATCAGAGCGCGGGAATCCCCTTCCAATCGTTCACCAAGCCAGTGGAGGAGTTTGTCACTCGCAGGAATATTGAATTCAGAAAAATTAGCTCGCAAAAGTTCGATCCGAAGTGCCAAGTCATGTGATTTGATGTCTGCTTGGAGACCGTGTACAAACCGAGATTTTAGTCTTTCGTGTAACGGAAGTTCATAACTTGGCCTATCAGATGCAATGACGATCTGGCGTTTTCTATCATAAAGAAAATTGAAGAGTGCAAAGAACTCCTCTTGGGTTTTTTCAGCCCCACCATTCAAAAATTGAATGTCATCAAAGAGTAAAACATTATAAGACTGGTATCGAATTTTAAAAGATTCGAGTGACTCGCGGTTATTCTGACGAACAGTAAAAATAAATTCATTTAAAAAAGAGGTACTGTTTACATACCGAACCGTCTTCCACGGATCTTTTTTTTTGATCTCGTTTCCGATGGCATGTAAGAGATGAGTTTTCCCCACACCCACAGGACCAAAAATATAAAGTGGATTGTATTTCCCTGGTTGTTCCGCCACACTTTTTGCGGCTGTATAAGCGATTTTATTGGAATCGGAAGTGATATAATTACTAAAAATAAATTCTGGATTTAGGTCAGAGTCGGATTCATCAAATTTTGATTGGATGACTTCCTTAAAAATCTGTGTGGATGTTTCTGATTCAGCGAGAATCGACACACGAAAACGATCACCTACTACTTGATAAACGGCGTCTTCAATGAAACTTGTGTATTTGGTTTCCACATGCCGTTTGATTCCTGTGGAAGGAGCTGTCAGGTGGACCACCTGGTTCTCCGATTTATCGAATTTGAGTGGTGCAATGAAATTAGAAAAGTACTTGGGAGGTATCTGTTTCGATATTTCTTCTAAAATTTCTTCCCAACGTCTTTCCAAGTTTCCCCGCCCTAAATGTGAAATCGGGTACTATACTTTTAGCAAGTAGGTAGAATTCAAATGAAAAATCCGAAAACGCTCCAAACTACAAAAAATAGTCGAACCGAATAAAAAAATTATGTCACCTTATTGGTTTGACAGAATTATTTCTTGTAGCACATGTTAGGTGATATGTTCTGATTCAATCAATTCGAAAGAAGTAGGTTTTAGGATTCCAAACTAGGTAGCGAGTCTTAAAAACAACTGTGATAAAAGAACGTACTCAAGCGCAGGAATTTCATAATGTAGTTTCATTTTGAAATCTAGGATGGCTTCAATCCTTCCTACATTGGCTTCAAAGTTTTTTTGCCTGTATTCATAAAGAAGTAACAAACAAATCATTTCTAAAAAATCAATTCCAGTTAAGCCCTCTTTGTTGGAGCGAAATTCTCCCAGTTGGTCTCTCACCCAGTTTTCCAATTTAAAAAGTAAAATGGAATCGTGACAGTGTTCCCTTACATTCTCATGCCACTCTTCTAAAAATTCATCGGAGATTTCAAAAGGATTGAGTGATCCACCATAATAAAGTTTGGATTCCGTCATTTCATTTCTACGAATCTTTTTGATTTCGTCTTGAGGGAGATAGTTGAAGGGAACACAAACCGAACGAGAGACAATGGTTGGTTTTAAGCTTTTTAAATCGTTAACGATGAGAATGAACTTTGTATGTGGCGGAGGTTCTTCTAAAGTTTTTAGAAGAGTGGTTTCTGCTTCATTGTTGATACGATTTGCTTCGGGAAATAAAACAACACGGTAATCTGATGTATGTGGTTTGAATGGAATCCTTGCTGATAACAACCAACGGATGGTGAAGTCTTCTGGATCTTTTTCTTTTCCAATCGCTATGTTTTTCCTTCTAGGAAATTGGATGAAGTCGGGATGGACTCCTTTCATAAATTGTCTGCAGGAATCACAAACTCCACAAGAGGTTCCTTCTAAACAAAGAAGTTGTCTCGAGAATCTTTCAGCGGCAGTCCACTTCCCCACTCCATCGGGTCCATAAAAAATAATGGAACCGGGAATTCGTAACCTATCATTTAAAAAAGATTTTAAGTAAGTCAGTGCAACATCTTGGCCTGACACTTGGTCGAATGAAAACAAAGCATCAGCCATTGGTCTTTAGTATACCGGTGTCAGCCAATTCATATAACTTGGTTGTTCACCACGAACCGCTTCAAAAAAGATCGATTGGATTTTTTTGGTGATGGGGCCTATGTTTCCATTTCCAATCACACGACGATCCACTTCCTTCACCCAAGCCACTTGCACACCTGTTCCTGAAAAAAATAATTCATCAGCGATATAAAGTTCGGACCGAGCAATGTCTCTTTCCACAACTTGGATCCCTAAGTCTTTTGCAATTTGAATGATACTTCTTCTTGTGATCCCTTCTAAAATAGAAGAAGGAATGGTTGGTGTATGGATCACTCCATCACGAACGATAAAAAGATTTTCAGCAGAACCTTCTGATACAAATCCTCTCGCATCTAAGAAGATGGCTTCATCCATTCCATTTTGAACTGCTTCTGATTTTGCAAGGGCCGAGTTCACATACCCACCACTCACTTTGGAAAGAGTGGGAATTTGGTTATCAGAAAATCTTTGCCAAGAAGAAACAATCGTTGTCAGACCATTTTGTGTATCGAGGTAGTCATCCAACTTCAAAGCATAAACGGTGATGTCCGCTTTTACGTCATGGAACCGGGGTGAAAGTTGTAAGGCAGAAGTATAAATGAAAGGTCTTAAGTATACATTTTGTTTTGCTTCATTTTTACGAAGGAGATCCAGAATGATGGATTGGATTTCTTCCGGTGTGATTTGGATTTGAAGCTGCATGATCTTTGTGGAGTTCACAAGTCGTTTGCAATGGTCTGGCAATCGGAAGACATAAAGATTTTTTTTAGCTTCGTTGTAGTAACCGCGGATTCCACCGAAGACACCTGTCCCATATTGTAAGGCGTGAGTTTGGACACTAACTTTCGCGTCCTCGGAAGGAACGATCTTTCCTTCAAAGTATGTATAAGGGAATGAATTCTGAGCCATTGAGATTCCTATCACTCCAATCTTCTGAAGTTTCAAAATTAGAAAATGAATTTTATCTTTTTTTCTCTCGAAGGTTAGGCCGATGATTTTGATATCGTTCTAAGGAGTAGATTCGGTCGACCCACTCCCTCTCATTTTCGATAAGAACTGAATTACTAAGAAGACATAATATGAATCCATCCTTTTATCCCAACCAATTTGATTGTATCGTTGTCGGTGCAGGTCACGCCGGAACAGAAGCTGCTTATATTTCTGCCAAAGCGGGACTCAAAACTTTACTCATCACTATGAACCTTGATACCATCGGACAGATGAGTTGTAATCCTGCCATCGGTGGAATTGCAAAAGGACATATGGTTCGCGAAGTGGATGCACTTGGTGGACTTATGGGTCGGGTAATTGATCAAACGGGAATTCAATTTAAGATGTTAAACACATCGAAGGGTCCTTCGGTTTGGGCCCCGCGTGCACAAGCAGAGAAAAAACAATACCAACTCATGATCAAACACCAGTTGGAAAAATTAAAAACTCTCTCGATCCGACAAGACACAGTTGAGGATTTGATTGTGGAAGGAAACCAAGTGACTGGTGTCGTCACTGGGCGCGGTTTTACTTTCTATACGAATCATGTGATCTTAACCACAGGAACTTTTTTATCCAGTGTGATTCATATTGGAACTTACCAAAAAGAATCCGGTCGGATTGGCGAACCTACAACCAAAGGTCTTTCCCACACACTCTCTCGTTTTGAATTGCGACTCGGAAGATTAAAAACAGGAACACCTGCTCGTGTTCATAAGAACTCTATCAACTTTGAAGGACTTGATGTACAGGATGGAGATGAGAACCCTCGTCCCTTTTCTTTTTCAACGAGTAAGATCGATCGCAAACAAATTCCTTGTTACATCACTTATACCAACGACACCACACATGAACTGATCAAACAAAACTTAGAATACTCACCGATGTATTCGGGTCAGATCAAAAGTATTGGTCCAAGGTATTGCCCTTCGATTGAAGATAAGGTGGTTCGATTTGCCGAAAGAGATCGCCATCAAATCTTTATCGAACCGGAAGGTTATGAAACCAACGAGATGTATCTCAATGGTGTTTCCACAAGTTTGCCGGAAGAAGTGCAATGGACGTTTCTTCGAAGCATCAAAGGTTTGGAAGAAGTGGAACTCATGCGCCCGGGTTATGCCATCGAATATGATTTTGTAGATCCAACAGAACTAAACCCTACTCTCGAAACCAAAAAAGTAAAAGGCCTCTACCACGCCGGTCAAATCAACGGAACTACTGGTTATGAAGAAGCCGCAGCACAAGGACTTGTTGCTGCTTACAATGTGATTCGTTCCGTCAGAAAAGAAGAACCAATTCTTTTCAAACGAAGTGAATCTTATATTGGAGTTCTTGTGGATGATCTGGTTTACAAAGGTGTCGAAGATCCTTACCGGATGTTCACAAGTCGTGCTGAGTATCGTTTGCTTTTACGACAAGACAACGCCGACCAAAGACTCATGCAATATGGATATGAGATGGGTCTTGTAGAAGAGAACCTCTACCACGAAATGCGTGATCGTTATGCTCGAATTGATAAAATCAAAACCCAAATGTTTGTGACTTCCATGAAGCCAACCGAGGAACTCACAAAGGTATTGGAAGAAAAGAAAATTGAGAATTATAAATTTGGGCACACAGTGGCATCGTTTTTAAAACGATCTGATATCAAAATCGAAGACATCGAAACGTTTGTTCCTGAACTTCAAAACCTAAACGAAGATGAGAAAGCTGTTTTGGAAATGGAAGTTAAATACGAAGGTTATCTCAAACGAGAATTGGAAACGATTGAATACCGTAAGAAGTTTTTGAACTTTCAAATCCCGAATGATTTTGATTACGCCAGTGTGAAGGGTTTAAAAACAGAGGCAGTTGTGAAGTTAGAAAAACACCGTCCTATGAATTTAGAAACGGCTCTTCATATCTCGGGAGTGGATCCATCAGATGTGGATCTTCTACTCTATCATCTGGTGGACAGACGATAGAAATGGATTTGTGAAAAAGAATCACAAGGCTCTTGATTTAAAACTCTCCTCAAATAAAAAAACCAAGAAGGATTCCCTCTTGGTTTTTGTTTCTCATCCATGAATCTGTTTTTTTGATTTAGAAATCTTTAGGTTCAATGACTGAATCGGAAATGTTTGCTTTTGAAAAACCAATGAAGTCAACTTTTAGTCTTCTCAAAATAAACGTTCTAACTTCTTAAACTCTACCTTTGAATCCAGCTGAAACTTCGGCCTATCGTTTTCGAGTATTCTTCTGTATTAAACAACTACCACTCTGCGTTTCCTAATTGGCAACCTTCAAGTTCCGCTAGTTCCCAATTTGAAAACTACTTCTATCGATTGCCAAGATGATCTTCTGAAGCGGAGTTCATTCTTTTCTATTCGTAGACAAGCACGTGGGTCTTTTCCAAGATCCAGTTGTCCCCCTGTTTCACGTGAAACGAATGGGACTCCAAACTTCCATCAGCTTTGTATTTGAGTTTGTGAACACGTCGGTTCTCACCTTGGAAGAATTCTCTTTCCACTAGGTTTCCTTTTCCATCAAACTTAAAATGAATTTCACCAAGACCTTTCTTTTTATCATCAGTGAGATATTGAATTTGAACATTGGGACGTTTAGGATCGATTTGAAATCGGAAAGACTCGTTGTCTTTGGTTTCTAAGTTTTTCCCTTCAGCGGCAAAAATGTTCCCTTCGCCATCACTCTCGATGGAATAGACAATGAGTAATCGGCCTTCACCATCTTTTACATTCATCTTTTTCAAAGCACGACCTTTGAATTGGAAATCCTTTCTTTCGACTAAGTGTCCACCATTGTCATAAACTTCTTCGCTAGAAAGTAAACCTTCTGTATAGCGAAAGGTTGTTTTGCCATCACCCTTCCCTTCTTTATCAGAATAAGTTTCACTGATTAATTTTCCGTCACTGTTGTATTCGTATTCTGCGACATAAACAACCTGACCCTCGCCATTACGAACGATCTCTTTGTTTGGAACTTTTTTAACTTTTTTAAACAGGTAAGCATCTTTGTGGGACCACTTGCCGGGTGTGTAACCTAAAATAGGAAAGGAAAGGATGATTAAAAAACTAATGATTCGAATCATGGAAAAGAGTTCTCCTACAGGAGACATCGGCGAATTCATTTAAAACGATAACGAGATTATGTCAGAAAAAACGATCCAAGAAGAAATCCAAACCATCATCCCAGATTTGTTTCCCAAGTTGGAGCCAGAGTTTGATTGGGACTTAGTAAAAAACTTTTACGAGTTTCTGAAACGAGACAATGAGAAAGGTGGATTCTTTTCTCGAAATGATTCAGAGAAGATTCTCGAGAGACATATTGTTGAATCGATTATCTATGTTTGGAAACTGAAAGTGACCGGATATGTTTCACGTGAAACAAATGTAGCGGATGTAGGAACTGGGCCCGGTCTTCCCGGTTTTCTCTTCGCCCTTTTGAAAAAAGCGCCGCATGTTTTCCTTGTTGATTCTCAAAAACGGAAACTAGCACTTCTCGAAACAGAAATCGAAACGGGAACTCTTTCCAAAGTTAAAAAACGAGTGGAGTTTATCTACGCTCGAACAGAAGAAATTAATTCAAATTTTGATGTAGTGACTTCGAGAGCAATGGTTCCCTATCCATACATCGCTGAAGTAACAACGAGAATGGTGAAACAAAAAGGAATCTTATGTCCCTTCCTTGCGCAACCCTACCAAGATTTGGAAAAAGAAACCGAGGTCTTAAGCAACAATGGTTTCTTTATGAAAAAAGAAATTCCCATTCCCGAATTAGAGTTTGTGGGAAAGAGACATATAAAAATACTACAAAAGAATTCCCTTCCTAAAAAGGGATTCCCCCGCGACTGGAAAGAAATCGTAAAGGAGACTAAGAGCAAGAATGGGTAAAATCGTTTCTATCAGTAATCAAAAAGGTGGAGTCGGTAAAACGACAACAGCGATAAACTTGGCATCCAATCTTGTTGATTTGGGAAAAAAAGTTTTGCTCCTTGATATCGATCCACAAGGGAACTCAGGTTCTGGTCTTGGGTTGGAAGTGCAGTCTTTAAATAAAACCACTTATGAAGTATTGATTGGTGAACTCTCTGCGAGAGAAGCTGTTCAAAAAACTTTTGTAAACAATTTGGATATCATTCCTTCCAACATCAACCTCTCGGGATTGGAAGTGGATTTTCTTGGGATGGAAAGAAAGGAATTCAAATTGAAAGATGCTTTGGCATCTGTGAAGGAATCGTATGATTATATTCTAATCGATTGCCCTCCATCTCTCGGTGTACTTACTATCAATGCACTTTGTGCTTCTCAGTCTGTGATGATCACTTTGCAAACGGAGTACTTTGCTCTCGAAGGACTTTCGCAACTCATGCGAATCATTTCTCTTGTACAGTCACAATGGAATCCATCACTTGCCCTCGAGGGTGTACTCCTTACGATGTATGACAAACGAACCAACTTAGCAAACCAAGTTGCAGAAGATGTTCGTAACTATTTCAAAGAGAAAGTTTATGAAACTGTCATTCCAAGAAATGTAAAATTATCAGAAGCACCTTCTTTTGGAAAACCGATCAACTATTATGATCCAGATGGTGTTGGTGCAAAAAGTTATAAAAGTTTAGCGGAAGAAATTGTAGGGAAGGCATAAGCTTATGGCACTCGGTAAAGGTAAAGTTTTAGGAAGAGGACTTGGGAATTTAATTCCCGTAAATGAAAACAATGTTGAGATTTCTAAAGACGAACAAAGTGGCCTAAGAGAAATCAAAGTCACAGAAATTTTACCAAACCCACACCAACCAAGAAAACAATTTTCGGATGCCTCCATCCAAGAGTTATCTAATACCATTGTGGAACATGGAGTGATCCAACCTATCGTTGTACAAAAAAATCCATCAGGTTCAGGTTTCCTTTTGGTAGCGGGAGAAAGAAGATTACGTGCTTGTAAACTTGCCGGCTTTGCAAAAATTCCTGCGATTGTTCGTGACCTTTCCGAAGCGGATATGATGGAACTTGCCCTCATTGAAAATATCCAAAGAGAAAATCTAAATCCTATGGATGAGGCCTTGGCTTATCAGGCTATTATCGACAAACGGGGGTTAAAGGTAACTGACCTTGCGACCCGAGTGGGAAAAAACCGAGCTACCATTTCTAACTTAATTCGCCTACTTTCTCTTCCTAAATTGTTACAAGATTTAGTGAAGGAAGGAAAACTTTCTGAAGGACAGGCCCGCCCTCTTCTCTCTATCCCTGATCCAAAAAAACAATTGGAAGTGGGACAGAAAGTGATCGCTGAAGGATGGAATGTCAGAGAGGTAGAAAACTTTGTTTCTAACCTTTTACATCCGGATAAAAAATCAAAGTCCTCTTCTTTTGGTGCTGATAAACGAGATGCGAGTATTGTAAAACTAGAATCAAAACTCAGAAACAAATACAGTTCCAAAGTGGAAGTCGCTCACAATGAAACGAACGGAAAAGGAAAGATCGTTTTTTCTTACGCCAACCTAAATGACATGGAAAGAATTTTAGAGCAACTCGGTGTGAAATTGTAATTTCGCCAATCGTTCATACAATTCACTTTTTCGAATGAGTTCGTCATGGGTTCCGACGGACTCAATCTCCCCTTCCTTAATCACAACAATCTGATCTGATTTCACAACTGTGGAAAGTCGATGAGCAATCATAATCGTTGTTCTTTCCTTCACTAAAAAATCCAAAGCACGTTGGATCATTTGTTCCGATTCGGAATCAAGAGCGGATGTTGCTTCGTCCAACAAAAGAATCCTTGGGTTACGAAGTATGGCCCTTGCTATGGCAATCCTTTGTTTTTGTCCGCCGGAAAGTCTTGTTCCCAAATGTCCTAGATTAGTTTCGTATCCATCAGGAAGTTGGTTTAAAAATTCTGTGACATAGGCACTGGTTGCGGCCTTTTCTATTTCTTCAAAACTTGCATTTGGTTTTCCATAAGCAATGTTCTCTCGTAATGTTCCACTAAAGAGAATGGGCTGTTGCGGAACAAATCCGATGAGGGAACGTAAATCTTTTAAAGCTAAATCTTTCAGGTCTACACCTTCGATGAGAATCTTTCCGGCAGTAGGATCGTAGAATCTGAGGATGAGTTCAAAGAGTGTACTTTTTCCACCGCCTGATGGACCAACAAGTGCAGTGGTTTTGTTCGCAGGAATTTCTAAATTAATTTCTCGAATGGCTTTCTGTTCCGGTCTTGATGGATAAGAAAACTCTAAATGTTCTAAATTGATTTTTAATCCTTTTTGTTGAGAAGAGACTCCATTCAAATTTCCATTTCCTTCGTTTGGATGTAAAACCTCGAAGATTGATTTTGGAAATTGTGAATCTTTAATTTCTGATTCTGATAGTAGAAGTTCCATCAATCGTTCTGTGGCACCGGCGGCCCTTTGTAAATCACCGAGAACTTCAGAAACTGCACCGACACTATTGGCAACCATAATCGCATAAAAGGAAAATGCGATGAGTTCCCCGCCGGTAATTTTTCCTTCCAGTACATCTGTCCCACCGATCCAAAGCATCACACTGATTCCAGTTAGGATGAATAAAATGACAGCACCGATAAGGAGCGATCTTTGTTTAATGCGAGCCACTGCTACATCAAATGCTGCTTCCACTGTGTGTGAAAATTTTTCAATATCTTCCTCTTGGTGGTGGAAGGACTGAAGGATTTTTATATTGAGAAGGGATTCACTGACATAGGTTCCAATGCCTGCAATTTTGTCCTGAGTGGTGCGAGATAAATTTCTAACTTTTTTTCCATAGAACAAAATGGGAAACACGATGAAGGGAACACTCAGGAGAACAATCATTGTAAGTTTTGCATTTGTGATAAAAAGAAAAATGATCCCGCCTACAAACATCAAAACATTCCGAAGTGCAATGGATGCGGAAGATCCGATCACCGTTTGGATGAGTGTAGTGTCGGTTGTGATTCGTGATTGGATTTCACCAGGCGAATTAGTTTCAAAAAAACTTGGATGGATGAAAATGATATGTTTGAACACATCTTTTCGGATGTCAGAAGCAACCCTTTCTCCAATCCAAGATACGGCGTAATGACGAATGTAGGTTCCGATCGCGAGAAAGATTCCCACTAAAATAATAAAAGCAAGCGAGTAACCTAATTCTTGTTTGGATCTAGCAGTAAATCCAGCATCAATCAAATGGCGCAAACCCTGGCCGAGGCCAAGAGTTACCCCTGCCGTAAAAAGTAAGGCAAAGGAGGAAAGAGCCATTTGGAGTCTGTATGGTTTTAAATAAGAAAATGTTTTAGAGAGGACACGAAGATTTTTTGACTTAGGTCGGTCTGGAGTTTGCAAAGATTTATCCTTTTAGATCAATAAGTAGACCTCTGATTTCATCTAATTGTTTCAAAATCACGAACGCACTGTTGTTGGGAGAAAACATTGTTTTGGCGAGTAGATCCAATTTTTCATCTACGACCTTTACATAACGTACGTCTTTTTGGTCATTTCGTCCCCGTTGTGGGGCTTGCATGACCTTGTAGTTTTTTTTCAAAATTAGTTCTGCAATTTGTTTGATATGTTTTTTGTAAGATTCGAGATTTTTGTGATTCGGATCTTTGATGAGATCTTTTTCCAAATCTGGTAAATCTTTCCAAAGTTCATTTAGTTCCCTGGTTTCTTCTTTTCCAGAGGGAACAATGGATTCTAAAATTTCTAAAAAACTTTGTTTGGATTCATCAACTGGCCCAAGAGAACCGTTTAATTTTTCCTTGGATCCTTTTTTCGCCTGAGTGGATACCGACTTAGGGTTGTTGTTTTGGATGATCATAAACCCGCCTAGTGACGAGTGGGATTAATTGTGCATTTTCCGTGAAACACTACACCTTCTTCCACGATGAGGCGAGGAGTGACAATGTCTCCTTCCAATCGACAGCTAGAAAGTAATGTAACTCGTTCTGTTGCATAGATATTACCGCGAATTTCTCCACCGGCAACAACCACTCGTGCTTTGATATCTGTATCGACGATTCCAGATTTTCCTATAAGTACCTTTCCGGTAGTTTCAAGGACTCCTCGAAATTTTCCATCGATACGAATGAGGCCAGGGAATTTAAATTCACCGACAAACTCGGCTCCTTCCCCAATGATGCTATTAACTAAAAATTCTTCTTCTGTAGATGGATTCGGCATTATTCTTGAATTTGGTTGAGAAACGAAAACGGATTCAACGCTTGGGTACCAACATGTACTTCATAATGAAGATGGTAAATCGGATTTTCTGGAGATTTTCCAACATAACCTAAGATGTCACCCTTGGAGAGTTTTTCATTTTTCTTAACACGAATTCTATCAAGGTTGGAGTAGATTGTTTTCCATCCAAATCGATGTGATAATTTTACGTAGTAACCTGTAGCTGGTGAATATCCAGTATCAAAAACAATTCCAGGAGCAGTTGCGATGACTTCCGCACCAGGAAAGGATCCGATGTCGAGTCCTCTATTGAATTCTTCTTTTCCAGTCACTGGCGAAATGTATTTTCCAAAAGGAAATAATACATAACCTTTTGTTGGCCAGATGGATGGAGTGTTACGAATGATGCTCTTTCTTTTTTTGATGAGTTTGATGATCTCTTCAGAAAGTTCGGAGGATAATTTTAAATTATGAATGTCTTCTTTGATGCGGAAAGATTCATCAGTGATGTCAGACTGCGGTGTTCCTTGTAATGCGAGGAATTGTCCAGCTTGTCCACCCATCCCTTTAGAAACGCGAGAAGGATCTCCACCGAGTTTGATATAGAGGTTAGAAATTCTTTCGTAATAATATTGGATGGTTTCGTGAAGAGAGTTCACCTCTTCTTTCATCTTTGAAGATTGTCTGATAAAGTCTTTGTTTGTTAAATTGAGTTCTGTGAGTTGGTGGATGGATCCACTATGAGAAAGAACGTTCACAGCACTGATCACAAGAAGCACCACCATGATTCCAATAAAGATGGAAATGGCTTTGTAGGAGATGACAAAGTTAATTGTTTTTCGATCGGTGTGAGGAATGACCATAATCGTCAAACGTTCACGACCTTTTTTGTCAAGGTCCTCGTAACGTTGGGATAACTTAAGCTTCCATTCCTGGACTTTATACCGTAATCGGTAAAAAATTAGATGTAGTCTTTGTTTTGCTTCCACGTTCTCTTTCTAGCCTTCGACTATTTAAACAAAAGTTAATGCACCCACTATATCTTTCGATTGAATTTTCATTTTCATCCAGTGGAAATTACAAATCTTGCTATTTATGGGATATTCAACCATTGACACTCATTGCCACTTAGACATAATTCGGGAACAAGGCCAAGAGATTGAAGAAACACTGGCGAAATCCCGCATTGCTGGAGTAGACCGGATGGTTCAGATTGGGATTGATTTACCCAGTTCCATCGAAGCGGTTCGGATTTCTGAAACACATTCCAAAGATGATTTAGAAATTTTCTATTCGATTGGTTGTCATCCTACAGAAACTCATGAATTCCCTAATGCCGATCAGATTTTAGATTTAGCAAAATCCCGAATGAAAGATCCAAAATTTTCTGCAATTGGTGAGATTGGTGTCGATCTCTATCATGATGCGAGCACTCGTTTGGCGCAGAATGAAGTATTACGTAAATTTTTAGAATTTTCTTCTGAATATAAATTACCGGTAGTGATTCATTCACGTGACGCCTTTGAAGATACTTATGAAGCGCTAAAGGAATATAAGTCAAAAGCCTTTGGTGTGATTCATTGTTTTACTTATGATTATGAAGCCGCAAAACAGTTTGTAGATTTAGGTTATTATGTTTCTTTTTCAGGGATTGTTACTTTTAAGTCAGCAACGGATATCCAAGAAGCAGCGCGGAAGATTCCATTGGAAACTATCCTGATAGAAACAGATGCTCCCTTTTTATCCCCGATGCCACATAGAGGAAAACGAAATGATTCTTCTCATTTGCCATTTGTTCTCGAGAAAATGTTTTCTTTACGAACAGAAACTAATGCAGAAGTAGCAGATCGCATTTATCAAAATTCATTAAAATTCACACAAAGAAAGGCCTATCACCATGCTTGATATCAACCGTATTGTTCAAAACCCTGAAGAGTTACTTTCCACCTTACAAAAACGAGGTGTTGTCTCTACAGACATTGAAGCTAAAATTAAATCTGTCTCTGAAAAACAACGAAAGTTAAAATTGGAAGTAGAAGACCTTCGGGCCGAAAGAAACCGAGTTTCTAAAGAAATTGGAATTCAGAAATCACAAGGCAAAGACATCACTGAAATTTCAGCTTCGATGAAAGGTGTTGGTGATCAGATTAAAGCCATTGAAGAAGAACTAACCAAAGAAGAAGAATCTTTACATGAACTCAATTTAGGTCTTCCGAACTTACTCGATCCTTCTGTTCCGGAAGGAAAATCGGAAGCAGATAATGTTCTTGTGCGCCAGTGGGGAGATGTTCCTAAACTTTCCTTTGAAGCAAAGACCCATTTTGATATTGGGGAGGCTTTAGGTATTTTCGACTTTGAACGCGGAGTGAAACTTTCTGGTGCTAGATTTTATACCTACCGTGGTCTTGGTGCCAAATTGGAAAGAGCACTTATGAATCTAATGCTCGATACCCATACTTCGGAAAATGGATACGAAGAGATGTGGGTTCCTGTTCTTGTGAATGATGAATCCATGACGGCCACGGGACAACTCCCCAAATTTGCAGAAGATTTTTACCGATTGGAAAAAGACGGACTCAACTTGATCCCAACGGCGGAAGTTCCGCTCACCAATTATTACCGTGATGAAATCATTTCTGAAAAAGAATTACCCATTTCGGTTTGTGCACATACATCTTGTTTTCGTAGAGAAGCAGGATCTTACGGGCGTGATACACGTGGTCTTGTGCGAGTACACCAATTTCAAAAAGTGGAACTTGTGAAGTTTGTCGAACCGGAAACTTCGCAAAACGAACACGAAAAGATGCTCCAAGATGCTGAATCCATTTTGCAAAAGTTAAAACTTCCTTACCGCGTGATGTTACTTTGTAGTAAAGATATGTCCAGTGCCTCCTCCAAAACTTACGATATCGAAGTTTGGATGCCGGGACTTGGTCGTTTTATGGAAATTTCCTCTGTTTCTAACTTCAAAGACTATCAAGCAAGACGCGGAAAAATTCGATACAAGTCAAAGGAAGGAAAAAACCTGCTCGTCCATACTCTGAATGGTTCCGGTCTTGCGATCGGTCGAACACTCGCAGCAGTGATTGAAAATTACCAATCAGTAGATGGAACCTTCCAAATTCCGGATGTATTGAAACCTTACATTCGTTAGTAATTTAGGGCAGATGACCGAGGTGTCAAATGCCCTATTCGTTTTTTCCAAAATATAATACCAATCGCAAACCAAACCTTCTATCGTCGGATGAATTCAGTTTTAGGACACTTATCATTGAAGGGGGGATTTATACGCAATACAGATATCCAATCCGTCTCGGTGAATATCCGTTCAGCAGAAAAGAAACAATAAATAGCAGTTATGCGAATTGCGGATATTTCCAGTTCCTTATGTTTGGTATGGATGGTCAAGCTTGGGGAAATATGCGTAGTGCAGATATTTCCGAGAATGTGATCTGGTGTAAAAAAACGATCATTCAATATATAGTGAATTCGAAATTTTCCTTTGTTCCTTTATATCTATTTCTAGCCTTTTTCCTTTTATTTTCCCTTCCTGTTTATAGCCAAACACAAGGTAGTGAACCGACTTTGGTTGTGGCTCCGATCCAAGGTCCCATCAATACAGAATTCCAAGAATTTGGTCCGACGATGACACCTGATGCCAAAACTTTATATTTCTATTCGAAACGTTCGAGTAAGGGTTATACGGAAATTTTTAAATCAGAACGAAAAAAAGATGGGACTTGGGATTTTCCAGAAGAAGTGGATATTTTGAATTCTCCTTTTGATGACCAAAGCCCATTTATCTCTCGCGATGGAAAAACTCTTTTGTTATCCTCAAATCGAGATGGATCCGTAGAAGTAATGTTACCTGATGGGAAAGTCGGAATTTCTAGAGACTTATATGTTTCTAATTGGAATGGAAAGGAATGGGGTAATCCAGTCGCTTTGCCAAGTCCCATCAACACAGAGGAAATAGAAGAAAATCCACATCTCCTAGGTGATACTTTGCTTTTTACAAGATATCCCTTTGGTAAACCTAATCTTGCAAAAGTGTATTACAGCCAATTCAAAGATGACAAGTGGTCTACACCAAAACTTTTGCCTTCGCCCATTAATGATAATTATGCGACCATTGCTGCAGCTTTTAATGATGATGGTAGTATTTTGTTTTTTTCCTCGAATCGTCCAGGTGGTTATGGCGGATTCGATTTATACATGGCAAAAATAGATGGAGAATCCTTTAAGGACATTGAAAATTTAGGGGCGCCTATTAACTCGAGTGAAGACGAAGCATATATTGTTTTCCAGCAGGTCAAAAAAACATTTTTGTTTTGTAGAAGAGTGGATGGAAGGTCGTTTGATCTCTTTACGGCTTCTATCCCGAAACAAGAAAACATCGTACAAAAGAAACTGGAAGAAACCAAAAAAATTTCTTTGGATTCCGTTTATTTCGAAAGAGCCTCCTCTGTATTGAAACCAGAATCTTCGGTACCTTTGGATGCTATTGTTGATTATCTGCACGAAAATTCGGATAAAAAAATGAAAATTATCGGCCATACAGATCTAACAGGAACATTTGAAGACAACATGGTTCTCTCAAAAGAACGAGCGGAGTCCGTTAAACAGTATTTAGTCTCTAAAGGAGTGGATCAGAAACGTTTGGTAACAGATGGAAAAGGACCAACACAACCTATGGTTCAAGGAACAGATGAGGCATCGTCCAAAAAAAATCGAAGAACAGAATTTGTACTGATTGATCCTTAATTTTTCCTTGCCCTTTCTATTTCCGAAGAAAAGGTAATGGGGATGTTGCTTCTTCTCCGGATCCATTATTTTGGGTTTGTTTCTTTTTTAGTATTTTTTTTGTCTGTTTCTCTTTCGGGAGAATCAAGTCAGGTTTTAGAAAAAATTAAAAAGACAAAAACTCTGACTGTTTCCGTAAATGAATTTTACGATCCATTTTATATTGAAAATCCAAATCCCAATTTTCCAGGATTAGATGTAGAGCTCGCCCAAGAGTACGCTAAATTTTTAGATGTGGATTTGAAAATCATCCCACTCCGAACCTTCGACCAACATGCGAGGATGTTGGAAAAGGGTGATACTCAAATTGCGATGGCAGGACTTTCTTCTTCAATCAATCGTTTTAAAGATGTGTATTTCTCTGACCCTTATTTGATTTCGACACCGGCAGCACTAGTCAACAGAACAGCACTTCCTCCAGAACCAGAGGGACAGATTGTGACTGTTCAGTTGTTTAGAAATTTAAATGACCTAACAAATATTACGGGAATTTCTTATTCGGTACTAGCAAATAGTTCCAATCACCAGTTCCTTAGAGATGCTTTCCCAAAAGCACAAATTTTCTCTTATTTTACAAATGAAGCGGCTTTAAACGAACTAAAGAAAAATAATGTAAATGCGTTCGTTGCGGATTCGTTTTACATTCAGGCACTTTTACAAAAAGATTCTTCACTCAGGGCCAATTATCTTCCCATTCTAGGAGTGGTTCAGGAAGATCATATTAGTATGGCAACTGCGAAACGAGATGTAGAATTTCTTTATAACTTAAACTTCTTTATCAAAGAACTGAAACGTACAGGGAAAATTCAAGGTTTGATCAACAAATATTTTAAATCCAACCAATGGGTTAAAAAAGAATAAACTCAATGGTATTACGAAATTTATTTTTCTTTAGTTTAGTTTTTCTTTTGATTCCTCAGAGTATTTTGTTTGCGCAAGAAGAAGAATCTCAAAGAACCTTTATGAATTTTAATGGATCTTTTCGCGTCCGTGCTACGAACGTAGGTCGCGATGTTTTATTAGAAAGAAAAACGCCTATAACACCAATTAACAATTTAGAAAAAGAAAATACGGAGCGCCAACAAGCCGAGCAACAAACCATACAATCGGATTTAGAAAGAAGACAACAAGGATTACCTAGTCAAATCACGCGAAGAAAAGAAGACGTGAGTTATTACGATTCACGTTTTTTGTACAATATGAGTTTTTCCGCTAACAAATATGTGGAAGGCGTTTGGGGGATGCAAGTTGGTGATATTCCCTTTGGTGGAAAAGGACTTCGAGCAACTGGTCCCGATGGTTTCGATCCTGGTTTGGTTGGTCCCGGTTCTGGTGGAGAAAGAGGACGAACGGCCGCAGTCAATGTCCAAACAAACTTTTTATATTTAAACTTTCGCATCCCTGAATCGGGATTATTTATTAAGGTAGGGCAACAACTTTTTAGTTCTGCCCAAGGCCGTGTTTTGTTTTCTACAGGAACGGGTGTTAGTATCCTTAAAAACTTTCAGTTTTTACGTTTGTCCTTGGAAGGTGGGATTTTGCGTGCTCGTGACCAAAGTTTTATGGACGTGGATAAAAACGGATTTGCTGATAAAAATTACCAAAGTTCCAATATCTACTACAATCGATTAAAGTTTGAATATTTTCGTAATATCCGAAATGAAGTGTATGCTTATTTTTTAGATGATAATGATAAATCTGATAATGAAACTGCAAGACTTGCTTGGTATGGCATGCACAATGAATTTAATTTTCAAAAGTTTTCATTTATTGTTCATGGAATTCTGAATACAGGAACTGTAAAAAAACTTCGCGCTGTAACTGATACCAACGATGTCACTATCTACAATACAACCCAAAGACATTTTATCAAAGGGGGAATGTATGATTTTCAATTTACTTATCGTTGGAGTGAGTCACTTAACTTTAATTTGATTGCTCTAGGAACTACAGGAAGACCGGGATATGACGAAAAAGGTCATGAAGCGAACTTAAAAGGTAATGGATACCGAACTTTAGCTCCCGGGTTTTCCATTTCGAACATTGCGACCGACTTCACAGGTGGTTATGCTTTATTTAATGGTTCTAGTTTTTCTGGATTGAATGAATACGGTTTTTATTCCAACATCATTGCTTTTGGTCCTTACCAATTTACCTTGGGTTACTACCAGTTATGGGCAACCAAATCACCAGAGATCCGAATTAATCGCGAGTTTAGCGAACTTAACGGATACAGAACTTCCACTTATATGGGTATGGAATATAATTTTAACATTCGCTATAACGTTACTTCTGATTTTCAAATCATCTTTCGATCTGGTTATTTTGTCGCGGGTGATGCACTTTTTGTACTATTAGACTCTAAATATGGAAGAGTGCTTCGGGAAGCATTCATCGTATTTGAACATCGATTCTAATTTAACTACAAAGTTGAATTTCTATTCTAAATTATAGAAGTTGCAGAAAGTTAATAAAACTTTCGCATAATATTAATTAAAGAGTTAATCTAGACTTAATTGCTTTGCCTAAAGTGTATTGGTCAGAATATTCTAAGGTTCCACCAATGGTGATCCCATGAGCAATTCTAGTGATTTTAATTTCCATAGGTTTGATGACTGTGGATAGGTAAGAGGCCGTCGCATCTCCCTCGAGGGTAGGATTGGTTGCAATAAGAACTTCCTTGACCGCACCTTCTTCCAAACGTTGCAACAGTTGGCGAATCCGTAATTGGTCAGGACCAATCCCATCTAACGGAGAAATTGCACCATTCAATACATGATATTTGCCCACGTATTCTTTTGTGTTTTCAATGAAGAAAATATCTTCTGGTTGTTCGACAACGCAAAGGATTGCATTATCTCGTCTATCTGACAAACAAATAGAACAAACTGAATCCTCAGTAAGGCCACCACATTCATCACAAAATCGTAATTTGGCTTTCGCTTCTTCGATATTTGAGAGCCAAGCTCGAAAGGAGGAAGGATCCATTCTTAGAATGTGGAATCCGATTCTCGTTGCACTTTTTTTTCCAATACCAGGAAGACTAGAGAATGATTGGATTAGTTTTTGGAATTGTGGATCAGACAGGTGGAAATCCTCCATCCTTTTGCATTTGGTTGAAAACGCCTTCGAAGTCACTTGGATTGAAACCAAGAACATTTTTCATTTCATGAGCCATAGTTTCTTTGGCTTTTCTCTGTACTTCGTTTGTTGCAGAAAGGATTAGATCTTCTAACATCTTTTTATCATCAGCATTGAACATAATGGGGTTGATGTTAAGATTGGTAAGAGTTCCATCAGCGGTTGCAGTTACTTCCACCATTCCTGCCCCAGCCGAAGCAGTGACGCGAATCTGAGCAAGTCGTTTGGAAAGCTCTTCTTGTTTCTCTTTGATGTTCCCTAGTTGCGAGAAAGCTTCTCGCATTTGTTTCATTTGATCAAAAATTCCCATAGTACCTTTTGGACTTATAAATTCTTAAATTGGTTAGGGTCTACTTCCATACCGGAAAATTTTTCTTTCAGAAGTTTTTCCATATCTTCGGCCGCTGCTGGACCTGATGGCATAGGTTTGGGTGTAGCGACAGGATTTTGTTGTGTTGCAGGATTTGGTTTACTCTCTAGTTCTATATTTGGCTTTGATTTTTCAGCCACAGGTTGTACTGGTTCTGATTTTGGGACAGCAGGTGTCGCAACAGGCTCAGTTTGTTTTTTTACCGGTTCCAAATTTTCCGGAAGATGAGAAATATCACCTTGGACAAGTTTGGTGAGTTCCGCGATTTTTGCTAACAGTCCAGATACACTAGGTTTTTCGCGATCCAATATCAATTTACGGAATTGAATTTCCAAATACACCTTCATCTCGTAGGAACTGCGAAGTTTCATTAAATTCAATTTTTCATGAACAGAAAAAATTCTTTCAGCGAGTAAAACTAAAATCTCACGATCTAAATCGCGATAATTTTGTTTTAGTTTTTGTAAATCTTCTTGGGGAATGTTGATCGATTCTCTATCGGCTAAATTGTCTTTAATGAGGAGGAGGGAATTCAAAAATTCTACGAAGTCCCAAACGAATTTACTGAGATCAATCCCAGCTTGGAAAAGATTTTCAAGTGTTTCAAATATTTGTGCACTTTGTGCGGAATCTAAGAGTTGGTTTAAAAAATCGGTAAAGGTATCAATTCCATGATATCCAATCATTTTTCGAAGTTTGGCGCCAGTAAGATTGCCATCTGTAAAAATAACGGCTTGCTCCATAAAGGACAACGTATCTCGTACGGAACCATCACCTTTTTTTGCGATCCAGAATAAACCTTCAGAATCGTATTTTAAATTTTCTTTTTCACAAAGAGTTTCGATGTAGTTTTGTAAAACCGTTACAGGAACTTTTCTAAAATGAAAGTCTTGGCAACGAGACAGAATTGTCTCCGGAATTTTATGATACTCGGTAGTTGCTAAAATAAAAACAACATGAGCCGGTGGTTCTTCTAAAGTTTTGAGTAGAGCATTAAACGCAGCCCCACTGAGCATATGTACCTCATCCAAAATATAAACTCTGTACTTTCCACCCATCGCATTGAATTTTACATTTTCCCGTAATTCGCGGATATTATCAACACCGCTATTGGAAGCTGCATCGATTTCAAACACGTCGTTTGAATTTCCTTTTGTAATCTCCAAACAAGATGTACATTCGTTACAAGGTTCTACTCCATCTGGTCTCTCACAGTTCAGACGTTTTGCCAAAATTCTTGCAATGGTGGTTTTACCAACACCACGAGGGCCTATGAAAATATAAGCATGGCCAATCTTTTTTGATTTAAATGCATTTTGTAAGGAACCAACCGCAAGGTCTTGGTAAATCACGTCGCGAAAGAATTGGGGTCTGTATTTTCGAAAGAGTACTTGGTGGTTTTCGCTCATGTAAGTTCGTTTCTCGAGGGGCTATGAAATGAAAAATTTGTGAATCACTTTGATCTTGGAAGTTCGTATGGTGGAGGCAATGAAATATTTATCAAGGTGATAGATATTTTCTTCTGAAACTGGAAAACAGAACACGAAGCCTAGTATTACGATTTGGAGAGATTTCCAATGAGTTCAATTCAGAGTGGAGATTGAACTAAGGATTGGAAAGGAAGTTGGTGTAAAACCTGGCGGAGAGACCGGGATTCGAACCCGGGGTGCTTTTGGCACACATGCTTTCCAAGCATGCACAATAGACCACTCTGACATCTCTCCAATGGTTTCTACTGGCTTCCATAAAAAGAAACGGTCGTTAGAATTCTACCTTTTCTCTTTGAAAAAACTCAGAAATTCAAATTTTATGTGGGATCTTGGAATGAGTGTACACTTGGGAAAGTGATTTAGTAGATAAATGGACTCAGTTGTGTAGGAAGAAATTCCTTCCCCAGGCTTTGCCGGAACAAAATAAACCACTTCTGGAATTTTTACTCGTAAGATAGCACCAGCACAAAGGAGACATGGTTCTAAAGCAGTGATTAAAACGCAATCAGTGAGATAGCGGCCTTCCGTTTTGGAAAGTGCTTCTTCAATAGCTAGGATTTCACTATGCTTTGTAGGGTTTAATGTTTGTTCGACGGAGTTAAAAGTTTTGGATAAAAGAATGCCGTCTTTTGTAAGGATTTCAGAATAGGAAGGGATTTCGTTTGGATGGTTGGAAACTGCTTCCGAGTATCGTTTTAGAAACGAGTCGAATGCTTCCACGTGCGCCCAAGAGGATTTGAACCTCTAACCTTCTGATCCGTAGTCAGATACTCTATCCAGTTGAGCTATGGGCGCAATGAATGCTTGAAGCACTTTTACCCAGTCCAAAAGAACGGGTATCTCTATGGTTTTTTTCAAGCGGATGGAGTAAATCAAAAATCCAGAAATTCCTAGATAAAGTAGTACGGAAAGTAGATGGATGGTGGCAGCAAAATAGAGTCCGACAAAAGGGAGAATGGAAACCGCTTGGGCGAATAATAACCCTAACAAGAACAAACAAGTATTAACTGCGGAGTACAAACAAACCATTACAAAGTTTGGATTGTTTCGTTTCCAAGTAAATACAGGGACCCACGAAAAATACAAAGGTAAAACAGCAAAAATTTTTGCAGCTTCATCAGTGACTAAGTAGGCCTGTAATTTTTGTAATTTGTCTTTGATTTGAGTGGTATTCATGACGGTAACAACGGAGACGCAGGGATTCGAACCCTGGGTACGATTGCTCGTACGACGGTTTAGCAAACCGCTCCTTTCGGCCACTCAGGCACGTCTCCAGCGACTCGGAGAAGGTAGGATTCGAACCCACGGTGGGATTACCACGACGGTTTTCAAGACCGCTGCTTTAGACCACTCAGCCACTTCTCCAAGAGTACCTATCCGTTATGTTAAATGCGAGTGCAGTGTCAAATGAATATTCAATGAATGGTTCTAGAGAATGGAAAAGTTGCGTATAAAACTAGAAAAGTGGGTGAATGGTGGCTTTTGTATAGCGCATCATGAGGGACATGCCGTCTTTGTTGAGGGTGGCATTCCGGGCGAATTGGTAGACATAAGTCTTTATAAGACCGGAAACAAAGAATGGTTTGGATCTGTTTCCGAAGTCATCGAAGCTTCCGATCGAAGGACTCCCTCTGATTGTTCCGTTTTTATGGAATGTGGTGGTTGTAGTTACCGCCATATTTCCTACGAAGACGAAATCAAAATCAAAACATCACTTTTGGAAGGAATGTTCCCGCAGTGGAAATCTAAAATACAAGTATTCATCGGGCCAGAGAACGAATATCGAAACAATGTGCAATGGCAATCTAATGGAAAAGAAATTGGATATTTTGCAAAAAATAGCCACAGGGTTGTGAACGAATCTCAATCTGTTTGTAAAACTGTCGATAAACGATTGTTATGGGATTCAATACCACAAGGGCTGAAAAAATCTGTATCCAAACAAAAATCCATCCAACTCAGGCTTTCTTCAAAATCGGTTGTGAATTATGAAAGAGACCAAACAGAAATTAATGTTTTTAACACAAAACTAAAAGTTCCCGAAAGAGGTTTTTTTCAAATCAACAGATTTCTTTTGGAACCTTGGCTTGAAAAAATCAAAACCCTCTTACCCGATTCTAGTGAAATTTTGGAATTATTCTGTGGATGCGGAACCATTGGAATTTCCATACGGGAAAGAATTGCTTCTCTTTATGGAATCGAATCACACGAAAAAAGCATTCGTTATGCAAAGGAAAATGCCAAAACCAACAGTGCTTTGATGTTTGAATATGAAGTCAGTGATTTGTATCAAAAACATTTACCGAAACATACTTCGAAATATCCAATTTGGATTGTGAACCCGCCAAGAGCCGGCCTAACAGAGGGAATCATTGAATCGGCTTCTATGTTTTCTCCGAAACAAATTGTATATTCTAGCTGTAATCCAAGTACTTTAAAAAGGGATATTACTAGATTAGAAAAGATAGGATACCGATTACAGTATATGGGTTTATTTGATTTTTTTCCAAGAACGCAACATTATGAAGTACTTGTGAGTTTAAAAAAATAACAAATGACTCAACTCACAAACAAAAATCTGTGAGTTGGATCTTTACCTAAATTTAGGTTATTTTTCCTTTGTTGTGATTTTGAAAGGAAGGTAAGCCGGGCAGAATCCAATAGCAGAGGTTGCAATCATCACAAGGCCAATCACAAAAAGAACAATTGCTGTTGTTCCTTCCACGACTCCACTTAAATACAAACCACCTAATACCAATCCGACGACTACACGAATGATCCGGTCATAAAGACCCATATTTTGAAACATATCCACTCTCCTTAAAGTAGATTGGACGAAAAATTCTCTTTGGATTTTTTATTTATTTTTTTCTAACCATTCTAAAATCAGCTTGGTTACCTCTTCTCTTTTTTCCCAATGAAGGAAATGTCCCGCATGATCGAAACCAATTTTACGAAATCCACACGGAAAGTCAGTTTCATCTAACAAATGTTCAAATAAATTTTTATGAAAACAACCATCATTTAAACCGTAGAGAATTTGTGTGGGAACAGTAATTTGTGAATCTAAAATTCCTAAAATACTTTCTCTACCTGATTCGGTGAATAGGTCGTTTAAATTTCGATAGTAGGCTAGGGCCGAAGATAAAATTCCTGGATTTTGAAAGTTGGCTTTAATCTCTGCTAAATGGTCTTGGTTGGGAGAATATCCGGGCGACCAATCTTTCCATAAATAGTCAACCAAAGCAAATCCATTAGAACGAATGGTAAGTTCTGCCAAAAAGGGAATTTGAAACAAAACCACATACCAAGAATGAATGGTTTGTTGGGGTGCCCAAAGAAAAGAGTCTTGGTATGTACGTAGCAAGGGGACACCAAGACTTGTGATGGATTTAATTCGGTTAGGGTAGTACATTCCGGCCGCAAATGCAATCACGGAACCCCAGTTGTGCCCTACCAAATGTACTGAATCCCATCTGCGGTCTTCCATCCAGCCAAGAATGTCATCCACGAGATCTACTACATGTAATTTATGGGCATGAGAAATTGTTGAAGGTTCGTACCCTCGCATAACGGGTGCAATGCACTGGAATCCTTTTTTGCCAATTTGTTCCATAATGGGAGCAAAGGTTTTATGATTATCGGGAAAGCCGTGTAGGAAAAGAACGGGATCGCCTGATCCTGTTTCTAAAGTGGTAAATACGCTGGATAAATTTCTAATTTCCGAGTGGTGCATTGTTTACCAACTTTTCTTTTTTATAGGTTGTTCGAAAGAATTGTAACACAATTTCCCTTGTATCCAAGTCCTTACTTAAGTATCCGTATTGTTTTTCATTTTGGTAATAAAATCCATTCGGCCAGATATGACCACCATTAGGGATCAAATATCCCTCTACTTTTTGGTCCGATTGACAATCGGTAAATTGAGTATATTGAATGTCTCGTTTCCAGAATTTGTTTAAATGTCTTTTTTGAGATTTTATTTCTTCTTTGCATGAGAAACTAGAACTCCAAAATTCTAATGATTCCAAATAGGATATCACATCTCCTGCTGGAATTCTTTTTGCATTGGGGCTTGAGTCAGACGGAATGGAAACAGTCCCACCTTTATATGGTACTACGTCATCCGAAGTTCCCATAATGAATCCAATTGATTTTTGTGGAGGGGGATTACATATATCTTTTAAACCCTTAGAAGTTACCGCTGCTATCGAATATCCAGAACTAAATAAATCGTCTGCTTCGCATAACAAGCGCTGTGTCATAAAACCACCGTTGGAAATACCTGCCACATGAATACGGTTATAATCAATCGGAATTTCTTTATCGATAAAACGAATCATGTCCCGAAAAAATTCTACATCATTTGTATTTCGTTTGTCTGTTAAGGAATGTGGGATTTTTCGTCCATCATTCCAACGATTGGCATAACCATCTGGATAAACGGCAATAAAACCATACTCTTCTGCTTTTTCTGACATTCGAGTTAGATAAATCATTCCTTCGCCGCTACCTCCTCCGCCGTGTAAAAGAAAAATCACAGGTAGACGTTTTTCGTTAATTTGTTTGGGTACGTAATAACGAAAAGTACGTACAATCCCATCCGAAGAGATTGATTCTAGTTTATGTTCTTTTACTGGTACAATCGATGGAAGGGATTTACAAAAAAAGGAAAAGGAAATCATGACAAGTAGTAGATATCGTTTTTGATTAGTAAAGATCCAATTCATAGAAACAAAGATTCATACCAAACAATAGTTTCTCTTACTTTAGGGTCACCTTCGAGTGGATAGTTTGGATGGAATTCTTTATCTACGGTCGGATCATAGGGCCCCGACTTTCCTTCAAAACAAACAGCATTCTCAGACAAACAAACCAAACTATGCCATACACCCGGTTGTAGATCAATTCCTCGTTTGGGACCAATGGCTGAAAGTTTATGAGATTCTTTGATCTCTCCATTTTCTTTAAAAATTAAAAATCCAATTTCACCTTCGAGAACCACAAAAGTTTCTGGTTTTGGATCCGACAAATGTCTGTGAGGTGGAATGTATGTATTTTTTGAAAGAACGTTGAGAAACCTTTGGTAGACTTCCTGTTGTTCATGGAAGTTATGATTAGTACGTTTTCTTTCGGCGTTTTGAGCTTTTTTTACGAGGGTTCCGATTAAGTCGGAATCAATGAGTTGTATTTCCTGCAAGTTGACCTTCCAATTCCTGCTCGATGAAGGCTAACATATCCGGAACACAAGCCGTACAAGTATCAGCCGCTCCCATCTCGCGGGCGACTTCTAGTATAGGGCGATTGGATTCTTTGACAACATTTAAGATAGATTCAAAGAAAACTTCTGCACAGTGACACTTGATCATGGTTCTGAGAATCAGTCTCTAGGTATCTAAATGGTACGACAAGAATTTTTTTTGAGCAGATTAAGGCAAATTTCCTAGAATTCCAGAAAATCTGCCTAAAATTCTCTAATTTTTTGGTTTGAGGAGTGGTTCGTAGGTTTGGTTCAGAGTTTCGAGGGCCGATTTCCACTGAAAACGTTTGGCATTTTTTTCACCCAAAACTTTTAAAACACTGAGTCTTTTAGAATCTTTCAATAGAGAGAGCAATTGGTTTTGGAAGGAATCCGAATCTTTGGGATCAAAGGCTTCGTAACTATTTCCTAAAACTTCTGGTAATACGCTGGCGTTAGATGAAAAAACCGGTGTTCCAACACTTTGGGCTTCCAAAACAGGAAATCCAAATCCTTCAAAGAGAGACGGATAGAGAAATAACCTTGCTCCTTGGTAAACAAGAGGAAGTTCCGCGTAAGGGAGATGGGATAAAAAATAAATTTGATTAGGATGTTTTCTTTGGATTTCCAAAAACTCTTCTGGGATTTCTCCTTTGAGACCACCCACCACTAAAGGTAAGGAAAGTTTTTGTTTTTCCCAAAGTATTTCTAAATTGGATAATAAAAAAGGGAAATTCTTATGTGTTTTTCCAATTCCTACAGTAAACAAATAGGATTTTGGAAGGTTATGTTTTTTGATAAATTGAGAAACTTTTGTTGTTGGTTGTTTCGAGAAGTTTTGTAAGTCGATTCCGTTGTAAACAACAGTAACTTTATCTTTTGGATAACCGAAACTTTCTACCAAATCCTGTTTGGTGTATTCCGAAACAGTAATGATTTTACGAGCAAACCATTTGATCCAGCGAAAGACAATTTGCATATACACTCGTTTGACGAGAGAACTATGAGCCGTTTTAAAATGATAAGGAATGAGATCGTGAATGGTAACAATACAATTACGAATGTAAGGAAATGGGATATTGAAATGAGGGATGTCTAAAAGATCCATTTCTGCCATCCGGCGATGACCTAAAAATTCTTTAGGCGAATAGATACTGGTTTTGTATTCAATGATTTCTGCGTTTTTGGGGAGGTCATATTTTTTTAAAACGGTGGGGTCACCAAAAATAAAAATATCAGCTACCTTTGCCGGAATGGGCCAAAATTTTAAAATATGTTGGATACGAATTCCAATCCCCGAATTTTCGATCATTCGTGCATCGTAACCTATTTTCAGCCGCATTGGATCTAAATTATGTCCTTTAGAATTAAATTAAAAAAAGGAAATGTGTCTTTTCCTTATCAGTCAAGTCTAGTCAAATTGGTAGTGAATATTCTGCATTCATAATTTGGACGGCAGGATCACAGGGAACTTATCTGTAAAAGGAATCAGATGGAAAACTTAATCGAAGAAATCCTAAAACAAATTGGTGAAGATCCTACTAGAGAGGGTCTCATGAAAACGCCCAACCGAGTGAAAAAGGCTTATGACTTTTTAACTAGTGGGTATAAAGCCGATTTGAACCAAATTGTGAACGGAGCTATCTTTGAAGAGAATACAACAGGGATGGTTCTCGTAAGAGATATCGAAATGTATTCCTTATGCGAACACCACTTACTTCCTTTTTACGGAAGGGCTCATGTTGCCTACATTCCTAATAAAAAGATTATTGGAATCAGTAAAATTCCAAGAATTGTAGATGTATTTGCGCGTCGTTTGCAAGTTCAGGAACGCCTCACAGACCAAATCGCGCAAGCCATCCAAGAAACATTGGATCCTTTGGGTGTGGGTGTTGTCATTAAAGCAAAACATTTATGTATGATGATGCGCGGAGTAGAAAAACAAAACTCAGAACTATTCACTTCCAGTCTACTTGGTCTATTCAAAACTGATCCCACTACCCGGAGTGAGTTTTTAGATTTGATCCGAACCGGTTCCCACTAAGTTCATTTTTTAAATCCAAATTTTCAGATTCATGCTGGACTTTTTTAAAAAAAAGTTCAGCATTCTTTCTCTAGAGGGAACCAATGCCGAAAGAAAGAATCGTGGCACCGTCCAAAGACTTCGCTAAGCTTGCGAACGTTAGTTTAAAAGAATACAAAGCCAAATATAAAGAATCCATTGAAAAACCCGAAAAATTTTGGGCTGAACAAGCAAAACGCCTAACTTGGTTTAAAAAATGGTCAAAGGTTCTCAAACATGACTTTGCCAAGGCAAAAGCAGAATGGTTTGTTGGTGGGAAACTCAATGTTTCTTACAATTGTTTAGACAGACATTTAGATTCTCCTTTAAAAAACAAAGCCGCACTCATTTGGGAAGGGGACAACCCTGATGAATCCAAAGTTCTTACCTATCAAGACCTCCACCGCGAAGTGAATCATTTTGCAAACGTTCTAAAAAAATTCGATGTGAAAAAGGGAGACCGGGTTCTCATTTACCTCCCCATGATTCCAGAACTTGCCATTGTGACTCTTGCCTGTACTCGCGTGGGTGCTGTACATTCTGTTGTTTTCGGTGGATTTTCTCCTGAGGCACTTCTTGGTCGTATTGAGGATTGTAAACCAACACTGGTGATTACCGCTGATGGTGGGTATCGAGGTGGTAAACCCATTGAGTTGAAAAAGAATGTGGATGTTGCTTTGGATGAAACTAAAGTTAAGGTAAAAGATGTAATTGTTGTTAAGCGAACAGGCGATGAAGGGAATTTAAACTGGAAAGAAGGTAGAGACCATTGGTATCACTACTTGATGAAAGACCCGGACATTAAAAAAGAATGTGCGCCTGCAGTTATGGATTCGGAAGATCCGCTTTTTATCCTTTATACTTCCGGTTCAACGGGAAAACCAAAGGGAGTTCTTCATACAACCGCTGGATATCTTCTAGGTGCTAATCTTACGTTTGCGACCATTTTTGATTATAAAGAAACAGATACTTACTGGTGTACGGCAGATATAGGTTGGATTACCGGTCATAGTTATATTCTTTATGGACCTTTATCGAATGGGGCCACTTCCCTTATGTTTGAAGGTGTACCTAGTTATCCCGATGCTGGTCGGTTTTGGGATGTGATTGATAAATACAAAGTCACTGTATTTTATACAGCTCCAACGGCCATCCGTGCACTTATGCGAGAAGGTATCGATCATATTAAGAAAAGATCACTTAAGTCTTTGCGTCTCCTCGGTTCTGTAGGGGAACCCATTAACCCCGAAGCTTGGGAATGGTATTATACCAATATAGGAAAATCTAAATGCCCGATTGTGGATACTTGGTGGCAGACAGAAACTGGATCGATTATGATCTCAGGTGTTCCAGGAGCCATTCCACAAAAACCAGGTTCAGCAAGTTGGCCATTCTATGGAATTTTACCTGTACTTGTAGATAACGAAGGTATAGAAATCAAAGGGAAAGGGGAAATTTCGGGAAACCTATGTATTGCAAAACCTTGGCCTTCTATGATGCGAGAAGTGTATGGAGATCCAAAACGTTTCTTCGATACCTACTTTTCTCAATTTAAGGGTTACTACTTTACGGGAGACGGAGCCAATAAAGATAAAGATGGATACTTTCGCATAACAGGAAGAGTCGACGATGTCTTAAATGTTTCGGGCCACCGAATTGGTTCTGCTGAAGTGGAAAGTGCTCTTGTAGAACATAAATCTGTAGCCGAAGCCGCAGTAGTGGGATTTCCACACGATATCAAAGGCCAAGGGATTTATGCTTATGTTACCGTGAAACAAGGTGTCACAACAAACGATGCATTGAAGAAAGAACTCATCGCCATGGTAGAAAAAGTGATCGGTAAAATTGCAAGACCAGAAGTCATCCACTGGGCACCAGGACTACCGAAAACTAGATCAGGGAAAATCATGCGCCGAATATTAAGAAAAATCGCCAATAACGAATTTGATACTTTAGGAGATATCAGCACACTTGCCGATCCATCCGTTGTACAGTCGTTAATTGATGATAAGAAAAAGTTCCATAGTTAGTTTTTTTTGGTGTTTGTTGTTCTATAGATCTTGTGGGAGGGCAGAAAAAACTCCCATCACCCGCAAGAATTCTTGTTCTTCAAATTCCATATCTCGATCTTTTAATCTTTGGCGATAATCATTGGCCTTTGCCGTATCTCGTTTAGAAAACCAATGAATACAAAACAGTAAATACTCTCTGTTTTTACGATATGTACTTTGGTGGTTTTCTAACTCTGTAGCTGTGATTTTTTTTTGGTTTTGGAAGTCTTTGACAAGGGAATCAATGGCAAGAGTATCTCTATCTTTTCCAAGATTCGCATAACTTTGACGAATTAGAAAAAGAATTTCACCAGCGTCCGAGTCAGGATAAAATTTTAATAAATTATAAAACCCACGACGAAATAAGGACAAAGCTTCTAAATATCTTTGTTTCTCCTGAAGATACACTCCGTAACGTGTGAAGTATCTTGTTTCAGTTAAAAATACAGTGGTTGTCCATTGATAAGCCTGTTCTAAAAGTTCGGAATTTCTACCCCTTCTTGCAAGGATTAAGGTTTCATACATCCCTTCTTCTCTTGGGAAATAAACTAAATACCGTAAACTCAAATCATCAGCTTCTTTCCATTTTTTACTTTTGATATTTTTTTGAAGGCTTGTTTGTAGTGCCTCTTTTTCGGAAAGAAAAGTTTTGTCTGATTCTAATATTTGAATATAGGATTCGTAATCGGATTCCAATCCAAGTTGTCTGGATAAGATGGCTGCTGTATACAATCTGTACTTTGCATTTGGTTTTTGTTCTAAGTAAATTTTGGTATAGAACAAAGCTTCTTTAGGTTTTCTTTCCTTTTCATAAAAATCAGCAACATAGAGAACTAAATCTAGTTGGTCATTTTTCTTTTTGATGGATTCTTCATAGGCGTGGATTCCGTCGAAGATCTGCCCCAGTTTTATATGAGCTCTTGCAGATAAATTGTAATATCGATAGTCTGGATCTGGATTTATTTCTTTGGCTTTGATGAGAAAATCGAAGGCTTTGGCAGGAGTTTCTTGGATAATTTTGTCCTCAGCCATACGTAATAGATCTTCATAACCGTACAAAGCCTTAACGGGGTTCAGAACCTCTGTTTGTGCTAAATTTGGACTGGAAACCAGAAATAGACTTGTTACCAGAACACCAAATTGCCATATTCTCCTAGACCGAAGTATCATCTATGGATTCTCATCGGTCATCTTCTAAATAATCTTAGAAATTCAAATAAACAATCTCAAAGAGGATCTCATGAATGTAGAGTTAATCATCATCGTCATGGCACTAGTTTCCATAGTCACGGCGATATTCTACGCGGCTCGGGTGGTTCGCATCCAAGTGGGCGCAGGCGGCGGCAACGAAAAAGAAACCGCTAAATTGAAAGAAATCTCCGCTGCGATCGCAGAAGGGGCCATGGCCTTCCTTCTCAGAGAATACCGAGTCATATTACTATTTATCAGTTTCATGACGGTTCTCATCTATTTACTTTTGGATAACCCAAAAACTGAATTCAACGAAGGTATTTATACTGCCGTTGCTTTTGTTTCCGGTGCCCTCATTTCTTGCCTTTCTGGTTTTATTGGAATGAAAATTGCGACTGCTGGTAATGTTCGCACTGCAGAAGCCGCAAAAACTTCTCTTTCCAAAGCTTTCCGCGTTGCTTATGATTCTGGAGCCGTAATGGGTTTTGGTCTGATTGGTCTTGCTGTTCTTGGTATGATTGGACTATTTCTTCTATTCACAGGAACTAATGTCGGTGTAGCTAAACACATCCTTATGGAATCACTTGCTGGTTTTGGTTTGGGTGGATCTTCCGTTGCGCTTTTTGGTCGTGTGGGTGGTGGTATTTATACCAAAGCTGCCGATGTTGGTGCTGACCTTGTTGGTAAAGTAGAAAAAGGAATTCCAGAAGATGATCCTCGTAACCCAGCAACCATTGCTGATAACGTAGGAGACAACGTAGGTGATATTGCTGGTATGGGAGCTGACCTTTTTGGTTCGGCCGCGGAAGCAACTTGTGCGGCTTTAGTGATTGGTGCGACAGCATCAGCTCTTGCTGATAATAACTCTGCTTTGCTTTACCCACTTTTGATTTCTGCTATTGGAATTCCAGCTTCCCTCATCACTACTTTCTTTGCTCGCGTGAAAGAAGGTGGAAATGTAGAAAAAGCTCTCAAACTCCAACTTTGGATTTCTACATTCATCGTAGCCATTGCACTTTATTTTGTAACTGACATCTTTATGATCGATAGTTTCCAAATCGGAGACAAAACCATCACTAAGTGGAATGTTTTTACTTCCGTCGCATTAGGTTTGTTTGCTGGTATGTTTATTGGTTGGATCACTGAGATTTATACTTCTCATTCTTACAAACCAGTACGTGAAGTTGCTGATGCTTGTGAAACAGGTGCTGCGACGAACATCATTTACGGACTTGCTCTTGGATACAAATCCACTGTGATTCCAGTGATTTTACTTGTGATCGTAATTGTTGTTTCCAATATCCTTGCGGGTATGTATGGAATCGCGATAGCCGCTATTGGTATGATTTCCACTATTGCCATTGGTCTTACGATTGATGCTTATGGTCCAGTGTCTGATAACGCTGGTGGAATTGCAGAAATGGCCGAACTTGGAAAAGAAGTTCGTGATCGAACTGATAACTTGGATGCAGCGGGAAACACCACTGCGGCCGTTGGAAAAGGTTTTGCGATTGGTTCTGCAGCTCTCACTTCCCTTGCATTATTTGCTGCCTTTATCACAAGAACACAAAATGCTTCTAAGGAATTGGGAGAAGGTGCGATTGATCTCACTTCTATCGAACTTTTGGATCCTTTGGTTTTTGGTGGTCTTCTCTTTGGTGCTATGCTTCCATTTATCTTTTCTGCAATGACAATGAAGTCTGTAGGAAAAGCTGCTCTTGATATGGTAAAAGAAGTTCGTCGCCAATTCAAAGAGATCCCTGGTCTTATGGAAGGAAAAGCAAAACCTGAGTATGCAAAATGTGTAGATATTTCTACTTCTGCTGCTCTTCGTGAAATGATTCCTCCTGGTCTTCTCGTTCTTCTTAGTCCGATCGTGGTTGGATACTTGTTTGGTGTAAAATCACTCGCTGGTCTTCTTGCCGGTGCCCTAGTTTCTGGTGTGGTTCTTGCGATCTCTTCCGCTAACTCTGGTGGAGCATGGGATAACGCTAAAAAATACATCGAAAAAACAGCTGGCGGAAAAGGTTCAGAAAAACACAAAGCTGCGGTTGTAGGTGATACAGTAGGAGATCCATTTAAGGATACTTCTGGTCCTGCGATCAACATTCTCATCAAATTGATGGCGATCACCTCACTTGTGTTTGCTGAATTTTTCGTAACAAAAGGTGGAATCATTTTAAATTTCTTTAGATAAGAAATCTAATTTGAGATCACAAAAGTCTGGTGGAGAGTTTCTTTAGAAGTTTCCACTAGCACTAGATTCAATTTTCCTTCATTGGAAAACATAGAGAGCCGGCGGAAACGTCGGCTTTTTTTATAAGGTTGTAAAACTGAAACTTGTGTTTGTGCCGAGAGTCAGTCCAAAGATCGATTGGATGTTTTGGTTTAGTGTGATGGTGTAAGTGGTTCCGGTTGTCAGCGCACTTGCCGGTGTCAGGGTAATCGTTCGGTTGGAAGCACCACCACTAAGACTGGGACAAGATGGAGAACAGCTGATATTTGTATTAAGGGAAGTGGAGTCGAGAGCCTGAGTCATTACAATGGTAATGGTAGGAGTCAGTGAAACCCCGGTTGCCCCATTCGTTGGGTTTGTTGATTCAATAGTGAAAGTTGAGGAAGTTTGTGTGACCAGTGGTAAAACAAGAACTCCCAAAAGGGAGGGATTTGGTTCTGGAATACAAGCCAGGGAGGAAAAAAGAAACAAAAATAGGATTCGAATTTTCTTCCACATAGGCATAGGTTCTAGATTTAGTTTCGACTAATTTCCTTTGGTAACCGTGCAGAGTTTTGCGTAAATCCCGAAGAAATTGTAGGTTTCTAGCTCAATAGACGTAATTTCTTTGATGTTTCCGTTCTTTTGGGAGATTTCTACAGAGGAGTCCCCAAGTGCGAGGAGGCCAAGGTAGGACTTCGCGCAAGCGATTCCTTCCTTAGAAGCCGAAAGTCCAGTTTCCATCATACTGATCCTTTGGTCCTCATAAAGAAGACCTTGGGTTCCGAACCCAGAACTAGCGCAGGAAAATGAAAATAGCTGACAACAAATGAGACCGGAAAGTAGGGTCATTCTTCCTGACGGTTTATTTTTTAAGTTCTTTATCCAAGGTTTCCGAAAGTTTGTTTTGTAGAATGATGATGTCGTCATAGAGTTTTTTTATCTGTTCTTCTTTGTTTCGAATCTTTTCTGTCAGTGCATCTAATGACTTGTTAGATACATTGTTTTTTTTTGAATGGAATTCCTTCAATTTGGATTCTATCTCTTCATAGATAAGCCCACTCTTTAGTTTCTTTGCGAATTCATTTAACGAGTCAATATTCTGTTTCATCGTCCCGTCACACGCAAACAAAGTTCTTGGAAAAAGAAATATTGGTTTTTATAATAATGGTCTATGCTGTGGATTTCTTTCGGTCGGGCCGCTCTAGGAACATAATCTAAACTAGCACTTCCGATACTTACCAATCCAAAATAGTTGGTCGTACATGATTCAACAAAACTGTCGGAAGTTATAGGAGGTTTGCCAGGTGAGTACCAACCTTCTTGTCCTTTATTCTGAAACAATGTTACCGAAGGATTTCCTATTTGTACACTAACACAGTGAAAAATGAAAAAGGCCGACGGTAACAGGAAAAAAATTTTCATACACTACTGACTTGTATCAAAGAAATAGAAATAGGAAAAACGAATCCCTCTATCCATTGCATTGTCTGCCTTAGGTAAGACTCCAAGCAAAACAGAGAAATTGAAACTACCGAAATTCTCGGTGTTCATAGAGATCCCGGGATAAAAATTAAAGTATCTTAAGTTCTTATCCGCCACTTTATCTATTGGCTCTCTATATTCAAGTTCAGTGAAGATACGAACGGAATCAGCGATAGCAAAAGAAGGTGCGATTCCTACTTGGTAATACCTTTTGAACTCCTCTAAACTAGATTCCCTTCCATGTCGGTTGGTTTCCGTTTGGAAACGAAATTCGGACATGATTTGAAAAATACCTGATTTGTAACCGAGTCCAAAGTTAGGACGAATCAAATAAAAATCAGGATTTTCCCTTTCTCGGAATTCTCCATTTCTTTTTTTGTCATAGAGTCGTAAACCACCACCGATTAAAAATTGTGAAGAGCCATTTTCAAAAACTTTTCCATATTTGAGTCCAGCATTCCAACGATCCCAGGTGATTTCTTTTGATGAATCTGTCTGGGAGTATTCGTTTCTACCAATGGAAGAAATAACAGAGAAAGATTCTGAGAATTTGTATTCTCCTTCTACGTTGATGTTTTTGTTAATTTCTTTGACTTCATTAAAATTTTTGTCCCAGTAACTAACGGTGCCTCTGATTTTTGAATACACGGCCACAGGTTCTACTTGTAGAGGATGGGCAAAACCTTTATTGTTAGGTTGTGAATATAAAGATGCTGTGAGGGGAAGGCAAAAAAGGGAACTGATGATAATTCTTTTCATATTTAAAATCCTACGTTGGTAATCGGATAAATTAATCTCGCAAACTTATCAGCAAGAAAAGTGTATCCTAAGTTATTTGCATGAATACAATCTAACATAAGTTCTGCGCGAGAGTTTGGTTTTCCACCCAATGTGTTTCTTAGGTCAATATAGATGAAGGAAGGTTCTTCTCTAGTGATGTCTACAAGTAGGTTATTAAAAGCATCTAACTGTGTAGAAGTAAATACAGCCGCATCTGGAACAATCAAACCAATGCGATCAAACTTGGATTTACAACCTTCATCAGAACCGGCGATAACTGGTGGCATATAAGGATTTGGATAATCGTACCCATGAATGATCCATTTTAGAGGAGCACCTCCAAATCTTGCGATTTTGTAAGCATTTCCAGTTGCGATCATATGTTTGAGGTTTGTTTTGATTGTCGCAAATCTTTGTGTTTGTACTGCGCTGACATTTCCTATGTATTCAGTAAGGTTGGCTTGGATGTCATTTCCACCTAAGGATAAAATGATGACTTTCATATCAGCACCACCTTGGTCGATAACTTGGAATTGAAGACCTTGGCTGACAACTTGTTGTAACGTTTTTCCACCGAGAGTGGCGCCCACAAATTGATAGTGATATCTGTTTTCTAATTGAGGTCTAAGTGTTTCTACAAGTGGAAATCCAAGAAGGATGTCTGTCCAACTATCACCGATGATACCAGTTTTGGCAGGGGTTTCTCCGTTGCAAATTGCATAAGTAGTACATAAGAGATTTGCACCGATATCATCGAAGTAATCCTTTTTGGTATCACAATGGATGAGGAATATTAGCATTCCTAACAATACTGTGTATTTAATTTTTTTCATTGGGTTTTGTTTCCTTCCAGATGTGGTCCATGATGAATGCGCAAGAAATATCGCCGGTCAGATTTACTGAAGTTCTACACATATCTAAAAAGCGGTCAACTCCAAAAAGGATAGTAATGCCTTCGATGGGTATATGGAAAGTATAGAGGATAGAAGCAAGGATAACGAGTCCTACTCCCGGGGTTGCAGCCGTTCCAATGGAGGCTGCTGTCACGGTTCCAACTAACAAAAACAAGTCTAAGGCTGAAAGGTCTACATGGTATACTTGGCTAAGGAAAACAGTAGCAACTGCTTGGTACAAGGCTGTTCCATCCATATTAACTGTTGCGCCAAGGGGAAGAACAAAGTCAGCTACCGTTTTCTTTAGTTTTAATTTTTCTTTCGCCAGTTTTAAAGAAAAGGGAAGTACGGAGCTGGAACTGGAGGTAGAAAATCCAAGGATCGGAATTTCGCGAACTTGGTTCAGGAAACGAAGTGGATTTTTTCTTGTAAAAATCAGAATCAAAACCGAATAAAAAACTAGGATACAAAAAAGCCCGAAAAGAACGGTTCCGATATAGGAGAGAAGCCCAAGTAACAAAGAAAACCCGATCTGCACTATGGCATAACTCATTAGTCCTAATACCGCAAACGGTGCCAATTTCATTGCGGCGGCCACTACCCAAAGACAGAAACTTTCTAAGGAATGGCAAAATGCTTTTAAAGCAGTCCCAGATTCTTTTGAAGTCAGAAAAAAAATACCGAGAATCATCCCAAAAAATACAATAGATAACATTTGTTGTTTGGACCAGACGTTCACTAAGTTTTTAGGAATGATACTGGATATGATCTCAGGAATTGATTCCTCATTTTCTGGTAATTTGGTATTTGGGATGGTAAGGTTTTTTTCTATTGTTTGGTTTTGGATATGGTTCCCCGGTTTGATGATAAGTGTGAGTGAAATTCCAATACTTACAGAAACGATGGTAGTAAAAATAAAATAGAAAAGGGTTTTACTTCCTAAACTCCAAAGATCGTTTAAGTTTCGTAAACTGGAAACACCAAGAGCAATAGAGACTATGACTAAGGGAATCATAATCATTTGGAGTAGATTTAGAAAAATATCACCTGGAAGTTTCATCCAAGGTAAATAAGGTTTTAAGGTAAGTGTGGAAACAAAACCGGTTTCTGGATTTAACAGAATTCCTAAAAACAAACCTAACAATAGAGATACGAGAATTTGAATCCAAAATGCAATTTTGGGAAAGGACATTTCCAAAGTCTAAGCCTTGGAAATTTAATGTAAATGAAATTAAATGCTGATATAGGTTTGGAAGAGGCGAATTTTATGAAAAATGGTAGCACCGTTTTTGATTTTACGTATCTCTACAGTGTATTCGTCTTTGGCTCGTTGGATTTCTTTCATGGTTTTGTGAAGCACTGCTTTTTTTTCAGGACGATTGTCCCATTTATAAGCGGCTTCTTGGCGCATTAGCTTTTCTTCGAGTTGGCGGATGGTTTTTTGGTGAGAAAGTTCTACTTTATATTCTTCTTTTTGAAAGATTGACAAAGTTTCTTTTCTTAAAATTTCTTTTTTGGTTTCTGCTTCTTTTTCAACAATCGGATAACAATGAATAAATGCTTCTTCTAGTTTCGATAAAGGAATTTCTTTTTCAGGAACATAAGTTTTTGCTTCTGTCCATTCGGCAGGTTTTTCGGTAAAAACTAAAGTTTTCTTTTTCTTCAAATCAAATTCCATGAAGAAGAGGTCTTTTCGTTTGAGAGAAAAATCAAATTCTACTTGGAAAACAAAAAGTATTTTTTGACTTAAATGATTAGAGATTAGATATTTCTTTTTGCGGCCCACATCACTTTGAGTGAGTAACTCTGTTACCTTCTCTACAAAAGGATGTCCAAAGGCCATAAATTCGAGTGAGTCATTGGTTAAAGCAAGGTCAGAATCGAAAGTTGCTTTTTTAACTTTCCCTTCTGCATTTTTGTATTCGTAAGATCCTTTGTTTATGAGAGTGAGGGTACCCGGTAATAAGTTTTGAAAAAACTTAGAACCTTGTGCAACTACTTCTTCTAAATGGCTATTGTTCCATTCTCTTTCTTCGAGTGTATGGTCGTAATAATCTTTTAAATTAAAGTCTAAAACTTTTGGTGTGACGAGAGCGTTGAGTTTTTCAAATCCTTTCTGAGCTACTTGGATGCGGAGATCAAATTCTGTTTCTAATTCTTCTTTGGTTTTCGTTCCTGTTACGAACTTCATAAGGCTAGAGTTGAAATCTAGTTCCTCTTCGATGGTACCGAGTAAGTCATCGGAAGCACCAATGGATTCTTCAAACAAACGGATTTTATTTGTGAGTACTTCTAAAATCCTTTCAGCAACAGTATCTTTGGAAGCAAAGTTAAATATATAGACATTGTCTTTTTGACCAAAACGATGGATCCTTCCAATTCGTTGTTCGATCTTAAGTGGACTCCAAGGTAAGTCATAATTAAAAAGTATATTAGCAAATTGTAAGTTACGACCTTCCCCTCCCGCTTCTGTACAAATTAAAATCTCGTAGTCTTCCTTAAATTTTTGAATGGCGACTTCCTTTTCATCCATACTTAAGGAACCATGGAAAGGGGAAACTTTGAAGTCAGGTTCTAATACAGATTGTAAGTGGTCTTGTGTGGTTCTAAACTGCGTGAAGATAATGAATTTTTTATGGCCTTCTTTTTTAAGGCGGTAGAGTGTTTCTTTTAATTTTTGAGTTTTTTTATCTTCTTTGATTTGTTTTCCCAAATGAATGAGTCGATTTAAAGTAAAGAGCTCTCGTTTGATCCTTTGGAAACTAGACATTTCTTCGTCTTCCAATTCGGTAATGAATTCTTCGACACCTTCCGTTTCATCTAAATCCCAATCATCTAGAGTCGTTTCATGTTCTTTCATGTAATGGAATTTGGATTCCAACATAAACTTACGTTTTTGTAGAGCTGAAAGGAGTGCGATGACAGAGGAATCTAGTAATTTCTGGAATACAACCATCACAAATCCAATGGCACGGTTTTTGGTTCCCATTGCCATATTGTATTCTCTTTTTACATAGTCAGTAGTTTCGTCATAAAACGCACGTTCGATGGGAGATAAATCAATTCGAACTGTTTTGGCAAATCGTTTGGTAAATCCACCCACTTCTACCTTTCGACGGCGAAGTAATACTTTGGAGATTTTTTCCTTTAAGTCACCTTTTTGGCCAACGACATAATCATTTACAAAAGTGTGATAGGGACCAAGAATATTTGGATCTACTAAGTGTAAGAGATAAAACAACTCTTCTAATTTTCCACGAAAAGGTGTGGCAGTGAGAAGGAGGAGGCATTCCGTTTTACGTGCAATTTTCTCTGCAAATAGATACCCACGAGTGATTTTAGAATAATCGCGTCTGAGTCTATGTGCTTCATCAAAAACAACGATATCCCATTTAGTTCCGAGGATTTCTTCGGCATACCTTGGGTTTTTGATAAAATCGATGGAGGTAATGATTTTGTTAAAATTTCGCCAATGATCCGGGCCGTTCGTAACAAAGTTCCTTCTGCGAACGATGGCAAATTCCTCATTGAATTTGTTTTTCATCTCTTGTTGCCATTGAACAAGAAGAGGAGAAGGAGCAACCACAAGCACTCGTTTGAGACCGCGGCGAAACATAAGTTCCTTTACAGCTAGGCCAGCTTCAATGGTTTTTCCAAGCCCCACTTCATCTGCTAAGATAAACCTTGGTTTTAAACTATTAGCTACAATGAAAGTGGATTCAATTTGGTGAGGAAGGAGACGAGTTCTAGAATTTGAAAGAGAGGATAGTTTATTAAAATTATAAGTCAGTTTGAGTTGACTTGCTGCAAGGGATAAGTCCATTGCTTTGGGAAATTCTTCCCAAATACGCAGAGACTCTGGATATTGATTTAAAAATTGTAATTGTTTGTTTGATTTATTAACCGTTCGAAAAATTTCTTTGGATTCAAAGAATAATTCGACTGAGGTAGCAGTCTCTTTCGTGACTTTAGCTAGACCTAACTCTGGTTCATCGACGAGAAACCCATACTCATTTGTTTGTTTTGGTTCAACCGTTGTTTCAAAATCTAAACTTAATTGAGTAGGGATGTCCATCAAACTCCTTTCTGATTTCCCCAAAGCACTTTGTGAATTTGAAGCGACAAACGACACTTAGGTGGATTGTCTACTTTGATCCATTCAACTAGTTCTTTGGCATCCACTTCACCGTGGACTGGCGAATACAATATATTTGTCTGTATTTTTTGTTCGCGAATGACTTCAATACTTCTATCAAAGTCGATTCTATCTCGCACAACGAACTTGATTTCGTCAAGTGAATTATGTCTCTTTTCTAGAATCCGGAAATTTTCCTGATCCATACGCTCTTCCATCCCGGAGCCAGGTAGTTTGTAGTCCATAGTGAAAATAAAAAAAGAATCTTCGGTGATTCGTTCGCTTCCATTGGTTTCCACGCGGGAAGCTGGGTAGGGCAAATTATGACTGATTCTGTGGTTGTAGATGCGATTGGCAAGGGATGTGGATAGATCACGATTTTTCCCTTCTAAGGGTTCGCCACCAGTGAGTAATACTTGGTATCCGTGGTGTGAATCTAGCGTTTCTAATTCAGTCCATATGGTATCGAGAGTTTTTTCTTCGCCCTGATTGGGACCTAAGGCATATGCTGTGTCACACCATAAGGCTCTTGTTTCCGTTTTGCCACAACGTAAGGAACATCCAGCAAATCGTATGAAGACAGTTGGTATTCCTTGCGAAATTCCTTCGCCAGAAATGGATGAATAGACTTCGTGAATTTTTCCAAACATTGTGTGATTCTCTCTATGTCAGAATACTTTAAATTGTTCTTGCGGAAACATTAATTCAGAATTTGCTTTTAGGGTCATGTTCATAGATGCCAAATTGGAATATCCGCTGATCAAAGAAAAAGAGGTTCAGGAAAACCATCTTTTACTTCGATTCCGAACCCCTGCCAATCCCAAAATTGATGAAAGGAAACCTTTGGTCATCGGTCTTGCCGTGGATAAAAGTTGGTCTATGAAGGGCGAAAAAATGGAATCTGTGATTGATGCTTCTTGTGCACTGGTTAACTGGCTGACAAGACATGATGCAGTCACCATCATTGCTTATTCTGCTGATGTGCAAATCATTCAACCAGTTACCCACCTAACAGAAAAAGTTTCTGTCACTGACAAAATTAGAAACATCCAAGTTGCTACATCTACTAATTTAAGTGGTGGATGGTTGTCTGCCTTAAAGAGTTTGTCGCAATCCAAAATTGCGAATGCTTACAAAAGAGTATTGTTACTCACAGATGGAAATCCTACCTCAGGCATTAAGGAAAAAGAAGCACTTGTAAAAATTGCCGAAGACCATTTTGCAATGGGAATCTCTACAACTACCATTGGGGTAGGAAAAGATTTTAATGAAGAGATGTTGGTGGATATTGCTAAGGCTGGTGGTGGTAATTTTCATTATATAGATAACCCAGAAAAGGCGTCTGATATTTTCTTCGAAGAATTTGGAGATATTGGAGCTTTATATGCGCAAGCCATTGATGTGGAATTACAATTAGCTCCCGGTGTTAGGTTGAAACAAGTTTTGTCAGAAACCTCCCACCAAATTCTAGAAGAATTTGATGAGTTTTTAGGTGATTCTAAGACGATATCTAGGCAAAAAATTAATCTTCAGTTAGGTGATCTCAGGGCAGACGATATTCGCAATTTGGTTTTACGTCTCGAAATTGATGATCGGGTGAACCTAATTGAATCTCCTTTTTGTGAAGTAAATGTTTCGTATTACAATTTATTACAACAGAATGTTTTGGAATCGGTGAAAGATTCCTTTCAATTTCCTAAAGGCAAAAATCGTGGAAAACAAGATCCCGATGTGCTTGTGGAAATTTTGGTAGCTAATGCAACTTTGGGGATTAAAGAAATTACTGATTTGATTCGACGTGAACATGTAGAAGATGCCAAAGCAATACTATTTGGACTCATTCAAGATATAAAAAACAATCTACATTTTGCTCCAAACGCACTCGGTTCTGTACTCAATCGTTTACAGGTATTAGAAACAAAAATTACAACTAAATCGGATGATCTAAAAAAACACCTATTTGTGAATTCGCAAATGATGTTAAAAGGGCCTGAAAAATTAGATTTAAAAGATATGGTTCTTCATGATGAAATTTTTGAATATCGCACTATAGGTGATATTGACTTATATAAATGTCCGGAAATCAAACTTCTCATTGAACAAAAGATGTCCGAAGGATACAGATATATGATTTTTGATTTTGCCAATACTTCACATATTGATTCTTCAGCAATTGGGATGGTGATTCAAATTGTGGGTTGGTTACGGCGTCGCGGAGGAGAACTTGTGGTTGCCAACATTCATGATTCCGTAAAAAAAATTTTTGAAATCACTCGGTTGTACAACCACATTCGTGTAGCAGAAACTGTTTCTTCTGCTAAAGAAATATTACAAAGGATTATTTACGCTAACGAAGGAGATAAGAACTAAAGTTTAAGCCAACCATCGTTCAGCTTCTTCAATTGCCTCTTTCAATTCACCGACAAGAGTTGGTGAAATAGCGACACCTTTTTGAGTGGGTTTTAATTCTCCGTTGGGATCGGTATACCAAACTCGAATATTAAAAAAAGTTTGTCCTTTGTATTCGGAGATTTCCACGCGGATGACTTCTCCGCGACCTTTGTCAATGTCTCGAATGATTCCTGTTTTTGCCATATTAGTAAGTCTCTACAAAAAGTTGTTCTTTTTCCTCTAGGTGTTTTTTAAATTCATCATACGAAAGATCAGTTGCGCAAGCAGACATGATTTCTTGTATCACTCCTTTCTCCATTCCCTTGGGGCCGCCACAAATATAAAACTTACCGTTTCCATTGACAGCATTTTTAATCGCTTCTGCATTTTCTTTTGCCCGATGTGTGATGTACATCTTTCCACCATCAAAGGAATTTTTTTCTTCTCGGCTAATCGCCGTTATAAAATGAAAGTTAGAGTGATTTTTGGAAATATCTTCAAAATAATCACGAAGTACGATTTCGTCGGAATAGGGCGCTCCATACACCAACCAAACATTTCCTTGAAAAGAGATGAGTTTTTGGACAAGGAGTTCTTCCACCATCCCAAAAAAAGGACTGATTCCTGTACCTGTTGCAAAAAAGAAAATATCACCAGTATAATCCACTTGAGGTAAAAGGAATTTTTTACCAGCGGGTCCTGTCATGGTAACAGTATCACCAGGTTTCAAATCACAAAGATAATTGGAACAAACTCCCTTATGAACAAGGTTTCCATTTTCATCGTATACATTGTCTCTTTTCACTACAAATTCGATATTGTCCTTGGTTTGACCAAAACTGAACGAAGGTGAGGCGATCGAATACAAACGAATGGTATACGAAGGGTCGGCCGATCCTTTTGTTTGTTTTTCTGGATCCACACCAGGAGGGATGATTCCCGCACTTTGGCCGATCATGTAAGGATAAGTATTATGGTCGACGGCGATGGTGATTCGATGCACTGCCGAATCTCCTTCAGTCGCTGGGCGTTTGCCTTTGCCTGGTTCAGGAGTCAAACGGGTGTTTGCCAGAACTTGCGCTAAGATGGGATTGGATTTTTTAAACAGATTGATCTGAGGGGTAAGCAAAGTCGTCCTCGTAACGGGTGGTTTTTGGTCAAGTTTGACACTCGGATGGTTCGGGAAAAGGAGAAGTTAGAGTTTTCATTTTTCCTCCTCGGAATTATGTCTCTTCTTGACTCATTTTTTGGACTTTTTAAACTTTAGTCATTCCGGCCCCCTCGCCGATCCTAAAGACAACGGGGAAAACAAATTGCATGAGATCTATTGAAGCACAAGAAAAGAAACCGTTGCCATTTCCAAATACCGTACTTCATCAAAAGTTGGAATCATTTACAAACACGATGCTCCAATCTCTGCAAACCAAGGCAAAAGATGAAAAAACCTGGGCTGTTCTTTCGATGTCAGGTGAAATTTTAGCACACGGCCACCAACTTCCAAAAATCGATCGCAGTTCTGATTCTTTATTTTCCATCTAAATCCGGGAGGTTCTATGTTGAATCATAGTTTCCGACTCTTTTTTAAAATTCAGCTAATAATTGTTAGTTTAGTATGTCTTATGACTTCTTTCTCAGTTTCTGCGGAACCGTATGGAATGGCGGGTTGTGGGCTAGGTTCCATGGTTTCTGTTTGGAAAAATGATATCGGGCAGGTCCTTGCAGCGACAACCAATGGTAGTTTGTCATCGCAGACTTTTGGAATCACTTCAGGAACTTCCAATTGTACGACAGATGGGATTGTTCGAGCTGATAAGGCACAAGAGGTATTTGTAATTTATAATGAAGAACCTTTGGAATTAGAAACAACGCGAGGAACTGGAGAAAGAATACGAACCATCGCTTCTTTACTTGGTTGTCCAACTCATGGATCACAATTGGGAAAACTGATGAAGGAAAAACATTCTTTTATCTTTGATAAATCCAAGGAAGGCGATTCCGTTTCCAGATCAAAAGTCATTCTTTCCAGATTAAAATCCAAAATTGCCGAAGACTCTGAATTGAAACAAGCTTGTTTGTATTAATCGTGGATTACTCGAGAGATTTCTGAGTTATACCGATGTGCCGCTTCTGTTTGGTTCAAATACCCAAAAGCACCTAACTCAAATAAAAAAGCAGCAGTGATTCCATAACCACCATCTGGTACGGAATCACATCCTTTTTTCCCAGCAGGATGAATTTTCCAATCGCGTGGGTTGAGAAATTGAAAATTTTCCGGACAAACCACGTGACCATAATTTTTGCCATCTGCATGACGTGCTTCATGTAACAAAACAAGGACACGGTCTAGGCGATTTAAACTAAAAAATGCCCGTCCGAGTAATACATCTCCATCATGGTACATTGCAATGTAATCGCCGGTTGACCCGTAAGAATATTTTTTGATTCGAGACTGGATCCAACGGGAAAGTTTTTTGCCTGAGAAAGCAAATTTAAAAATCGATTCAAACTGAGTCAGTCGGTTGTAAGTAGATTTATCGATTTTGATTCGTTTTGGTTCCAAAGTTTCCAAATAGGAAAACGATTCTTTTAAAACTTTTGATTGTTTAACATTTAACTTTGATTCATCGGAGTGTAATGCCACTCCTGATAAACAATAAAGAACAGTTACAATAAAAAATGTTTTATACGAATTGAGTTCAAAAAGTGGCTTGGAGTCCACCATAGTAAAACCTGGGACGAATAGGATTGTATGTAAGCTCGTATTGGTCTAGAACGTTGTCCACTCCTAAAAATAGAGACATTCTTCCATCGAAGAATTTTTTCTCCATTCTCACGTTTAGGAGTGTGAATGGTTTTCCATACACAACTTTGTTATTTTCTTCAACGCTTTTCGTTTGTTGGTCAATTAGAGCTGTACTCGATCCGGCAGTGAATTCATTGGTTGTACTATAAAACGGCCGTTTGTCTAAACGTTTCGCTCGGAGGGCAAATTCCCAACCGCCAGGTGCGTTCACAAAAAAGTTCATTGTTCCTTGGTGCAGGGCACGCCCTTCTAAGGGTCTATCGGTTGTTAGGTCTCTAGTGTCGGTTTGGTTATAACCCAATTCCAAAGCAAAATACTTGAGAAACCGAACTCGGGATCCAGCTTCCACACCCCTCGTATAAGCACGTTGTATGTTCTTCAATTGAAAATTAGCAAATTCGCTGGTTCTTGTTCCAAAACTATATTGAATGAGGTCAGTAATGTCATTGCGAAAGATACTTAAAGATAGGGTCCAAAACTTAAAGGGAGTGTACTCGATGTCTGCATTGACCGTTGTTGATTTTTCTGGCCTTAGTTTGTCATTTCCATCCACAACATATCCCACTCCAGGGTTTTCAAAACGTAAATACAACTCGCGAAAAGAAGGAGGTCGAAAACCTTTTCCGTAACTTGCGCGAAAGACCAGGTTGCTCGTGATATCTACTTTGGTGGCAATTTTAGGGGTAGTTTGTCCACCAAATTGGGAGTCGACGTCATGGCGAACTCCTGGAACTAACCGCCAAACAAATCCTTGGCGCCAAATGATCCACTCGTCTTGAATGAAGGCGGCTCTTCTTGTTCGATAAGCATTCCTTCTTTGTAAACGATCCGATTGTAATTCTTCTGAATAGGATTCAACACCAGCAGTGACCATATGGTCTTTATTGATTTCATGATCAATCTGAGCGACACCTTGCGATGAAAATTCGTTGGTGAGTTCTTTTACATCCAGTTCATTGGAATTTCTTTGGTCTAATTTATAATGGTTTTCCCAACGAGAAAAATTCCCTCGTAAAGAAACCATGTTTCGTTTTCCGTATGTATATTCTAAAGCACCTAACCCAAGGAAATCGTTAGTTAGATTGGTTCTATCAAATACACCACCATTGGATCTAGAATCAACTCCAGCTTGGTTTCGGTTTAAATAATTAATTCCTGTTTTTACTTTAAATTGACCATCAGGGTTGAAAGTCATGTTTCCACCGACGTTGTTATCTTGGAATGCGTTTCCCGTTGTGGCCGGAGTTTTGGGATCTAAGTCATAAGCAGCGGATTGATTGAACCCACCAAAAAAATTAGTTGCTACAAAATCATTTTTGAAACCCACATCAGCGATCATGTTTTTTTCGCCTTGGGTTCCAAAGTTGGTTTGTCTTCCGTTTCCATAGGTAGTTCGGAATTGATAGTGTTCTGGTTTTTCGGCTTGTTTGGTGATGATATTGATCACACCACCGATGGCATCAGCACCGTATAAAGATGATGAACTACCTTTTACAATTTCTACTCGTTCAATGTTCTGTACCTTAAATCGAGTGAGGTCAATGGTATTGTTCAATCTTCCTGCAATACGTTGTCCATCCACAAGAAATAGTACATATTTGGAATCGAGTCCAAGCATCTGCACTTGGGAACCTCCAAAAAAAGGAGTGACGTTGATTCCGGTTTGGGTATCTAACACCTCACCTAAGTTACGTGCACCCGTTTGTTCAATTCGTTTTCTAGAAATTACTTCCGTTGCCACTGCTGAATCTTTGAGACGTCTCTCCCCACGAGAGCCAGTAACCACGATCCCATTTTTATTATCTAAATCTTTGAATCGGTCCACTTCTTCGGTGGGAGTTTCTTCTTTATTTCCCTCTTCAGAAACAGGAGTGGTGGTTCCTGTAGTTTGAGGATTTGTATTCTCACCTGTAGTATTTGTATCCGTTGTTGTTGGCGGAGTTGTAGTGTTTTGTGTTTGTTGGTCTGTCGTTTTCGTTTTTTTTCCCGTTTCGCGAGGACGTGTTTGGGAATGGATTTCTCCGACAAAAAGTACAAAAAGACAAATGATAGGTAAAAGAAACTGAATCAAACAATGCATTAGGGAAGTTTTTTCCATCGGATGGTCGGATAACCGGAAGTTCCCGCATCACTATAGTAATTTTCGATATGAATGGCGTAAGTATTTAAACCTGTTCCTGAACGAATGAGAAAAATATCAGGTTTAGGAGTTAAGAATCCAATGGTATAATAATACCACTCCGTTACAATTGCATTTCCTACATAAACCGCACCAGCTCCACCTATTCCTTGTGTAGTGGTAGCTGCATCAACTGTAAATGTACTACAGCCTTGGCTTGCCGCAGAAGTAGAACTTGCCACTGCAAAATCAGTAGTATTACTTTTACAAGCTCCTCCGAGTCCAAACCGATTGGTTTCTCCGGAGTTTGTCGCAGCTTTGTATCTGTTGAATGCAAAGTCCCAGGTAAGGGAATCTTTTTCTGAAAAAGGGATTTGTTTGTTCCCTTCAAATTGAAAATAAATATAAAAATCTAAATTGGTCGCATTAAACCTAGTTGTGTAACTTCCGTCACCGTTGGCTCTTGAAAAAACAATTTTATCTAAAGCATTGGGATTCCCTGCATTGACCAGGTTGGTGATCAATTGTTTTACAAACAAGTCTTGGTCTGACAAGGCAGACTCCTGCCTTGCGCAAAAACTCAATAGGAAAAGGATCCCAATGATAAAATACTTCAATTTTCTTTATAAGCCTGCAACTGTATAAGTTACGCTAGCAGCTTGTCCACGAGATGGAATCGCGTAAAAGAAAATATGATAATCAGCAGCAGCTGTAAAAGTGATCGTTCCTGATCCAGAAACTGTATATGAATTCGTAAACTCACTATTAGAATCTGTTAAACTAGTCGGTGTAAAACCTGTTCTAGTTGAAGTTGTCAGTGGGCATGTTGAAGATTGATATACAATTACAAAAGAGTTTCCGCTAAGAGCAACAGTGGTTCCGTTTTTCGCAGTAAGTTTGAGGGCAGCTGTTTGATGACCTACAACTGGTACTGAACCGATTTTGCTAATAGTAGCCGTTCCGTTGGCAGTCACAATACTTTGCCAAGTGTTGATACTTGCTCTCGGAGGTGCTGTAACCGTGCAATCACCTGAAGAAGTTGTTAAAGCTGCAAGAGCGAGGAGAGCAGTGTTGTCTTCCTCTTCTTTTTTTTCACACTGAAAGGAGAGTCCGGCTATCAAACTCAAAAGGATTACTAATTTTGTCTTATTTTGAAGGGATTTCATAGAACCTCGGTCTTTTTTATCCAAACTTGAGTACTAGTAATGAGAATCAAATTCATTTTACCCAAGACCAGAATTTTTTCCGATACTGACAAAATCATGACAGAAGTCTTAGTACTGGTACAACTTTGGTCATTTAAATTTCTTTCCAATCGCTAAGATAGGAAAGTTCGCTACAAATCTAGTCTTAAAAAAATCAATTGTAAGGAAAATGATTTTTCGTCTACTATGCCTAGGTCATGTCTCTCAAACAAATTACGATCTACATTGAAGAGTCAGACCATACTTTTTATAATCGAATACTACGGGACATAACTGCTATTGAAACATGCAATGTTCATAGTTTTCAATCTGTTCTTGATATCAAAGTAGGCACAATCCAAGAGTCTGCCGTTTTCTTATTTTGGAATGATTCCAAAGTTTTAGAAAAACAAAAATTCATTTTTGAACAATTCCCCGAATCACCTTATATATTACTTTCAGTAGAACCACTAAGTCCACTCGAATTAGCACGAGCAGCACACCCAACCTATTTACATCTTACCGAATCAACTTATTCGGTTGGTAACTTAGATTTAATATTAAACTTTGCAGAACGATTGATAGAGGATATGAATCGTTCCATTGCTTATGACAAAATCAGAGAAAAGGTAGTTGTACTTCAAAATGTTTTTGAAGAGTCATTAGATATTTTAATGCAGATTGATCCAGGTACTAACCAGATCATCAATGCCAACAAACAAGCAGTAGTTGTATTAGAATATCCTCTAGAAGAAATTGTAGGTAAAGAATTTTCGATATTTTTACCTCCAGTGGAAGTGGATGAAGACGTAGAGTTTGAAGGAAATTTAATTGAGAGTACTGCCTTAAAAACTAAATCAGGAAATTTGATTCCCACTGAGTCTTCATTTCGATTATTTCCTGTGAACGGTAAAATGGCAATTTGGGCAACCTTTCGAGATATTGCTGAAAGAAAGAGATCTCAAGAACAAGTAAAAAATCAAAAAGCTTTTTATGAATTTATTTTAGATAACCTAGACTCTGATATTGCTGTGTTGAACTCAAACTATCAGTATGAATATACAAATCCTGTGTTTCTATCGAATAAAGAAATTAGGAAATGGTTATTTAAAAAGACGGATGCAGAACTTGCAGAAAAATTGGAACTCTCTGCTGAATTCTATGAAAAACGCAAAAAATACTTAGATGTTGCCGCCAAAGAAAACGAAATTGTTGAGTTTGAAGAACTGATCCAAGACAATAACGATAAAATAACCTATCTTTTAAGAAAATACATTCCTATTGATGATACAGAGACTAATCAAAAAAGGTTTATTAGTTTCGGCGTTGATATCACAGAACGAAAACTTTCAGAAGAAAGAATCAGTTATTTGGCTTATTATGATGCACTTACAGGGCTTTCTAACCGTACATTATTCATCGATCATGCAAACCAAGCTTTAAAAAATCATAAGTCTACTGAGACTTTACTTGCATTCTATTTCTTTGATATTGATAACTTCAAGTTTATCAACGATAGTTTAGGTCATACCAAAGGGGATATCCTTTTGCAAATGGTGGGTGCGAGACTCAAACGTGTGATGACAGAAGTTGATACTGTAGCAAGATTTGGTGGAGATGAGTTTGCCATTTTAAAAGTGGATATTCAAAACAAAAGTGCTGCTGCCGAATTTGCTCAGAAGATATTAGAAATTTTGAGCCAACCATTCCATATTATGGGTCGTGATTTATTTACTACGATTAGTATGGGAATTGCCCTTTCACCGAACGATGGAGTGTCTACTTCAGAGCTTTTAAAAAATTCGGATATGGCGATGTATAAAGCGAAAGAACTGGGTAGAAACAATTTCAAATTCTATACAAATGAACTTATCCTTCGTTCTGAAAAAAGATTGTACATTGAAAACTCATTACGTAAAGCCATTCAAAATGACGAACTTCTCCTTTATTTTCAACCAAAAATGTCTACAATCACCAACCAAGTTTGCGGAGCAGAGGCACTCATTCGTTGGAAACACCCGGAAAGAGGTTGGGTTCCTCCAGTAGAATTCATTCCTGTTGCGGAAGATTCTGGAATTATCGAAAGGATTGGAGATTGGGTCTTAGAAGAAGCCTGTAGATTAAAAACCGAATGGAAAAAACAAAATCTTCCTTCTTTTCCTATTAGTATTAATGTCAGCGGAAAACAATTAGCGCGTGCTAATTGGTCTCATCGAGTACAATCAACAATTTTGCAATACAATATTAATCCTGAGGAAATCGAATTAGAATTAACTGAAAGTTCGATTATGGAAAACCCAGAAAAAAGTATAGAAGCCTTTGAATACTTGTCGGGACTCGGTATTAAAGTTTCAATTGATGACTTTGGAACCGGTTATAGTTCACTGAGTTATCTAAAAAAGATCAATGCAGATGTAATCAAAATTGATCGATCATTCGTTATTGATTTAGAGTTGAATGAGGATGATCGAGTCATTTGTAAGGCCATTATTAATATGGCACATTCATTGGGTATGGAAGTCATTGCCGAGGGTGTTGAGAACGCCGCGCAAAAAGATTTATTACATGATTTGGGTTGTCATATGATCCAAGGTTATCTTTACAGTAAACCACTCCCTGCAGACGAATTTGTTACCTTTGTTAAAAAAATTAACGAATCTGCAAAAACAAAATAGCCGAAATTGAAAGAGATGATACGGTTATTATCCTTATTGATTGTAATTTTGTCCTTTGTACGTGCAGTTCCTGCGGAATCGAGAGAGGTCAAAAAAAAACCAACAAAAACAATTTCTTCTAATTACTTTGTAAAAAAGGAAGAAAAGAATTTTTCCTTACTCATGGAAGCAAGAAGGTTTGGAAGAGGGGAAGTTATCTTTTTACGTTTAACTCCTAAAGATAAAAAGTGGATTAACGAATCTTTTAAGGTCAGTTGGTTGGGAAAAGATGTGATTCTTACCAAAAGGGAAAAAAGTATGGTAGCCTTTTTACCAATTTCCCCCGATACACCCGCGGGTGCGATGACACTAGAAATTGTATCTAAGATATTTTTTGTCAAACGTGGCCAAAAACAATATCAAATCATTTTGGAACCTACGAAGTTTCAAGTGATCAAAAAAAATCCTCAGATTAAAGTGGATGAAAAGTTTATCACAAAAGAACTTCCTAAAGAAACTTTAGATTTTATCCAAGAATGTAAAACTGCTAAAGAATCAGCCTTCTCGAAACAAAGTAATTTACAGTTTGTTAAAAATTTTAAAAAACCATTGGAAAAGATTTTTATTACCAGTAAATTTTATGTTAGGCGGGATTATAATAACAAACAGGGCCGACCACATGGCGGAGTCGACTTTCGCGGTAAATCAGGAACACCGGTTTACGTAATCCAAGATGGGGTTGTGGTCCTCGCTCGTACGACTTATTATGAGGGAAATTTTACAATCGTAGATCATGGGAATAAGATCTTTTCTTTTTATATGCACCAAAATGAAATCAAAGTCAAGGTTGGTGACGTTGTGAAACAAGGTCAGGAAATTGGAACTGTGGGTTCTACTGGAATGTCGACAGGCCCTCATCTCCATTTAGGAGCTAAGGTAAATGATATCCTTGTGGATCCACTTTCTTTAATTGCCCTGCAATCGATTTCCGAATCGAATTGATGCTAAAAATTCACGGATACCTTGTTCGTGAATTTCGCCCTTCTCTAAATTTTCAGTTATGTGTAATAAAAGTTTATCTCGATTTGGAGTTTCCACAAGGATAAATCCTGTTTTCGCATAACGTGGTCTTAGTAGGTCATAAAATGTCCAAAACTTGGATGTAACAATAAAGGGCTCCAATTCTTTCTGTTGAATTTCTTGGATGTCTTCGATATCACCTTTACTCACTTGTATTTTTAGAAATTCGGAAAATTCAGAGATTGCTTGGTTTTCTTGGAAACCCAAATAATCAGGAAAGTAAAAAATGCGAACAAAAGGATACCTTTCTGCATCATGATCACTGAAAGCAAGTAATCCCGCAATTTGACCTGCTCCCGTTTTGTTTTCCATAGTTAAGTTTTCTGGTTTAAAAAAGTAAAATCCTTCAGGGAGCGTAAAACCAAACTGCAGTTCTTCATTCCAATATTGGTTGTTGTCTACAACGCTCCAACCATTCAGGTCCTTTTCTTCAATTTGGTATTTGTTTTTGAAGAGTAAATAGGCTGATAAAACTTCTGCACCTTGTAATGCCTTAAAAGAAATTAGAGCATTACTTGCTATCAGACAAGCTGCTATTAAAAGTCGCGCATAGGTTTCAAGGTGTAAAACACGAACAAGAAAGGTGATGGCGATAAATAAAAATAAAAACACTGTCCCGGCTTCAAAAACCAAAATTTCTGCCAACCAGAGAGCAAAAATAAAAACAATAGCAACACCTATCTCAATTAGAGGATGGAAGGTTTCTGCCCAATATCGGTTGATTACATATAAACTAGCATAAGTAATCAACAACCCAACGATTAGAGAAACAATACAAAGAGCTAAGATGTAGTGCCAAGGCAAATGTGATTCGTGATAAATGAAAAAAGGGATCGCTATCAGTGAATATATGGTGAGAAGGTTTCTTGTGGTTTTCGGTGCTAAGTATTTATTAAAGAAACCACTTGCATGATTTTGGATTTTAGTTAGTATTTGCTTCATGTCGGCGATCACAGACTTCTTTCAAAAAATCCAAAACCAAATTGTAGAAATCCAAACTACCATCAACCAGATCAAAACCAGTTGGGAGAATTTTCAAAAGTTTTGGGATTTGTTTTTTACTTTAGTCCCTTGGGAAGTTCTCCTCTTACTCATCTTTTCTGTCATCCTCCTTTCCGTTTTCAATTCAGTTTCTCCCAAAACTCCAAAGGCCAACCTTACGATTGCGGTTTTATTACTTTCTGCCCTTTGGATCTATTTTTGGGGATTGTTCGGAAAGGAAGTCTCTTATTCCAAAGTTATCTTTGTTTCTTTCTATATTTTGATCCCCTTACACGCAATTGGTTTGTTTCAAATCTTGTATCGTTTTGGGAAAAAACTCTATTGGAACAAAAGACGGATCCAGCCGAAAACTTGGGATTCTGCCCTGCACCAACTCTCTCTTGATTACCACCAGTTGGTAGGAAAGGCTCATTTGTATCACACAGAAATCCAAGAGAATCGGGACAATCTGTACCAAGAAATGGAGCGCCTGGAACTTTCGCTGAAAGGAATTAAATCTCTCCTTTCGCAAAAGAACCAAACGATTGTCAAAAGTGTCGAGGAAACCTAAACAAAACTATTATTTTTTACCAAGCACTTGTGGATAAAAACCAAGAGGGGATTGTACATCATGATCGTGGGCAGGGATAATTTGTAGTTCTGGATTTTTAAGGAGGAGATTGTGAACTCGCGAGATTTCTTCACCCAGACCGGCAGTGTCAAAATCAACAATCCATCTTGCCCCTCTGGGTTTGTGTTTTTTTTCCAAAAACCCTTCTCTTCGCCAGACAACATCTCCTGTAAGAAAGTAAGTTTGTCCATTCTCTGTATGTAAAAAGAGACCGACCGAACCTTCACTGTGACCTTTCATGGGAACAAAAACAGCAGTTCCATCTCCATACCAGTCCAAACTCTTCGCATAAGATGCATAAGGTTTGTCTTGAAATTGCAAATGTTTCCAATTTACAGAATCTCCATCAAATTGAGAAACAATATAACCCGATTCAATTTTGGGATGATTCAATTCTTCTGGTAAAGAATGGATTTTTGCTGAAGGAAAGTCTTTTAATCCGCTGGCATGATCCCAATGCAAATGTGAGAAAAAAACATCCTGAATGGAACTTGGATTCACACCGTTTAATTCTAATTGTTCTTTTGCGGTTTGGATCAACTGGTATTCCATGAGTAGTTTTAAATAGAAAGGAAACATTTGGAACTGTTCTTTGATTTTGATTCCAAGCCCAGTATCAAATAAAAAATTTCCTTTAGGATGTTGGATATAAAAACCGGAATGTGCTACAGTTACTACTTTCAGAACAGATCCACCTTCAATCACAAAAGCTTCTAGGGTTTTTGCCTCTCCCGTTTTCAGTATCGAAAAGACAAGAGGTGATTTTCCTTTTGGTTTGGGAATGAGTGAGGTCGTTTCTTTAGACTCTAAGGTTACGGACGGAATACTTTCATTGGGGTATCCGAGAAAATAGACTAGGAAGAGAACGATTGGAACAAGAGTTAGGTTTATTCGGATCAGAGTTTTTTTCGAAAGTTTCATATTTGATAGGTTTCCTTTTTAAAATTAATTTTGTTTGAAAAGTAATTCAGCAGTTTTTGCGGCCACACGTAGTGGTTCCGGCGACTTTTGGAGTTTGGAAAGTAATAAAGCACCTTCCCATAAAGAAAGTAAGGAAAGAGATAAATTTTTAGCGGTGCGAGAAGTGTAACCTTGCTCTACCAAATAAGTCTCAAAGGTTTTTAACCAGAGAGAATAAATTTCTGCACAAACATTTGAAACACTAGGAACCGAGTTAGAAGTTTCCATTGCAGTTGTTGCAATTGGACATCCTTTTTTGTAATCACTGGAAACAATCCTGTTTTCTAAGGCATGGAACACTTGTTTAATGGCTTGGGCGGGTGATTCCGCTTCTACTAGAACCGATTGAAAAAATACATTCAATTGGTTACCTGAATGGAGGAGGGCCAGGTTCGTCAGTTCATCTTTTCCACCAGGAAAGTGGAAATAGAGCGAACCTTTGGGAGTTCCCGTTTCCTTTCCCAGTTCGGTAAGACCTGTGGCTTCATAACCCGTTTCTTCCAAAAGTCCGGACATGACCTCGATCATTTTTTGTTTGGTTTCTAAGCCTTTTTTGCCCACAGGACCATTTGGGAAAAGATAATAGACCGGTCAACATAAAAATAAAATGAACTCATTTTCTAAAAATGAAAAATTCTGGTTTGTTCTCTGTTTCCTTTTCATGGCCCCAGGGTCAAAATTCCCGTAGAATAAATCTCATTGTTTTTTCTTGGTCCGGCCGATAAACTAAGTAGTACGGATTTCGGGACGAAGTATGATCAATAAAAAGCCATCGCTAACAGGAAGACAAAAGGCCGCCATCTTTTTGGTTGCTGTTGGAAACGAAGTGGCATCCGAAATCTTTAAACACCTTCGTGAAGACGAGATCGAACAAATCACGTTCGAAATTGCTCGTTTAGATAAAATCACTCCAGAAGACAAAGAGAAAGTCCTTGTAGAGTTCAATGAACTCATGATGGCTCAGGAATTTATCACCAATGGTGGTATTGACTTTGCGCGAGGGCTTCTCGAGAAAGCTCTCGGTAACCAGAAAGCTATCGATATCATCAACCGACTCACTTCGTCATTACAAGTAAGGCCTTTTGACTTCATTCGTAGAACGGATCCGGCCCACCTACTCAACTTTATCCAGGGGGAACATCCGCAGACCATCGCACTTATTTTATCTTATTTGGATCCACAAAAAGCATCCAACATTCTATCCAACTTACCGCACCAAATCCAAGCGGAAGTGGCAAAACGAATTGCGACTATGGACCGGGTATCACCGGACGTACTTCGTGAGGTGGAACGTGTGCTCGAACGTAAACTTTCCACTCTTGCTTCTGAAGATTATACGTCTGCTGGGGGTATTGATTCTGTGGTAGAAATTCTGAACTTAGTAGACCGGGGAACTGAGAAAACCATCATTGAAGCCCTGGAAGAAGAAGATCCAGAACTTGCAGAAGAGATTAAAAAACGAATGTTCGTATTCGAAGATATCGTTTTACTTGATGACCGCGCGATTCAAAAGGTAATGCGAGAAGTAGATAACACTGATTTAGCGAAAGCGCTTAAGTCTGTAGATTCTGAAGTACAAGATAAAATCTTTAAAAACATGTCCAAACGTGCTGCAAACCTTCTCCGAGAAGATATGGATTTTATGGGTCCTGTTCGTTTGAAAGACGTGGAAGATGCGCAGCAAAAAATTGTAAACATCATTCGTAAACTGGAAGAAGCTGGCGAGATTGTTGTGGCTCGTGCCGGAGAAGACGAACTTGTGGTTTAATCTACAAGATTCGTTTTGTTCTAAGAAGTAGTCGGATATTTTTTGTAAATTCGAATCTTTGAAAATTCTATTTTGTTCGGTTGCTGAACTTTCCCCATTTGGGTGGAAATTCGACTAATGCATCCTTAGGAGAAATTTCACCTCGTTCTAATCTTTGGTTGAGAGTGATGAGTTTGTGAAGGTTTCCCATAGAAAAGGAAAATTCGGTAATATCAAAATCATCCAAACGCACTTTAGCATTTCTACAAAACAGTTTGAGTTCTGATAAAATCAAAGTGACTCTTGCGTTGGCATAACGAGCTACGATCTCTTCAAATTCTTCTTCATTGAAAAATTCTTTTTCTAAATCATAATCGAATTCTTGTCGGATGAGATCGATGATTGATAGTCCAAGTTCTTTTGCGACCAAAACGACATAATCGAACTTAGATCGTATCCAATCATCGGATTCCAATAATTCGACAGCGGAACGAGGAATATTCAATTTCTCTGATAGTTCGACTCTTGTGAGTTTTCGTTTTTCGCGATAGGTTCTGAAGTGGTTTACTTTTTCCATGTTTTAAAAAAAAATCAAAAATTCCGTTAATAACGGTCTGAAACGGTTCCAAAAACGTCCTTAACGTTCTGAAAGAATAACATTCGCATGGATTGGATTGACTTGCAGTAAGAAAGAAGCGTTACGCTCAAGTTACGCTAAATTTCCTTTTTAGAGTCCACCACCGAGGTTAGCCTAGGTGGTGGACCCGTTTTTTCCACCCTTTTCTTATTTCCATCGTTCGATTTCGTCTTTTTTGCGTGTTTTGCGCGCATTAGGTTGTCGGTATTTCATATTTTCCCCGGATCAAGGCGAAGTAAGAGGATTTCTTTTTGAGATGGGATCAGAAAAAATTCTTTATAATCGTTGGAAAGGGTTACGATGGAAGCCGTCAAAAGGAAACCATTGATGTACAAAACCCCATCTTTTAGAATTAGTTTAATCTTTATTAGTTTGATTGCCTTTTATTCTACCAATTGTGCCTCGTTAGAAACACCAAATCGTTTGCGTAAGGTGATTGATTTACAAGGGCATCGCGGAGCAAGAGGACTCAAACCGGAAAATACCTGGCCTGCTTTTGAAGAAGCAATCAAATATAAGATGGTCACACTAGAGTTGGATACTGTTCTTACTAAGGACAAACGAATAGTCATCCACCACGACTCGGATACAAACCCAGTCATTTGTCAAAATGTGAATGGTTCAGAGATCAAAAAAATATCTCTCTACGAACTGACATTGGCGGAACTACAATCCTACGATTGCGGAACTAAAAAAAATCCAAACTTCCCAAATCAAATTCCAGTACCCGGAACGAAACTCCTTTCTTTAGAAGAGTTTTTTGAAAAGGTATTGTTTGCGGAAAAAAAAACGAAAGAGATTTATGAATTCAATATCGAAACAAAATTTCCAGATGATGGATCTGCTCCTGATAGTTTAGTAAAAGAACATACAGAAAAGTTAATCCAAATCATTGAAAAATATAAAGTAACAGAAAGGTCCACTATCCAGTCCTTTGACCTTCGTACTTTAACTTTTTCCAAAGCAAAAAATTCGAAAATCAAAACCAGTGCTTTGTTTGTTCCTACATATTTCCAAGGTTTTTTAATGACCATTGGATTTGGAAATGGGTATAGGGATAAGATTTTGTCGTTAACGAAAGACAAACAAGCGGATATCATTTCGCCATACTTTTTGTATGTCACACCAAAATTTGTAAATGAAGCACATAACAAAGGTATATTTGTCATTCCTTGGACTGTGAATACAGAGAAAGAAATGAAACGATTGGTTTCTTGTGGTGTAGATGGAATTATTTCTGACTATCCAGACTTATTAGATTCTGTAGTCCGTAAAAAACCTTAAAGTCCCGACACAACAGTACAAAGGGAAGAATAGAGAGAGAGGTAATTTGTTGCCTCTTTTTCGATTCGATAGATATCCACGATCCCTCCGGCATTAGCTGCTGAACTAATACTTGCATTGCCGGAGGTGAAAAAGAATCCGTATCTTTTTACACATGCCTTTCCTTTTTTTAAAGGAAATTTAGGTAAGTTTCGTTCTGATAAACCTAAAGAATAAGATGCGTACAAAAGCCCTGTAGGACCTAAACCTTGTGGTTGTCCTAAGTTTAGACAACTAGTCGAAAAACTACAAAGTAGAAATAATACCCCAAGAGTTGATGAAGACAAAGAAATTAATTTTGTTTTCATTCGTTTCCGGAGACCTCTACGCAAAGGTTCGCATAAATGCCTAAGATGGCAAAGGTTGTCCAATTAGTTTCCGTTACGTTTTGAATTTTAGATCTAGATTTTAAAAATTCCAAAGATGCATCTCCGAAGGAAATAAGTCCGAGTACAGAGTGTACGCATGACGTTGCCCTTCGTTTGGATGATTCCCCTGTTCCAAAAATTCCAATTTTTGTTTTTGTATAGAAAAACCCTCTGAGTCCAAAACCTGGGGAGGCGCAGTTACTAAAAAACAAACTAAAGATGGTGATCAGTAAAATAGAAAAGATTAAAACTCGATTCAAAAAATTTCCTTAGTTGTTAATCAATTCTTTATGTTTGTTTTTCATTTGGATGCATTTTTTTTCAGAATCAATTTGTTTCAAAAGAGTTTTTTTAATCGGAGCAGGAAGTCTTGGATGGTTTCCTGTAAACTTCTTTAGAATGAGTAGTGTTTCATCAGTGCAAAAATCTGGTGCCAAACTTTTTGCAAAAGCATCCAAATAGTTTTCATCTTCACCTCGATTGAAGCGGTCTAGGGCATCAAAATAAGTATCTAAAAAACTCAATTGGATGTCTTTTTGGTTTTCGGGAAAAAGTGAGTAGGAAACCACTCGTAAAGTTGAAGAGGAGAATTGACTCGACTTGGGATTCAATAGAATTTGGATCCATTTTTCTTTAACAGACTGATTTGGTTCTGCACTTTCGGCCGCCAAACTAGAGTTTACTCCACGACTGGATGGATCTACTTTTTTCTCACGATCAATAATTGCCTGTATTTGTGTCCTGTCTGTTTCCAAGGAACTGAGTTTTACGATGAGACTCCATCTTAAGTCTTGATCGATTTTTAATCCATTAACGATGAGTTTGTTTTCTAAAAAGTCGTACAATCTTTTTTTAGAAACCATTGTATATGTGGAATCAATCAGTGACACAAATAGATATCTTTGTTCGTCACTTCCTGGTTTTGATTTATTCAGTTCCGCCCATAAAAAACTTTGTAAGGCATCGAAGTCACGAATTCGTTTTTCTTCAGGAAACCAAAACCGACTAGTTACATAAGTAGAACCGTTGTCACCTGCTAGCCGAGATAAAATCCAACGTTTGTTTTTGGTATCAGATTCTTTTGGGTACAGACGAATGGCGGTGTCTTTGAATTCGTCAAATGTGATGTTTGCTAACTGGACTTGTCTAAAATAATCAGTCCACAAAATGAGTTTTCTCATTGGGTCTGTATCATTTTCTAAAACATATTCCAAATTTTCTTTGTTAGGTTCTGTCCATTTCCAAATCGCAAAGTCATGATCTTCTGCATTGATAAAACTGTAATCGGGACAAGATTTTACAGGAAAAATAGCATAGGTAGAACGACCAGAATAAACAATGGGGAATTCTTCGAAGGAGAGTTGTTTATTTGTTTTATCAAAAAAATAAAGGCCAATAACGGTTTTGTGATCTCTGAGTTTGTTTTCCAAACCGGGAGCTGATTGGACAATTTTCCAATAGAATTGGTTTTCTGCACAGACAGTTGTTAACTCTATCTGGTTAGTACCTTTGGTTTCCAACCAATCTTTGGACCATTTTTTCATGGGAAAACCACTTGCAAATTCCAACTCTTTTAAAAAGTCAGTGAGGGTAGAATTTGAATAAGAATATTTACGTAGGTAATTTTGAACTCCACGTTTAAATGCATCTTCTCCAATAAAATAAACTAATTGTTTGAGAACGGAGGCACCTTTTCCGTAAGTGATTCCATCAAATTGAGTGAAGGCTTCCTCAGTATCAGAAACTTTTGCTTCTACTGGATGGTTCGTAATATAACTATCTTCGTCGTAAGCCCATTGTTTCATTTTTTCAAAAAAACTAATCCAAGTTTCTTTGAATTCGGAATTTTTTGCTTGGGCTAGACTTGCCATATAGGTCGCAAAACTTTCGTTAAGCCAGAGTCCATTCCACCATCGCATGGTGACCAGATTTCCAAACCACATATGTGCCATTTCGTGTAAAACAACATCAGAAAGATTTTCCCTCTGGGATCTTGTCATGGGTGCACGAGATACAAAACGTTCAGAAAAAGTTACGGCCCCAACATTTTCCATAGCTCCAAAATTAAACTCAGGAACAATGACTTGATCATATTTTAAAAACGGGTAAGGAATTCCAAAATAAGAATTAAAAAAAGCAAATCCTTCTTTGGTAAAGGTAAACCAGTCTTTGGGATCCACATATTTTGCCAGAGATTTTCTTACGAATAAACGTAAAGGGATGGATTCAAAATGATCTTCCCAAACTTGGTAAGGGCCTGCGTGGAGAGAAAAAACATAAGTAGAGATTTTTGCTGATTCAGGGAACGAATAAGAAATTTCGTCTGGGTTTGTTCCTTTGGATTGGCCATTAGGAAGGGTTGTGGAGATTACCTTCCAGTTTTTAGGTACGGTTGATTTTAGTTGGAAAGTAGCTTTTAAATCTGGTTGGTCAAAACAAGGAAACATTTTGTTCGCATGAAAAGCTTCAAATTGAGAATACAAATATACTTCTTTATCATCGGGATCGGTGAATTTATGAAGACCGTTGCCTGTTTTTGCATAAGGTGTTTCAAATTCAACGGTAAGAGTGTTGTTACCAATCATTAGATTGTTTGCTGGCAATTGGAGATGACCATTTTCGTATGGAAGATTTGTGAGATTTTCTTCGTTTAAAACAATACTTTTGATTTTCCCTTGGTAATAATCCAACCGCAGGTCTTTGAGTTTTTTTCCCAAAAACTGAATTTTGACCTTTCCTGTAAAACTATCTCCCGAAGTTAAATGAACATCCAAATCATAATGAATGTCTTCAATGATTTCAAACCGAGTTTCGGCTTCCGATTGTGTTAGGTGGTAAACCGGTTTTTTGAGACGGCAATCCAAAAGCAAAACAAGTGAAAGTAAGGTAAAAATTTGTAAAAGTTTTTTCATAGATGCTCCGTCTCGTTATGGTTGAAAATTACGATATAAAATGGCCCAGTCGATAGACTTTCGATTTTTCCATTCTGGTTCGCTATAGTATTTGCCACCAAGCGAATTTAGGATCATTTCCATATAGTCTTCGCCAGGATCAAAGTCTTTTGCGTTGAGGAAAATGGAACCACCCCATTTTTTCTTGGCTTGGGTATGGCTAAAGACACCAGACAATTCTTCCAATTTTTCATTAGAAAGTGGAATTTTGTATTTGGTTGTGAGTTCCATTACAAGATTTTTTACTGTTTGGATTTGTTCAGGTTGTTTTAAAAGTTCTTCAGTGTCTTTGGCAATGATTTCGATTTGGATGCAGTTGTCGTTTGTTCCAGTCGCAGCGGCCGCCCTATCTTCTAAGACATCCACTAATTGATAAGCCTTTCCATTGTTATCGATCATGATGGATGCGGTTAGGTTACGCGCTTCCAGTGTGCGAAGGGATTTAAAATATTCTGAAATGGCGGTGTAATGTAAAACCACACAACTAGGTTTGATTTTTCCGCGGAAAGTGTATTTAACACGATATTCTTCCGGAGGAAAACCTTTTTCATCTTTTTCAAGATAGGTAAAAGAAACTTTTTCTGGTTTTGTGATTCCTCTACCATTGGTAGGTTTGAAGGTTTCTTTTAGAATGTCTTTGTTTTCTTTTTTTAAAACCCAACCGGTAACAAAACGATCTTTCCAATCATCCTCTTCATAAAATTTGCCATCGATTTCAGAAAGGATTTGTTTGAGTGCTAGTTCACTTCCGCAAGGAGAAAAATCTACAAATCCGCCAAACCGTCGTTTGGTTTGATTGTGAGTGAAAACACCAATTTTGGAAATAACATCATAATTGGATTTGGGAATGTTTAGTTCTTCTGTCAGATAAGAAATGATTTGGTTCAAGGCTCCCCGTTGTTTTCGGTTGTTGTAGAGAGTTTCTTGGGTTCCTTCGTATACGATGTGAATGGATTCTAAATCAATTCCTGGTGCGGCCGACCATTCATGATTCAAAAACTGTGGGTCACCAAAAATATTTCCTTCTGAGTCCACATAAACATGAAACATAAATTGGTTATCAACGGAAAGTTTGAGGAAATCAGAGAATTTACGTTTTCCCGAATTGTGAAGGATGATGGCAGAAACTGATTTTGGATCTCGCGATTTGGCGAGAGAATTCCATTTTACATTCTTTACCGACTCAAGTTCGTTATAAGATACCAAACCTTGGATACGAATGGATGGATAGTCAGGTTCCCTTCGAAAAATACCAATACATCCAGTAAAAATAAGGAAAATGAGTGATAATTTTACAAGTTTCTGACACAATGGGTTCAAAAATAAAACAAGGACAAGTGACTTGGAGCCGTATACACCCTTTATCCTATCGCGAAATCGTTTCTTAAAGTTTTCTCTCAAATGTTTTGCCTTAACTGCAGTTTCGATTCAGGGAGTGAATTGTGGTCCAGGACTTGCCACTCCCACTCTCCGGGGAATTTCCCCAGAACAATATCATAGTTTTCGTAGCTTGCAAGAAGTCTTCTTAAGCGACAACCCCATTCCGAATTTTGATTTAGGATTAGCATTGGATAATTATGTGTACGGACATCCTTATCCGATTGAAACAGAAAGCGTTATACAATTGTTAGCTACTGTTCCTTCCTCCATTTTAGCAGCCATGGCACTCGATTTTTCTTTCACACCTATTGTGAAACTTCCTATGGAAGAAAGAATCAAAAGATTACAAGAGTGGAAACATTCCTCACTTGGTCTTAAACGTGGAGTTTATGCTATCCTTAGACAAATTTCATTTTTCCTTTTAAGTTCCGACAAAGAGTACCAAAAATTTGTCGGTTATATCCAATAAGGCGGACACCATGGGAATTCCTGTTTTTAACGAAAAAATCATCACTCCAAAAAAACATTCAAATGTAATTAAAGAAAATAATATCCAAGATGGTAAGTGGGAACTAAATGCTGATGTTGTTATCATTGGTTCTGGTGCCGGTGGAGCCGTTGCTGCGAGTGAACTCGCGAGAAATGGTTGGAAGGTAGTTCTCGTTGAAGAGGGGAGTTACTTCACACCTACCCAGTTCAATTCTGATGAATTCATCTCGCAAGCAAGACTCTATCGAGATGCGGGGTTTATTGTTACCGAAGAACAAACGTTATCGATTTTACAAGGAAAGTCCATTGGTGGATCCACAACCGTCAATTGGCAAACTTCACTTTACCCACCTGACTATGTAACTACGGAATGGAGTGAACGATTTGGTTGGCAAGGTTACTCGCGTGAAGAAATGGATCCTTTTGTTTCTGAAGTCCATGAAAGACTCGGCGTTCACGAAGTTCCAGATAACTTAGTGAATGCGAATAACAATGTCCTTCGTGTTGGTGGAAAAAAAATTGGCCTCACTCCACAGGTACTTCGTAACAACAACCGTGGTTGTATTGGGCTTGGTCGTTGTGGACTTGGTTGTCCTATCAACGCTAAACAATCTGCATTTTTAACTTGGATTCCCGATGCGATTGAAGCTGGTGCGATTGTTGTTTCGAATATGCGGGCAGCAAAAATCAAAGAAGGAAAAATCAAAACTGTCATTGCCGAGTTTACTCCCGATGCTTATGAAAAAGCTCCTGCCGAAGTGATCGAAATCATGGAAATCAGTGCACCAGTTGTGATTGTGAGTGCCGGTGCAATTGAAGGCCCTGCTCTTCTGCAAAGGAGTGGGATTGGGAATGGATGGGTGGGTAGAAATTTAAAAGTTCATCCTACATCCACAATCTTTGGAAAATTTGATTCCGAAATCAAAATGTTCCAAGGTCCACCACAATCCATTGTGATCAAAGACGGTCACAATCAAAATGGAACTGGTTACGGATTTTGGTTAGAGGCAGCTCCCTACCGTCCTACTTTGGCATCGTCACTTGTTCCATTTTACGGCAAACAACAGTTTGATGTAATGAAGGATTTTACAAAATACAACGCTGGGATTGTTCTCGTTCGTGATGGAGCGGATGGGGAAGCCAATGCAAGTGTGAAGTATAGTTTGGGTAGACGAAAGGTTTATTTTGAACTAACACCTACAGACGGTCTCAATATGTTACGTGGACTAAAAGCCCTTGCAGAAGTGACTGTGGCTGCCGGTGCTAAAGAACTGATTTTTCCTTTCACTCGGTTTACAGAGCCATACAAAGTCACAGGGAACGACAACTTTGATTGGATTTTGAAAGAAAGCACCAAACCAGGGGATCTAACTGTTGGTTCGGCGCATCCTCATGGTTCTATCCAGTCAGCAAATGATCCAGAAAAGGGTGCCGTTGATTTAAATTTGGAAATTTATGGCCATAAAAACATATTTGTCATGGATGCCTCAGTTTACCCTACAGGACTTTCGGTGAACCCACAAATAACGACTATGAGTATCGTTCTCAGAGCCTCGAGAAATTTGGCTTCGCAAAAAGAAGAAAGAACGAAGATCTAACTTTTTTCCAAAAATCCCTTTCATTCCCATGGGTTCTAACTAGTTTGGAATCCGTGCGGAAATATCTTTCCTTAGTTTTTATCTTTGTAATCTTCCAACCTACACTCTTCGCGATTGATAGTGATGCGATGAAGGAAGGCAAAAAAGCTTTTTCAAAAAAAGCGTATGGCGAAGCGATTAAAAAATTTACAAAACATGCCGACTCACACCCGCAAGACGGTGAGGCGTATATGTATTTGGGTTATATTTATGAATATAAAAAAGATTACCCTAAATCCATTCAAAACTTTAGAAGGGCTGCTGATTTAGATTTGGACAAAGACCAAAGAAAAACTGTCCTTTTAAAACTTGCCCTATTTTTTAATTACCACCAAGACTGGAATTTATCAGCCACATACTCTTCTCGTTATCTGAAATACGATCCTAAAAATGAAGAAGTTCAAAAGATTTACAATCGTGCTGTGGGCAACAAAGGAAATCCTTCTTCAACACATACGTATTCGCACCCAACAAAAGTGGAATCTAAACCTTCCGAACCAAAACAATCAGATTCAAAGAAAGAAAATTCTAAAAAACCAGAAGAAGTTTCTGAATCATCAGAAGGTACAAAACCAAGTGAGTATTACGAACAACTTTTAGTGAACCAACCTAACTTGGAAGATGTACGTTGGGATTATGTTTTGGCTTTGTTCGAAGAGAAAAAATATGATTTAGCAGAAACCAATCTTAAGAACCTAATCGAAAAGAATCCATCTAGATCCAGATACCATTATAAATTGGGAATTGTCAAACTAAGACAGGATGATCCAAAGTCTGCGATTGAATCATTTGAACGTGCCAAAAAAAATCCGTTTTCCAAAGACACCAATGTATTTTTATATTATGTATATTTGAACGAAGGAATCGCATTTCAGAAGTTAGCTGAATTGGATAAAGCAGAAACATCTTTCCAACATGCTTACAAACAATTACAAAAAGACCCTCCCCTTTTGGCATTGGCAAGATTGTACGAACAAAAATCCGATTGGGAAAATTGTATTTCTTCGGCCGACAAAGCATTGTCACTCAATCCAAACCAAGTAGAATCACATATGTTTCGTTTTGTTTGTATGTTTGAAGCTGGCAAAAGAACAAAAAAATTTGATACAAGTTTTACCAAATACTCTGAATTTATCGATTCTAAATTTCCTGACCTAACCCAAACCCCCGAGAAATACCAGGTCGGATTTATTAAGTTGGCAAGGAGGTATACCGAAACCAATGCTTTTGACAAAGCCGAAACTTATTTCTCCGTATTGGAAAAAGTTCCTGCAAATCTTGAGTCGAGAGAGTTTCTTTTCTACCGTGGTCGAAATTATTTTTATTCAGGTAAGGTAGATGCGGCCATTTCTATCCTTCAAAAAGTAACAGGTTCTTCCTCAGGACATTATCTGCTCGCCAGATGTTATTCTAAAAAGGGAGATCTTGTGAAAACCAAAGAACAATTTAAGTTGGCCGCAGATTTGAAGCCAGAGTATTGGACTGCAGAAACTTTAGAGAAGGACTTTAAAGAGGTTTGGAAGGATTCCTCCTTTCGAGAATTCATTGGTACAAAAGCCGGCACAGTGAGTGCTCAAGTCCATCCATAATCGATACCAGATATTGGTTAAAAATTTCCAGTAAACACAACCTCGGAAAATAACTTCCGAGGGTAAAACAATCTAATCTTCTTTAGAATCTTTTCCGGAACCAGGACTTTTGAACAAGTCAGCTCTTAATTTTTTAAAAGTATCAACAGAGATTTGTCCAGGAGCTTTCGGTTCACCTAAAGTCATATAGGTGAAGGAAGAATGAAATTTATCACCAAATACTCGCGAAAGAATTCCGAGTTCACCCATACAAATTCCGATCATCGTATTGGTTTTGGATAAAAGTTTAATATCATTTAAAAAATCTGCTGTTTCTTCTATGTCTTCTGGTGTGATAGCAAACTTGAAGATTGGATTTTTTTTCTTCACTGGTTTCGCTTTATTAATGTAATTCGTCATTTCATTCGCAAGAATAGATTTTTTGAAAGAATGGTAGGAATAGATAATCCGATAGTTGAGGGTTTCGTAATTACGAAAGATAGTATCTTCACGATTCAATTCAATATCCAGGTAATTGGCATTATCATTAAAATCTTTGAGGATTCCTTCTACATCTTCATGGAAAAGTTTTACATAAGAACGGACACTGCTGTCTTCTGCTCTTCTGTAGGTAAAAAGCACAGGAAGACCAAGTGCTTTCAATTTTTTCTTCATCTCTTTTTGAATATAGTTTCTAGAAAAAAGATCCAATCGGACTTCGATCACATCGACTTCCTTTACATCTTTTTTTTGTAAATGGCGAAGTTCATCTTCACCAACAGAAGCTATGATTTTGTAGGATTCTGGCATAATATCTTATAGTCCTTTTTGTAATAAATCGTGAAGGGAAATCATTCCCACAAATCGACCTGTTTCATCCACAACGGGAGCCACAGAAATCGGACGTTCCCGCCCTTCCATTTTGATTAAAACATCGTATGCTTTTTCCTCGGGTCGGAAACTACTTGGTTTTGCATTCATCATGTCTTTCGCTGTTACAGTCGGAAGAAGTGTGTTTTTAGTGAGATACTTGCGAATATCGTAGTCAGTGATGAGACCAATGAGTTTGGATTCTGAATCTACTACACCTGTGGCACCAATTCCTTTTTCCGTGATTTCCTTTAAGATGGTTTCAAGATTGGCATCTACAGAAATCGAAGCATTCCTTTCGCCTTTTCGCATAACATCCGATAGATACAATGAAAGCCTTTTTCCCAATCGACCTGCAGGATGGTATAAAGCAAAATCATTGGCCTGAAAGTTTTTTAATTCCATAAGAGCCACAGCAATGGCATCTCCAAGTACCAATGCTATAGTAGTACTCGATGTAGGGGCCAAATCTAAAGGACAAGCTTCTTTTAATACAGGAGTAATGATAACCACGTCCGATAGAGCTGCTAACTTTGATTTGTTGTTTGCTGTGATTCCTACAATTTTTGCTCCAATCTTGCGAAGAGTTGGTAGAATGTAATTTAATTCTTCGGATTCTCCACTTTTACCGATAGCAAGTACAACATCATCCGGTCCAACGATTCCGGAATCTCCATGGGAGGCATCTGTCGGGTGTAAAAAATAAGCAGAGGTTCCTGTAGAAGAAAGTGTATGCGAAATTTTTTTAGCAATATCACCTGATTTACCAACACCTGTAACAATCACTTTCCCAGAAGATTTTAAAATCAAATCAATGCAGTCCTTTACGGATGGATCTAATTGATCACGAAAATGGACAAGAGATGAAATTTCATCATCTAGTGCTTGTTTTACGATGGATATAGTATCTTTTTCTTTCATGTGAGTAATTCCTCCCAGGCCAAATCATCCACTTCAACTTCGTATACAAAAGCGGTGTTAATCTCCGGAATACGAAGTATCACTTTTGTTTTATTTTTAACTTTTATAATTTCCATAGTTTTGCCTACATAGGCACCGCCAATGATGCGAACTTTTTTCCCTTTTTCCAATACGGATTCTGGACTGATGATCAATGATTCTGCATATTTTTGAAGACCAAATTCTAAAATATCCAAATCATCTTGGGTCACAGTCGCGGGTTGGCCCTTATGAAATACAAAATGGTGGGAGCCCGGTAATTGGAGGACTTTATTTTTATCCCGCCAAAAAACAATTTTTACAAAAATATAAGAGGGCAGGATGGGAGTATGAATCCATTTAAACCTGTCTGTCCATTTTTTGCGTTCTTTGCGGATGGGAAGGTAGTTTTCCAAATGGTATTTTTTTAGAAGTAAACTGAGTTTTTTTTCGGCCCTGGGTTTGGTATAAACAATGTACCAAGCACTTTCTTCTATGGAGGGATTAATCTCGGACATCTAAACGGAACCTAATGGGTAGAACAAATTCTTTACCTTTGGAATATTGGAACTGCCAATCGGCGAGTTGCCGACGCACTTGTAAATCAAAGACCGCATACCTACATGCGGTGACCACTGCAATTTTTTCTAGAGTACCATCTTCTTTTACGAGCAATTTATAAACACAAACATCCTCTAATTTTTGTTCCAAGGCGAGAGGAGGATAACTTAGGCAATTTTGGAATTCGGCGATTTCTTTTTCCACGGTTTTGGCCCCATCCTCTGGTGTGGGATTTGTTTGAGAAGAGTCCGAAGGTTTTCCAATTCCTGAAGAAAATTGCAAACGAATCGTAGAAACGGCTCCACCCTCTTTTAGATTTAAAAATGGAGAATCTATGTCCCTTTGGAGGTTATAGCCAAATAGAGCAAATAGAACCAGAAGATGAGATCCAAAAGCGATGGCGAGAGCCTTGTATTTCGGACCTTCAAAAAGAATGTGCATTCCAAGTTCATGAAAAACTTTATTGGAGAGAATGCAATCTCCATTTTCATTGTCCGTATATGCCTTCCAGTTGGGGAAAAATTTTTAGAGTATCGACGTATGGTGAGTCCCACGGAACTTCCGTTGGTGTTGTTGTGGATGGAGTTCCTGCGGGGCTTCCATTTCCAGAAGAAGAAATTCAAAAAGATCTAACGCGCCGTAGACCTGGGCAAAACGATCTTACCACTCCTCGTGATGAAAAAGACCGAATGGTTGTTGAATCGGGAGTGTTTGAAGGAAAAACTACCGGTAGTCCCATCCTCATGAAAGTGAACAACCAAAACACGATTGGAAGTGACTATGATGAAATGGCTCATGTCTTTCGTCCTTCACATGCAGATTATACTTATTCAGAAAAATATGGTCATCGTGCCCATGTGGGTGGTGGCAGATCTTCGGTTCGAGAAACCATCGGCCGCGTTGCCGCTGCAGGTCTTGCTCGTGTGATCTTAGAACGTGAGTTAGGTATCTCCACTGTTGGTTGGGTGGATACTATCGGCCCAATTGATTCAAATATTAGTGAATTAGAATATCCTATCTCAAGGGATATTGTTGACAAGTTTCCAACAAGATGTCCAAATCAATCGGCTAATGATGAAATGGAAACTCTCATTCGTAAACTTCGAGATGAAGGAGATTCGGTTGGTGGAGTGGTTAAAGTTGCCGTGCGAAATCTTCCTCCAGGTCTTGGTGATCCCGTTTATGATAAATTAGATGCCGATCTCGCAAAGGCAATTTTGTCTATTTCTGCATGTAAAGGATTTGAAGTGGGTTCTGGATTTTCCGGTACTCGCCAAACAGGCAGTAAACACAATGATGAGTTTTATATTGAAGAAGGAACAGGAAAAGTAAAAACGAGAACTAACAATTCTGGTGGAATCCAAGGTGGAATTTCAAACGGAATGGATCTGGTTATTCGTGCTGCGTTTAAGCCAACTTCAACGATTAAAAAAGAACAAAGAACCATTAACGATAAAAACGAAGAAACCATTCTAAAAGCTAAGGGTCGTCATGATCCTTGTGTGTTGCCAAGAGCCGTTCCGATTGTAGAAGCTGTGGTCAATCTTGTGCTTGTAGATGCTTATTTATACCAAAGGGCATTACAACCAAAATGGTTTATGAAATATGCGAATTTAGATTCTATACCAGAACAATGAAGGAATTCTAAAACACATGAATCGACCTAAAGTTTATAAAATTTTACTTCTCGAAGATGATGAAAGTACGGCAAAACTGTTATTACATACGTTAGAAAGGTATAACTTTGATGTTACCCACGTTGTGGACGGAATGTCCGGGCTTACTAAAATCAGAAACAACAGTTATGATTTAGTAATTAGTGATGTGAATATGCCTTATTTGGATGGGATTAGTTTTTTAGAAAAGGGAAAGGAAATGTTAAAGATGACTCCGGTCATCATGTTAACTGCAGTTGGTGAAAAAGACCAAGTACGACGTGCTGCCTTTAGTCATGTTACGGCTTATCTCCTGAAACCCATCGCTAACCAAGCTCTCTTGGAAAAAATTGCACAAGTACTGCAGTTAAAACCGGAAAACATCATTGATAAAAAGGAATTTCCATTAGTGATCAACGTCTCCGAATTATCCATTTCTCAGATGTTATTGGAGATTAAGGGTTGCCCGGGCAAAAAATCTTTAGAAGAGATTTATGATCGGTTTATGTTGTCTCTCGCAGGTCGTGGAACTTTCACCAATTTGAGAATCAATCTCGATAAGACCTTCTTTTACGAAGTTCGAGCCTTACAGATCTTGGATGATCTCACTGCAAAAATTCTAAAACATACCAATATTCGAGCAAGTTCCTTCTTTTTGGATTCGGAATTCTTCAATGACAATGTAGTGAATTTACAACCCTACAGCTATCTTTCCGAGGTAAATATAATTTCAAAATGAAGGTTTGACAAAAACCAATGATAGGGTCTAATCAAACGTAGGGGGCCTGTTCTTTGGTTAAGATAAAGATAGACGGAGTCGAATTCGAAGTCGACGAAAAGAAAAACCTCATCGACGCCACAAAAGAAGTTGGAGTCGAAATCCCTTACTTTTGTTACCACCCAGCGTTAAGCATTGTCGGTATGTGCCGCATGTGTCTCATTGAAATTGAGGGCGTTCCTCGTTTACAAGCAGCTTGTAACACTCCTGTAAAGGAAGGAATGGGGATCATAACAAAATCAGACCGAGTGAAAGAAGCTCGTGCTGGTACCATGGAATTTCTCCTCGCAAATCACCCGTTAGATTGTCCTGTTTGTGATAAAGCTGGTGAATGCCGTTTGCAAGACAACGCATTTGGTTCCGGTTCTGGACATTCCAGATTTGAATTTGATAAACGTAATATTCCACAAGAAGAGATTGGAACGAATCTCATCATCAATCATAATCGTTGTATTGTTTGTTATCGCTGTGTTCGTTTTGAAGAAGAGAAGGTCGGCCAGTCTAACCTTGGTCTTTTTGAACGTGGAAATCATTCCATCATTGGCCTTGCTAAATCAGAACCAATTGATCACAACTACCAAGGTGCTTTGGCAGATATTTGTCCTGTCGGTGCACTACTGAATAACAAAACATTATTTAAATCACGTGTTTGGTGGTATAAATCACAAAAATCAGTATGTCATGGTTGTTCTACAGGTTGTAACGTTACAACGAACGTAAGAGATAATAAAATGTATCGTTATATGGTTCGCGAGAACTATGATGAAGGTATGTTTTTTCTTTGTGACAAAGGCCGATTTGATTTGGATTGGATGAATCAAAATCGCCTACATAGTTATTTGGAAGGGGGAAAACCTTCCACATCGAAAGAAGTCATTTCAAAAATTGTAGATCGAATCAAATCGGCAAAAGCGATTGCTGTGTTAGGTGGAGCTCATGAATCCAATGAAACATTAGAATCATTGAAAAAAGGTCTCGCACAGATTTCGCAGGAACTTGGTGGAAAGTCCATTCAATGGGAATCGAGAGTCACTGAGGCACAAAACAAAGAAACGGAACAAGTGGATTTTTTACTTACTAAAGATACGCACCCGAACACAAGAGGTGCCGTAGATTTAGGAATCACGACTACTTCTGGAGTTTCTGGAATCCTCAGTGCTATCAAGTCTGGATCTATTGATTTGGTGATTGTTTTGAAGGAATCTATCCCTGAAGGAATTGATCCATCTAAGGTAATTTCTTTTGATACCAATTTGACTGATGCAGCAAAGAACGCAAGTTTGGCGGCACCAATTCAAATATTTGCAGAATCTGCAGGTAGTTTTACCAATAAAACGGGTCTGAAACAAAACTTTGAACAATCTATGAATGCAATCAAAGGACTATTATCTTCGGCAGGTGTTGTGGATTCAATTTTCCAAAAACTGACTGAAAGAGTGGAGGCATCCGTTGGGAACCATTAATGTAGTCAATGTCGCCAAAAAACACCAGTTTTCTTGGTATGAGAAGTTCTATTTTTGGTCCATCGGTAAAGGCCTTTGGATTACACTCAAACATTTCCTCAAGGTGGCTTTGTTCAATAAACAAGTAACCATCGAATATCCTGATAAAAAACGCCAGTACTCTACTCGTTTTCGTGGAATGCACTCCATGAAACGTGATGAACAAGGTCGGGAAAGATGTACTGCTTGTTTTTGTTGTATGTGGATTTGTCCTGCCAATGCAATTCATATCGAAGCAGCAGAAGTTCCTTCAGAACGCCAACACCTCCATCCGGAAGATAAGTTTGCAAAGAAGTTTGAAATCAACTTACTGCGTTGTATCTTTTGTGGTCTTTGTGAGGAAGCATGTCCTAAAGGTGCCATTTATTTGGATGGAACTGGTGAGATGGCAGCTGACAACCGTGAAGATTTATTTTTAACCAAAGAAAGAATGATGGAAAAAACAGGTGGTCCGATTCTCGGCCAAAGGAATTAAATTCATTCTGTTTGTTTTGTCTCCCCGGTAGATTTTTCTGATTGGAAACTACCGGGTTTCTTTTTATAAACGCAAACGTTTTGATTAAACTCGTGAATGGATTTTTTTTGTTTCTAAACCCTACAAACAATTTTTCCGATCTAGAATTTACAAACAAATTCATGGCAAGAAATTCTTCTAAAATTCTTCTCTGTATTTTGATTTCTATCATTCTATTTGGATATCATTCTGCACTTTCTGCTGAGACAACCATCATTGAAAATGAAGAAGATGAAAAACGTGTTTTAGAAAATCATGCGTTTGAGAAACTACGATTTGGTCTCGCCAATCATATTCATTATTATAAAGTAAAAAAAACAAAAAATACAGTTGTTGAACAACGATCGGGTCGAAAACGATTGTATGATCACAACTTGATCCTTCGTTCCATCTTTCGAAATCGGATTCTACACCATGAATATGGTTCCATCGGACGGTGGTTAGATGGTGCAAGTTTTATAGATTTTGGAAGTGCCATTCTTTATGAAGAAGGTGCGGTCACGGTTCGAGATTTGTACGAAGACCAATTCCTATCTCGGTACATTAAAAAAATTGTAGCAACCGATATTAATGATCCGGAATACGATCACACTCGTTACATAGAAATTCATATGACGGAAAGGGATCCTTTCCCCTTTGCTTTTAATGAAATTCCTTACCGATTGGACGACCCAGAATACATTCGAGTACTCACAAGGATCTATACCCCGAATGAATTTTCACCGGTGATTTTTCGTAGTACCAATTCTGGGCCTGATTTGTTTTATACTGTAGAGGAGATGCGAGACCATTTCCGATCGGTTTTGGATGCAAATCCTCACCGCACCATTTTGTACTTCTTCAATCGTTATATTTTCTTTCGAACTCCTTGCGAATCCAAGTTCCAACTCATCGGAACCATCGATGAAAAGGTCGGAGTGAACCATAGTTTTAGCGCATGGCGATACGTGGACTGGAACAAAAGGGAATTTTCTGAAGCCATCGAGCCCAATTTTCGATACATCCGGATTGCCGATGAACGAAATGAAAGCAAAGCGGACCAATGGGATTCTATGATTTCGGGATATGGGTGCCAAATCCGAGCAAAAATGGTCTACTACCGTCACAAATTCATGAAAACTATGACGAAATGATGATTTTTTTACTTTTCTTGTGAGGCGAACTCTGTACGTTTTTCCTAGAAACACCCAGAGAGAGGTAAACCCATGGGGAATTCCTATATTATTGATGCTGTCCGAACTCCGAGAGGAAAGGGCAAAAAACGCGGGACACTTGCATCCGTCCACCCACAAGAATTAGCTGCTGCCACATTAAAAGCCATCCAATCACGTACCGGAATTGATCCCAAAACGGTAGAAGAAGTTGTTATGGGTTGTGTATCCCAAGTTGCTGACCAAGCTGCATGTATTGCGCGTTATGCGGTTATGGCAGCTCATTGGCCAAAAGATGTTCCAGGTTATACTGTGAACCGATTTTGTGGATCAGGATTACAAGCACTCAACAACGTAGCAAACCATGTTGGATCGGGAGCTATGGAACTTGGGGTTGGTGGTGGAGTTGAATCCATGAGCCGTGTGAAAATGGGTGATGATATGGTCGGTCGTGATTTTAACGTTGGTAACGATAAAATTGCCGCACATTACAATCTCGTTCCACAAGGGATTTCTGCAGACCTAATCGCAACTAAGTATGATATTTCTCGTGAAGAAGCAGATCGTTTTGCCGAATCTTCACAACAAAAAGCACATGCAGCCATTCAAAATGGATATTTTAAAAAATCTGTGATCCCAATTACTTTGGATGATGGTACTGTTGTGACTGAAGAAGAAAACCCACGTTTGGAATCTGATTATGCATTCCTTTCTGGTCTTGGTCCTGTATTCAAAACAATCGGTGAAAAAGAATTAGATGCCATCGCATTACGTTCTTATCCAGAAGTAACAAAAATCAACCACATCCATACACTTGGAAACTCTTCCGGAATCGTGGATGGTGCGGCTGCGATTTTAGTTACCAATGATGATGGTTTGAAAAAATACGGTTTGAAACCACGTGCTAGAATTCTTGCAACAGTGGCAACTGGTGAAGATCCAACGATCATGTTAACAGGCCCTGTTTCTGCTTCTCAAAAAGCATTGAAACAAGCAGGACTTACTGTAAAAGACATTGACCTTTGGGAAATCAACGAAGCATTCGCCTCTGTTGTGTTATATGTAAAGAAAACACTCGGAATTGATGAATCCAAAATCAACGTAAATGGGGGATCGATTGCCCTTGGACATCCGCTCGGAGCAACGGGAGCCATCTTAACTGGAACCGTTCTAGATGAGTTGGAAAGAAGAGACCTTCGTTACGGTCTAATCACTCTTTGTATCGGTGGCGGAATGGGAATTGCGACCATCATTGAAAGATTGAAGTAAACTTACCATTTGAACAAACACGTTTAGATCCTGTAAAATTGGGGTTTAAACGTGTTTCGTTGATTCACTCCTTTGTTAGTAAGCTAAGATACCAATACCACTGTCTGTAGCGATTTATGGCAAAGCGCATAACCTGGTCTTGTTGGGTAGCTCCCTTTTTTCATCCACAAACAGCGATTTTATCCTAGTTAGGGATTTTTACGTATTGCGTTTATTTCAGGAAAAACTGAGTAATGTACTATGAACGTAATCGAAACCATTCCGGGAATCCATTGTAAACAATGCGATTTTAAAGTGGCAGAACAAACTTCCTTTTGCCCCTCCTGCGGAAGTGAATCCATTGAGACTGTAAGTCTAAAACCAAATGGAATCATCCATTCGTTTACGGTTGTATATGTTGGATTTGGCCATATGGCTGCACGTGCTCCTTACGTTTTGGCGATTGTACAAACGGAAGAAAATGTAAAACTAACTACTGTGATTGAAGGTGTTACTGACTTTAACGTCGTAAAAATTGGAGACAAGGTTCGATTCAAAGGTATGGACGAAAAGATTGGCCCTGTATTTCAATATTAGAATTTTTTAATTACGTATTATCTAAATCGCATCATTCATTATGAATGTATGTTAGTGGTATTAAATTGTTTTGTAAACGATATAAGTGAAAAATGAAATCGACTTCTTCAAAACAAAAAAATAAATCCAAACAAAAATATCCCATTCCATCAGAAGAAATATCATCATATTATTTTAACTTAACTCCTGTAATGTTAGATAAATTTATGGAAATCCGAACTTGGATTTATGAATTATCGGAATCAGATGAACGTATTGGTGAAATTGAAGAATGTTTAAAATGGGCTGAGCCGAGTTTTTTAACTCCCAAAACCAAATCAGGTTCTACTATTCGTATAGGCAAAGTGGATGATTCCGAATTTGCCCTTTATTTCAACTGTAAAACCACGATAGCAAAGGAGATTGCAATTGAATTTCCTGAATTGAATTGTGATGGAAGAAGGGCATTATATTTATCAGCCAGTAAAAAACTTCCCAAATCCAAACTCATTACGTGTTTAAAGAAAGCATTGTTATATCATAAAAGAAAATCAGATTTATCTTAGGAACTAAAGAGGACTTGGTTCGTTCATTGTAATTCTATGGATTCAGAGGAAAGTGTAGATCATGAAATCAAAGGCAGGTTCTTTCCAATATAAACTCCGAGTTCGGTATTCAGAAGTAGATTCTCAAGGGATTGTTTTTAACGCCAACTATTTGAATTATTTGGATGTAGCTATTACCGAATACTTTCGATCGAAAGGAATTTCTTATTCTGAATTTATCGATCGTTACCAACTTGATTTTCATGTCGTACAATCGTTAATTGATTATCGAAATGGTGCTAAGTTTGATGATGAGTTGGAAATTTCATTAGATCCAAGTTATCAGTCGTCTAAAATTTTTTGGTCGTTTCAGATTCACTGCAACGACAAACGAATCTGTTCAGGGATGCTTACTTATATTACAGTGAGTCATGTAACAAAGAAAATTGTCTCGTTACCGAAAGAGGTGGGTCAATTGATGCAGTTTGAACTGAAGGTAGATTTAAAACCCACTGAATGAGCTGGTTTTGAAAGTCTAAGATTTTTTTCACAACCATCTCAAATCCCCGCGCCACCGATCGAAGCGGAAATCCTTTCCGTATACAATTCATTTTGATATTAAAATTGAATGGGAAAGATTGGAGCGGAGAGCGGGATCGGTTTTCCAAAAAGTGAGGTACCTCGATGGATTCGAGGCGCCCACAGAATGTAAATCAAACATATTTAGAAAGAATATAAACCTTAGAAGTTACTCGTTTTTCTTTGACCTTCAGGTTCTTTTTGTCCTCGCCAACCGCCACCAAGTGCTTTATACAAACCAACGTTAGATTCTAATAAACTGTATTTTAATTCATACACTTCGATTTGAGCTTCTAAGAAATCCCGTTGTGTGAATAAAACATCGATGTAATCAATGCGGCCGGCTTTAAATAGAATGTTAGAAATTTCTACTGATTCTTTTAGGTTCAATACTTGTTTGGTTTTTGCTTCAAACTTTTGGTTTAAATTGTTTATTTTTACAATTTGGTTGGTGACTTCTGTAAAAGCTTTCAGTAGGGAAACTTCATAATTGTATAAAGCTTGGATTTGAAGATTGTTTGCCGTTGCGTAGTTCGCTTCAATGGCTTTTCTGTTGATGAGTGGAGCAATGATTCCACCGCCTAAACCATAAGCGAGCGATACAGGTGTTCCTTTAAAATGTTTAGAATTAAAGGCTTCATATCCAATGTTTCCATCAATCATAAGTGAAGGATAAAATTTTGCCCGAGCCACTTCGACATCCAATTTTCTCGATTCTAAAATCAAGGTAGCTTGTTTGATGTCTGGTCGATTTTCCAAAAGATCAACAGGAACTGATTTTTGAATTTCAGGAAGTGTGATGTCTAAAAAATCTCCTGATTTTCTTGTGATTTTTTCTGGGAACCTTCCGAGTAAAAAGTTCAAACGGTTTTCAGTGATGGCAATTCGTTGGACGATATCAAACTTTCTTGCTAAGTTTTTAGAAACTTCTGCTTCAAAACGTTTTACGGCGAGTGAGGTTGTTCGCCCAGCTTCTCTTTGTAGAACAACAATCTCTTTGACTTTGGTTAGTACTTCAATGTAGTTCTCCACCAAAGTGAGTTGGTTGTCGAGGGCGATGAGTTCAAAATAAGTATCAGTTATTTCGGCCACTAAGTTAGTGACAACATATCGTTTTCCTTCGATTCCAGCCAGATAACGAAGATAAGCTGACTTAGTTGCGTTTCGTAATTTTTTCCAAATATCAATTTCCCAACTCATCACAAGCCCACCATGGGCAAAGAGAGTAGGAGAATTTGCATTTGGTGTACTAAAACGTTCTTTTTGTTCGCTTCCACCATCAGCTTGGAGGGATAATTTTGGAAGGTATTCCCCTTGTCTTGCAAACACTTCATTGTTAGAAATATTGATTTCTTGTTCTAAGATTGCAAGTTCCTGGTTGTTTTCAATCGCAACGTCAATGAGTTCCACTAACTGTGATTCTTTGAAAAATTCCTTCCAAATTTGATTTACCAACTTCTCCGATTTTTCGGAACTTTCCCAATTTAAAAATTCATCAGGGAGTTTTAAATCTTCTTTGTCTCTTTCTAAAAGAGCGGGAATACAAGAGAATGTGAATAAAAATATTGAGGTAATGATAATTCGTTTCATTTTACTTCTTTCCCCTTTTCATTTTTTTTCTTTCTACTTCTGAACTTAGGTAACTCTCAGGAGATTCTGTGAGTGGCATAAGATCTTCTTTATAGATTAAAGTTTTACCTTTTGCTATGTTTGCAAAGATAATGTATAAGCCTGGAACGATAACCACACCAAAGATAGTTCCGAATACCATACCACCTAACGCACAAGCACCGATTGTATGATTGGCGATGGCTCCGGGGCCCGTTGCAAAAACCAGTGGTAATAAACCGGCAACGAAAGCAAACGATGTCATAAGGATGGGGCGAAATCTTGCTTTTGCCCCTTCGAGAGCAGCGTCAAATATTGTTAAACCTGCTTCTTGTCGCTGCCTTGCAAATTCTACAATCAACACGGCGTTTTTCCCAAGAAGACCGATTAACATAATCATCCCAATTTGTGCATAGATATCGTTGGCAAGACCTAACAATTTCAAAAGAAAGAAAGTTCCGAAAATTCCTGGTGGGAGTGATAGGATCACCGAAAAAGGAATGATAAAACTTTCATATTGAGCGGAAAGAACAAGATAAACAAATACGATCACCGCGAGGAAGATAAAGATGGCTTCATTCCCTCTGGCAGCTTCGTCGTAGGAAAGACCTTCCCAACCCACTTCAAATCCTGAAGGCAAATTTTGTGAGGCTTTGCGAATTGCTTGGATGGCATCTCCGGTCGTATAACCTTTATTTGGTAAAACATTGATTACCGATGATGTATAAGCATTGTATCTTGTAATTTCATTGGCACCTTGTTTTTGTTCGAGAGACAAAAACGCTGAATAAGGAACCATTTCACCTTTGTCATTTGGAGTGAATAAACTCAAAATATCAGATGGTAACCTACGAAATTCAGGAAGTGATTGAACATAGACTTTAAAGAATTGGTTAAAACGAATGAACCCTTGTTCATAAGTACTACCAACGAGAATGTCCAAATTGTCCATAGCTTCACCTATGTTGACACCTTTTTGCATCGCCAATTTTCGATCCAATTTTACTTCGAGTTGTGGAAACTTTGCTGAATAAAAAGAAAATAGTCCTGTTAACTCTTCTCTCTTTCTAAGTTCACCCATGAACTCTTCATGAACTTTATCAAAGGCCGTATAATCTCCGCTATTTGTTTTGTCTAACAAACGAAACATAACGCCGCCGGCTGCCCCAAATCCTGGAACGGCTGGAGGTTCAAAAAACTCAATGATGGCACCGAAGTTTTTTGTATTGTGTTCCAGTTCTTCCATCACATCGTGAACGGAATTTTTTCGATCCGACCAATCTTTTAAACTGATAAGGCAAGTTCCTGCGTTGGAACCTTCACCTTCTGTTAAAATTTCATAACCAGCAAGGGAAGCAACTGAGTCCACACCTTCAATTTTAAGTGCAACTTCTTGGAGTTTGCGAGCAACATCGTTTGTTTTTTCAATCGTTGATCCGGGAGGAGTTTGTATGACGGCGTAAATCATACCTTGGTCTTCTCCTGGAACAAATCCGGCGGGAACAATTTGTGTTAGTACCAGAAATCCAACAGTAAAACCAAGAAGGATGGAAACAATAAACACTTTCGATCCAGAAAAACGATGCATTAAGTTTACATATTTTTCTGTTACTTGATCAAAATAGAAATTGAATTTGGTTAAGAAGATATCGATGGGATTGTGAGTTTTTTTATCGTGAGAATGTGGTTTTAGAATCATGGCTGTTAACACTGGAGTGAGTGTTAAAGCTACAAATCCTGATAACACAATAGACGTTGCCATTGTGATCGCAAACTGTCGGTAAAAAACTCCCACAGGTCCCGGTAAAAAAGTTACAGGAACAAAAACCGCTGTCATCAGGAGTGTAATGGCAATGACTGCACCACTGATTTCTCCTAAAACACTTTTTACAGATGCATAAACACTTAAATGTTCTTCCGACATTTTTGCATGCACTGCTTCCACAACAACGATCGCATCATCCACAACAATTCCGATGGCAAGAACCATCGCAAATAGTGTAATCAAGTTTATGGTAAGACCTAAGGCTAACATAAAAGAAAATGCACCAATTAAGGATACGGGAACTGCTATGATGGGAATGAGTGTGGACCGCCAATCTCCTAGGAAGATAAACACAACGATGGCAACAAGGACAAAGGCTTCTACCAGTGTATGAATTACTTTTTCGATTGCGGCATCGATAAAATTTGAAACGTCATAACTGAGTTTGTAATCCATCTGCGGAGGAAATGTTTTTTTCAGTTCCTCTAACTTTGATTTGATATCCTCGATAACTTCCTTTGCATTACTTCCCTCCGTTTGTTTGAACATGATGGCGGCGGCGGGATGACCGTCCACATCGGAATAAATATTATAAAACTCACTATCCAGTTCCACTTTGGAAATATCTTTTAAATATAAAACTTCCCCGCCGGTTTTGGCTCGGATGATGATATTTTCATATTGTTGTGGTTCGTTGTACCAACCTTCATAAGTGAGTGTATATTCTAATGATTGAGCTTGTTTTCCGGAACTTTGTCCAAGCCGGCCTGGTCTTGCAATGATACTTTGGTTTTGAATGGCTTTCATCACTTCGGATGTGGTTACATTGTATGCACGCATTCGATCTGGATTCAACCAAACACGCATGGCGTACTGTCTTGTTCCCAAGATCTTTGCCTGACCAATCCCATGGATTCGTTTTAATTCAGGAAGTAAGAAAACCGTGGCGTAATTATAAAGAAACTTCTCACTAGCATTGGGATCTTTGCTGTATAGGTTTACGTACAACAACATACTTGGTTGTACGGGTTGTACAAAAATTCCCTCAAGACGAACCAATTCTGGAACACGATACATCATCTGATCGACCCTAGTTTTTACTTGAACTAAGGCATCGTTTGGATTGGTTCCTGGTTCAAATAAAACTTGAATGATTGCATCACCAGAGCTTGTGGATGATGAAATCATATATCGCATCCCAGCAACTCCGTTGATAGCTTGTTCGAGAGTTGTGATGGTTGATTGGACTAATACTTGGGCACTCGCACCAGGAAAGGATAAAGTAATGGTTACCCTAGGTGGTGCAATTTCAGGAAATTGTGATACTGGAATGTTCTTGATGGAAATCAAACCAACAAACACAATTAATACGGATAAAACAATAGCAAGGACGGGCCTTTGGAGAAATTTAGTAAACATAAATTGACCTCCTAATGAGCAGCTAAGTCGAAACTTTTTAGTATATTCTCACGAGATTCCACTTTGTATTTGATTACATCGTCATCGTGAACTTTACCGAGCCCTTCCAAAAGAATGATATCATTTTCAGAAATCCCCGACTCTACAACAAAGAGATGAGGAATTTCATTTGCTATTTTGATCTCAGTGGCTTTGATTTTACCTTTAAGATTGATTATATATACATAGTGTTTATCTAACACTTCGAAAGTTGCTTTCTGAGGAATGATCAAAGCATCTTTCAGTTTTTCATGAACGACAACGTTACCTGTTTCTCCGTGGCGTAAAAGTCTATCTGGATTGGAAAATGTCGCTCGAAAGGGAATGGTACCGGTTTCACTGTCGAATTCACCTTCAATAGTATCGGCGACTCCTTCATACTTAAAAAATTGGTTATTTGCCATTAGAAATTTAACTTTTAATGGTTTGTCCCCTGATTTCTTTTCACTTGTGAAATTCAGATAATCCTTTTCTGAAACATTGAAATAAACCCAAAGTTTAGAAATATCTGAGATTGTTGTTAAAAGCGTTCCTTCTTCTACCAAACTTCCCAAACGAACTTGGAATCGATCTGTAATCCCTGTAAACGGTGCTGTTACTGTTGCTAAGTTGAGATGGATTTGTGCCAGATCCATTGTGGCTTTGTTTTTCTTCAGCCTTGCTTTGATTAATGACAATTCTGTTTGAGATACCACATTCTCTTTAAAAAGTTTTTCTGTGTTTTCGTACTCTATCGAAGTGGATTCATATTCGGCTTTTGCTTTGTCATACTGAGCATTCACAAGCATAGGCATCACTTGAAAAAGTTTTTGGCCTTTTTTCACAACTTTCCCTTCATCCATATAGATGTTGGTTAAATATCCTTTTTCAAATGCTCTAATTTCAATCCGTTGGATGGCTTTCACTTGGGCCACATAACTTTTTTCAATCGTTACTTCTTGTTTCCAAGGGTAAGCTGCTGTAAGTGAATTTTTTTCATCATGATTGCGGGAATGACAATCCACTAAAAAGAAACTGGATAAGGTTACACTAACGATAAGTATAAAAAATTTACGAAACTGCGAATTTGTAGGTTCTAGAGAAAATTCCATGGTATCCTCACTTTGTTCAATCGAAAGTTGAAACAAATGATTTTGATCTAAGATCATCCGGCGACATAACAATTATGCGCCATTCAAGGTAAAAGATGTTAGATGGAATTTTGGGGAGGGGCGCGGTTCTTCTGTCTTTTTAAGATTTGATTGGAAATGGGTTCCTGAAGACGGAAACTTAAATATTCAGAGGAAATTTCAACAAGTGAGGGAATATACGAAGATAAAGATGAATGAATGTGATTTTGGTGAAGTGAATCTAACTTGGCTTCTTCTTCGGTTGGTTCAGAAATATTGTTAAGGAATACGTTTAAATCGTACAAACTTGAGGTATTGTAAGATTTTGTTTTAACGTTGGTCGTAAGACTCGCTGGGTACCCTTCAGTGTTTGTACTGATGAATACAAGTGAGAATAGCATGATCGCGATCCTACTTGCGATAGTCTTTGTCATTACTTGAACCATCTACTGCCAGCGAATTCCCAAAAGGAGAATTGTCAACAGTTTAAAACAATTCTAAATCTAATTCAATTTTATTAATACTGAATGTTAGATTTAATTGTTTCTTAAAAATTTTCTATTTTGCAAAAATAACAGCTTCATTTGGGAACAAAACTAAATCTCCAGTGTCCAACTCCTTTTCTAATTCAAAAGAGGAAGTTCTGTTTGCTGAACTAAATAAAATTTCGTTTAACACCCATTTTCTTGGATAAGAAACACTTATTGGTTTTGATGAGAAGTTTAAGAATACATATGTTTCTTCTTTACCTTCTCTTCGTCGATAGTAAAGCACTTGTTTGTTTGTACTAAGTAATACTTTTAGTTTACCTTTTCTTAATGACTTCCTATCTTTTCTTAACTGAATCAGTTTTTTATAAGTAAAAAAAAGTGAATTTGGATTTTCTTTCTGAGATTCCACGTTGACCGAGTTTGCATCTTCATACAAAGGAAGCCATGATTTTCCTGTTGTAAATCCAGTGGTATCCGAACCATTCCAAGGCATAGGAATTCGTTCAGGGTCACGGCCTGGATGGAAAGGCCAATAACGTTTACCTACTGGATCTTGGATTTTATTATAAGCAACTTTCTGGCGTTTCATTCCAATCTCTTCACCGTAATAAAGAAATGGAGTGCCACGAAGAGTTAACATCATACAGGCGGCAAGTTCCGCACGTGCTTTTGTATCAGCACCTTTTTCGTACCTAGTGATATGACGTGGGAAATCGTGGTTAGAAAGAGTATAGTTGGGCCAATTATCTTCCCCGAGAGCAGATTCAAAATCTTTTACAATTTGAAAAAATCGTTCTGCTTTCCAAGGAGAGAAAAGGAACATAAAATTAAATGCAAGATGTAATTCATCATCACGGCCACAGTAAGTTGCAGGAAGGAGAACATTTCCAGGAAAATCTTGCATGATTTCACCAACAAACATTCGTTTTTCGGAATAGGAATCTAGAAGTTTACGCATACGACGAAGAATCCCGTGCATTTCTGGACGGTCACGATCATAGGCATGAACTTGTTTATCGTAAGGTCTTGGGCCTTTCATAAAGTAAGAAGCATTGTTACGTAAAAACTCATCTTTTACATATAAATTGACTACATCCAATCGGAATCCATCAACGCCCATATCCAACCAATACTTCATCATTTTGAAAATGGCATCTTCAACATCGGGGTTACGCCAGTTGAGATCTGGTTGTTCTTTAAGAAAAGAATGGAAATAGTATTCGCCAGTTCGTTTGTCATATTCCCATCCAGAACCACCAAATGCACCGAGCCAATTATTAGGTGGTCCACCGTGATTTGGTTCTTTCCAAATGTACCAATCTCTTTTGGGACTATTAACTGAGGATCGGGATTCAATAAACCATGGATGGAGGTGAGAGGTATGGTTGACTACCAGGTCCATTATGATTCGAATTCCACGTTTGTGAGCTTCTTTTAACAACCGTTTAAAGGTCTGAATGTCACCATAAACAGGATCAATTTCTTCGTAATCAGAGATATCATAACCAAAATCAAACATGGGAGAGGGGTAAACTGGCGATAACCAAATGGCATCAATCCCAAGGGAATCTTTGGAACCTGCTAGGTAATCCAACCTTTGGATGATTCCTTCTAAATCCCCAATCCCGTCTCCATTGGAATCCTGAAAACTACGCGGGTAGATTTGATAGATAACTGCTTCTTTCCACCATACCATATTAAAAGTTAATCTCCATGATTCCTTGGTTTTCTTTTACTCTTGCAACAGAGAGGATTTTTTCTTTGATTGCGAGTAGTAGTCCCGTATCTTCAATTTTTTTACCATTTTTAGTTTGGATATGAAAGGAGTCGTAAGCAAAATCCGCACTGGTTGAGATCCTAACAAATATCACTTCTAGTTCAAAGTCGAGTAATGTTTTTAGAATTCGATACACAAGTCCAATAGAATCGGGGACTCTGACTTCTAATACAGAATAAGATTCAGAAAGGTCGTTGGCAAATTTTACCAGTTCCTCTACCATTCCATCAGGAATTTGTGGCAGAGTTTTCCAAATGTTCGTTGTGGAGGCCAAATCTTCGATATTCGTTTTCCCTTCGATACAGTCAGCAAGTGTAGATTCAATGTCCAAAATTTGTTGTTCTGCGATCTCACCACTTCCATATTCATCGGTGATTTGCGCTTGTAAGATGAGTTGGTCTTCCTCTGTTCTAAATAAACGTAATCCTACTAAATTAAGTCCTAATGAGGAGATAGTTCCTGATAAATCAAGTAACATTTGTTTGTCGGATTGTGCAAAAATGGACAAAGTCACAAAAGCTGGTTCTCGCTCTGTGATCATTCGGAAGGGAAGTCCCGAGATTTTCCATTCAGAAAGTAAAATAAAATGTTGGTACACTCGTCTTGGAGTATTGTAATTTAAGTAGGAAGAAGGTTTAATTTTCATTCCAAACTCAACAATATGTTCGGATTGTTCGGCAGTGAGACCCTCTTTTTCGACTAAGTATGTCTCCAAAGTGGATTCGATCCGTTCTTGGGTATCCGCTTGATTTCCTTTTTTTTGTAAATAGGTCAAAGTGGATGTGAATAGAAAGTGGAGAATTTCCTTTTTCCAGTTGGTTAGGATTCCTTGCCCTACCGATTTTGTATCGATAATGGTAAGAATATATAACAACCGCAAGGTGTTTTCATTCGAAAACTGTTTGGCAAAGGAAGATATGAGTTTGGGGTCGTAAATATCTCTTTTGGAAGAAAGTTCGGACATCACAATGTGCTCTGCGACAAGGAAACGTAAAAGTTCTGTATCTTCCTCTGACAAACGAAAACGTTCTGCAATAATGAGAGCAAGCTCTGCACCATATTGGCTGTGATCACCTTCCTTTACTTTTCCTGCATCATGGATGAGAATCGCTAGTGCTAAAATTTCGATTTTTTCACATACGTTAAAAACGTCTTGTACCTGTCTATCTTCCCATAAGTCGGCAATGAGAACATCAAGTTCTCTTAAAATAAGAAGAGTATGTTCGTCCACCGTGTATTGATGATGATAACTAAAGAGTGGAAAGTTTGTGCAAGCTCCAAATTCAGGGATTAGTTTTCCTAAAATGTTACATTCATGCATGAGTGTGAGTGTATGCCCGATTCTTTTTTTCTGACGTAACATCGATAAAAAAGTATCTAAAACAGATTTTTGGTTTTTGAAATCATCATCTAAGAAGTGTGATGCGAATCTGATTTCGTTTAAATCAATCCTGGATGGTTCTTCTTCGTTTAATTGGGACTCTGCAAAAAATTGAATGATGTCATCATACAAACTATCTGGATTGGAAAGTTCTTTGTGAATACGTTTTTTGTTGCTATTTGTTTTTTCATCCAAATAGGTTCCAATGTAAAAATACACTTCCTTTTGGGCTTTGTAAAATTGACTCATAAAGGATTCGAGAGTTTTAATTTCGTTTTTTGGTCCAAAACCTAAAAATTCAGCCACCTCAGCTTGTAGCCCTAAATCCAATCGATCGTTTTTCCGCCCGCTAATGATATGAAGAGCTGATCTTGTGAGAATTAAAAAATCATAAGCTGATAATAGGGGAAGACTATCTCCAATCAAATAAAAATCAAAAATTCCACCTTCAGCAGAATCAAGTAAAGGGTTTGTTTTTTCGATCCAATACATATGTTGTATATCACGAAGTCCTAATGGATCATTTTTAATATTAGGTTCGGAAAGAAGGATAGGATTATAAGAATTGATGATTCGTTCTCGAAGATAAGACAACTTCCATTCATTGAATCCTTTGATTTTTTTTTCAGGAATTTTTTCTAAAAAATCTGTTTTGTATTTTTGAAAAAGAACTTCAGAGCCCACAAGAAATCGCGAATCAAGAACAGCATGGAAGGTTTCGATTTGATCCAAATACAAAAAGGATTCTTTGATAGTGCGGCAGGAGTGCCCCACTTCCTTTTCGTTGTTATATAAGAATGTATTAATTTTTGATATGATTTCGCCGAGGACTTTGTCAGAAAGTTTTCCGTCATGTAAATAGAGAAGGTCGATGTCTGAATATGGAGCTAGTTCCCGGCGACCATAACCCCCCACGGCAATCAAACAAAGATGGTCTTTAAGCGGAATTCCATCGGAGACTTCGTAAAAAAGAGTCCGAATGGCATCGTCTACTAGATTACTCAACTGGCGTGTGAAGAGTCTGCCGGAGGAAACTGTTTTGGCTTTTGGAAAGGTCCTTTGCAGTTTTGCCTTGAGTTCTGATTTCATCATGTTAAGATGGGATCTCCTACCTTATTGGACAACTTTAACATGAATCCGAAGATTAAAATCACAATTCAGTTTATTTTCAGCCATCTTTCCGCCTATCTTCTCGTTTCCATTCCTTACTTTCAGTTGGTAATGAAGGAATATTATGAAGGAGAGGCTGCCGTTTTCCCATTGTTTCTTGTCACGGCAAACGATGGCGCCGTTTGGTCTAGAGCTATGTTTTGGTTGTTTCCGTCTTTGATTTTTCAGGCATTTTTAATTGTAAGTTTTTTAATTTTGATTTGGGACTGGTTTCGTTTACAAACCTTCAGCAAACAAATGTTTGTTTTGGTTTGGATGAGAACGATCCTTGGTGGTCTTGCAGCCATTTCCCCTGCTGTAGGAAGTTTGGAAGGAATGGTATTTTTGATTCCAGAAGTTTCCCTTTCGATTCATATTTATGTGGTATTTGAAATCTTTTTACAGTCCCTTGTACAAGCAGGAATTTTTCTTACACTCGTGAATCGCGGGAAAAAATCATAAATACTGGTTCACTTCACCATGAGAATCAAATCAAATTTGAAAACATTCAATGATAAATGAAACTGAGATATAATTTTATGCACATTCCTAATCTTTCATTTCTAAATGCTTTCGGGACGAACCTATTTCGTTTTCCCAATCAAAGAATCAAAATTCTCCTGATCGGAATATTTTACCTTTCCACCAATCTTTTGTTTGCTGATGGTTGGGAATCTTCGATTTGGAAGGAGAAAACTTATCGCAACCAAAGAGTATCGAGTGCTGATCCTACCAATGGAAATGATGACTTTATCAAAATTCCAAAGAAAAAAACAGTAACCATTGCAGAGATCAAAACAAGAGGTGTGATCAAACATATTTGGATGACCCTTGCCAGCAAAGATGTAATGGCCAGAAAAAACGCTGTGATTCGGATGTATTGGGACAACCAGACCCATCCATCCGTGGAAGTTCCGTTAGGTGAATTTTTTGGTCAAGGTTGGGGAGAAGAATACATTATGAATTCTGCCCCGCTTGTGGCGGCTCCCAAAAAAGGAAAGTCTATGAATTCTTACTTTCCTATGCCCTTCGAATCAGGTGCAAAGATAGAAATTGAAAATGAATCGGACGAAGATATCAGTAATTTTTATTTTTATATTGATTATGAAGAATGGAAGGAACCTCTAAGTTCCAATTTACGTTTTTTTGCGCAGTGGAACCGAGGTATTACACAACCTAACACGACAAATGGGAAAGAAAACGAATGGGGACTTCTTGGTGAAACAGAAAAAACAGTTTTTAAAAAGGAAAATTATTTCTCAGTTCTCGAAACAGAAGGTAAAGGTCAGTTCATTGGCCTAAATTTGTATGTGGATTCTCCCACACCACTTTGGTATGGTGAAGGGGATGATTTGATTTTCATTGATGGAAACCAAACAGTAGCCAATCTAAAAGGAACAGGAACCGAAGATGTTTTTAACACAGCTTGGTCACCAAAAGAAATCTTTATGCATCCATACTTCGGATATCCACGAGTTTCTGATTCGATTGGTTGGTTAGGTAGAACTCATTTGTATCGATTTTGGGTAGAATCCCCCATTCGTTTTGAAAAAAATTTCCTATTCTTACTAGAGCATGGGCATGCAAATTCCTTGACCTTAGATTTAATCTCTGTTGCTTATTGGTATCAAGGTCTGAATCCAAAACCAATGAAGGTTTTGCCGAAAAAAGAATTCCGTGTCAACAAACCGGAGATTAATTTTCGTCACATCCATAAATGGCGGGATTCATTCCGAAGCGAAAAAGGTTATGGGGAAATTTGGGGCAATGAATGAGATCAATACAAATATGTTTGCGAGAGAAATTGTATCCCAATCGATCGATGCAATTGTCGTTTTAGATACAAATAACAATATACTTTATAGTAATTTAGCGTTACAGTTGTTAACTGGTTACTCAGAAGAAGAGTTACATCAGAAAACATTTTCCTTCCTATTCCCTCCCAACGAACGGGGAGAACAAAGTTCCATTGAAACCTTTGTTAGCTCCAATGATTCCCATTATATCGCCGGATTTTTAAAAGAACTGGAACTTGTAACAAAACCGAAAGGGACCATCCCTGTAGAAATCCGTGCCTTTATGATTCGTAACGAAAACCAGGTCTTTTATGCGGCCATCATTCGAGATGTACGGGAACGTAGAAGACTCGAGGAACAAAAAAACGTTCTCATCAATAGTTTGAAACGCCTGGCTTATATGGATGAACTCACCATGTTGCCAAACAGACGTTCCTTTTCTGAAAGTTTACAAAAAACGGTCGCTACCGTCAAACGCCGCAACCGTGAATCGGTTCTTGCAGTTCTCGACATCGATCATTTCAAAGTCATTAACGACACCTATGGTCATGATATTGGGGATTTGGTTTTGAAAAAAATGGCCAATATCTTTGTGGATTGCCTTAGGGAAGAGGATACGATCGGAAGGATTGGTGGGGAAGAATTTGGTTGTATCTTACCGGATACCACAACCGAAGGAGCTACCATTGTTCTTGACCGACTCCGCGAATCCGTCGAAAACCACCGGTTTTTCATTTTCGATAATTATTACCTCAATATCACTCTGAGTATAGGTTACACCAAAGTGCATCCCATCCAAAAACCAGAGGAAATCTTGAAGTTAGCGGACATTGCTCTCTACCAAGCCAAGAACCATGGCCGCAATCAGATCCAAGTTTATCCAGTGTGACATAAATTTAGCAGATTCTTCTAAACTCTGCTAAATTTCCAGACTCCAATTCCCTTCCTGCTTGACGAAAAAATCCCAAATCCGTAAACTTTAAGCATAGATTAGCACTCTAATCATCAGAGTGCTAAAGGAAGTGCCAAGAAGGATATGGATCTTTCGCCTAGACATCGTTCTATTTTGAAAGCTTTGGTTGAGGAATTTGTTTCGGACAACAAACCGGTCGGATCCAAAACCCTTTCTGAAAAATACGATATCGGAGTTTCGCCGGCTACCATTCGGTCTTGCCTAGCAGAACTAGAAGAGATGGGTTTCATTGTGGCACGTCACACTTCGGGAGGTCGGATTCCGACGGAACGAGGTTACCGGTTGTATGTGGATAGTTTGGTAACTCTTTTTGAGTTAACCATGCGCGAAAAACAAAGGATCCAAGAAGAATATCTTCGGATGCAATTTCGATTGGATCAGGTGCTTGTTGCGACATCCAAAGTATTGGCTTCCCTTTCACAATCGGCGAGTGTGGTTCTCGGTCCGGAAGGATCACTTGATACACTCAAACATATAGAACTCATCCATGTAAACGGTGGAGAGGTTCTTATGATTCTTGTTATGCGGTCAGGAACTGTGCTCAATCGAAATATATTTTTCGATTATCACATCTCACAAGAGACTTTGTACCAAATTTCAAGGTATTTGAATGATAACGTCAAAGGTTTTGATGTTCATGAAATTCAAAGTAATCTGATTCCTCAGATGATGATAAAAAAAGAAGGTCCAGAAGGATTTTCTCAATTTGCACCATCCATTGCAAGGGCCATGGGATCAGACAGTTTGTCCGTTGATAATTTATATATCGATGGATTAAAAAACTTATACGAAAACTTTAAGGATGAAGAGGAACAATTAGAAAACATCCTGCATCTATTTGATGAAAAACAGTTCCTCAAAGAGTTTTTTAGCGATTATGTTCCGATGGATGGTGTTTATACCATTATCGGAAAAGACGGCAACGAGAAGTTAGGTGGCGTAACCATCATTACAACTAATTACCGTATGGGAGAAAAGAGGATTGGTTCCATGGGAATCATTGGTCCTCAGAGGATGAATTACAACAAAGCATTACCTTTGATTGAATTCACCTCGAAGTTAGTTTCAGAAATGATAACGAAATTGAGCAGATAGTAGGAGGAAAAATGGCAGAAGAAACAAACCAATCCGTGGATGAACAAACTGTGGTAGTCGAAGAAGGACAGGCCATGTCGGATGAAGCCATTGAACAAGCAGTAGAAGGTGCCGAGAAAGAACTCGATAACGCTAAAAAGGAAATCGAGACGTTAAAAGATTCTTGGTTAAGAGAACGTGCGGAGTTTCAAAACTACAAACGTAGAACTGCAAACGACTTGTTAAATGCAAGAAAAGAATCCATCAAGAAGTTCGCAGAAGGCCTAACAGGTGCTTTGGACAACTTAGAACGAGTTTCTAATGTTCCGAACCAAACTCCGGAAGTAGTCGCTTTCGTTGAAGGGATCAAGATGGTTCAAAAGGAATTTTATTCCGTATTGGAAAAAGAAGGAATCAAACGTTTAGATCCGAAAGGAATGGCGTTTGATCCTATGCTTATGGAAGCAATTGCTTCTGAGGAAAGTGCAGAGTTTACAGAAGAGACTGTTGTGGAAACTTACCAAGCTGGTTATTACCATGAAGAAGGTGAAAACAAACAATCTATTCGCCCTGCACGTGTGAAAGTGGGAAAACCACAAAGTTAATATTAGTAAGAAGGAGAAGACTATGTCTAAGGAAAAAATTATCGGTATCGATTTAGGAACCACTAACTCTTGTGTGGCGGTTATGGAAGGTGGAGACCCTGTTGTCATTCAAAACTCAGAAGGGGCAAGAACCACTCCTTCGATTGTTGCCTTTACCGCAAAGGGTGAAACCATTGTAGGTCAGTTCGCAAAGAACCAGGCAATTACGAATGCAATCAATACAATCCGATCTGCGAAACGTTTTATCGGTCGTCGTTTTAACGAAGCTGGTGACGAATCAAAGATGGTATCTTACAAAGTGATCCGTGCTGGAAATGACGGTGTCAAATTTGAAACCGTTTCTGGTGAATTCACTCCACAAGAGATTGCGGCTCGTGTTCTTCAAAAAATGAAGAAAACAGCGGAAGACTTTCTTGGCCATGAAGTAAAAAAAGCAGTGGTGACTGTTCCGGCTTACTTCAATGACGAACAAAGACAAGCAACAAAAGATGCAGGACGAATTGCAGGCCTTGAAGTGGAACGTATCATCAACGAACCAACAGCAGCAGCGCTTGCTTATGGTTTTGATAAGAAAAAAACTAGCGCAAAGATCGCCGTATATGACTTAGGTGGTGGAACTTTTGACGTTTCCATTCTCGAACTTGGTGATGGCGTATTCGAAGTAAAATCCACAAATGGGGACACTCATCTTGGTGGTGACGACTTTGATAACGTGGTTATGCAGTGGATGATCGACGAATTCAAAAAACAAACAGGAATTGATATTTCTGGAGATAAAAACACAGTACAACGTTTGAAAGAAGCTGCTGAAAAAGCTAAAATCGAGTTGTCTGGAACATCTTCCACTCAAATCAACCTTCCATTCATCACAGCAGATGCTTCTGGTCCAAAACACTTGGATATGACACTCACCAAAGCAAAGTTTGATGAAATTACAAGATCACTTGTTGAAAGAACTCGTATTCCATGTATCAATGCATTAAAAGATGCAGGATTATCAGCGAGCGAAATCGATGAAGTTATCCTTGTGGGTGGATCGATTCGTATCCCTGCGGTGCAAGCTCTTGTAAAAGAAATTTTTGGTAAAGAACCAAATAAATCTGTAAACCCTGATGAAGTGGTAGCTGTTGGTGCTGCAATCCAAGGGGGAGTTCTTGCAGGTGATGTAACAGATGTATTGTTACTCGATGTAACTCCACTATCTCTTGGTATTGAAACTCTCGGTGGAGTGATGACAAAACTCATCGAAAGAAATACAACCATTCCTACAAGAAAATCTCAAGTGTTCTCTACTGCTGCAGATAGCCAAACAACAGTTTCGGTTCATGTATTACAAGGGGAACGTGAGATGGCTAGTGCCAATAGAACACTTGGTCGTTTTGACTTAGTGGGAATTCCATCAGCACCAAGAGGAGTACCTCAAATCGAAGTAACATTTGATATCGACGCAAACGGTATTGTTCATGTATCTGCGAAAGATTTAGGAACAGGAAAAGAACAAAAGATTCGTATTGAATCTTCTTCCGGATTGTCTGAAGAAGAAATCAAAAAGATGGTAAAAGATGCAGAAGCACACGCAGAAGAAGATAAAAAACTTCGCGAAGCCGCTGATACTAAAAACGAATTGGAAGCAATTGTTTACCAATTAGAAAAAACCATCGGTGAATCAGCTGACAAACTCGACGAATCAGAAAAACAAAGAGCTCAGGACGAAATCAAACGCGGCCGTGAAGCAATGGAATCTGGTGACGTAGAAAGAATGAAAGCTTCTCGTGATTCTATCCAAGAAGTCGCAATGCAAATTGGACAAAAGATTTATTCGCAAGCTGGTCCTGAAGCAGGAGCTCCGGGTGCAGACCAAGCAGGTGCTGCTGGTCAAGGTGCAAGTGAATCTTCTGCCGGTGGCGAAAAGGTCGTTGATGCGGATTACACCGTAGTTGATGAAGATAAAAAATAAATAGAGAAAAAGAAGTAAAACTATGAGCGACCGTGGTTACTACGAAGTATTAGGCGTTTCGAAAGGTGCCTCTGATGATGAGATCAAGAGCGCCTATCGTAAGTTAGCCATTAAATATCACCCTGATAAAAATAAGGGTGATAAAGAAGCGGAAGAAAAATTCAAAGAGGCAACCGAAGCCTACGAAGTGTTACGTGACGCACAAAAACGTGCAGCTTATGATCAGTTCGGCAAAGCAGGTGTAAACGCTGGAGCCGGCGGAGGATACGGAGCAGGAGCTTATACAGACTTCTCCGATATCTTTGGTGACTTTGGCGACATCTTCAGTGAATTTTTCGGAGGCGGAGGTGGTGGCGGTAGCCGCGGTGGTGGAAGAAGGTCCGGTCCTCAAAGGGGATCGGATCTACGTTATAATTTAGAAGTTAGTTTAGAAGACGCAGCTCTTGGAAAAGAATATAAAATAGAAATTCCACGACTGGAAACTTGTGTGGATTGTTCTGGATCGGGAGCCTCCAAAGGATCTTCACCTACCGTGTGTCCTGATTGTTCGGGAACAGGCCAGGTGCGAAGGACCCAAGGATTTTTTAGTGTGACTACCACTTGCCCTCGTTGTAAAGGAAAAGGAAAAGTCATTTCCAATCCTTGTAAAACTTGTAAGGGTGAGGGACTAACAGAGAAAAGACGAACCATTCATATTAAAATTCCTGCAGGTGTTGAATCTGGTAGCCGACTCAAAGTTTCTGGTGAAGGTGAGTCTGGCCCGAACGGTGGCCCAAGTGGAGATTTGTATGTGGTCACACATATCAAAAAACATCCAACTTTTGAACGCCAAGGAAACGATTTAATTGTTCAAAAAACAATTTCTTTGTCCATGGCTTGCCTTGGTGGTGAGATTGAAGTGCCTTCCATCGACGGAAAAACCATCCAACTTAAAATTCCAGAAGGAACGGAAAGTGGACAAATCTTCCGATTGAAAGGACATGGAATCCCATATCTTGGTTCTTATGGCAAAGGGGATCAACACGTGATCATTAAAGTAGAAATTCCTAAGAAACTTTCTAAAAAACAGAGAGAACTTATGGAAGAATTTGCCCGTGAGTCCGGCGAAAAGGTCGGCAGTGGCGGAAAATCTAAGTTGTTTTTCCGCTGAACTTTTGGAGTATTGAGAGCATCTATGGATAAAAAAGTCCGACTCGGAGTCATTGGTACTGGTCATATGGGCCAATACCACGTAAACGTTGCTAAACAGCTTTCTGATGCTGAACTCATCGGAATATTTGATGCCAACTTGGAACGCGCCACTCAAATTGCTGAAAAACACAAAACAAAAGCGTTTCCTACGGTGGAAGAATTGTTGAAGGAAACAGATGCTATCGTCATTGCAGCACCAACGTTCCTTCATCATAAAATCGCAAAACAAGCATTAACTGAAAAGAAACATGTTTTGGTAGAAAAACCTATTTCGCAAACTGTCGAAGAAGCTAAAGAACTTGTAACTTTAGCAAAACAAAACAATTTAATTTTGCAAGTTGGACACGTGGAAAGATTTAATGGAGCTGTTTTGGAACTCGGAAAAATTGCCGAACATCCACTCCTCATCGAATCTAGAAGGATAGCACCTTACAACAGTCGTATCACTGACGTTGGTGTTGTTTTGGATATGATGATCCACGACATTGATATTGTTTTGAACTTGGTAAAGTCTGAAGTGAAAGAAGTGAAAGCTGTTGGATCTTCCGTTGTTTCCAATCACGAAGATATTGCTAGTGTAGTTCTTACTTTTGCAAATGGGTGTGTTGCATCACTCAATGCTTCTCGTGCTTCACAAGCAAAAATTAGAACACTCAATATCTCTCAAAAAGATTCATATGTATTTTTAGATTTTACAAACCAAGAAATTGAGTTACATAGACAAGCAAGTTCTACAACTCAACTCGGTAGTGGTGAAATCAAATACCGACAAGAATCCATCGTAGAAAAAATCTTTGTTCACAAAGACAATCCTCTCAAACAGGAACATGAACACTTTGTTAAATGTATTAAAGGAGAATCCGAACCAATGGTGAAGGGTGATTCCGATATTAAAACATTAGAAGTTGCTTACAAAATCCTGGAAGAAATTCACGGCAAAAAATAATGACAGAAAATTCTGATTCAACTCGCGGAAAGTTACTTATTTCAAATTCCAGTGTGATTCAGGATTTTTTTCATAAAACCGTTGTCCTTATGGTGGACCATGACGACGACGGAGCTTTTGGTCTGGTTTTAAACAAACCCACCGACCAAACAATGGAATCATTAATCAAAAATTTACCGGATACTGTTTATTCCAATAAACAGGTATATTCTGGTGGTCCTGTGGACAATATGTTCGTATCCATTTTGCATAACGGTACTCAGACGGAAGATCCCGGCGTTGAAATTGTTCCGGGAATTTATATGGCACGCAGTTTTGATACAATGATTGAAGTTCTTTCTTCCGATCAGATTCAGTTTCGCGTTCTACAAGGATATGCGGGTTGGTCTTCCGGCCAATTAGAAAGTGAGTTTGACAGGTTATCTTGGGTTGTTTCTGATCAAGTGGATGAATCTATTGTTTTTCGCGAAGATGACTCTGAAGTTGTTTGGCGAGAAGCTCTCCGAAGTAAGGGCGGAATCTACAAATACTTTGTTGACCATACAAAAGATCCATCTCTCAATTGATCCAGTAAATGAATTACTGATATGAAACTTGCGTCTAAAAAGATTGTGCTGAGTTCTGGTTCTTCTCCCTTAGGAAGGGAACTTTTGCCACTGCTTCTTTCTGAAGGTGCACTCGTTGTTGTTGGTGATTCGAACCCAGAAGAAATTCCAAACCATCCCAATCTTCAAAAGTATAAAATTGATCCTTCCAAACCAGATCAAATGGAACGATTGATTGAATCGGCCATTGAAACGTTAGATAAAATTGACGTTTTTATTTTAAACTCAGAACAAGTCACTTATGCAGAAGATGAAAAGGAAGATTGGAATAGATTAAAAGTTTTATTCAATGCAAATACTTTAGCACCGATTCACACCATACAACGATTAACGAATTTAATTTCTGTTGGGCTTCATATAGTTTTAGTTAGTTCCGATTTGAGTAAAACTCCAACCCCAGGATTTGGATTGTATGGATCATCCAAATCTGCTTTGGATTATTTTTGGGATTCTTTTCGAAAACAAATTGGAAGGGAGTTCCGATTTTCGAGAGTCATTGCTCTTGAACCAAAACTTTCCCAGCCGAAACGACTGGCTGGCCGGGTTTTACAATCGGTTCTTCGTCCAAAGAAGAGAAGGTATGAACAAATCTCCCAGTTAGCAAATCGGTTTTTACTAAAATTTTTACCTTTTTTACGTTTTTTCCGAACTATGGCTTATGGATTTCGGTTAAAACAGGAAAAAAAGAAGAAAATTTCCCAAGTAGATTTGTCACCATCCTCCGAAAATTAGCCATTTCGTACCCTAAATATACAACACCTCTCACAATTTTTTCCCGATGCTTAATATTTGAACATTAAAAACACTTCGTTTAACTGTCTTATGTCGGATGGGGTAGATATCCATCCTTTCGGGTCATATCTTCCATTTGGTACAAATATTGCTAACTAAGTAAGCAGAGGGTACCCCCATGTTTATCGCAGACTATAGTGCCAAAAATATATATGATGAGATGTTTTCCAGCGAAGGTTTTCCTCGCAAAAGTTATGACTTCGTAAAAACAAAAATGGAGAGTTTGGGTGGGATCGAACTCGTAAAACGTAGTACTTCGGCAGAAAGGGCTCTCATGTCACTTGGGATCACCTTTACTTTGTATGGTGATGGTGGTGAACAAGAAAGGATCATGCCTTTTGATGTTATTCCCCGTATTGTTCCAAGTGAAGAATGGATCAGTATGGAAAAAGGACTCAAACAAAGAATCCAAGCACTTAATTTATTTTTAACAGATATTTATGGAGAAGGAAAAATTCTAAAAGATAAAATCATTCCTCGCGAATTGATTGAGTCAAGTTCCGGATACCTCAAACAATGTATTGGTTTAAAACCTCCTAAAGATATTTGGATTCATATTACAGGAACGGATTTGGTGCGCGATGGTGCTGGTGCCTTTCATGTATTAGAAGATAACTTACGTTGTCCATCTGGTGTATCTTATGTATTGGAAAATCGTGAAGTGATGAAACGAACCTTTCCTGAACTTTTTGAAAAGTTAAACATCCGCCAAGTTTATGACTATCCTTATCACTTAAGATCAATGTTAGAGAATCTAACAGACGTAGTGGATCCGGTGATTGCTGTTTGGACTCCTGGTGTTTTTAACTCTGCTTATTACGAACATAGTTTTTTGGCGCAAAAGATGGGAGTTTATCTTGTCGAAGGATCCGATCTCATCGTTGAAAATCATAAAGTTTATATGAAAACTACCAAAGGACTTCGTAAAGTTGATGTGATTTATCGCAGGATTGATGATACCTTTATGGACCAGTCAAGTTTTAGGCCGGACTCTTTACTTGGTGTGAAAGGAATTTTTGAAGCATTTAAAAGGGGAAATGTTGCCCTTGCCAATGCTCCAGGAACTGGAGTGGCTGATGACAAAGTTATTTACTCTTATGTTCCTAAGATCATTAAATACTACTTAGGCGAAGAACCAATCATTCCGAATGTTCCTACCTACCTTTGTTCTGAAGAGTCGGACTTAAAATTTGTTTTGGATAACATTCACAACCTGGTTGTAAAAGCGGCAAATGGTGCTGGTGGTTATGGAATGATCATCGGCCCGAAAGCAAGTAAACAAGAACAAGAAGATTTTAAGGAACTGATTAAAGCAGATCCAAGAAATTATATTGCTCAACCGGTTTTAAATCTTTCTACAGTTCCTACACTCATTGCAGATAAAATTGAATCAAGACATGTTGATTTAAGGCCGTTCATTTTGTACGGAAAAGATATTTATGTAATGCCGGGTGGGTTAACTCGCGTTGCGCTTCGTAAAGGATCACTTGTGGTCAATTCATCCCAGGGAGGCGGTTCAAAAGACACCTGGGTTCTAGGATAAAGGTGTTATATGTTAAGCCGAGTTGCCGAATCAGTTTTTTGGATGAATCGATATATCGAGAGGGCAGAAAATTACTCAAGATTTATTGATGTCAATCACCAGTTATCTTTGGACTTACATGAAGAGGTGCCCAACCAATGGTTACCTCTCGTACATACAACAGGAGATATTGAATTATTTGAGAAAAGGTATTCTAGTCCAAGTCCGGTCAATGTCATAAGGTTTATGACTTTTGATGAAGAGAATCCGAATTCTATTTTTCAATGTCTTTCGAGAGCCCGTGAGAATGCCCGAACTATTCGTGAAAACATTTCCACTTCTATGTGGGAAGTGTTAAACGAGTTTTATCTCTTTGTAAAAGATTATCGTAAAGTTTACTTAGAAAGTTCTGAGTTACACGGAGATACTCTTTCAATGGGTCTCTCCGACTTTCTAAGCACAGTTCGAAAAAGTTGCCAAAGTTTTTATGGATGTTCTGATGCTACCATCTCTCATGATGAGGTTTGGAACTTTTCTTTACTTGGAAGATTTTTAGAACGAGCAGACAAAACCACGAGAATTCTCGATATGAAGTACTTTATTCTACTTCCTTCTGTTCATGATGTGGGTTCTACTTTAGATTTATTACAGTGGTTATCCCTTTTGAAATCGGCCTCTGCACATGAGATGTACAACCAAAAGTACAAACGTGTTGATCCAACGGATATTGCTGAGTTTTTGATTTTGAATGAAACCTTTCCTAGATCCATTTTCTTTTGTATTCAAGAGATGCAAGAGGCTTTGGAAAAAATTTCAGGAATTAAGGAAGGTTTGCCAAGGAACTTAGCGCAAGATGCAACTACAGTTTATTTGAATCGTTTGCGATCAGAAAATATCAAATCCATTTTTGATAAAGGTCTACATGAATACTTAGATGATATTCAGATAGAACTCAATCATATAGGTTCCAAAATTGTGGAACGATTTTTTACAAACTAACTATGAGTATACGAGTTGCACTGTCCCATATTACAACCTATCAATATGATAAGTCGATAAAATTATCACCGCATGTGATCCGGCTTAGGCCAGCTCCACATACTAAAAATCATATTGTTTCTTATTCTCTAAATATTTTACCGGAACAAAAATTTCTCAACTGGCAACAAGATCCATTTGGAAATTATTTGGCTCGGTTGGTATTTCCTGAAAAAACCAATATCTTACAAGTAGCCGTTGATTTAGTAACCGATTTAAAGGTAATCAATCCCTTTGATTTTTTTGTAGAAGAGTATGCAGAGAACTTTCCTTTTACATATGATAAGGTATTAAAAAAGGAGTTAACTCCTTATTTAAAAGTAAAAAAACCTGGGAAGTTACTGACTCCATACTTAAAAACAATCGATAAAACGCCGAGAAGAACTGTTGAGTTTTTAGTTGCTTTGAATGCAAAAATTTACTCTGACGTTGGTTATGTGATCCGTATGGAACCGGGAATCCAAACTCCCGAATTCACTCTTTCTTCAAGAATGGGATCTTGTCGTGATTCTGCTTATTTACTGGTTCAAATTCTTAGGAATATGGGTCTTGCTGCAAGATTTGTATCTGGTTATTTGATTCAATTAAAAGCCGATGTAAAGTCTTTGGACGGACCTTCTGGTGCGGAATCTGATTTTACTGACCTACATGCTTGGGCAGAAGTTTATATCCCAGGTGCTGGTTGGGTGGGTCTTGATCCTACCTCTGGTCTTTTTACGGGAGAAGGGCATATTCCTTTAGCGGCCACACCGGAACCGGAATCAGCTGGTCCGATTTATGGTTTTGCAGAAAAAGCCAAAGCAGAGTTTTCCTTTCATATGGGAGTGGAACGGGTTTTAGAAACTCCAAGAGTCACCTTACCTTACCAAGGCGAAGATTGGGAACGAATCATTCGTTTGGGTGACTCCATTGATAAACGGATTCGAAAAAATGATATAAGACTTACGATTGGTGGAGAACCAACTTTTGTCTCCACAGAGAATCGGGAAGCACCGGAATGGAATTTTGATGCTTTAGGTTTTGAAAAATATTCTAAATCAGAACAACTTATCAAACGACTGGGAAAACATTTTGCTCCGGGTGGACTTTTACAATACGGCCAAGGGAAATGGTATCCAGGAGAACCTGTCCCTCGTTGGGCGATGATTTCTTATTGGCGTAAAGATGGTGAACCCATTTGGAACCATCCCTATTTACTTGCAGATGATCGTTATACGGGTTCAGCCACAACAGAAGATGCAAGAAGGTTCATTAGTGTTCTTGGGAGTCGTTTAAACATACCTTCCAAATCAATTCATACTGCTTATGAAGATAATTTGTATTATCTTTGGCAAGAAGCAAATCTACCAACAGAAACCGAATTGATGTTAGATGGATTGAACACTTACGATAAAATGGAACGGGAACGTATTTTGAGAGTGATTGATTCTGGAATCCATCGCGAAGTCGGTTATACAATCCCACTGGATTATGATGTTTTCAAGTCATCATGGATATCCGATGAATGGAGTTTTCGCCGAGGGAAAATGTTTTTAATTCCTGGTGATTCTCCCATTGGGCTCAGGCTTCCCTTACATTCACTTGGTGGAAAATCATATTATCCTTATCCAGAAGATCCGTCGACACCCAAACCCTCCTTACCTAAAGCAAAGGAATTGGGTCAGTCTCCTTTTTCATCAACAAATGTTAGTTATTCTATTGGTGGAATTCATACAAGGACAGCTCTTTGTGTGGAACCTAGAAATGGAAACATTCGAGTGTTTTTGCCACCAATCCAATCATTAGAAGGTTGGCTCCGGCTCATTTATGCAATCGAACAAACAGCTTTAGAAACAGATATACCGATTGTATTAGAAGGTTATGAAGCTCCTCATGATCCTAGGTTGAATCGTTTTAAAATCACACCGGATCCTGGAGTGATTGAGGTCAATTTTCATCCATCTTCTTCTTTTGGAGAGATTGTAGAAAAAACGCAAGTTCTATATGAAGAAGCCACGCAACTACGATTGACTGCAGAAAAATTTTTGATCGATGGTCGTCATTCCGGCACTGGTGGTGGAAATCATATCACTCTCGGTGGTGCATCTGTTGGTGATAGTCCATTTTTAAGAAAACCTTCGCTTTTACGAAGTTTGGTGGCGTATTGGCAAAATCATCCAGGACTCTCTTATTTGTTTTCTGGAATGTTCATTGGGCCAACTTCTCAATCACCAAGAATTGATGAAGCTAGAAATGATTCCTTACATGAATTAAAAATTGCCTTTCAACAAATCGATTCTAACAGACATACACCGCCTTGGATGTTGGATCGAGTTTTAAGAAACATCTTAATTGATATTACGGGAAATACTCACCGAACAGAAATTTCCATTGATAAACTTTTTGATCCGGGATCACCTACAGGACGTTTGGGGCTTATCGAAATGCGTGCGTTTGAAATGCCTCCTCATTACCAAATGAGTGTCATACAACAAGCATTCATGATGGCGATCATTTGTCGGTTTTGGGAAGATCCATATTATGGAAGTCCGATCAATTGGAATACAGAGTTACATGATCGTTTTATGTTGCCTTACTTTGTGTATCGCGACTTTAAAGAAGTAATCCAAGATTTACAAAATAGTGGATTTGGATTTTTATCAAAAGACTTTGATCCATTTTTTGAATTTCGATTTCCTCAATATGGAATTTGTTATTTGGATGGAATGGAAATTGAATTACGAATGGCTTTGGAACCTTGGAACGTACTTGGTGAAGAAAATACAACGCAAGGAACTTCGAGAGGAGTAGACTCTGCTACAGAACGAGTTCAAGTGAAAATAAAAGGGTTTCATCCAGAAAGATACCGTTTGAGTTGCAACGGATACGAAGTTCCACTGCAAGCCACGTCTGTTCAGAATGAATATGTTGCTGGCGTAAGGTTCAAAGCATGGACACCCGTTTTTACTTTACATCCGCAAATCCCTGCGCAACAATCTTTAGTGTTCGATGTTTACGATACTTGGAATCATAGAGCACTCGGAGGATGTACGTATCATGTGTCCCATCCAGGTGGATTGTCGTACCAAACCATTCCTATCAATGGATATGAAGCCGAATCTAGACGGATTTCGCGTTTTTGGACTCATGGTCACAAGATGGGAAAAAGTTTACCACCGATCCGATTGGAAAATAAAGCCTTCCCATCAACATTGGATCTTAGGATGGTTACATTCAAATAGATGATGACTCAAGATCCTTATCATTTAATCGGAAATTACAAAACGATTCCAGGCGTTTATGATGAACTTTATGATGGGGAAGGTCAAATTCGGAACAAATATAAGTTCTTAGTCAAATCTTTCCAAGAACTCGGGCCCGCAGAACTTGTCAATCGTCGGCGTGATACGGATCGAATTCTCAGAGAAAACGGTGTTACTTACAATTTATACCAATCGGACTCACCAGAAGCGAAGGAAAGACCTTGGGATTTGGATTTGTTTCCTTTGGTTATGGAAAGTGAAGAGTGGCGTGTTTTAGAAAGAGGGTTAAATCAACGAGCCGATTTGTTAGATGCTCTTGTCAGAGATGTTTACTCCAAAAGACGACTGTTATACGAAAAAAAAATTCCTCCCGAAATTCTTTTTAATGAAACTTCTTTTTTGCGTGCTTGTGATGGAATGTATGATTCCAATCACTTCCTTACTAAAAACCCAGCTCTTTTATTTTTTGTATGCGATTTGATTCGTGCTGCCGATGGCAATTTTTATGTTTTAAATGATAGAGTTCAAGCTCCCTCAGGTTCCGGTTATTCTTTAGAGAACCGAATTGTATTATCTCGAATTTTTCCAAGTATGTATCGAGATGCGATGGTTCACCGCGTTGCCGTTTATTTTAGGTCACTTCGTAAATCATTAGTTCAACTTGCAGGCGTTACTGGTCGTGAGCCGGTGATTGTTCTTCTGACTCCTGGACCATCTAATGAAACGTATTTTGAACATGCTTATTTGGCTGGTTATTTAGGTTATACTCTTGTCCAAGGGGAAGACCTAACTGTTAGAAAAAACAAAGTCTATATGAAAACCGTGGAAGGTTTGCAACAAATTGATTTGATTCTAAGAAGGGTCGATGATGATTTTATGGATCCATTGGAACTAAGGGGGGATTCCCTTTTAGGAGTTCCTGGACTTTTAGAATCGGTTCGTTCGGGGTATGTAAAAATTGCCAATCCCATAGGAACTGGGTTTTTAGAAAACCGTGCGCTATTGCCGTTTTATTCTGATCTATGCCGTTTTTATTTAGGAGAAGATTTAATTCTTCCTATGGCTCCCACCTATTGGATGGGAACAAAAGAACATTTTCAGTTGGTATTACAAAATCCAGAAAAATATGTTTTTAAAACAGTATCACGCACAGATGAAGAAAAACCTGTTACCTTTATTGAATTGAGTGGAGACAGAAAGGATTCGTTTTTACAAAAATTAAAATCATCACCAAATCGTTTTATTGCTCAGGAGATGATCGCTTCAGCCACGGTTCCAGTGTTAGGTGAAAATGGGTTTCGACCTGGCCGAGCGATTATGAGAACTTTTGTTTCTTCTTCAGGTTCCGGTTATCAGACAATGGCCGGCGGGTTGGTGAGAGTCTCTCCTTCTTTAGATGATTTTTTCATTACGAGCCAAAGAGGTGCTTGGAGTAAAGACCTTTGGGTTCTTGCAACCGAAACACAAAAAGAAGAATCCTTACTTGTTACTAAGTCAGACCAAGTTTTAATTTCCAGAAAAAGTTCAGGTGTTCCGAGTCGTGTCGCGGACAATCTATTTTGGTTAGCTCGGTATTTGGAAAGATCCGAAAATCAAACAAGAGTGATACGTGAGGCAACATATAAGGTTTTGCAAGTTGAAGATGGTTACGAAAGAGAGTCCTTGGAAAATGCATTAAAACTAGTAACGCATGTAACTAATAGTTATCCAGGATTTTTAGGGGATGATGCGAGCGAGTTGTTTTTGAATCCATTTTCTGAATTACAACGATTGACTTCGGATCGTGGAGTTGTCGGAAGTTTGGCCTTTCACTTACGAAGTTTGGTGATTGCATCTAAATCGGTTCGAGACCGGCTTTCCGATGATATGAAAAAAATTCTCCTTCATTTAGAAGATCAATCCAATCATCAAATTGAATCCTATGATCAGATTATTGACTTTTTACAAAAGATCGTTGTGAACCTTTCTTCGCTCACAGGTTTATCTTTTGAAAATATGAGTCGGGAAGCAGGTTGGTATTTCCTTAACTTGGGACGTCGAATTGAAAGATCTATTAATATGATTTTGATGTTACAAGGAATGATTCGTTGGGACAGTTTTAAAGATAAAGCATCTTTTGAAACTTTTTTACGTATTAACGACATTCGTTTAACTTATAATAGACGTTATAGTGGAAAAATTGATCAAGAATCTGTATTAGATATTTTGTTGTTTGATACTTCAAATCCTAGATCATTTGCATATCAGTTAGAACAAATCAATTCAGACATTAAGTTTTTACCTGGAAAAAATGAGAAAGTTGTGTATTCAGAAGACCGAGCTGCGTTACAACTTTATACCCACTTCAAAATGAAAGATATATCCATCTTCTTTGAATCGGAAAATCCGTTAGAATCTGTTTCTATTTGGTTAGAAGAATTACATAACCATTTGAAAAATTTATCCGATGCATTAGCATCAAGATACTTTAACTATACCGAAGAACAAACAAGGATCGGTGATGGTAATGGCTGATTTTAAGGTAATTCATAAAACTAGATACAGTTATGATGATACCGTTGCCTATTGTCATAACATGGCCCATATGTATCCTTTGACTTCACCACATCAAGATTGTTTTAGAACTCATGTAACAGTAAATCCGAAACCAGTTGTTTCTTCTTTTAGGCGTGATTATTTTGGAAATCAAGTATTTCTATTTTCAGTTGAGGATCCGCATCGGTCTTTAGAGGTTGTTGTGGAATCAACGGTGCGAACGCACCAAGCTTCGGGTTTAGATTTATATAAATCAACACCTTGGGAGGAAATATATTCACTCATTCATGAATCAACGTTAGATGCTGATTTATTATCAATCGAATATATTCAACCTTCTTCATTCATTGCAGCAAAAGATAGTTATTCAGAATTTGCACGAATGTTTTTTACGAATGGGAAACCTGTTTATGCCGCCGCATTGGAGATGACGAGTTATATTTATCAAACATTCCAATATGATCCCAAAGCCACCAGTATCAATACTCCTATTGATCAAGTTCTAAATGAAAAAAAAGGTGTGTGCCAGGATTTTTCGCATCTAATGATTGCCGCCTTACGTTCATTAAAGATTCCGACTCGTTATGTGAGTGGATACTTAGAAACATTACCTCCTCCTGGAACAGGAAAATTACAAGGAAGCGATGCCACACATGCATGGGTTTCTGTTTATTGTCCTACATTTGGTTGGATGGATTTTGATCCAACAAATGGAAAGGTCATCACTGAAGAGTATATAATCACGGCTGTTGGCCGCGACTATGCTGATGTTTCTCCTTTAAAGGGAATTTTGTTTGGTGGTGGCAAACACAAACTCAAAGTAGAAGTAGATGTAATTCGAGAGCAAATATGAACTCTTTTAGAAAATTTTACAGAGAAAATGAATCTTTGTAGAGAGAATCATAGGTTTGTGATAAAAGGAAATCATTGGGAGGCGGGTCTAGTTCCCCTCCCTAATCAGGGCGGGGATATCCATATTCACGCGTAAACTATCCCAATTTCCCCTTCCACTCTTCTTCCTTAAACCCGACTAAAAACCAACCTTCTCCTACAACAAAAGGTCGTTTGACCAAATTTCCGTTAGCAGAAAGTTCTTTATAAATTTGTTCTTCCGATAGGGTCCCTAATTTTTCCTTCCAATTTCCTTCTCGATAATCTTTTCCTGAGGTATTAAATAGTCTTTTGATATCACCTAAGTATTGTTTTGCTTTTTTTAACTCTGTCACCGTTGGCGGGGTTTCCCGGATTGGAATTTGTTTGAAATCTACTTTTTTGGATTTCAAATATTTGAGGGCATTGCGACAGGTGCTACATCCAGAATATTCGTAAACTTTGGGATTAGAATGACTCATAAGACTGATTTTCTTACTTACGATTTTTGCGGAAACTTTTTATTGGAACTATGCTTGTCCAAAATAGTATTCCCTTGGCTCCGCTTACGACGTTTCGTCTGGGTGGTGAAGCAAAATTTTTAATTTCTATAAAGACCACAGAAGATCTCAGAAAGGCACTTACATTCTGCAAAACTGAAAACATATCCTTTGTGATTTTGGGTGGCGGCTCCAATACCATATTCAGAGATTCTGGATTTCCGGGAGTTGTCCTTCAAATACAAATTCCAGGTATTCGTTGTTTAGATACTGATGACAACCATACAATTTTTCAAGTTGGGGCAGGCGTACCTTGGGATCATTTTGTTGAATATGCAGTAAAACAAGGATTAGCTGGAATTGAGTGCCTTTCCGGAATTCCTGGTTCTGTAGGTGCATCTCCCATTCAAAATATTGGTGCTTATGGCCAAGAGGTAAAAGATTCTATTTTAAAAGTGGAATGTATGAAACCGTCTGGTGAAATTATAATTATTTCCAATGAAGATTGTAAGTTTCGTTATCGAAATAGTGAGTTTAAATCGGGAATTTACCAAGACTATATTGTAATTTCTGTTACATTTCAATTGTCAAAAATAGCTGCACCCAGTTTGCGTTACCCAGAAGTACAAAAAGCATGGGAAAAATACAAATCTGAAAATCTCTCGAAAGAGATATCTGGTCTGGAACTTCGCAGTTTCCAAATGGAAACCCTGAGAAGTTTAGTGATTCAACTGAGAAAGAAAAAGTCTATGGTGTTGGATGAAAATGATCCAAACACTCGTTCTGCGGGATCTTTTTTTACTAACCCCATTTTATCGGATGAGGAAACCGGACAATTTTTGAAAACCGCAGAAGATCTTGGTTTTGAAAACCCGCCGGTATATCCGGAATCACCGGGATTTAAAAAAATTTCTGCAGCGTGGCTTATTGAAAACTCAGGAATTCAAAAAGGAACGAAATATCCGGGTGGGGTGGGTATCTCAGAGAACCATTGTTTGGGTCTAATCAATATAGCAGGAACAACAGCTGCACTACTGGAAATGGCCGAATCGGTCAGACGGAGTGTATTTGAAAAATTTTCTGTTCGATTGGAAATGGAACCGGTCGTAAGACCCTAAAAAAGATTTGGTAATTGTCGATATAACAAAGAGAATGGGGATGGAATGAACTCGAAACTTAAAAAATACCTGATTCTATCAGGACTTGGTGTTTCTTTACTGCTGGTTTTGGCCTTAATTGGATTTTTCGTTGTCGACGAAATCAAAGGTGGGGCAGTGGGCGATGGTCAAAATAAATATGAACTCATCATCGATTCAGGAGAACCATCTTCGAGTGTAGTAAGAGAGTTAGCTGCTGCAGGAATGATTAAATCGTCCGTATACTTCAATTATTTAATGAAGTTTACTAGGGCCGGAAATAAAATCAAACAAGGTGTTTATGACATCAATGACGGAATGAGTTCACGTAAAATTCTAGATGTCATCATCTCAGGTAAAGTGAAACTAGTTAATTTTACTGTTCCAGAAGGATATAACAATCGTCAGATTGGAGACTTGTTGGTTTCCAAAAAACTCGCCATCTCCAGAGAAGAATTTTTGAAAGTGGCTCAAAGCCAGGCATTACTTACAAAATACAATATTCCAGCAAAAACATTAGAGGGATATTTATTTCCTGAAACTTATTCAGTTCCTTTGAATTATCCTTTGGAAAGAATCACAGAGATGATGATCAAACGATTCTATAAAAAACTAGAATCCATTCCAGAGGCAAAAGACATCAAACCGGCCGACCTACATTTTCGTGTGGTTCTTGCATCAATTGTAGAGAGAGAAGCTGTAAGAAAAGAAGAAAGGCCAATGATGGCAGGTGTTTTTCTCACTCGGATTGAAAAAAATATTAATTTGGAATCTTGTGCGACCATCCAATATTTATTTGATAAACCCAAAAAAAGACTCTTTGAATCCGATCTAAAAATTGTATCTCCATACAATACATACATCAATGGCGGATGGCCACCGGGACCTATTTCTAATCCTGGTTTACCGGCCTTAGAAGCGTCTTTCAAACCAGTAAAATCAGATAAGTTATTCTTTTTATTAAAACCAGATGGTTCTCATTATTTTTCTGCGACATTCAAAGAACATTTGGATGCAAAAAAGAAATTTATAGATGTTTTATATCAATAACAACAAGAACGTTTAAGTTAACAATTATAGTATCGAATATTAATCTACAATGGATGAAAACATAGTTGAACTGAACATAACGATCGGTGGGATTTCTAAAGAACTTTTGGACGTACAAAAGGTTTTAGATGCCTACCGAGAAAAACAAAAATCAAAAGAAGCAATTGATGAAGAAGCAGTTACCTTTATTACAAAAGCAGAACTTGTTATTGAAAAAGCTGAAAAAGGAGACCTCCAACTAACTCCTGACCAAATCCGCCGAATCAAAAGTAACCTCGTAAAAATCTTACAACGAATCAAACGTTAATCCTCCTTTAACCAAACCTTCATACAACCTTCACCGGCTTGTCATTCCCTTGTAACAAATAAAGAACATAGTTTCCTGTAGCTAGAGGGAGAATTTTTACGAACCCCTTTCGGGAAGACCCGCTAGCCAAACAAATTCGAGTTTTTCGAAAGAGGATTTAAAATGAAAAAATTTATCAATAAAAGCCTAGTTTTGGCTATCATAGCAATGATGGGCTTAACTGCGGTGAATTGTGAAAAGAAGAAGGATGATAACTCACTTCTCTTCGCTGGTTTGGCATTTTTGTTAAACCAACCAGAGTATACGGTGGTGTTAACAGGAACTTTGAAAACTTCTGGTGGACTACCGATAAAAGACGGAAAAGTTACTGTTTCTGACACAAGCGGAATCTTATCAAGTGGGCAATCAGCACTTTCTGACTTTACTACCTGTCAAACAAACTCATACGTAGCTGCAGCGGGAGCAGGCGCTCTTGACGGTGAATTCGTATTAAGTTTTCGATTAAACTCACTAACAGGGAATCTCACTTTATCCGCTGTAGAAGCAGTAGGTGCAGATAATACAACTTCTTGTTCAACTGTTACAGCTCTTGCTGGAAGTGCTTTCACTAACTCATTAGGTGATGGTGCACTTGGTGTTAATATTGATCTAACTAACAGAACTAATGTGGGAGCATTCCCTGTAACCGCAGCTGGTTATTCTGTAACTATAAAATCAGTGAACATTTTTGTTAAGGGTGAGTATCCTATCGTGAGCCCGACTATCGGAGAAAATGTTTGCGATGGTAATCGTCTTTTGGGTGGTCCAGTAATTAAATCTGGTTCCATTTCTGGATCAGAGACGTGGTCTGGTGGAATCTTATTACAAGGTACCGTGTTTGTAGAAACAGGTGCAACGATTACTGTAACTCCTGGTACGGCAATTTTTGGCCAAAGAGGATCTTCTATTTTCTTTAAACAAGGATCCAAGTTAGTTGCCAATGGAACCGCAGCTGATCCAATTTGTTGGTCTTCAGCAAGTGCACTCGGTTCTCGTTTTCCTGGCGATTGGGGTGGTATTGTTGTAATTGGAACTAGTGGTGCATCACGTGCATCTAACACTGAAGGTACAACTCCTCAAGGTTATGGTGGAGCACTTGGTTCAGATGTTGAAAACTTAAACTTATCATACAACATTGTTGAATTTGCAGGAAACGAAGTTGCGCCAGGTGACGAATTAAATAACCTTTCGATCTACGCATCTAAATCAGTATTGAGCCACGTGCAAGTTCATAGAGGTCTTGATGATGGATTTGAAGCATGGGGAGGTTCAGGAACTTGGTCTAATCTTCTAGCAACTGGTGGACTAGACGATGACTTTGACTTGGATGAAGCGTTTACTGGAACAATGACAAATTTAATTGGTCATAAGTATCCTTCTTCCTGCGGTGGTTCTTTTTCAACAGATCCACATGGTTTTGAAATGGATGGAACTGATGCAACAAGTGGTGCTGGTTCATCTTGTGCTTCTGGATCTTTAAACAGATGTACAAATCCAACCATCACAAACGTTACTTTAATTGGAGCAAATATCCCTGCAGGTCAAGGAATGAGACTTCGTGAAGGATTTGCCGGAACAATCAACCGAGCGATCATTTATGGATTTGCTGATGCAGCGGCCGTAAGTACTTCAACAACGGGAACTTTTCCAGCAGTAACGGGTACGATTTCTAATCTAGCCTATGAAACAGGAAAAACTACGGCGATCACGCCTACTGGTTCTACTACAATTTCTGCTACCCCAATCACATCTGATGGATCAACAGCGAATTGTGGTTTTGGAGATTCGAAACCAGATTATAAAACAATCTCGTCACTTTCCGGAACTTACATTGGTGGTGCTACTACTGATTGGTTTAAGAGCTGGACTGTTTATCGAGCAAGATAGTTGATTAAAACTTTACTTAGTGACCCAATGGGTCACTAAGTATTATATGAAACATTTTCCTTTATATATACTTCTTTTATTTTTTAGTTTTTGCGAACGTGATGATTGGCGCGCGGAGATGGAGAAAGAAAACCAAAAAGTTATTTCTCAAATCCAAAAAGATCACAAACTTATAGAAGGTTACAAAGCTAATCCAAAAGATTGGGAGCAATCTTCAAAAACAAAAGAACTCGCCGTTTCAAATTTCCTACAAGAAATATCTAAGTTTGGAAAGCCAGAAAAACATTATGTGACTTGGAATGAAAAACTTTCAGTTTTATTTCCAAATATCAAAGGATCGGGCACAATGTTGGATACAACTCCTCTTTTCGAATACAAGAAAATGTTAGAAGAAAGAGAAACAATGGCACTCACTGAACTCTCAAAAATATTGTTAGGAAAAACATTCCAGATCAATTCAATCGTATGGGAAAAACCAAGACAATATGGAAGTCTTATGGGATATAAACCCAAGAGTATTCAATTGAAGGTTGAAGGAAAGTTAGTCGTTATCCAGCAAATCAAAATGATCTTTCAAACAAATTCAGGTTATAAAATTGGCGTTTTAGGCCCCTAATGATGTAATCGTTTTGTAATAATTAGTTCACGTAAACGTAACTCAATTCAAATCCCTTTTCATTTACGTATCAGTAAATTCTATAAGCTTGGCTCTGAAGGAATTTATGAACTTAATAAAGAAGATAATCATTCTGCCTACTCTGATTCTATTTACTTCTATTGGCCTTTTTGCTCAAAGTAATGGCTCAATTCGAGGAACTATCATTGATTCAGAAAACGGAGAGCCAGTATTTGGTGCTACAATCGTTGTTCGATCAGAGAAAAAATTTGCAAAGACTGACTTTGACGGAAAGTATACTCTCGAACTTCCTCCAGGTACTTATCAAGTTGAATACCAAATGTATGGTTACGGTCCTCAAAATAGAACGATCGTTGTAGGGGCCGGAAAACCCAGTCAAATGAATGTAACATTTGGTGCTCAAGTGTTACAAACCGTAGAAGTTAAAGATCGAGCGATCAATGAATCGGACGCTTCATTACTTCAAGTACAGAAAAAATCGGCAACAGTATCCGATGCAATTGGTGCAGAATCGATTAAAAAATCACCAGATTCATCTGCTGGTGATGTGATCAAAAGGGTCACGGGGATTACATTGATTGGTGGTAAGTATGTGTTTGTTCGAGGTTTGGGTGAAAGATATTCCTCTACCTATTTGAATGATGCGTATATACCTTCTACAGAACCTGACAAAAGGGTTGTACCGTTGGATTTGTTCCCAGCAAATTTAATCAAGAATATCCGAGTAATAAAAACTTTCGTACCGGAAGAGTCTGCAGAATTCTCTGGTGGACTTGTTAAAATTGAAACTAAAGAATATCCAGATGAATTTACTATGAAAGTTGGATTCGGAGTCGGTTATAACGGAAATACAACTCGGAAGAAATGGCAGACATTTGAAGGTGGAGATTTTTTGGGAAGGCCAACTTCTAACCAAGAACTTCCTTCTGCGGTAAAAGCAGTTCCGGATTTTTTACCTTTTGAACCAGGAAGTCGTTTTGGTGGTATTAATCCTACGTTGATCAATATCGGTGCTACTTCTTTTCCTTCACAATGGACACCAGACACTACGAAAGCGCCGTATGACAAAAACTTTAACTTAACTGTTGGAAATACTTTTAAGTTAACGGAATCAGGACAGAGATTAGGTGTTATATTTGGTACTACTCATTCAGTAGACTATCGTTTTAGACGTCAAAAAGATATAAGATACATTCCAGGAAATCCTGTTTCTTTATCCGTTAAAGATTTAACTACTGTATCACCATTGCAGACACAAGATGCAGATATCTATGTTGAAGACCGTTTGTTCGGAAACAATTTAAACTTTGCTTATGAACCAATGAGTGGCCAACAATTCTTCTTAAAGAATTTTTATTCAGTTTCTTCAGAAAAATCAGTTCGAGAATCAGTCGGAACCAATAACATTGATAATTTTCAATTTTTCTCTCAAACCAATGACTTCATTAGTAGACAGTTGTTTAACTCCAGTTTTGGGGGAAAACATGCTGTTAACTTAGGTTCTTTGAGTAGGCCACATACACTTGATTGGCAAGTGAACTATGGAGAAGCTAAACGAGATGAGCCGAACTTAACACAACAAGTATGGCGCCGACCTCAAACAAGTCCGGTAACTACTGTTCCAACTAGGTTAGGGAATAACCCTGATGGTTCAAGGTTTTACTCCACATCGAATGATACTGTTCGAAGTTTTAGTGTTGCTTATGAAGTTCCTTTTGACCAATGGAACGGACTTAAGTCTTCATTTAAATTTGGTGGTTCCGCTTTGGATCGCTTCAAATCATTTACCTTTCGAGAATTTGGATCCAAATCAAATATAGGATCAACTACGAGTGACTTATATCCTGTACCTGGGGAAATCGTTTATAATCCTTTAGAATTCTTACGAACGAATAGTACAGGTCTTGCAAATAGAACTTTTTCAGAAAGACAAGTAGAACCAAATGCTTATGATGCATATCAAAAGTTACATTCATACTTTACTCAATTTGATGTTCCATTATTTCCAAAATTTCGATTCATTGGTGGAGCTCGCTATGAGGATTCTTACCAAAAAGTAAAAACATTTGTCCTAAAAGAACAATTCGATGTTAGACGACCTGGTTATGGTTGTGATACAGGTTCAGAAGGAGAAAGAATCCTATTAGTAAAGAATAACATTTGTTCTGCTGACAACAACGGTGTTGGTGAAATTAGAACAAAGGACGTCCTACCAAGTGTGAATTTCGTTTATGAATTTCTTCAGGACCAAAATTTACGATTTGGATATACACAAACGCTGACTAGACCAGATTTTCGTGAAATGTCTCCTTTTGCGTTCACGCCATATTTTGGTGGAGATCGAATTCGAGGAAATCCAAACCTTCAAAGGACTTACATCCATAACTTTGACTTTCGATATGAATACTTTATGGGTGGAGCAAACTATGTTGGTGCCGGTGTATTTCATAAAGATCTTTCCAATCCAATTGAGTTGATTGGACAACCAGTTGCGGGGCAGATATCACCTTTCTTTACTTACGCAAATGCAAGTCGCGCAACTATTCGCGGTGTGGAACTAGATTTCCGAAGAGAATTTTTTGATCGATTTCGATTTGAAACTAACGTGTTTTTTATCAAATCTCTCGTAAATGTTGTCTCTTGGGAGCAGTTTGCTATTTCAAAGGCTGGTTTGTTAGATCCTATTGATAGAAGTTTTTCTTATGATCCAACAAACATTCGCAGACCGTTACAAGGTCAGTCTGATTTTGTAGCAAATTTGAAGTTTGATGTATATTTGAACAAACTAAAGACAACTACGATAGGTTTATACTATAACTACTTTGGCGACCGAATCTTTGTTGTTGGGGCAAACGGAACTCCTGATGCTTATGAACGCGGAGTTGGATTAACTGACATTGTGTTCTCACACAAAATGGATGATAAACTGGATTTTAAATTTGCGGCAAAGAACGTAACAGATCAAAGATTTAGAATTTATGTTAAAGATGAATTACTCAATGAAGAGAAACTATTCCGATCCTATCGAGAAGGGGTTTCATTTTCGATGTCAATGGGCTATAAGTTTTAAGGAAACAAAGGCCCCACTTTTGTGGGGTCTATTATTTAAAAATCGTTCTATCCTGATCCGTCATGATTTTGCCGGATCACTCGCCTTGAACATCATTCAGTTAACGAATTCAAATCATCCTCGTTAGAAATTTCTTTCTTGTTTTTCTTTAATGAAACTCCCAAAATTCTGCAATGAAAAAAAGAATGAATGTGAGTTGTAATCTTAAAAATATCAGTATTCTAAAAAATATTGTATTCGTCTCTATCTATCTTTTACTCTTTCCATTCTTTTTTCTTTCTGCTGATTCTGATTTCAATTTGAATCTTAAGAAAATCGCCGAAAGAACCGAACGAATTTCGGTAAAAATACCTTCAGACCATTCTTATTTTACCGCTGCACCCACTTCTTATACGAATGCGATGTCAGATGGAATACCGGCACCCAAGTTAGTTTATATAAATTCAGATAATTATTTTCTAGCATACAATGATGGTGATTCCAATGGAAGAATAGTAAGTCTAAACTCAAATTTTAAAATATTAAGAGAGTTGGTAAGTCTGAAAAACTTTCGAATTGAAGATACCATCGCAGATTCCAATGGTTTAACTGTTCTATTATCCGCATTCGATATTGAGAAAAAAAGAAATTCTGAATCTAAAAATTTTCATTCTGCTTATATCAACCAATACACAACTTCTGGTGATTTAATCTTCAGTACTAAAATAGTGGGTACAAAAGAGTATAAAAAGGTTGGCGATCAGGGTATCGACACAGTATTCGGGACTCTAACTTTAATAAAAACAGCTGACAATAATTATGCGACTTACTTTTCAACCTATCGAAAGTGGGATGATGGGGTCACCCACCAAAGCGAATATCTGGCTTTATTTGATCATGGCGGCAAACGAATTTTAAAATCTGATGGTAAATCACCAGAAGGTTTTACCTGGAATGTGAGCCATAGTTTTCGACCAAGGTTTATTAACGATGGAAACCAATTAGTAATGGTAACTGTTGGAGATGCTTATCCAAGAGGTTTAGTTGTTGATAGTTTTCCGTTGCGGAAACGTGAGTTACCAATTGTTGTTCCGAAAGCTGGACCTAATGAAACTTACCAATATGTACCTATATCCACCGGAGACTTATATTCACGGGATGGGCAAACTTGGATTACTTTTGATTCTAATATTGACCGGTCATCCTACGACATTGGTTTATTGATTAAAAGTAATGGGATACTTTCTAAACCTATTTATTTAACAAATACTAGTAAACAAAGAGAAAGAATCCCAAGAATTGTTCCGTTTGGAAAAGAATATTTGTTTCTTATGTGGATGACAGATGACGGTAACGACAAAGATAAATGGTTTCCAAAAATTTCAAAGATGGGTTTGGAAGCATGTATCATTCAAAAAGATGGGACTATCATTTCTAAACCAGAAAGTTTTGGTCCTGGTAATGGACTCTATTTTCGATCGGCCGCTCGTTTTTTTCATTTGCCGGATGGCAGATTTGGTTGGGTCAATGATATAACTGGTTTGGCTGATCAATTGGAGATTGTTTTGGTATCCTCATTAAAAAACGAAACCAATATAGTTGCACCTACCGAAGCCTCTATACCCCAACCGGATAAAGTAAAAATCAATCCTGCGCTTGGCAAACCTTTGATAACTGCCATTTATGAGGGAAATGAAAAGGAAGCGATTTCCCTGTTAAATCAAGGCGCAGATCCAAATGCAATGTACGAAGGCTGGTCTGCTTTGTTGTATGCTGCTTATTTTGGACGTACTGATGCAGTGAAAGCACTCATTTCTTATCAAGTAAATACAGATTTTACTGTGGATGGTTGGAATGCCCTTCGTTTATCGGAAGTTAGAGGGCATATACAAATTTTTACATTGTTAGAACCTTTGACTAAAACTCTGTCCAGATCTCGAAATCAATTCCCAAACCCTAAAAATCCTCTTTCTCTAGGGATAAAAGGCAGAAATTTGCGAGCAGAAATAGAACCAGTCGATTCAAATCAAAATCTAAAGAGTTTAGGAATACCGATAAATTAAATTTCCAATCTCTCCTAAAGTACAGATTGTCCTTAAAAAAGCAAAAATGAATTCAGGAACTTCTTTCTTTTTGTCGACTAATGTTGGCTAATAGGTAATTTGAATCTTTCCGATTCCCAATTTCTTCCTAGAAACTATTATATTTAACGATTTAAAACTTTGGTATATACCAAAATAAGATAATCTATATAAATTAAAGTCAAAACTTTGTTAATTTAAAGTATAGTATTCATCTTTAAAATCAGTGAATGAAGCGATCGGGAAGACTTATACAAAAAAAAATTGACAAATTAGGTCATAAAAAACCTAGTATCAAGAATAATTAATAAACTAACAGATAATTATTGTTAGTTATTGATTTGGATGAAAATTAATATGCTAAATTTAAAAAATACGTTTATCTCTCTTGCCAGTTTAACTGGAGTTTTGCTGCTCTTGTTTCTTTATTTCTTGTTATATACCAAATCTTTTCTAAATCTAAATTAAAGAATTTAGATTTAAATCATGTTAGACATACTAGGTATAGGCTTCGGCCCATCTAATTTAGCTTTGGCTATTCAAATGCATGAATTAAATGTATTTGAAAACAAAAAAGTAAAGTTCATTGAGAAAAAGAAATCTTTTGTTTGGCAACCTGGCTTGTTGCTTCCAAACACAAATTTACAAATCCATTTTCTCAAAGATTTAGTAACACTTATCAATCCGTGTAGCAAATTTACATTCATAAACTATCTGAATGAAAACGGAAGGTTATTAGACTTTATCAATCTTAATATTAGTTGTCCGTCAAGGTTTGAATTTAATGATTATTTGACTTGGGCCGCCAATAAATTCTCTGATTATGTTATTTATAATTCCTATATCAAACAAATTAATCCAGTGGTCAAATCTGGAGAAATTCAATATTTTAATGTTAATTATATAATTGATAATGAAGAATTTAATGTAGATGCAAAGAATATTATTCTGGCATCTGGAAGAAGTCCCAAAATACCAGAAATTTTTTCCCATGAATATGATGGTGTATCAATTATACATTCTGATAAATTTACTTCTACAGATTTATTCGAAAAAACAAAACAAGAAAAAGATGGAATTTGCAAAGTGGCAATCGTCGGTGCTGGTCAAAGTGCAGCCGAAATTTTTAACCATCTCATCGAGAACATGGGTTCAAATGTAAAATTGTATAATTTTATTAGAGGATATGGTTATAATCCGTCTGATTCCTCTCCTTTTCGAAACCAAGTGTTTAACCCTGAATTTGTTGATATATTCTTTCAGTTAGAAAAAAACTATCAGAAAGAAATTTTAAATAATCTTTCTAATACAAATTATTCTGTCGTTGATTCCGATTTAATAGAAGAAATTTATACAAAATTATATCATATGCGTCATATTGAAAAGAGTGATAAAGCAACTATCCTTTCAATGACTGAAATAGAAAAAGTGGAAAGGACACGTGATAATAAAATAAATCTAACATATAAAGATAAACTAACAGGAAATAACAAAATCGAAGAAGTTGATTATATTATATTATCAACTGGTTATGACCAAGTTTTCATAAAAAATAAATACTTCATCGGATTTAATGATTTATTAGAACAAAAGAATAATGGTGAAATTGAATTAAATCGCGATTACTCTGTAAAATTCAATGTTCCATCGAATTCAAAAATATTTTTACAAGGGTATTCCGAGAGTAGCCATGGAATATCAGATTCGCTTATCAGCGTAATAGCCAATAGAGCCAATATCATTGCAAAAAGTTTAATGTTAAAAGAAGTAATCAGTAAATGAAATTAAAATCAAAAGAATATCTTTTCGAAAAAGATTATGGTGTATGGGCAACAAGAATTAATAATCTTTTTTCAGAGTTAAACCAGGCCCCATTTGAGATGGCAATTACTAAAATATCATGTGGTGAGACTATAAAAAAACACAACCACGACGAATCAGAAATATTTATATTATTTCAAGGATCACGTTTAAGTGCATCTATCAATAATCAAACTTTGGTTCTTAATAATGGTGATATGATTTACACTGATCCCCACGAGTTTCATGAATTCACAAATAATGAAACAGAAGAATGTATTCTGTTTTCAATTTGGTGGAAACAAACATAGGATGGATTTTGATCTAATAATCATCGGTGATGGATTATTTGGAAAGTTAATGGCACATTTCGCGGCCAAAAACAAAATTAAAGTTTGTTTAATCGGAAAACGAAATTTTAAAAAAATTTCTTCAAGTTATAGATCAGAAGCATTTGTACAATTTATAGGTAGTTTTAATTCAAATTATATTCACGAATCTATAAATTTTTATCAAAATTTACTACAAAACAAATTAGAAGCATTTTCAGTCTATAGTTATATAAATGAAAAAAAGGAAGAAGATAAAAATTCAGATCAATCCTTATTTTCTAATCATTCATCGCTATCAAAAATAAACGCTGGCGAGGGGTATAAATTAGATTCTCATGACGTTTTAAGAAAATTAAATCATGAAATAATTAAACAAAAATTAATCTATATAAAGGATTTCGAAAATTTAACCATTGCGGAATCAAAAATTGAAAACATTGTCACTGTTTCAATATCCAATAAACATAGGTTAAAAACTAAAAAAATAATATTCGCAATAGGTCCGTGGTTTAGTTCGTTATTCAAAAGTTTTTTAACAAAAAAAATCACAATCTTTGAATTAAATTCCAAAGATTTGTATTGTGAACCAGGGCTACATGTCTGTCCTAAATTAGACAGTTTTGTATATATTAATCAATTTAAACGATCTTTGTTATGTGTTGATATCAAATCTTATATAGAAGCCAAAAAAATTCATTTGGACTGTGCGAAACTTAGCGCCGAAGAAAATACATTGGCATTTCAACTAATAAATAAAAATTTCAACTTTTCGAATAAGGTTTTTAAAAGTATAAAATTAAAATCAATAGGATTCGATTCCTATAATCCTCACTATAAAAACTTTCCAATTGATCAGTTAATTTCCCTTAATAAGGGTACAAACATTTTTTCGGTACCACCGATGAATGGAAGTGGCTTCAAATATGCTCCATCCTTAGCAAAAAAATATATTTTCAGTATATTAGAAAATCAATACGCAAACTTTAATACTTTATCAAAAGAAATCTGGAACGAAACGGAAATAAATCCTGAAGAAGGCATAACAATAAATATATGACGATTCAATCGGTAGAAAACTTTAAATTTAACATAAGACCTATTTCAAAATCAGAGATAGCTAAAAAAACTGCTATGTTCGACTTAGAATTAGTTAATAAAGTTGGTGAGGGTGTGATATTCTCATTTCTAAATGAATTTATCCATTCATTAAGAGAAGAAAAAATTTATACAGTGCTTATTATATCTTGTTATGACCATGATTTTGAACTGGTTGAATTTTTCCAAAAAATGAATCTAAATAAAATTTTTGAAATCGATTCTTGGCCAACTAAAGAGCTTAGCTTTTCAAAGAAAAACTTCTACCATCTCCATTTAGAGGATTATAATTAATATGAATGATATTGAAATTAGATTTGGTAATCGTACTGACCTAAATGAGATAATTGAAATTTATAATGAATGTATTGACGATGAAAATCCTTCAGTTGCCTATGAAAGTAAATTAGATGTTAATCATCCACCTGATTGGCTGATAGAAAAAGTTAACAATCAATCCTTGATTATCGAAAAGTTGAATAATGAAATTAGAGGATTTGCTCATATTGGTGAATTTATATTAGCTCCGGAAATCAGTGAATTTTGCCAGTTGGGAGTTTATGTAAAACGTATTCATAGAAAGAGTTTAATCGGAGCGCGATTATTACTTGGTATCATTAAAGTTGCTTCTTCTTTAGGAAAAGATAAAATATTTTCTTTCGTTTTAGAATCTAACACAGCAAGTCTCAGAGCTACAAAACGAGTTTTGAATTTTCTTGGTATATTACCGGCAGTAGCATTTATTCGAAATGCTCATTGCGGTATTCATATTTTTGAAAGGAATTTGAAACAAGGATTTAATAAAGAAGAAATCCTTTTTTTTGAAAAACACATTAATACATATTTTCAAACAGGAGTTTTGTAATTGAAAAAATATATTTGGACAATTCTATTCTTTTTTTCTGTATTAGGTCATATTCTATTAGATGGAATACTAACTGATCGATCAAATTTAATTCCTACAAAAATTATCCCAACACTAATTTTAATTGGTTATCTAGTTAAATATAGAAAGAGTTTGTTATTTGATAATAAATTTTCATTCTTTTTGATAACGTTGGTATTAATTTTGTTTGGTGACATTTGTTTGTTGTTCCCAAAACTTTTTTCCTTGGGTTTGATACTATATATTGTAGCCCAAGGAATATATACTTATATATTCCTTAACAGAAATACGATTTCGATATCGAGTATTGTTGGATTTTGTGTTTATGGAATTTTTGCAATTACTTTGTTTATAACTAAAGTAGATAAAAGTTTAGTGATTCCTGTAATCATATATATCTTTGCCTTGATGTCTATGGGATATGCTGTTTTTTCAAATAGAGACAAAAAATATTTTTTACTTTATATCGGAGCAACCTTATTTATTTTTTCTGATACGCTGCTTGCTTATATCCGCTTAAATCATATCATCTCTGCTTTTTGGAATGCTACGATTCTACTCACTTATTTTTCTGCTCAGTTTTGTTTGGTATTCGGGTCTCTAAGAAATGAAAAAGAATAAATCGTTAAAGGTGGTTTATTTGCCACCTCCTTGTGCAAATGGCGATTTACATTTTGGTCATATTGCCGGTGTATATTTACCGGCCGATATATTCAGTAGAGTGATTGAAAAACTATATCCGTCTTCTCGGGTAATTACGATAGCAGGTTCAGACGAGAACAATACGTATGCTTTAAAAAAATCATTCCTAAATAATGTTCCTCTTACTGAATCCTTGGATTTTTATACGAATCGTATTCATAAAAGTCTTAGTTTTCTGAGTATTAAAATGGATCAATTCATTAGAACATCTTCTGAAACTCATTCCAATATGAGTAACTCTATACTGGAAAATTTAAAAAAGTCAAATAAAGTAACTATGAATGATAGTTATCAATTGTATTCAGAAAAAGAAGATTCCTTTATATCTGATTCTTTAGCTATTGGAGAATGTTATAAATGTGGAAAAGAAACGGATGCTGGTACTTGTGAAAATTGTGGCGAACTAATTCAACATATTAAATTAATCAACCCTAAGCACTATCAGTCGAAAGAAAAATTAGTTTTAAGACCGTCACAATCATATTCTATTAATTTTAAAAATCAAAATGATAAATTAGAAAGGATAATTAATAAACAAAATTGGCCAAAAAGAATTAAATCTTTGGCAATCCAATGGCTTCGATCAAATCAATTTTCTAGTTTAGAGATTACAAAAATCTTCAAATTTGGATTAAAAATCAAAAACAGTTCTGTTAGTGATTTAAGTATTCCTTTGTGGTTTGAAGCCGTATGGGCATATTATACAGGAATATTTGAATCTTTACGTTTAAATTCTATAAATTCATTCTTTAATACAATTCGGAAAGTTAAGATTGATTTGTATTTTTTTATGGGTCAAGATAACCGCTTTCATTTTACCATATCAGATATTTTGGTTAGAAACCTGTTGAGATTAAAAAAAATTCGTTCTACGGTGAATATCCAACCATTCTTTACAATTAGTAACGAAAAGTTTTCTACGAGCAGAGATAGAGCTATATTTATTGGGGAAGTCGAAACATATTTTAATTCCAGTTTTCTTCGATTTTCTTTATATCACTTCTACTGTTCTAATAAAACAGATTTTAATTTAAATGTCTATTTTGAAGCGATTAAAGAATTAAAAAACATTAAAGATTTTATTTCTAATTTTAAAGTTCTAGAGAATTCCAAAAAATTTGATTCTAAAGATTTTAGTAAATTGACTTATATTAAAATGTTAAGAAAAGACATTAAATTGAATAATAATAAATCCTTAATTAAAATTTTGAATAAAATTCAAAAACAAATTCTAAGAACAAAGATTG